>JBEKXJ010000006.1:0-95867 GCA_049512215.1 Solirubrobacteraceae bacterium
ATCGCCGCCACCGGGGCCTGAAACGGCCCCACGGCGGTATATCCGCGCTACCCACCGCGCAGGGCAACAGCCTCGCTCCTGCCACGGCAGCCGGCCGTCGGAACCTTTTCCCGACAGCCACGACGAAAAGCAGGCGTCCGAGCGCATCATCACCAAGGCCACAAATGGACAAGCCACTTCAGGAACAGTGCACTAGCATCGACGCGCAAGCAGAAGCGGCTGACCTGGGCGCGGCGGTGCTCCAAGGACGGGCTATGTGCGGGGGTCCGCGCGGCCGAGCTTAGGGCCTAAGACGTCGAGCAGCCATGGGGCGCCGACCCAGCCCGCCGGGTGATCACGCGCGCCTTGCGGTTGGCCGGTCTCACGTCGATCGTGAACTCGATCCAAGCCCGCCGGCGAGCCGCAGGAGTGTCTCGAACGTGGGATTGACGTCGCCACGCTCCAGACGGGCAACCTGACGCTGCTCGAGATCGCGCGTCATTCACCGCCTTCCGGTCGTCCAGTGAGGGGATCCCAGACGGCCATGTCCGATCCGTCCACCTTCGGTGCCTCGCCGGTGATGCGCTGCATAAGCCCGTAGAAGCGCGGCAGCTCCGGGTAGAGCACCGGCTTGCCGTTGGTCATCACCGCACAGGCGAGCGCGCGCTCGGGGTCGGCCCAGGCGAGGATGTTCGTGAAGCCGAGATGGCCGAACGCGTGCTGGGTATCGCGCCCGTACAGGCTCAGCAACTGCGCGCCGAGCATGAGCCCGTACCCGAACCGCGTCGGGAATCCCAGCGATAGGTCGACCTCCAAGTGCGACTGCTCGGTCATCGCATTGCGCACGGTCTCCGGCCTCATCACCCGGACCCCGTCGAGCTCGCCCCCGCGGCGAAAGATCTCGTAGAAGCGCGCGAGCTCGTTGGCTGTCGTGACCACGTTCGCGGACGGGACAATCGCGGTCAGGAGGCGCTCGTCGTTGCTTGCCTCTACCAGCTCATCGAAGGGGAGCCCGAGGCCCCGCGAGAACAGCTGCGAGAACGGAGGCGCGGTAGGCAGCCCGGTCACGTAGTTGAGCGCCACCCGCGAGACGTCCTGCGGTGCGACGCCGTAGTTGGTCCAACGGAAGCCCAGCGGATCGAGGATCTCCTCGGCGAGCACCGTGCGGATGTCCTTGCCGGTCACCCGATGCACGATCTCGCCCAGGATGTAGCCGCCCGAGGCGGCATGGTAGGCGAGAAACCTCCCGGGCTTGGCGAACGGCCTTGCCTCGCAAAGGGTCCGAACCCGGAACTCGCGGTCACGCGCGCGGTCGAGGTCGAAGGCCTCCCGCGGGAGATTGGGCACTCCAGCGCGGTGAGAGAGCACCTGGGCGATCGTGATCTCGCCCTTGTCGTGACGGGCGTACTCGGGGATGTGCTGGCAGACGCGGTCTGAGATGTCCAGCGACCCGCGCTCGTGGAGCATGTGGACCACGAACGCCGTGACCGCCTTGGCGCCGGAATAGATCACAAACGGCGTCGCCGTCGTCACGGGCTGCTTTTCTACCTCCGCGCCATCATGGGGGCCGTTGCCACGAGCGTGACCGATCGCACGGTCGAGCACGACTGCCCCCTGGCGGCGCACGCACACCTGTACGGCGGGATGGACTCCGCTTCGATAGAGGTCGACGGCCGCGCTCCAGATGCGCTCCACAGACTCCCCGCTCATGCCGCCGGCGCCGGCGTCCTCCTCCTGGCCGACCGCGGTGACCGACTCGAGGTCGCGCGGGACGTGCACCCGTCGCAGTGGATCCGGCAGCCCGGGCAGGCGGGGAACGGACGGAATGCGAGGCACGGCCAGGCCCTCCCGCTCAATCCGCGGGGACCCACGCCGCTGACGCGCCGCCGTCGTCGGGCGCAGCGGCCTCCTGACGCTCGTGCTCGATCGCTCGGAGGGGAGTGGCGGCCGCGTGCGTTGTCTGCTGCGCGCGCATGCGCGCCTACGGTTCGCTGCCGACGATGCGCAGGCGCCCGCGCCACTGCTCGGAGTCAAACAGAGCCGGCTCGTTCTCTGCGATGAATCTCTCGAGCACCGCGACGAAGCGCCCCGGCGCCTCGAGTTGCGGCAGGTGGCCGACCCCCTCGAAGACCTCGAGGTGGCTGCCAGGAATCGCCTCGTGCGCGCTCTCGCCGTGGTGGAGGGGGATCATCCGATCGCGCTCCCCCCAGATGATAAGGACGGGCATCCCCTCGGCGAGGTAGAGCCGGTCGCCGGCGTGGACGCGCTGGCCGCCGGTACCAATTACCGAGCGCAGCGTGGCGAGGAAGGCCGCCCGACGGTCGGGGTCGGCGAGCGATGCGTAGCCGCGCGCGACCTCTGCAACGTCGGGGTTTGGCCGCAGCCTGACGGCCGCCAGGCCCCGCGCGACCGCGGATCCCACCACGCGTCCCGGCCCGACGGTTGCGGCGATGAATCGCTCCGCGCCCGGGAGTGCCGCCGCGCGCAGGACCGGGCTGACCTCCGGGCCGAGCCCGCCGCTGGAGACTAGTACTAGGCGCTCGGTGATCTCGGGGAACTGGTAGGAGAACTGCATCGCGATTCCGCCGCCGAGCGAGTGCCCGACGAGCGTCGCACGGTCATGGCCGAGCGCGGCCAGCAGGTCGCGCAGTCCGGCGGCGAGAGCCCCGAGGGAGTAGTCGCCGGCACCAGGCGCCGAGGTGCCATGCCCGGGCAGGTCGGGTGCAACCACGGTGTGCTGCCGTGCGAGTGGCTCGATCACCGCCTGCCAGTTCTCGAAGGTGCCGCCCATCCCGTGGATCAGCAGCAGCACCGGGCCGCTGCCTGCCTGCGCGTAGGTGAGGGGCCGGCCGTGGAGCGTGATCGTCCTGGGCTCCATCGCGCTCATCGCGACGCCTCCTCTGCTATCCGTGCGAGCGCGAGTGCGTCCTGTAGGCACGACTCGCGCACGCGCTCGGGGGCGATCTCGAAGGTCTCCGCGACGCCGGGCGCGGCCTCGCGCACTCCGACGCCGACGCGCGCGAGATGCATCGATCCGAGCACCTGTGTGTAGAGCCGGTTCGCCGTGAAGGCGGGATCGTCAACCGCGAACACGCCGACCTCGGCGCCAGCGGCGAGCAGTCGCTCCAGCGGCCCCAGGCATGCGGCCATCGACCGCCCCAGGCGAAACAAAACTGCGCCGGAGACACGCTCGCGCAACTCGGCGGCCGGCCGTTGCATGAGCGCCAAAGCGCAGTCCAGGAACGCGGGATACTCCAGACAGAAGTCGACGTAGCACTCGCAGGCCTGGCGCAGCGCGAGCACATGGTCCTCGGGCTGGGGCAGCTCGGCGGCGCGCGCCTGCAGCTCGGAGAGATAGTCGGCGACCGTCAGCACGAAGATCTCCTCCTTGGATTCAAAGGAGCGATAGATCAGCGCCTTGTTCAGACCGGCCGCACGCGCGATCTCGTCTACGGGCGCGTCGCGCCGACCACGCTCATCGAACAAGGCGCGCGTCGAAGCGACGACCTCCCGCTCCCGAGCGCGATGACGTTCGCGACGCGTGGAATGCCGCCGGCTTCGCGTGGCAGACATTGACATATCCTACCAAGAGTTCTACTATAAGTCCAACTACTAGTTACACTAACGAATGGAGGTGCGTATGGCGATCGTCGACAGGCCCACAGAGCTAGCCGAGCAGACGTTCAAGTCGGTCGAGAAGGGACAGCGGGCCGCGATCGACGCGGTGCACAACTTCGTCGACACCGTCGACGAGAAACTGCCGGCACTCGGCGACGAGCATCCGTCCACGCGGCAAGGGATCATCGACGCTGCCTTGGACATGGTCGATCAACTGGTCCACACCCAGTACGAGTTCCTTCGCGAGGTTGCGCAGAGTGCCGGCAAGGCGCTCGGCGCGTCAGACCAAGCGAAATAGGACCCGAGCCGAATCCGGGCACAGTCGCACTCCCCAGACACTCCTTGCGGATTGGACCGGCGTCCCCTCGTCGGTCCATCCGCGACTCAATACCCACCGAATCTCAACCGGGAGATCCCATGCCGAGAATCATCGTGACAACCGACCCATCCCAGCGACGTGACGACGCCCCGGTGCTACTCGACGAGCGCGTGGACTCGCTGCATCTCAGCAGCGACCTCGGCGCCGCGCACTCATCGAGAGGCCGGCCGCAGGGCGCTGCCGCCGGGCTCTCGCGATAAATAGTCTTGCCTGAGGTAAGGCTTTGGGTCCTTTGTTGACGTCTATTAGAGCTCGTCGGCTTGGGTGGTGGCGCTGATGCCTCGGATACGCGTTCCATCGGCGTCGCGTGGGCTCGCACGGTCGGTCGGCCGCGTCGCGCAGTCCGTCGCAGGACCACTGCTTGGACCGCGTTCACTACACAGCGCGGTCGACGGCCGCACGGTGATGGTGACCGGCGCGTCGAGCGGGATCGGCCGTGCGGCCGCGGTCGAGATCGGACGGGCCGGCGGCACGGTGCTGCTTGTCGCGCGCACGGCCGCAAGGCTCGAGGACACCGCTCGCGAGATCGAGGCGTCCCACGGGCTGGCCGAGGTCTACTGTGCGGACCTCTCCGCCGAGCGGTCGATCGACGAGCTGCTCGAGCGGGTGCTCGCCGAGCATCCGATAATCGATGTCCTCGTCAACAACGCGGGCCGTTCGATCCGCCGCTCGCTTGCGCTCAGCTACGACCGCTTCCACGACTTCGAGCGCACGATGCAGCTCAACTACTTCGGCCCGGTCAAGCTGATCCTCGGCCTGCTGCCCGACATGCGCGAGCGCCGCAGTGGCCAGATCGTCAACGTGAGCACGCTCGGCGTGCAGACCAACGCGCCGCGGTTCAGCGCCTACATCGCGTCGAAGGCCGCGCTCGACGCCTTCACGCGCGTGGCGGCGGTCGAGTGCGCCGACGATGGCGTGCAGTTCACGACGATCCACATGCCGCTCGTACGCACGCCGATGAGCGCTCCAACCAAACTCTACGACCGGTTCCCGGCGCTCACGCCCGAGCAGGCGGCGCAGCTCATCTGCGACGCGATCCGCACCCGCGCCGATCACGTCGGTCCGCACTTGGGCGCGTTCACCGAGCTCGGGTATGCGATCTCGCCGGCCGCGGCGAAGGAGATCCTCGGCGCGGCGTATCGAACGTTTCCCGATTCGGCGGCAGCGCGTGGGAAGCTCGACGAGAGCGAATCCGCGTCCGCCCTCCAGCGTGCCGTAGCTCAACTGCTGCGAGGCGCGTACTGGTGAGCGACATGAGCGCCATCGACGCAGCCTGGCTACGCATGGATCGCCCGACGAACCTCGCGATCATCACGAGCGCCCTGTGGTTTGCGCGGCCGATCGACTGGGAGGCGGTTGAAGAGCTGCTGCGTGAGCGGCTGCTCGATCGCTTCCCCCGCTTCAGCCAGCGGGCTATGGAGCCGCGCATTCCGATCGGCATGCCGCGGTGGGAGGACGATCCCCGCTTCGAGCTGCGCCGGCACGTGCATCGCGTGCGCGCGACGCCCGGGGTCGTGCTGGCGGCCGCTGCTCTGCGTCTTCGTTTGTTGCACAGCTCGATGACCGCCCGCACGCGCGTTACCGGTCGCAAGCCCCCCGGACTCGGCGAGTATCGTCTGCGCGGTGTCAGAGCCGCACCCCGTGCTGGTGCTTCTGCGTGAGCGCGCGACGCATGGCACGCGGCCCGGAGCGCGCGCGGACGGTCAGCGGCTCGCGCTCGTGCTGGAGGGGGGCGGGATGCGTGGGGTCGTGTCCGCGGGCATGGCGAGCGCGCTAGAGCGCCGGCGTCTGCTCGACTGCTTCGATCTCGTCGTTGGCACGTCCGCCGGAGCGCTCAACGCGGCGGCGTTCCTGGCCGGCGTCGTCGAGGGCTGCCTAGTGGCCTATCACGCCGCGTTCGCTACGCGCCGTTTCATCAACCCCTACCGGCTGCTGATCGGGCGCGCCGCGATCGACGTCGCCTTCACGCTCGACCACGTCGACGAGCGGCTCGACGCCGCGCGCCATTCGAGGACCGTGGCGAGCCGCATCCCCCTGCACTGCGTCGCGGTCGACGTCGACACCGCGCTCGCTAACGACCTCACTGACCTGCGCTCGGAGGAGGATCTGCGATGCGCCCTGCTGGCGTCGAGCCGCATGCCCTGGATCGGCGGCGGCCCGGTCGAGTTCCGCGGGCGTCGGTGGCTCGACGGTGGGCTCGCCCAGCCGATCCCGCATCAGGTGGCCGTGAGGCTCGGCGCGACGCACGTGCTGGTGCTGATGACGCGGCCGCTCGGAGTCTCGCGCACGCCGCCGCCGCGACTTGCCAACCGGATCATCGAGCGCCGGCTGCGCAGGCTCAACCCCGCGCTCGTCGGGCTGCACCGCCGCCGCAGCTCCGACTATGAGGTCGCCGTGCGCGAGATCGCGGCCGCGACCAGCGAGCCCGGCCCGCGCGCGTCTTTCGTGTACGGGCTGCGCCTGGCGCGCGGCGGGCCCGAGGTCGGACAGCTGGAGCGCCGACCCGCGGTTCTGGAGGCGGCCGGGCGGCTCGCGTTGGAGCACGCTGCCGCGGTGCTCGACGCGGCCGGCGTCGCTACGGCGTCCGCAGCGGCGACCTCGGCACCGACCCCGCCGCGCGAAGCGTGACGCTGCTTGCGGGCGGCCCCGGGGCCCCGCGGCCACGGCGGAGATGGTGCGGGGTTGGCTCTGTTTTGGCTTTGTGAGACGTTAGGCGTGTGGGCTCTTGTTGGCGGTGGGTGCACGGGGCGCGTTGTGTTAGCGGAGTAGCATGCGTATCGGCTCGGCGCGTCGCGCCTCGGGTCGCTCTCCCGTGATCAGGTCGAGGTAGGTGTAGGACTCGATTAGCCGCACGATCACGTATGCGAGCTCGTGTAGGTCGACTGGTAGGTCTAGGCGGCCAGCGTCGGCCTCCTGCCCTAGCAGCTTTTGGACCGCGCCGATCAGGCGTGGCTGGAAGTCGGTGTCGTGACGCGTGAGTAGTCGCATGGCATACTCGCCCTCCTCGGCGAGCCAGCGTTGCATCCCGGCGTTCGAGATGACCGCTTCGAGGAAGCGCGTGATGACCTGGACGATGCGCTCCGCGCCTTTGGTCGCAACGTCGTCGTCGATGTTCTCGAGAGTGCGCTCGCCCAGCGACCAGATGATCTCGACCAAGAGCTGGTCGCGTGATCCGATCCAGCGGTAGAGCGTGGTGCGGTTGACGCCGAGCTCATCGGCGAGGGCGCTCATCTCGACGCGCTCTGCGGCCAAGAACTTCCGTCGCGCGAGCCGGAACGCGTCCAGAGCCGTGGGCCGCGGCGGCTCCCCGCCACGCGCGAGCTCGCACTGAAGCGTCGTGGCCGGCCGTCGGCCGCGGTGTCGCTGCCGTGCCGGTGTCATACCAAGCCAGCATCGCAGACTGTCGGCGACAGACCGGTTATGAGCCGGCCTGTCGCTTTGGGCACAGCCACAACTGGTATAAGATGTCTTGCTACGCTACATATTGGCCTTATGTCGCATCCAGACGGGTGGGATCAACAGGAAGAGAGGTACGTATGGCGAACGTCGACAGGCCCACAGAGCTATCCGAGCAGGTGCTGGAGTCGGTCGAGAAGGGACAGCGGGCCGCGATCGAGGCGGCACGCAAGTTCGTCGATACCGTCGATGAGAAACTGCCGTCACTCGGCGACGAGCATCCCTCCACGCGGCAGGAGATCATCGACGCCGCCTTGGACATGTCCGACCGACTGGTGCACACCCAGTACGACTTCCTTCGCGAGGTTGTGCGGAGTGCAGGCAAGGCGCTCGGCGCGTCAGACCGAGCGAAATAGGACACGAGCCGAATCCGGGCACAGCCGCCCCCCCCAGACACTCCTCACGGATGGACCGGCGTTCCCTCCTCGGCGCATCCGCCACTCAATACCCACCGAATCTCAGACCGGGAGATCCCATGCCGAGAATCATCGTGACAGCCGACCGATCCCAGCGACGTGACGACACCCCGGTACTACTCGACGAGCGCGTGGACTCGGTGCATCTCAGCAGCGACCTCGCCGCCGCGCAACTCGTCGAGAGGATCGCCTGGGCAGTCAGCGACGCCGAACACGCAGAACGAGCCAGCGGCACGGTCCTACTGTAGCCCGGAAGCCGAATCAGCACAAATCGACGTCTCGTGTCCTTGCGGCAAGCGCGCTGCGGCCGGCCTGTCGCGATCAGTGCCTTGCCTGCGGTAAGGCTTTGCATCGTTGTGACGTCTATTAGAGCTCGTCGGCTCGCGTGGTGGCGCTGACGCCTCGGATACGCGTACCATCGGCGTCGCGCAGTCCGTCGCAGGACCATTGCTCGGACCGCGTTCACTGCACAGCGCGGTCGACGGTCGCACGGTGATGGTAAGCGGCGCGTCGAGCGGGATCGGCCGTGCAGCCGCGCTCGAGATCGGACGGGCCGGCGGCACGGTGCTGCTTGACGCGCCGGCGCTCACGCCCGAGCAGGCGGCGCAGCTCGTCTGCGACGCGATCCGCACCCACGCCGATCGTTTCGGTCCGCACTTGGGCGCGTTCACCGAGCTCGGGTATGCGATCTCGCCAGCCGTGGCGAAGGAGATCCTCGGCGCGGCGTATCGAGCGTTCCCCGATGCGGCGGCAACGCGTGGGAACGTCGACGAGGGCGAGTCCGCCCTCCAGCGTGCCGTCGCTCAACTGCTGCGAGGCGCGTACTGGTGAGCGACATGAGCCCCATCGACGCAGCCTGGCTACGCATGGATCGCCCGACGAACCTCGCGATCATCACGACCGTCCTGTGGTTTGCGCGGCCGCTGGACTGGGAGGTGGTCGGAGAGCTGCTGTGTGAGCGCCTGGTCCATCGCTTCCCGCGCTTCAGCCAGCGGGCCGTGGAGCCGCGCATTCCGCTCGGCATGCCGCGATGGGAGGACGATCCCCGCTTCGACCTGCGTCGACACGTGCATCGCCACAGGTTGCCCGCCCCCGGCGACCAGGCCGCTCTCGAGGCGTTCGTGGCGACGCTGCAGTCCACTCCACTCGATCGCGACAAGCCGCTGTGGAGCGCGCACCTCGTCGACGGCTTCGGCGACGGCGCCGCGATCGTCTGGCGGATCCACCACTGCATCGTCGATGGGATCTCGCTCGCGCGCGTGCTGCTGTCCCTCAGCGATCACGCGCCCGAGGCCGGCATCGCGGCGGATGTGAAGCGGCACACGCCCACGCTTCCCGCCGTCACGGCCTACGCGGCGCCGGTGATGCTCGCGGGCCGCACGCTCGCAACGGCGATCGCCCGCGAGACGCGCTACGCGGTCGCGCACCCGGGCGGGATCCTCCACGGGCGGATCGCCCGCGTCGACACGCGGTCGCTCGCGAAGATCGCGCGTACCGGTCCGGACACTCCGACGGTGCTGAAGGGCCCTCTGAGCGTTCCGCAGCGCACGACCTGGACGACGCCGATGTCCATCAACGACGTCAAGCAGATCGGGCGCCCGACCGGCGCCACCGTCAACGACGTCGCCCTTGCCGCCCTCGCCGGCGCCCTACGCGAGTACTTGGCCGCTCGCGGCAGCCTCGTCCGGGAGATCCGTGCGTACATGCCGTTCAACCTGCGCCCGCCGGACGAGCCGATCCCGCGCGAGCTCGGCAACCTGTTCGGCCTCGTCTTCTTGACGTTGCCGATCGGCGTCGCGGCTCGCAGCGAGCGACTTGCGTGCGTGCAGCGACGCATGACCGAGATCAAGCGCTCGGGCGAGGGCCGCGTCGCATTCGATGGGCTGTGTGCGATGGGGATCTCGCCGCTTAGCGGCGAGCGGCTGTCAATCGACTTCTTCTCAGCGAAGGCAACCATGGTCGTGTCGAACATGGCCGGGCCGGACAAACCGATTCGCCTGGCCGGCGTCACGGTGAAGGGCATGCTCATCATGGCGCCACGCACGGGCAGCGTCGGGCTCGGCTTGACGATCTTCAGCTACAACGGCCGCATGACCTTCGGCGTCAATGCCGACGCCGGTCTCCTACCCCACCCTTCCGAGCTGATGGGCGGGATCGTCGCCGAGCTGCGCGCACTGCGGCGCCTTGCAGCCCCGCCGTCCCGAGCCTAGCGCGCCTAGGGTGCAGAACCTCGGGGGCCCTACCCTCACGCCGCCGACGCAACACTCATGGACGAGCCCGCCGAGCGGGATCCGCTCACACCCATTGCTTGAGCATCGGATCACTCGACGTGTCGATGATCTCGCGCATCCGCGAGAGGGTGTCCCGCTTGAGTTGGTCCTTGACTGGGCCGTAGGAGGCCGCGGCCGCGCGCATCTGGGCGAGCTCAACGGCTCGCTGGAGCAGCTCTCGGGGTTCCACAAGCTCGTCGACAAGACCTCGGGCTTGCGCCGTGCCGGGGCCTATCGTCAGCCCGGTCAGCACCAGATGCCGGCGGTAGGCGGGCTCGATCTCGGCCTTTACCACCTCCATTGGGCAGGCCGGATAGGGGATTCCCGCGGTCACCTCTGTGAGGCCCAGCCTCGCGTCAGTGTCAGCGGCGATCCGTGTGTCGCAAGCCAGCATCACCACGAAAGCACCGCCGATCGCGTGACCATTGACCGCTGCGACGGTCGCCGTGGGCAGCCCATACAGAATCGTGATGGCGTGGTTGATGTGACTGATCATTCGATCCCTCCGCTCGGCCGTGTAGCCGGGCACCTCCTTGAAGTCCACACCGCCGGAGAAAGCCTGACCCTCGCCTGTCACCACAACCCCGCCCGCCGGAATGTCCGTGGCGAGCTCGTCGAGGCGCATATGAAGCTCTTCGACGAAAGGGAGGTTGAAGGCGTTCACGGGCGGACGCGCGAAGATGACCACTGCAGTGTCTTGTCGGCGTTCGATCCGAATCAGCGGCATGGTCGGGCTGGGGTCGGCGGTGGAGTAGCTGGTACTTGGGAACAGCGTCCGACGAGCGGCGGAACGATCCCGCGGCGGCGGAAGAAGATTAGGTGGCCATCATCGTTCATCTCGCAGCCGCGCGAGCACGGCGCGGTCGAGTTGCGAGCAGGGGCTCGTCAGATTGACGGACGCGTGTGAGAACATGGTTCGATCGTGAGCGCCTCTCGGGAGACCAAGACTGCACTCGTGATCGTCGGCGGCATGATCGTCGCGGGCGGACTCGACATGTTCGAGCGCTTCGACCGCCCGGTGCGCTGCCGGGACGGGCACCTGTTTACGACGATCTGGATACCGCTCGCCTCACTAAAGGCGATTCGGCTCGGCGGCCGACGCTTTCAGCACTGTCCGGTCGGCCATCACTGGACCACGGTCGTTCCCCTCGACCAGACGTTGGCCACACCTGCGGACCTCGAAACGGCCGCTGCTTTGCACGACATTCGCATCGCCTAAGTTCACGACAGACTCGCCCGTCTGTCGCGGCTCGCGCGCTGTCGCTCCTGCATAAAGGGGAGCGCGTCGTCGGACGTCGCCGACGCACCGGTTGCCGGAGCCTGGACCGCTTCGGCTCGCGAAGGATCGCTTTGACCGGACAGATACGCACTACGATCCGCCCGGTGAACTGGCCATGGCGCAAGACCCCCGTGGCGCCGCTCGGCTTCGCGATCGCTCTCGCGATCGGTGGTCTCATCCCCAGCCCTGGGCTCGCCACGGAGTCATCGATCCCCCAACCGTTTTCGGGCACCGCGTTGTGGGTCACTCAGATCACCCCTCAGGAGACCGGCCAAGAACTGGTCGCTGAGGTGGCCCGGGCGGGCGTGCAGACCCTGTACGTCAAGGCAGCCGAAGGCTCAAGTCCCGAACCACAGTTCTCAACGGCCCTGGTGAGCGAAATGCACAGTGCCGGCGCTACGGTCTGCGCGTGGACGTTCGCGTATGGTCAGGATCCGCTGGCCGAGGCAGCGGCTGCGGTGGCGGCAGTGCACGACGGGGCGCAGTGCTTGGTCGTCGACGCTGAGGGACAGTACGACAAGCTGTACGGCGCCGCGCAGTTGTTCGTGCGGACGCTTCGCTCCCAGCTGGGCGCTGGGTTCCCGCTCGGACTGGCCAGCCAGGCGGAGGTCTCCCAGCACCCCACGTTCCCGTACTCGGTGTTCCTGGGGCCGGGGGGCTTCAACGTCGTCCTTCCCCAGATGTACTGGCTCGATTTCGGAGTAAGCGTCGACGCCGCGTACGCCGCCACGATGGGTGGCAACTCCATCTATGGTCGCCCGATCCTGCCGGTGGGGCAGCTCCACGGTTCGCCCATGCCAGCAGAACTGAGGCGATTTCGTGCTCTGGCTCACGCCTATGGTGCTCCCGGGTCGAGCTTCTTCGATCTCGACGTGGCGCAACCGGAAGAGCTGGCCGCTCTCCGCGCACCGCTGCCTACACTCGCGCGAAGAGCGATCGTCGCGCCCACGCTTCACGCCGGCGCCGACGGCGATGAGATCGTGCAGGCCCAAGAGCTGCTCAACGCCGCAGGAGCGCA
The DNA here is from genome assembly GCA_049512215.1 of Solirubrobacteraceae bacterium. GTDB lineage: Bacteria > Actinomycetota > Thermoleophilia > Solirubrobacterales > Solirubrobacteraceae > Palsa-744. The sequence continues at coordinate 12,416 of JBEKXJ010000006.1, forward strand.
CCTGCCGGTCGGGGGGTTCTTCGGCGCCAAGACCGCCCGCGCGGTGGCCTCGTTTCAGGCCCTTCACCGCCTGCAGCCAAACGGGGTACTCGGTCCTGCTACGTGGAAGGCGCTGTTGCGTTTCCATCCGCGCGAGCCCTCCTGGGCGAGCGGGCCGCCTGACAGCGCGAAATGACCGAAGACTCGTTCGACCGTCTGTCTCGCTGGGCGCCTGAGCGCACCGCTGCTCTACGCAAACTGCGGGAGCTGAGCCACGAGGTCGACACCAAGCTCGGCGATTGCCTGCAGAGCCCGATCCTCGCCTACAGCGTCACCGCTGGATGGGTGACATTTGTCGCGCCGCTGTGGTCGCGTGCGCTCCTCAGCGCCTGGCCGGCAGACCTCGAGGTCTGCCGGCCTGACCACCGCGACGGCCCCTACGCTGGGCAGATCCGCCTCTGGAAGTAGGCGGCTGCACGACTCAGCGCAGCGACGCCGGCAGGCTCGTGGCGCCAGCCGCGCTCGTCCGGCCGCGCGCTGGGCGCGCGAGTGCCGCCGCCGCGATCACCCCGCCGATTCCGCCGAAGAGGTGCGCCTCCCAGGAGATCCCGCTGTGCGGGATGAGGTCCGAGATGAGCGCACCGCCGAAGAGAAGCAGGACGATGATGCCGAGTACGGCCTCGCCTATCCGGCGATCGAACAGCCCGCGGCTGATGAGGTAGGTCGCGTAGCCGAAGACGACGCCGCTCGCGCCGACCGTCACGGTTCCGCCGGGTGAGGTGAGCCAGGTTCCGAGCCCACTCACGAGCGCCACGATCAGGGTCATGAGGAGCAGGCGTCCCGCCCCGGCGAGTGCGATCGCGAAGCCAAGGATGAGGAACGGAACCGTGTTCCCAAGCAGGTGTGAGAAGCTCGCGTGCAGGAACGGCGCGAAGACGATGCCGTCGAGGTGCGAGACGTTTCGCGGCACGATCCCGTCGCGGTCGAGTCGGTAGCTGTCGAGCGCGTTGACGAGCTCGACGGCCCACATGATCGCGACGAGTGCACCGAGCGCACGCAGCCCGTCGACCTGCACTAGGTAACGCTCGCGAACCCGACCCTTCACATGCGAAGCATGGCAGCTCCGCACCGATCCGCCTGCTCGGCTTGCGCACCGTCGACTCGTCGGGCACCCGTCACACCAGACGGAGAGACCCTCAAACCGCCGTCACTTATTCCGCGGAAAGTAGTTCGACAGGGCTCGTGGAAGTTGCGCGCGCTGACGGGAAGTCTGCGTCGAAGAGACTCTCAACGGCCTCGGCCGGGGTGGGCTCGCCCATGAAAAATCCCTGAGCCATCGTGCAGCCCATAGCCGTGACGGTGGCCATCTGCTCGTACGTCTCGATTCCCTTGGCGATCACCGTCAGCGAGAGCTCCCGCCCGACGCTGAAAATGGCCGCCAGCAACCAGCTGCGGTAGTCCTCGTCGTCGGACGCGGCGATGGAGCTCCTGTCCACCTTCAGGAAGTCGAGCGGTATCCGCTGCAGGTCGGAGCGGTGGGCGTAGGCGCTGCCGAAGTCGTCGATCGCGATGCGCACGCCCAGTTGCTTTATCTCCTCGAGGCGCTCGGCGGCCGCCGCGACGTCGCGCATCACCGTGGTCTCGGCGATCTCGAGCGTCAGTAATGGGGGCGCTATCCCGGACTGTTGCAGCGCTCGCCGAACGTCCGTGGCGAATCCGTCTCGATGCAGCTGGTTGGCCGACACCTTCACCGAGATGGCGACCTCATGGCCTGCCACGTTCCATGCTGCGGCTCGGCTGCACGCCTCCTCGAGCACCCAGCGACCGATCGGCACGATCAGCTCGGTTTCCTCGGCGAGCGGGATGAAGTCGGCGGGAGACAGGACGCCCTGCGTGGGATGTAGCCAGCGGATTAGCGCCTCCAGACCCACCACCTTCCGGGCGGGCAGATCGTAGATCGGCTGGTAGAGAAGGAAGAACTGCTTCTCGTGCAGCGCGGTGTTCAGCTCGGCCTCGAGCACCCCGCGGCCCTCGATGACCGAGCGCATGTTTGCGTTGAAGACCGTGTAGCGGTCCCTGCCCGCGGCCTCGGCCGCGTGCATGGCCAGCTGCGCGTCGCGCAAGAGGTCCTCGGGAGTCTCGTATCGGCCAAAGGCAACGCCGATGCTTGCGGTCAGGGAGAAGCTGGGCCCAAACCCGTCGAGCTCGACGGGCTTGTGCAGAGCCTCGATCACGCGTCGGGCCACAGAGTCGAGCCGAACCCTGCGGGCCGCTGACTCGACCAGGATCACGAACTCGTCTCCTTCGAGACGACCGACCGTGTCATGTGCTCGCACCACGCTCTTCAGCCGTTCCGCGACGATCCTCAGAAGCTGATCACCGGCGGCGTGCCCGAGCTTGTCGTTGACATCGGTGAACCAGTCGATGTCGATGAGCAGTGCGCCCACCAGCAACTCTGACTGGCGCCCCGCTCGCGCGAGCATGCGCTCGGCACGGTCAATCATGAGCGCGCGGTTGGGAAGCCCGGTGAGGGCGTCGTAGAGGTCCTCGTGGGGCAGCTCGCGGGTCTTCGGGGCCTGCGCCCGCGCACGACCGGTGCCAAGGACGAAAACCAGCAGGCCGAGCAGCATGCTCAACAGGCTTCCGGCTATCAACAGCGCGAGCGCCCCCCCGTCTGCGAGTACGCCTGTGCCGGCCGGAGGCCCGAAGGTCTTTGCGGTCCATCCGTCGTGAAGGTTGATCGCCGTGCTCTGCGCGCCGGGACGTGGGGTGCCGCTGGTGAACAGGACATTCGAGGAGCTGGTCCGATGGCGCAGGCGCACCGCGTTATCCGGGTGGCCGGTCAGGGCTTGTTGCAACACGGCCCCAGGTACCAGTACCTCACGCAGCCACCCCACGAATGCTTCCTTGCGGCGCGCTACGCTCGGCGGCGGTGTGCCCCCTCTGTATACGGGCATCTCGACTTCCAATGCTTTGCTCCGCCCCGCCGAGACAGGCGCGTAGCTGCTCAGTCCCGAGGCTCGAGACGACAGCCGTACGGGCGTCAGCGCGCAGTGGCCGAGGCCGGCCTGCGGGTACTTGGCCGGGCTCCTCACGAGCTCAGCAACGGTTACGCAGTAATAAGGACGCTGAGCCGCGGTACCGACCGGGGAGCCTCCACCGCCGGCCGGCGAGGACAGTGCTCCCAGCGGCTTCACCGCTTGGCCGGTGATCCGCGGTTCGAACACAGCCGGTTCCGGTGCTCGGAGGAGCGCCATGAGGTCGAGCTGTTCGAGCTCGGGGTAACGACGTAGCGCTAGCGACCATCTCGCCCACGCGTCGAATTCTGCGGGCGATGTCCCCGGATTACCAGCAAAGAAGGTGCTTGTGCCGATGGCGAGGTCTTCCTCGTGCTCGATGGCCTGGTGCAGCGTCGAGGCGATTCCCGCTGAGGTCACATGGAACGCCAGCCGCGCTTTGGCAGCATCGGTGCGCGCCACGGCGTGCGCCCCGAGCACCGAGCCAACTGTCCCCGCTGCGACGCATAGCACCGCCACTACAGCCCACACGCCCTTCCGGCTCTGGGCCGGGTGCTTCACGCGCCCGGGCCTGTCCCTGCGTGAGCTTGGCGGCATCGCTGGTCGAAGCCCGCCCTCGGTGCTCTGCGGCTGATTGGCGGGCGGAACTGGACTCTCACCATGCTGCACATGCGAGCTGCTCGCAGGCCCTCCTACGGAAGGGTCAGTTGCGGAGTCACGCTCGGGGTCATGTTGGGGTGTTTGGTTATCTGACATGGCAATCTCGTGTGCCCCTACCTGCGCGCATGCGCCCTCTGGGCGGATCGAGCCTGAATGGCGACGTCTATCTGAATCTTGCATCCATCTCGACAAATCGCTGGCGAAGCTTTACTGACGCAGATCGGCCTGCTGCCCAAACCGCCAGCAAGGGATCGCGACCTTGCGCCCAGAGGTGATCAGAGAGCAGGCGCCGGTGTGGCAGGGAGAGCCGCAGCCTGCCTGGGCGTCTGCTTCCTCGAACCGGCGTGGCTGCTGCTTTGCGAGAGGCACCACGACGGTTCAGCTCCGGCGGCGCGGCCGCTGACGCAGCCGTGGTCGCGGGTGAGCGTCAATCGCCGCTTTCTCCCGCTTCCGCCGGCGTTCTTCATCGCGCGCGAGGTCCCGTTCTTCGCTGAGGCCGATTTCGAGGAAGACCAGCAGCAAGCCTCCGCCGAGTCCCGCCGACATCAGGACAATCGTGAGGATTTCGCCCGTCACTCCTTCGACCAGGGCGGCACATGCACCCCCTGCCACGACCAGCGCAGCGGCCGACCCAAACGCGACGATGCGTAGCTGACGAGTCACGCGTTCAACGGTATAGGCAAGTCGGCAATTGCGCGGTCGGTATGCGGTACTACATCGCGTCTCGGTTCGCGCCCCCCTGGGCTGCTCCTTCGGACGCAAGACGCCAGCGGAAGGATGGCTAGCGTCGATCGCGGCCCTGGGCCACCGAGCTGCCGCAGCGCAGCGCCCTGGAGCCCATCCGTCCGGGGGCTATGGAGCAAAGACGGCTTATCGCAGAGGTCTCATCGCACATCGAGGCGGCCGAGCGCGATCTACGTAGCGCCCTGCGCCAGCTCGTGCTCGGGGAGCGAGAGGCTGCGCACCATGTCAATCGCGAGGTACCGCGAGGGATGCACGACCCGCTCAACTGAGTACCACGCAACTCGTGAAGCACGACCGGCACGCGGGCACGCGCGGGACCTCCTCAGCCCGCCGGCACGGCTACCAAAGTGAACGCGGCCACGACGGCAGCGACCAACAGCGGTCTGATCTTCAGCATGAGCTCTCTCCTCGTGTGCGTGGCGGCCAAGGACGCCCTTTCTGGCTCGTGTCATGATGCCGATGAGCGAGCACCAAGCCGTACCAGGCCGAGGGGCTCGACCGCGTACCACACTAGATATGGAGTTCCGCGTACCGCACCAGATATGGAGTTCCGATGAGTGATAGTGAGCAGCAGACCTACAACGTCACGGGCATGTCGTGCGAGCACTGCGTCGCGGCGGTCAACGCCGAGGTTAGCCAGCTGCCCGGCGTGAGCGGCGTCGACGTGGACCTCGCCAGCGGCGTGGTCGTTGTGCGCGGGAGCGGCGTTGACGGCGAGGCCGTCCGTGGCGCCGTCGAGGCGGCCGGATACAGCCTCGCCGAGCAGGCCTAGAGCCCCGCGAGAACGCATGAGTAGCAGCGTCCTTTAGGCCACGCCGGGCACCCCGAGCTCTGGAATCTCCTCGAGCGGCGCCCGCTGGTTGGCGGTCGCGACTTGCGCCACGGGGAACAGCGTGGCGCAAGCAGGACGAACAGCGGTCCCGAGTTGAAGTCGGTGGCGCCTTCGGTCCAGAATGGACCGCCGAGGCTCTGCCCGAACACCCAATAGGCAAGCCAGAGCACGGAGCATCGTCAGCACCCCGGTTTGCAGCGAATCGATCGCTCCGATGAGAGCGAGCACGGCGAGGGCGATGAGCACGAGGACCAGTGTCAGGCGCCAGACGACGCGTGCCTGCGGCCCAAAGACAGAGCGGAGGCTGCTCATCGCGCGGCCATATTGGCCTAGTGACGATGCTGCGGCGCAGGCTCGTGTCGCAGCGGCCAGCGAACCAGCTCCGTGTGGTAGATTCGCGCGGCCATGGGCAGCATGAACATGAGCATGAGCCACGGCGGGGGTCACTCGAGATCCGTTGGGGGTATGTCGATGAGCGCCGGCGCACACGGCACGACCAACATCCTTCCCGAGTGGCTGGCCGTGATCTGGATGCTCGCATTCATCGCGATCATCGTCGTTCACACGCTTCACCTGCGTGACACGCATGGTCAGCGGCGGCTCTGGCACTCAGGGCACGTCCTGATGGCGTTCGGGATGGCGTTCATGTTTGCGCCTTCCTCGATCGACCACTTCAACATCCCGAGCGGCTTCTGGCAGCTCGTGTTCGCCAACGGCGCCATCGCGGTCCTCGCGTGGATGCTCGCTCAGGCACTGAGTGGCCGGGCGATCAACGTGCTTTGGCTGGTGATGGCGACCGACCTCGGGGCGATGGCCTACATGTGGTCGCCGAGTGGCTTCCAAGGTCCGATCACATGGATACTCGTCGCCTACTTCGCAGCGCAGTCCCTGCTGTGGGTGACCAACCGGATGCGCGACGTTGATCACAGGACGCTGCTGGGCGGCAGCTTCTCGGTCACGCCCGGCGGCGCTGTCGCCATTTCCGCAGCCGAACCGCTGGTCTGCTTCCGCGACCTCCGGGGCTCGATGTTCGCGATGACGCTCGGCATGGCCTACATGTTCGCTGCCATGCAGCTCGTGATGTAGCCGGCCATACGAGCCGGGGCACGTAATCGGATCGCTGTCGCCATGCCAGCGAGGTCAGTTGACCGGTACTGCGAAGGAGCCGCCCAGGCGGTGCCCAGTGTCGTCGGAGCCCGTGATCTGGAAGTCCCACACGCCGCGCGTGAGACGAGTTTCGGCGATGTCGTGCCCGGTGCCCGCCACGTAGAAGCTGACCTTGGCGTGGGCGCCAGTCGCGGAGGTGGCGCGCATCGAGATCGAGCGGAAGCTCGGCCGGGCGCTCGTGGCACCCTCGAGGTAGATATGCATATTCACGATGCCGGGCCTGAGCGGCAGGACGTAGAGCTCAAGCGTCTCGCCGGCCGGCTCGACGAGCGTCTCCGAGGCAGTGCTCGGAACGGCGAAGGAGTCGGGATCGGCGAGTACGAGCGTGCCGAGCAGAGCGGCCGGCACCGCCGCAGCCACGGCGATGCTCGCATAGCGCTGGCGGCGGGTGCGCACCGGCGTCGGCCGGCCGGCGCTCCCGAAGCGCCGCAGCCGCAGGCTGTTGAGGACCACCGTGATGCTCGACAGGCCCATCGCCACAGCGGCGAGCGCCGGGCTGAGCAGACCGGTCATCGCCAGCGGCAGCGCGATCAGGTTGTAGCCGAACGCCCAGCCGAGGTTCTGGAGCACGATCGTGTAGGTCTCCCGCGCGAGCCGCAGGGCGCGAGCCACGCCGCGCAGATCGCCGGACAGAACGCTGATGTCGGCCGCCTCGATCGCGGCGCCGACCCCGGTACCCATCGCGATCCCGAGATCGGCCTGCGCGAGGGCGGCGGCGTCGTTTACGCCGTCGCCGACCATCCCCACGCGGTGACCCGCGCGCTGTAGCCGGACGATCTCCTCCAGCTTGCCGCTCGGCGTGACCTCCGCCAGCACACGCTCGACGCCGACCGCCTGCGCGACCGCCTGGGCGGCGCGCGGATTGTCGCCAGTCAGCAGCTCGACATCGATCTCCATCCTGCGCAGGCCCGCGATCGCCGCCCGCGCCTCCGGCTTGACGGTGTCGGCTAGGGCAATCGCGCCCACGATCCGCTCGTCGCGCTCTATCACGATCGCCGTGCAGCCGCTCGACTCCCACCGCTCCAGCACCGGCGCGAGTGCGGGCGAGTGCTCCAGCTCCGCCGGGCGTCCAACCCACACGCTGGCACCGTCCACGACCGCGCGCACCCCTCGACCCGGGGTCGAGCGAAACTCCGTCGCGTGTGCGCCCGGGAGACCACGCGCCCGGGCGGCAGCGACTACCGCCAGCGCCACCGGATGCTCCGAGCTGGCCTCCGCGCCCGCGGCGAGCGCGAGCACCCGGTCGGGGTCCTCGCCGGGAGCCGTCCAGACGTCGGCTACCGACAGCTCACCGGTCGTGACCGTGCCCGTCTTGTCGAGCACGATCATGTCGAGGTCCTGGCTTCGCTCAAGGATCTCCGCGCTGCGAATGAGCAGCCCGAGGCTGGCCCCGCGTCCGGTGCCGACAAGGATCGCGACGGGCGTCGCGAGACCCAGCGCGCATGGGCAGGCGACAATCAGCACCGCGATGGTGGCGTCCATGCCGCGCTCCAGGTGCATCGAAGCGAACATGCCCTGCAAAGACTGGCCGGTGAGTATCCACCCGAGCGCGGTGAGCGCCGCGAAAACGAGCACGGCGGGCACGAAGAAGCGCGCGATCTCGTCGGCGAGCCGCTGAATCTTCGGCTTGGACGCCTGCGCGCGCTCGACGAGCGCCACTAGCTGCGACAGCGCGGTGTCGGCTCCGACCGCAGTTGCGCGAGCGCGGAGCACCCCATCGACGTTCAGCGTCGCGCCAGTCAGCAGCGAGCCGACATCCTTCTCCACGGGTAGCGACTCGCCGGTGAGCATCGACTCATCTACGGCGGAGGCGCCGTCGATCACGATCCCATCGACAGGCACCCGATCGCCCGGGCGCACGAGGAACACCTCGCCACGGCGTACATCCTCGACGGCCACCAGCCGCTCGGGTGCGTGCGGGTTCTCGGGGTCTACCAGACGCGCCTGCGTCGCCCCGAGCCGAGCCAGCTCGCGAACCGCGCGACCGCTGCGGCTGCGCGCCTTCGCCTCGCACCAGCGGGCGATCAGCAGTGCCGCGATGATGATCGCTCCCATGTCGTAGTCGAGTGGCATGTTGAACTTGCCGACCGGGACGCCATGCTGGTACACAGCGCTTGCGGTCAGCAGCATCACCGTGGAGTAGGTGAAGCTCGCGAATGTGCTGAGCGCGATCAGCGTGTCCATGTTGGTGGCGCGCACACGCGCCCGTGCCCACGCCGAGCGCAGGAACGGTAGTCCGCACCAGAACTGCACGGGCACGGCGAGCGCCGCCACGATCCAGCGCGCAGTGGTGTCGCGCGGATAGGCGTAGGTGAGGACTACGATCGTCGTGGCGAGCGGCACCGCGAGCGCGATACGCCGCAGCAGGCCGGCTTGCTCGCGCGTCTCGCTCTCTTCGAGCACCTCGAACGTGTGTGCCTGGTCGACCGCGCTAGGGAGCACCGGCGTCGCGTCGTAACCGGCGCCTCGCACCGCGGTGACCAGCCGCTCGGCGTCCAGCTCTCCATGCTCGAACTCGACCGTCGCGCGCCCGGTCGCGTAGTTCACGAGCGCCTCGCTGACGCCCGGCTGCTGGCCGAGCGTGCGCTGGACCCGCGCTGCGCACGAGCCGCACGTCATCCCGGACACTGCGAGCTCGATGACGTCGTGGGGCTCGCCGGCCGGCTCGGCGACGACGATCGGCTCGGCGACTTGATTGGTGCTCATCTTCGAGACTCCTGGTCGGGGCTGCGGCGCAGCGGCCACACCTATTTCAGCATGTCCTCGCTCACTCCCGCTGCGATGTCGCGGCCGACAGGCATCGCAGCAGCCTCCAGCCATGCACTCCGACTGCTAATGAACAGCGCCAGGGAGTCTGGGCAAGCGACCGGACGGCCCCCACTGAGCTGGGAGGGCCGCCCGGGTCTGGTCCTTGCTGATCTAGTACCACCAGTTCCATCCCTCCAGGAGTGCCATCAGGGCAGGGACCAGCAGGGCGCGGATGGCGAAGGCGTCGATGAGGTTCGTCTTCCCTGCGTCATCCGCCAGCGAGGAACTTGCGCAGCGCGAGCTTGCCGTCGCCGATGAGTGGCTCGCCGTGCGCGAACAAGAGGTTGTCGAAATCGAGGTCGAGCAGCCCGCGAAGCGACTCGCGCAGCCCGGCCCGCACCGTTGAGGGGTCGTCGCCCATCAGCAATCCGGGTACGAACGCAAGCCCGCCGCCGCGCGGGCACGTCAGGCCATCGGCGAACGCGAGCGCGCCGCCGTCGGCTGTCCGGATGTGCAGCGCGGTATCGTCCGGGCAGATCGCTCCCAGCCGGTGTGCGGTGATCCCCGGCGCCAGTTCCTCCTCGAACGCAAAGCCCTCGACTTTCGGGCCGCGCTCGAACTCGTGCAAGCCGGGCTCGCTGCAACGGATCGGGCAGCCGAAGGCCTGCGCATAGCGCTCGCCGTGGCGGAGGTGGTGACGGTTGGTGAGGACAACCTGGCTCGGCGTCTCTCGCCCCTCGAACCACTCGAGCCCCTCGCGGGGCACCATCGGGTCGAGGACGACCCGGGCGGATTCGATGTAGTAGGAGTCCACGGGCAGCCTGATCCTCGGGTGGATCGCTGTCCAGTGGTGGACGCCGGGAAGCACCTCGCGGATCGGCCGGTGCGATGCGAGCTCAAGCACGAGCGGGCGTAGGAACTGCGGCCACGCCGCGCGGGCGAGCTGGACGCCGTCGCGGACCGGACGCGTGAGGCGATCCCGTTGCGCCATCCTCAGCACGTTACAGCCGTCACCAGGCCATCGGCGCTGACGCAGGCGCTGACGCAGTCCAAGACGCTGGCGTATGTGCACGCGCGATAGGGCGCGGGGAGGGGGGTACCGGTCACCCCGAGGGCTCCTGCCGCAAGATGCGGGCGGGTGTCACCTATGAGCCCGGTCCGTGCTCGGTCAGACGGAAGACCGGATGGCGCGGAGCCTCGGCCACGAACTCGTCGAGCGGCGAGCCGGGTGTGACGTCGAAGAAGGGGCGGACGACCGGCACCCTCTCCAGGTACTGCCTCAGGACGGGTGCCGCTCGGCTACGCGTTCTACTCGTTCGGCTACGCAGCAGCCGGCGCGATGATCGCCCGCCAAGAGGAGGTTCAGTTCGCAATAGCTACGTTTGGGTTCCCGCTCGTTGTCGGCTATCTGCTCGTCTACGCCCTGATCGCCTCCCCCCACGCAACCTGGATCCGCGTGCTCGTCCAGGCTCCGTAGCTCACCACGCAAGCCTGCGCCGAAACGCCGATGATGCGCGTGGCGCGAAGGGGGAACCTGGTCCTATGACACACGTTCTCGTCGCTCAAGCATCGAAGCGCGGATCGACCGCGGAGATTGCCGGCGCGATCGCTGACGTGCTGCGGCAATCGGGGCTGGAGGTCGATTGCAGACCAGCCGGAGAGGTAGGAGGCCTCGATCCCTACGACGCGATCGTGCTCGGCAGTGCGGTCTACATGAAGCGCTGGCAAGGCGACGCCAAGCACTTCCTGCGCAAGCATGCCGAGGCGCTTTCCCGGCTGCCGTTCTGGGTGTTCAGCTCCGGTCCCGTCGGCGACCCGAGCACGACGCCCGACCCCGCGTGGCTCGAGCCGCCGCGGATCATCGACCGGGCGCAGCAGCTCGGCGTTCGCGATCACGTGGTCTTCGGTGGCAGAGTTCCCGCGGAACCGCGTGGTCCGATCGAGCGTGCAATGGTCAAGAACACCCCCGTGCAGTACCAAGACAGGCGGGACTGGGACGAGATCCGCTCGTGGGCGGGACGCATCGCCTCCGAGCTACACGCGCCGGCGGGCGGGGTGATCGCCGGATCTCACTCGGCGCCCCTGGCGTCCGATGGCGTCTAGCAACTGACGCTCGCGGCCCCCAGCGTTGCTCCCGCGGTCAGCGCCGGGGCAGCGGGCGCCACACCGGTCTCGCGGACTCAGCTGCCGAGTGCCTACTTCGCCTTCGCGGTGTCGCCGCTGAACTCGCCGCGTGTGAGCTTGCAGTCGCGGATCGTCACGAGGTGCAGATAGGGCGACTCGAAGGATCCGCCTGGGCCGGTGGCGCGCTGAACGCCGCGCACCACGACGTGGCCGCCGGCGTCGATGTACTCCTCTGGGTCGACACTGAACTTGCTCCAGTACTGCGGGATCTGCGCGAAGTTCCAAGGATCTCACCGCGGCCACGGGCTGGTCCGCGGCCGTCTGGCGACGGGCTGTGGGCGCGTCGCGCCGCGCGCGGGTCCCGTCGCGCGGGCTCAGTACGCTTTGTCGATGGAGTCGACAAGCGCCGGCGAACTCGTCAAGATCGCCGGCGGCGGCCCAGAGCTCGACGGGGTCGTGTTCGACATGCCGAGCAGATCCAAGGTCGTGGTAGCCGTGGTGGACCCCGGCCGAGGTCCCGTGTTCCGAACGGTTCACCCGCGGACGTTGACCGAGAGGACGCAGGAAGGCCCCGACGACCGAGCCCTGCGTCTGCTGATCCGTCGGACGCCGTCGCCCGTTCACGGCGCAGCCGGCGGCGGCGTGGCCGCCGGGCGAGGAAACCCCGGCCACACGCGTGGGACGCGTGGGACGATGCACCGCACGACCGGCAGGTAGCGTCGTTCGCCATACAACGCACGGCTGACCCGGCTGCGTGGCTGGGTGGAGATTCGCGCGGCCCGTCATGCGCTGCTCAGTCCCGCGGGCGGCCTGGTTTGCGTGCGCGGGGTAGATTTAGGCGCGATGCCCGACCTGCACTTCACCGCACACTCCGGAGAGCTCGGCGGCTACCTCGCGCTGCCCCTTGGTGAGGGCCCGCATCCGGGCGTGATCGTGATTCAGGATGCGTTCGGGCTCTCGGACGACATTCGCGAGCAGGCCGACCGGCTCGCGGCCGCGGGCTACCTCGCCTTTGCACCGGACCTCTACTCGGGTCGCGGCATCCGTTGTGTCGTGGCGACGATGCGCGCGTCGCGCTCGGGCAGCGGGCCCGCCTACGAGGACATCGAGGCGGCGCGGGCCTTTCTGATGGCGCGTGAGGACTGCAGCGGGCGGATAGGGATCATCGGATTCTGCATGGGCGGTGGCTTCGCGCTGCTGTGCGCGCCCCGCGGCGGCTACGGGGCCGCGTCGGTCAATTACGGCGAGGTCCCGGAGGATGCGGCCGAGCGACTCGTGGGCGCGTGCCCGATCGTCGCCAGCTACGGGCGTCGTGACATGGGCCTGCGTGGCCGCGCCGAGCGCCTCGAGCTGGCGCTCGGCGCGGCCGGCGTCGCACACGACGTCAAGGAGTACCCCGACGCCGGCCACAGCTTCCTGAACCGTTTCAACTCGGGCCCGCTGCTCACACCGCTGCTCCATGTCGCCGGGCTCGGCTACCACCACCCCTCCGCGGAGGACGCGTGGCTGCGGATCCTCAGCTTCTTCGCCGAGCACCTCGGCTGAGATCATCTCCCGCGAGGCCCCAGCTGGGTGTCGATGTACTGCTTTGCAAGGCGCTTTGGCACGGGCGCTCCCAGACGAATCCCTTCTCGCGCACTCGTCAGCGCCAACCCGAAGATGGGCCTCTTCATTTGAGCTCGTAAGGCAGGCCGTGAGCGGTCCGCGTAATACACAAACGCGGGGTTCGCTGGGAAGCGACGTCCTCGGGGGAGGGTGAAACATTCGATCTGATTGTGGGGGTTTTCCACGCAGGAGGCCAGGCTTGAGGCTTGGGCCGGCAGCGGGCCGTACCCCGGCGATGTGGACGCTCGTTGGATTATCGGCCGCGGGCGTAACGGGCGAACGTGGGCGGCCGAAGTTCTTCTTGTAAAGGCCTAAGCGCTGGCTGGGCCGGGGGGCGGCAGATCGCCGCGAAGCCCAGGCTTGCATGAGAACGAGGACGGCGATGCTCAAGCTGACAGACACATCCAAAGACTCAGATCGGCATGCACCCCCGTTCGGGATCATCCGTCGCCAGCCGGAGGAGCGTACGAGCGTGATCTCCGTCGAAGGCGAGCTCGACCTCGCGCGGGCGCCGAGCTTGAAGTGGGCGCTGATCGAGGCGCTCGAGTGCGGCGACAGCCGGCTCGTCGTCGACCTCTCAGAGGTCAGCTTCATGGACTCGACCGCGCTGAGCGTGCTCGTCGGGGTCAACAGGAGCCTCGATGTGGGGGCAAGGCTGGCGATCGTGTGCACGCACGCCAACGTGCTGATGATCTTCGAGCTCTCTGGAATGGACGGGGCGTTTTCGATCTTCCAGACGCTGGACGAGGCGCTCGCATACGTGCGAGGGCACGCCGTGCGTGCCGGCTGAGAGGCGAGGGCCGATGATGGCGCCCAGCGCGAGCGGACACCCGGCTCTCGCACGAGCGCGCGTGCGCCTGGCCGTGGCGGGCGCCCTTGCCTGCGCTGTGCTCGCCTGCCCCTCGCTTGCCGGCGCGATCGCCAAGCCAGGCCATGCAAGTTCGCTGCCGAGCGCAACCGCGCTGAGCGAAACGGTCGTACCCGTGCACGCGCCGGTCGGCGAACACACCGAAAAGAAGGGCTGCTGTGCGGCTGCACCCTCAGCCCCGGCCTCCACGCCCGCCGACAGGCGCCGCGAGCGGGCGGCGGCGAGCCCTCCGGCGGCCCCTCAGGCGAACCGACCGCCCGCCCGCGAGAAGGCCGCGCCGCTCAGCAAGAGCGTGGGGGCCGGCGAAGGGGCGGCTCCTTCCAGCACTGACCTCGCGGCGGCGGGCGAAGCGCGCAGCCGCCAGGGTGGCTCAGGGCACGGGAGCAAAGAACGCCGCGAACGCCGCGAACAGGCCCGCGAACGACGCGAACAGTCCCGAGAAAGACGCGAACAGGCCCGCGAACGACGCGAACAGGCCGGCGGAACGGGCGCGCCACACACGAAAGAAAAGGGTCGGGGCAAGACGACCTCGGGGGGCGGGGCCGCGCCGCCGACGGCCGCTTCAAGCACTCCCGCGGCAGTCTTGGCCTCCGTGAACCTGCCGGCGCCGCCCCTCACCACGACGCCTGCGGCAAGCACCCCGGCGGCGGCCTCGACGCCGCCCGCCGCGAGCGGCCGCCTGCGGCGTGGGGAGTCGCGGCGGAGGAGCACCCGAGCTACCGTGCCGGCGGGCGCTCGCGCCGCCGCGGCGCTCGTGCGCTCGCCGAGCGCCTCTCTCAACGGCCTTGCCTCCACCCCCGAGCGCACAGCCCGCGCCGGGCACGCGCGACCGGCCAAGAGCGCCCCCGCGCGCGGCGGCTCCTCGCCGCTCGCGAGGACGATCACAAGAATCGTCGGTGTGGTCCCGACCCCCGTGCGGGTGCTGATCGGGGTGCTGGTCGCCCTCGCCCTCGCGCTGGCGCTGCGCTCGCGCCTCGCTGCTCTGCGCGCGCGAGGGCTCGAGCGTCAACGCGGGCAACTGCTCGAGGATGTCGGTCTGCTCCAGGCGGCGCTGCTTCCTGTGCCGCCCGCCCGGCTCGGTCCGGTCGGCACCTCGGTCGCCTACCGCCCGGCGGATGGCCCCGGGGCGGGTGGTGACTTCTACGACGTGTTCGCGCTCGAAGACGGCCGGGTGGCGGTCATCCTCGGCGACGTCTCCGGGCACGGGCGCGAGGCGCTGCCCTACACGGCGCTCGTGCGCTTCACGCTGCGCGCATACCTCGAGGCCGGGCTCTCGCCACGGAGCGCGATGCAGACGGCCGGGGCCGTGCTCGAGCGTCAGCTCGGGGGCTCGTTCGCGACGGTCGTGGCGGCGACCTACCATCCGCGCGATCGCCTTCTGGTCTATGCCAGCGCAGGTCATCCGCCACCGCTCGTGCTCGGCTCGAGCGCGATCGTTCCGGTCACGGTCTGCTCCTCGCCGCCGATCGGGGCGGGGATGCGGACAGGGACGCGCCAGACCATCGTGTCCGTGCCGGGCCGCTCAGAGCTCTGCTTCTTCACCGATGGCCTCGTTGAGGCGAAGGTCGGTTCCGAGCTGTTCGGGTCGGCTCGGCTCGCCCGCTCGCTCGCCGAGCTCGGGCCGCGGGCCGCGGCGGCGGCGCTGCTCGAGCGCGTGGCCGAAGAGACCGACGCCCGCCCCGACGACATGGCGGCGTGCGTGCTGTCTGTCGAGGGCGGTGCCCGCGCGCCGTCGATCGTGACGGAGGAACTCGAGCTCGATCGCGCGGACGCCGCGAGCGTGCGCACCGAGCGGTTCCTGCTGGCCTGCGGCGTCGATCCTCGCCAAATCGCTCGGGTCATGAACTCGGCGCGCCTGAAGGCCGGGCGTACAGGCACGGTCCTGCTCGAGCTCCACCTCGGCGAGGGACCGCCGCAGATCTCGATGCGACAGAACAACCTCGCGCTCCTCGACACCTCGGCCCGCCGGGTCGCGAGCGCATCCTAGGAGGAGCGGTGATGAACGCCCGCTCAGCGCTCGCCCCCGACGCGGCAATGGTGCTGGGGATCGCTGCCACCGCGATGCCCTTTGCCCGCAGCCCGGATGCTGAGGCCGAGCGCTGGCTACGCGTCCTGCGCCTGCATGGCGAGGTCGGGGCCGTGCTGCAGTCGCTGGGTGTGAGCGAGATGCCGCTGCCCGCGCCCGCCGCCGGCGCCGGCGGCGACGGCGACGGGGCCGGTCCGCAGGGACGTGAGGATCGCGACGTGATCGCGCACGTCAGCCGGCGCGCGGCCGAGATCGCCCGCGAGCGGGGTGCTGCGGGGATCAGCACCACAGACCTGCTGATGGCGGTGATGCACGTCTACGGCGGCGACTTCGATCGCGTGCTCCAAGCGCACGGAACCGACCGTGACGAGGTGATCGAGCGACTCGGCTCACGGGCGCACGAGGCCGCCGAGGGCTGAGGGCCGGCAAGGCCCCTCAGCCTGACGGCGCAAGGATCGCCGAGAGCTCACGCCCGGCGGACTCGAGCGCGTCCGGGTTACCGGCGAGACGGACCGACGCGAGCGTGAGCTGAGCCGCCTCTGCGGGCGACAGCGAACAGGAGCCGACCACGGCGTGAAGTGGCACGCCGGCTCGCGCGCAGCGGCCGGCCATCTCGCCGATGAGCTTTCCCTCGAGCGTCTGAGCGTCGAGGCGGCCCTCGCCGGTGACGACGGCACGCGCCTGTCCAAGCCGCGCATCGAAGCCGACCGCGTCGAGCACGCAGCGCGCCCCGGGCATGAGCCGTGCCCCGTAGCGTGCCCACAGCCCGCCGGCCAGGCCACCGGCGGCGCCGCTCATGGGCACGCCGCGCGGGTCGCGGGGCAGCGCCTCGGCCTGTTCTGCGAGCCGCGCCTGCAGGCGCGCGACGGCGCCGGGGTCCGCGCCCTTCTGCCGAGCGTATGTCGCGGCGGCCCGCTCGAACGGCGTGCTCACATCGGCGAGCACGGTCAGCTCCGCCCGCCCGCGCCCGCCCGCGGCCTCGATCGCCTCGATCGCGCCGGCACCCCCGTCGGTGCTCGCCGAGCCGCCGGCGGCGATCAGCACCTCGCGGGCCCCGCCCGCGACGGCGGCCGCGATCAGCTCGCCTGTGCCGAAGCTCGAGGCCGCCTCGGCGTCACGCTCCTCGTCAGACAGCAGACCGAGTCCGGAGGCCTCGGCCACCTCGACGATCGCGATCGATCCCCCGCCGAGCAACCCCAGCCTGCAGGTGCGCGGGCGCCCGAGCGGATCGTGCACGGGCGCCTGCACCGCGTGGCCTCCCAGCGCATCAAGGAGGACCTCCATCGTCCCCTCGCCTCCGTCTGCGAGCGGGCAGATGTCGACCTCGTTCCGCAAGCCGCGCGCGATCGCGAGCGCGACCTCCCGTGCGGAGTAGGTTCCCTTGAAGGCGTCCGGGGCGATCAGCACTGCGGGCTCTGGCATGCCCTGGAATATGACGATCGTCGATGAGAACCCGCTCGACGGGCTCGGGTCGTCAGACTGCGGCGGGGTGAGCACCCCGTCCGCCCAGCCCAATGTGCCAGGCCGGGGGATCGTGGCGGGGTACGGCATCCGTTTCTGGGCGCTCGTGGTGCTGATCGGCGTGGCGGCCGGGCTGGCGGGGGCAGGGCTGATCGAGATCCTGCGCTTCGTTCAGCACCTGGCGTGGTCCTATCATTCCGGGGACTTTCTCGACGGCGTCGAGCGAACCTCCGCGGCCCGCAGGCTGCTCGTGCTCGCGGGCGCAGGGGTCCTCACCGGTGTCAGCGCGCTCGGCCTGGCGAGGCTCGGTGGGGGCCGGGAGGTCTCGGAGGCGATCTGGCTGCGCGCAGGGCGACTGCCGTTCTGGGCGAGCCTGGCGCGGGCCGTGCACTCGATCGTGATCGTCGCTCTCGGCGCCTCGCTCGGCCGCGAGGCCGCGCCCCAGCAGGCGGGGGCGGCGGTAGCGAGCGCCCTCAGTGACAGGGCGCGCCTGCCGGAATGGCAGCGGCGCCTGCTCGTCGCATGCGGAGCCGGTGCAGGGATGGCCGCCGTCTACAACGTTCCCCTCGGCGGCGCCCTCTTCGCGATCGAGGTGCTGCTCGGCACGCTGACCCTGCCGCTCGTGCTGCCGGCGCTCGCCACGACGCTGACCGCGACCGCGGTGGCCTGGCTGGCGCTGGGCGACGCCCCGACCTACACCGTCCCCGCCTACAGCGTGAGCGGCACGCAGATCGTGTGGGCGCTGATCGTCGGTCCGATCGCCGGCTTCGCCGCGGTCGCATACATCCGCCTGATCGCCCGTGCGCACGCGCTCAGGCCCACGGGCCGCTGGAGGGTCATCGTGCCGATCATCGTCTTCAGCGCCCTCGGCGCCGTCGCGATCGCCTACCCGCAGATCCTGGGCAACGGCAGGAACGTGGTGCAGCTCGCGCTCGTCGGGCAGCTCGGCGTGGTCCTGCTGGCGGTGCTGCTCGTGCTCAAGCCACTCGCCACCGCGGCCTGCCTCGGCAGCGGAGCGCCGGGCGGGCTGTTCACCCCCACGCTCGCCTTCGGGGCGCTGCTCGGCGGGCTGCTGGGCCAGGGCTGGTCTCAGATCTGGCCGGGCGCGCCGCTTGGCAGCTACGCGATCATCGGCGGCGCCGCCGTCCTGGCCGCCGCGATGCAGGGGCCGCTCGCGGCGATCGTGTTGCTGCTCGAGCTCACACGACACGCAGATGCGCTGATGGTCCCGATCCTGCTCGCCGTCGTGGAGGCGACCGTCGTGACCCGCCTGCTCGGCGCCCCCTCGATCTACTCCGCCCGCATCTCGGCGCCCGGGAGCGATCCAGGCGGGCCGCGCGAGCCGGCCGCGCTGCTCGGTTGACCGCGCCCGCGCGGCTCTAACCGCCGGCCCCGTGCCGCCGCTCGGCCAGATGCTTGAGCGTGCGCAGCTGTCGGCGCATCATGACCAGGTCGCCCCAGGGCAGCAGCTCGCGGCTGAAGCGGTGAAGCGGAGCAGCAGAGGGGTGGCGCACGAGCACCTTCACGAGCAGGCGGCAGTGCAGAGGTCCCATGGAGACGACGAGGTAGCTCACAGCGACCTCGCCGAAGAGCCGGCTGGGCCGGGGTGTGAGGATCGTCAGGTGCCGGTCGAGATCGAACTCGACGAGCTTGAAGATCCTCATCACGCTCTGCCCCACCGAGAGACGCTCGAGGTCCGGCGTCAGCTCGCGCGGGCTGCATCGCCCCCGGTTGTCGATCCAGTCGTAGCTGTAGGGAGCGACCCGCAGCTGACAGAGCCAGCGAAAGAGAACCTCGGCGGGGGCGTCGACGTCAACGCCGCGGAAGTAGGCATCCTCGGCGTCGGGCAGGTGCTGATCGCAGGGAAACGACCGCGAGCGATCCCGCGCGGTCGTGCCCCATGTGTAGGCCGGCCCGCTGCGCATCGCGTCAGCTTGCTTTGAAGCGGGCGGCCTCCTCTGAGCCACCGGTAGCGTCGCCGGGGCTGTAGGAGTGGGCACCTGCGCCGGCGAGGCTGCCGGCGTCGACGATCAGGTACTCCTCGCGGATCGGGCGCGAATCGAACCAGCACTCGAGGATCTCGCGTGTTCCGGCGGCGTAGCGGGCCTGCGCCGAGAGGCTCGTGCCGGAGACGTGCGGGGTCATGCCGTGGTGGGGCATCGACCGCCATGGATGGTCCTTGGGGGCCGGCTGGGGGAACCACACATCGCCGGCGTAGGCGGCGAGCTGGCCGCTCTCGCACGCCCGCGCGACCGCATCGCGATCGCAGATCTTGCCGCGCGCGGTGTTCACGAGATAGGACCCCCGCTTCATCCGGCCGATCAGCTCCTCGTCGAACAGGTTCTCGGTCTCCGGATGCAGCGGCGCGTTGATCGTCACGACGTCGCACACGCCCAGGAGCGACTCCACCGTGGCGTGGAAGGTGGCGCCGAGGTCCTGCTCGACCTCGGCCGGCAGGCGGTGGCGATCGGTGTAATGCAGGCCCACCTCGAAGGGCTTCAGCCGTCGCAGCACCGCCGAGCCTATGCGTCCCGCTGCGACGGTGCCGACCTGCATCCCCTCCAGGTCATAGGACCTCGAGGCGCAGTCGGCGATGTTCCAGCCGCCTTCCACGACCCACCGGTAGGAGGGGATGTAGTTGCGCACCAGCCCGAGGATCATCATCACGACGTGCTCGGCCACGCTGATGCTGTTGGAGTAGGTCACCTCGGCGACTGTTATGCCGTGCTCGATCGCCGCTTGCAGATCGACGTGATCGGAACCGATCCCCGCCGTCAACGCGAGCTTCAGCTTGGGCGCCTTGGCGATCCGCTCAGCGGTGAGGTACGCGGGCCAGAACGGCTGGGAGATCACGATCTCCGCCTCCGGGAGTTCACGCTCGAAGACCGAGTCCGGCCCGTCCTTGTCAGAGGTCACGATCAGCCGGTGTCCGCGCTCCTCCAGGAACCTGCGCAACCCGAGCTCACCCGAGACGCTCCCGAGAAGCTCGCCCGGCTCGAAGTCGATCCGCTCGGGGCTCGGCGTCGTCTGGCCGTCGTAGTAGCGCGCGATCTTCGGGATGTCCTCACGCGCGTAGGTTGGGGGGTACCCGTCGACGGGATCGTCGTAGAGCACGCAGAGGATGTTCGACATGGCGTGGGTCCTTTCCCTCGAAGTTCGCCTGCGTCGGCGCTGGAACGGTCTATCAGCTCTACGTGTGGATGGCAGGGATCTTCGCCGACGGCGGCGGGGTCGAGATCTACGAGACCTTCCAGGCCATGTAGCCGGCCGCGAACGCGCTGCGTTCGGGTCAGCGGGCCGCGATCACAACGAGATCCTGCCCACCGACCCGAACGCTGTCGCCAGAGTGAAGCTGGCGCCCGCGACGGGTCTCCGGTTCGTCGTTGACCCACGCCGGCTCGGCCGCGAGGTATGCCTTGGCTTCACTGCCGCTGTCGATGATGCCGGCGAGCTTCAGCAGCTGGCCGAGTCTGATCGTCTCGCCCCGAATTGGAATCTCGCGGGCCACTGAGCAGAATCTAGCGAGGTGTGCCCCGCGCGCTCTCACACCACGACGGGGCGGAGCGCAAGCCCGGGGAGCTCGCATCATCGCGGCGCGGGCCGTCGTCCGATCATCGCGATCCGGTGGGCCTGCCTGCGACCGCGGCGCTTGGCATGTCGATCCACACCAGACGGGGGTGATCGCGGCGCTCGTTGGTGCGCTTGCGCGGATACACCCGGCGGCATGTGGGGACGGTCAGCCCGTCGAAGCTCTGATGATCAAGGCAGTAGTGGGCCGCCTTGGCCCAGCTGCCGAACGGCTCGGCGGTGTAGTCGTGGCGGCGAATCAGGCCATTCGCGTCTATGTAGAAGACCTGCTCGCGGCAGTGCGTGTGGACGTGCGCCGGAAACCTCACGGCGAGACGCTGCCAGCGCTCGCCGTCCTCTTCCCAGGGGTCGAGCTCAGCCAGCTCATAGTCCTCGCGCGCGAACAGGAAGGGCGCCGAGAGGTAGGTCCAGATCGCGCAGGTACCGAAGTAGAGGATGTCCAGGCGGTCCCACCACAGCTTGTGACGCGCGTCAGAGAATGCGCTGCGAGGCTTCTCGCGGGCCGCTATCAGCTCCCCGGCGCTGGTCTCGATTCGCACTGAGCCGTCGTGCTCGAGGACGCCCCGCTGGCCTTCACGCGGGTAGGGCTCGAAGATGACGTGCTGGGCGCCGGTGGAGACCCGCGCCCGGACGTCGCGCACGGCGCTGCCCTGCAGCTTGGTGGCGAAGGCGAGGCCACCCGCGGACACCTGCGCGTGGATCTCATCGGCGCCTTCCCAGAGCGTGAGTCCACCGTGGGCGGCGATAGTGCGCTCGCAGAGCTCGATCATCGACGATCTTGGAATCTATAGGCTTCGCGGCCGTGGGCGAGCGCACGCAGTACACGCCGGGGACCTTCTGCTGGACCGACCTCTCGACGAGCGACCAGGCCGGGGCGAAGGACTTCTACGGCGGCCTCTTCGGCTGGGAGGCGCAGGACATGCCGGCGGGGGAGGGCGTCGTCTACTCGATGATGCGCCTCGATGGAAAGGACGTCGCGGCGATCTCCCCCCAGCCCCGCCGCCAGCGCGAGGCCGGCGTGCCGCCGCTGTGGAACTCATACGTCTCGGTCACGGACGCCGAGGCCCTCGCCGAGCGGGCGAAGGAGCTCGGTGCGACGGTGCATGCGCCGGCGTTCGACGTGATGGGAGCGGGGCGGATCGCCGTGATCGAAGACCCCCAGGGGGCCTACTTCCTGCTCTGGGAGCCGCGGGCCCATTTCGGCGCGGCGCTCGTGAACGCTCCCGGAGCGCTCGTCTGGAACGAGCTCGCCTCCCCCGACATGGATGCTTCGAGCGCCTTCTACTGCGCGCTCTTCGGCTGGACGGTCGCGCCGTTCGAGGGCAGCGAGCTGCCCTACCTCTCGATCAAGAACGGCGTTCAGAGCGCGGGTGGCATCTGCGAGCTGACGCCCGGGGAGTCGCCGAACTGGCTCGTGTACTTCGGCGTGGAGAATCTCGAGAGCGCGCTCGAACGGGTGCAGGAGCTGGGCGGGATGAGCACGGCCGGGCCGATCGGCATCGGGGTCGCAAGGATCGCGGTCGTCGAAGACCCCCAGGGCGCGGTGCTGGCGCTCTACGACGGCGAACTCGATCCCTAGTTCCCGCGCTCGCCGGTCCGTGGGTCCGCGCGATCGGCCACATCGGCGCCGGTCGTGGTGGTCATGACGGCCGCCGCGCTCCCGCCGAGGGCGCGGCGCACGAGCCATGGCGCCAGGACGCGCAGGGCGCCCACGAGCGCATAGGGCCGGGGGACGTAGCGTTCGGGCTTGCGGCCGATGCCGGCCGCGTGGATCGCCTCGGCGGCATGCTCCGGCGTCGAGACGATCCAGCGCGTCCACGGCTTCGCCGTCAGCTCGGCCTGGGGGAAGCCCTCCGTGGAGATGAAGCCGGGCAGCACGAGCCCGACGTGCACGCCGTTGGCGTGCTCCTCGGCCCAGAGCGAATCCGACCAGCCGGCGAGCGCGAACTTCGATGCGCTGTAGGCACCCGATCCAGCGCGGGCGACGCGGGCCGCGGTCGAGGCCACGTTCACGATCGCGCTCGGGGCCGAGGATCGCAGCAGGGGCAGGAGCGCCTCGGTGAGGCGCAGTTGCGCGTCGAAGTTGATCGCCATGGTGCGCCTGACGTTCTCATAGCCCCCCTCGGCGAAGCGTGCCCGCCAGGCCGAGCCGGCGTTGTTGACGAGCAGGTCGAGCCGCCCGTGGCGCTCTGCAACGTGTTCTCCGATCAGCGCCGGCGCCTGCTCGCTGAGGAGATCGACGGCGACCCAGCTCGCGCGCCCCTCGCCGAGCGAGCCGGCCAGCGCGCGCAGGCGCTCCTCTCGGCGCGCGACGAGCACGAGCCTCGCGCGCGGCTCTAGCGCGAGGCGCCGCGCGGTGGCCTGCCCGATCCCGCTCGAGGCGCCGGTGATCACGATCACGAGGGGCCGCTCGGGGGGCTGTGTCGCTTCGTTCATGAGGAGTCTTCCCTGGCAGCTCGGGGGCCGGCGCCGTGCGAGGCGCTCGCCGGTTAGCCTTTCAGATCGGCCGGCCCCATGAGCTCGAATGCATCCATCGAAGGCGAGGGCGTCGCCTCCACAGAACCTGGCTCGCCACGCAAGCGCGAGGCGCTCGAGCTCTTCCGCGGCCTGCCGCGCCATTACGATCAGCTCTCGGCGGCGCTGAGCTTCTGGCAGGACCCCCGCTGGCGGCGCGCGCTCGTCAAGGCGCTCGCTCCGGCGGCCGGGGAGCGGGTGCTCGACGTGGCGACCGGCACGGGGATGGTGGCCGCCGAGCTGCTCGCCCGCGCCGACTGCTCGGTGGTGGGCATCGACCAGAGCCCGGAGATGCTCGCCGCCGCACGCGCGCGCTTCGCCGGCAGCCGTGAGGGCGAGCGCGTCGAGCTGATCGAAGGCCAGGCCGAGGCGCTGCCCTTCCCCGATCAGAGCTTCGACGCGCTCACGCTCACCTACCTGCTGCGCTATGTCGATGATCCCCGCGCGACGATGCGCGAGCTGGCTCGGGTCCTTCGCCCCGGCGGGCGGATCGCCTCGCTCGAGTTCGGCGTGCCGCCATCGGCGCCGGCGCGCGCGGCGTGGAAGTTCTACACGGCCGTCGGCCTGCCGGCGCTCGGGCGGATCGCATCGCGCGAGTGGGCGGAGGTCGGGCGCTTCCTCGGGCCGAGCATCAGCGGCTTCTACGCGCGTCACCCGCTGGAGCGGATCGTCGAGTACTGGCATGAAGCCTCACTGGAAGCGGTCGAGGTTCGCGCGATGAGCCTCGGCGGGGGGATCGTGATGTCCGCGCGCAAGAGCGCCTCGGGCGGCGGCGAGGCCTGAGAGAATCGCGATGAGCGACACCCGTGAGCGCCCGGCGTTCTACGCGCTCGGCCGGGGCCGGCCGGGCGAGCTCCTGACGCTTCTGCATCCGCCCTACACGGCTTGGCATCTCAGCTACTTCGCACTCGGCGCGGCGAGCGCCCCGCGACTGCACCTCGACCGCCTGCTCTGGGGCCTCGCCGCGTTCGCTCTGGCCGTCGGGGTCGCGGCGCACGCGCTCGATGAGCTGCACGACCGGCCGCTTCGCACGAGCTTCACTGATCGGACGCTGATCGTGATGGCGGCCGTGAGCCTGCTCGGGGCGCTCGCGATCGGCGTGGCAGGTGTGATCACGGTTTCGGTCTGGCTGGCCCCGCTCGTGCTCGCCGGCGGGCTGTTCCTCCCGGCCTACAACCTCGAGCTCCTCGGTGGCCGGCTCCACAGCGACCTCTGGTTCGCGGTCGGCTGGGGGGCATTCCCCGCCTTCACGGGCTACTTCGTGAACGCCGAGAAGGTGGCACTGCCGGGGCTGCTCATCAGCGCTGGTTGTCTTGTGATGAGCGTCGCCCAGCGGCGGCTGAGCACGCCGGCACGCGAGCTGCGCCGGCGGACGCGCTCGCTGAGCGGCGTGCGCACGCTCGCCGACGGCAGCGTGGAGGAGCTCTCGCGCGAGCGATTGCTCGCGCCGCTCGACGGAGCCCTCGCGGCGCTGTCGCTCGCGATGGTCCTGACCGCGTGCGCGTTCGTCGTCGCGCGCCTCTACTAGCCCGAGTCCGCCGGCCGGTCCCCTCCGCCGGCCCGGGCAGGTCCGCTAGTCCGCGAGCAGGTGGGCGCCCGGGCCCGGGCGCACCACGCGGGCCTGCGGCGGCGGCGGGACACCCGGCGCGAACAGGGCCAGCAGGCTGCCGCCGAAGCCGCCGCCGATCAGGCGCGCGCCCGAGGCGCCGGCCCTGATCAGGCGCTCGCGGGTGCTCTCGACGCGGGGAGTGGAGACCTCGTAGCGGTCGCGCAGGCTCTCATGAGAGGCGTTCAGCAGAGTCCCCAGGGCGCTCAGCTCATCAGATCTCAGGGCCGCGACGGCCTCCCTCACCCTGGCGTTCTCGCCGAGCACGTGCTCGGCGCGGGCGCGCAGCGGCTCGGGCAGCTGCTCGAGCTCCTCGGGGCTCGCCTGCCTGAGCGAGTCGATGCCGAGCAGCCGGCAGGCGCGCAGGCATTCGGCGCGGCGCTCGTTGTAGCCCGAGCTCGCGTTCGCGTGGCGCTCGCCGGAATCGAGGACGACGAACCGCCAGTCCCCCAGGCGCAGCGGCACGGGGTCGATCTGGAGCGAGCGGAAGTCGATCAGGAGGGCGGTCTCGGCGGCGCCGCAGAGAGATGCGAGCTGGTCGAGCAGGCCCGTCTGGGCTCCGACCCAGTCGTTCTCCACGCGCGCGCACAGGCGCGCGAGCGCGACCCGCTCGAGCGCCTGCGGCTCGGCGGCCCGGGCGCTCGATCCGAGGGCGATCAGGGCCAGGCAGAGGGCCACCTCCAGCGCCGCGGAGGAGGAGAGGCCGGCGCCGCGCTGGAGCCCGCCCGTGATCTGCAGGCGCGCGCCGACGAGGGGGTAGCCGGCGCGCGAGAGCTCGGCGACGGTGCCGCGGACGAAGGCGCGCCAGCCCAGAGCGGGCGAGACCTCAGAGAGGGCGAACTCGTCGCTCTGCCCGAGGTCGCGCGCGTGGGCGTAGATGCGCTGAGCATCGGGCGAGGCGGGGTCGGCCGCCTGCGCGCGCACGGTCACGCCCTCGCTGACGGCGAAGGGGAGGGCCAGGCCGAGGTTGTAGTCGGTGTGCTCGCCGATCAGGTTCACGCGCCCGGGGGCGAAGGCGCCGGCGCGCTCACGCGGCACGGGCGATCGCCTCGCGCAGCTCGGCGGCGGACTCCTCGGGCAGGGTGTCCGATATGAAGGTGCCCGCCCCCTGCTCGGAGCCGGCGAGGTACTTGAGCTTCTCGGCGGTGCGCAGCGGCGGGTAGAACTCGATGTGCAGGTGCCCCGGGTCGCGCCCCGGCGGTGCGCGCGTGGTCGGCCCCTGGTGGACGGCCATCACGTAGGGAAAGGGCCTCTCAAAGAGGGCGTCATAGCCGCGGACCAGGGCCTGCAGCGCCTCAGCGAGCAGAGCGAGCTCCCCGGCCTCGCAGTGGCTCAGGCTGGGGCGGTGCTCGCGCAAGCTCACGTGCACCTCGTAAGCCCAGCGGGCCGCGTAGGGGATGTAGGCGACGACGGCCTCGTTCTCATGGACGATCCGTTCATCGTCCTCGAGCTCACGCCTGAGTAGCGCGCAGGACAGGCAGCCGCCGAGGCGCTCATCGGCGGCGAGCTCGAGCTTCGCGACGGGGGGCAGGAAGGGGTAGGCGTAGATCTGCCCGTGCGGGTGGTGCAGGGTCACGCCGACCTCGACCCCGCGGTTCTCGAAGATGAACACGTAGTCGACGTCCTCGCGCGCGCCGAGCTCCTCGTAGCGCTGGCGCCAGACCCACATCAGGGCCTCGGCTCGCTCGCGCGGGAGCGTCCCGAGGGAGGCGTCGTGATCGTCGGTGTAGACGACGACCTCGGCCGCCCCGCGAGGCGACTCGAAGGCGGGGAAGCGGTTCTCGAACACGGCGATCTGGAAGGCGGGCAGCGGAATCTCGGTCTCCGGGCCGCCGGGGGGCGTCGGGCAGAGCGGGCAGTGTTCGCGCGAGGGCAGGAACGTGCGGTCCTGGCGGTGGATCGCGTAGACGACCTGCTCGTCGCGCAGCTCGTTGAAGCGCAGCTCGCTCACCGAGGGTTCTCGGCGCGCGTGTAGAGGATCAGCGCGCGGCCGTCGTCTTTGACGTGGCGCACGACCTTCAGCGGCCCGGCGTGCTCGCCGCGCCGCGCGTGCTCGTCGCCCTCTCCGCGCGGGTCGATCTCCGATCGGCCGGGTGGGGGCGGCTCGGCGGGTTTCCCAGCCATGCCCCGAGGGTATACCGACAGGCCGGGGTGGCTCCTGGCTGAGGGAGGAGAGGTCTGCGGGTTTCCGGACGTTTGACTGCGGTTTTCCCGCCGACCTGGTTATTTACTATGGTTGCGATTAGCGGGAAAGTAGTGCCCATGCTGCGTCCGCACCAAGCAGACCCCAAGCCAGGAGGAGAACCAATGTCAGACATCGACCAAGCCCACGAAGCAGTGGAGCGTCTCGACCATGCCGACCGGTCGGAGATCGACCGCCCAGGGTTCGACCGGCGGGCGTTTCTCCGCCGCACCGCGCTCACCGGCGTGGCCGCCGGCTCTGTAAGCACTCTGCTGAGCGCCTGCGGTGCGAGCGCGTCTTCCAGCAGTGGCGCGAAGAGCATCTTCGACTCGAGCACGAGCTACAAATTTACCTTCGTCAACCACGTGACGACGAACCCGTTCTTCGTCCCCACGCAGTACGGCATCCAAGACGCATGCAAACTGCTCGGCTGCTCCTACGCGTGGACGGGCTCGGAAACCAGCAACGTCAGCCAGATGGTCAACGCCGTCAACAGCGCCGTCAGCGCCGGCGTCGACGGCATCGCCGTCTCGCTGATCGACCCGACGGCGTTCAACTCGCCGGTGGCGGCGGCGCTGTCAGCCGGGATCCCGGTCCTCGGCTACAACGCCGACGCGAAGGGCAACCCGCGTCTGGCATACATCGGCCAGGACCTCGAAGTCGCAGGCGAACAGATGGGCGAACACATCGCGGGCCTCGTGCCCTCGGGCGAAGTCGCGCTGTTCATCGCGACCCCCGGCGCGCTCAACATCCAGCCGCGAATCAACGGCGCGCTCAAGATACTCAAATCCCACCCGGCGATCGAAACGCACGTGGTCGCCACCGGCGCCGCGGTTCCCGCGGAGCTCACGGTGATCGAATCGTACTTCGTGGGTCACCCCAAGACGAAGGGCATGTTCGCGGTCGACGCCGGCTCCACGCAGAGCGTCGCGCAGACGATCGAGAAGCACAGCGCCGGCGGAACCGTCAAGGGCGGCGGCTTTGACCTGCTGGAAATCACCGAGCAGCTGCTCGCCAAGGGTGAGATCGAGTTCACGATCGACCAGCAGCCCTACCTGCAGGGCTTCATGCCGGTCCTCGAGATGTACCTCTACCAGGTGTCGAAGCACCTCTCCGGCATCGCCGACGTCGATACCGGTCTGAAGTTCCTCACAAAGGAAACCGTCGGGCCGTACAACACCACCAAAAGCCGCTTTGAGGGCAGCAAGACGGCTGCCGGAGTCTCCTAGCCTCCACTCTCGTGGCGGTCTCGTCCGGCAGCGAAGCTCCGGCACAGGCTCCATCCGGGGGTCCGGCCAGCACGAGCCGGGCCCTCGGTGGGGGCGTGCTGAAGCTCGTTCGCAGCTTCCTGACGCTGCGCGAGGGCTCGATCATCGTCGTCGCGATCATCACGATCGTGTACTTCTCGGTGAACGCCAGCGGCTTTGCGACGGGGGGGAACCTCAAGACGCTGCTGCCGTACTTCGCGCCGCTAGCGATCCTCGCCGCGGGCGAGGTGTTCGTGATGATCAACGGCGAGATCGATCTGTCGATCGGCGCCGTCTACCTGCTGACGCCGTTCCTCTTCTACAAGCTCGCCACCGCCGGCGTGCCACTCGTCCCGGCGGTGATCGTGTCACTGCTCGGCAGCGGTCTGGTCGGCTTCGTCAACGGCCTGTTCGTCTCCGTGGTCGGCATCTCGTCGTTCGTGGCGACGCTCGGGATGCTGTTCACGCTCGACGGGGTGACGCTGGTCATCTCGCACACGGCACCCGTGTCGACGCCGGGCACCTCGGCAATCCACGTGAATGCGTTCGCGCAGGTGTTCGGCGGCGGCACCTACTCGGAGCTGATCTGGGCGGTCGCGATCGTCGTGATCCTGCAATGCGTCCTGACGTTCACGCGCTGGGGGGTCTATACGGTCGCGGTCGGCGGCAACCGCCTCGGTGCGGCCGAGGCCGGGATCCGCGTGCGCCTGGTGCTGATCCGCAACTTCGTCCTCTGCGCGAGCTGCGCCGGCCTCGTCGGGATCCTCGAGGCCGTGCGCACCGTGACCGCGACGCCGGACCCGTCGGGCTCGAACGAAATCCTCTTCCAGGGGATCGCCTCGGCCGTGATCGGCGGCACGCTGCTGCTGGGCGGGTCGGGAACGGTCGTCGGCGCCCTGATCGGCGCGCTGTTCCTCGGCGTGCTCCACGACGGCCTGATCATCAAGGGCGTCAGCGCCGACTACCTCGACCTGTACCTCGGCCTCGCGATCGTGCTCGCGATGTCGATCAATGTCTACGTCCAGCGCGTGCGCGCGGGGTCCGGCCTTGCCTGAGCCCCCGCTCCTCGCCGAGAAGATCGTCGCACCGGCATCGGCGCCCGACGACGTGCTGCGTGTCGAGCACATCTCCAAGAGCTTCGGCGCGACGACGGCGCTGCGCGACGTCAACCTGCACCTGCGCAAGGGCGAGATCCTCGGCCTGCTCGGCGACAACGGCTCCGGCAAGTCGACGCTGATCAAGATCATCTGCGGCTTCCAGAAGCAGGACGGCGGGCGGATGTTCCTGCACGGCGAGCCGTACGAGCCGAAGAGCGTCGACCACGCGCGTTCGCTCGGGATCGACACCGTCTACCAGGACCTCGCGCTGGTCGACGAGCTGTCGGTCTACCACAACATGTTCCTGCGCCGCGAGCGCGTGCACCTGCCGGTCCCGCTCCTGAACAACGCGCTGATGCGCCGCGAGGCGCGCAAGGCGCTCGACGAGATCGGGATCAACATCCCGCGGCTCGACGTGCCGGTCGCGCGCCTCTCCGGCGGCCAGCGCCAGGCGATCGCGGTCGCGCGCACCGTTTCGGGCGAGGCCAACATCCTGCTGCTCGACGAGCCGCTCGCGGCGATGGGCGCGAAGGAGGGCGGGATGATTCTCGAGCTCATCGACCGTCTCAAGGAGGAGGGCGAGGTCTCGATGATGATCATCCTGCACAACTACGCCCACGTGTTCGCGACGTGCGACCGCGTGAACCTACTCCAGGACGGCGTGATCGCGCTGGACAAGCCGGTGGCGGAGACGTCCGTCGGGGAGCTGAACGAGATCGTCGTCGAGGAGTACCGCCGCGCGCGCCAAACCGCGATCGCGGCGGACACCGCGGCGCGGGCCGCCGCGGCTACGGCATCGCAGTGACGGAGAGCGCATACGCGCTCGGCGTCGACTTCGGTACGGAGTCCGGCCGGGCGCTGCTGCTCGACCTGCGCAGCCGCGCGGAGGTCGCGGTCAGCGAGGTCGCCTACGCGCACGGCGTGATCGACCGCGAGCTACCGCAGAGTGGCGAGCAGCTGCCGCCCGACTGGGCGCTGCAGCACTCTGAGGACTGGCTCGCGGTGCTCGACAGCGCAATCCCGGCGGTGCTCGAGCAGGTGCCGCCGGCGCGCGACGCCGTGGTCGGGCTCGGCGTCGACTTCACCTCGTGCACCGTGCTGCCGGTGACCGCGGACGGGCTGCCGCTGTTCATGCAAGAGAGCTGGCGCTCGCGGCGCCACGCGTGGCCGAAGCTCTGGAAGCACCATGCGGCGCAGCCGATCGCGGATCGCCTCAACGAAGTCGCGGCGGCGCGCGGCGAGGCGTTTCTCGAGCGCTACGGAGGGCGGATCTCCTCGGAGTGGTACTTCCCGAAGCTGATCGAGCTGTGGCTTGAAGATCGCGAGGTCTACGACGCCTGCTACGGCTTCATCGAGGCGACCGACTGGATCGTCTGGTTCCTGACGGGCAACGAGCGCCGCCAGAGCTGCACCGCCGGCTACAAGGCGATGTGGTCGCAGGACGAAGGGCTTCCGTCCGCCGATTACTTCGAGGCCGCCTACCCTGGGTTCGACCGGCCCGCGGCAAAGCTCGGGACCGAGTTTGCGCCGCTCGGTACGCGCGCCGGCACGCTGCGGCCGGCGCTCGCGGCGCGCTTCGGCCTGCCTGAGTCGGTCGCGGTTGCGGTCGGCAACGTCGACTCGTTCGTCTCGGTCCCCGGCGCCGGGGTCGAGTCGCCGGGGACCTTCGTGATGGTCGTGGGAACCTCGATCTGCGACCTCGTGATCGACCCGCTCGAGGTGCGGCTGCCGGGGATCACGGGCGTCGTGCGCGACGGCATCCTCCCCGGCCTCTACGGCTACGAGGCCGGGCAGGCCGCGGTCGGCGACATGCTCGCGTGGTTCGTCGAGACGCTCGCGCCGCCCGGCGCCGAGCACGCGGCGCTCGAGCACGCGGCGGCCGCGATCGGCCCCGGGGCGAGCGGACTCGTGGCGCTCGACTGGTGGAACGGCAACCGCACGATCCTCGCCGACGCCGACCTCAGCGGGGCGCTCTTCGGGCTGACGCTGCAGACGACGCGCGAGCAGATCTACCGCGCGCTGCTCGAGTCGATCGCGTTCGGCAACCGGCGGATCATCGAGAACTTCGAGGAGCACGGCCTGAAGCTGAACGAGATCGTCGCCTGCGGCGGGATCGCCGAGAAGAGCCCGCTGACGATGCAGCTGCTCGCCGACACCAGCGGCTTGCGCGTCAGCGTCCCCGACTCGACGCAGATCCCCGCGCGCGGCGCGGCGCTGTTCGGCGCCGTCGCCGCCGGCAGCTTTCCCGACATCGGCAGCGCGATCGCCGCGACCCGACCGGGAATCGCGCGCAGCTACGCGCCGGACGCGGACGCGCACGCGATCTACGATCGGGTCTACGCGGTCTACCGCAGCCTGTATGAGCGGCTCGGGCGCTCGGACGTCGAGCTGCTCCACGCCTTGAAGCGCATCTACACCGAAAGGAGAGCATCGTGAAACCCCGGATCGGACTGCTCGGGATCATGCAGGAGCTCTACGACGCGATGCTCCCGGGGATCACCGAGCATCAGGCCGGGTACGCCAGCGCCGTCGCGGCGCGACTCGCGGACGTCGCCGAGGTCGACTTCATCCGCCCGGCGCGCAACCGCGACGACGTCGAAGAGATCGTGCGCGAGTACGGCGCGCGCGGGCTCGACGGAATCGCGATCGTGATGCTCACCTACGGCCCGGCGATGCGCACCGTGCGCGCGCTGCTCGAGACGCCGCTACCGCTGATGCTCGCGAACATCCAGCCGGAGCGTGCGGTGACCGCCGCCTGGGACATGGCCGACCTCACCTACAACCAGGGGATCCACGGCGCCCAGGACCAGGCGAACACGCTCGTGCGCTCGGGAATCCCGTTCTCGGTGATAACGGGCGAGTGGGACTCGGATGAGTTCGCCGAGGAGTTCGGCGACTGGGCGCGCGCGGCGCAGGCGGTCACGGCGCTGCGCACGACGCAGATCGCGCAGTTCGGCTACCCGATGAACGGCATGGGCGACATCCTCTACGACCCGCCGGCGCTGCTGAGGCGCCTCGGTCCGCTCGTCGTCAACGAGGACCTCGGCGCGCTCCACGCGCAGATGCAGGCGATCGACGAGCAGCGGATCGATGCATTGATCGCGCAGCACGCGGAGCGTTTCGCGGTCAGTCGAGACCTCCCGCGCGAGTCCCACGTCTATGCCGCGCGCTTCGAGCTGGCGTTGCGCGAGGTGTTGGAGCAGAAGGGCTATCGCGCATACTCGGCGCACTTCGACTCCATCGGCGGCGATGGGCGCTTCGAGCAGCTGCCGCTGCTCGCCGCCTCGAACCTGATGGCCGACGGCTACGGCTACGCCGCCGAGGGCGACATGAACACCGCAGCACTGATGTGCGCGAGTCAAACGCTGATCGGCGACGCCCAGTTCAGCGAGCTCTACGCGATGGACTGGGAGCTCGACTCGGTCTTCGTCAGCCACATGGGCGAGGGCAACTGGAAGGTCGCGCGGCGCGACCGCCCGGTGCGGCTGATCGACCGCGAGCTCGGCATCGGCGGCCTCGGCAACCCGCCGACGACCGTGTTCTCGGCGCAACCGGGACCCGCGACGACCGCCGCGCTCGTGCCGCTCGAGGGCGAGGAGTACCGCCTGCTCGTCGGGCACGGAGAGGTCCTCGACACTCCCGAACTGCCGAACGTCGAGATGCCCTATTTCCATTTCCGGCCGAAGGCCGGCATAAAGGACTTCATGGACGACTGGCTGCGCCTCGGTGGGCCGCACCACTTCGTCACGAATCTCGGTACGCACGCCGGGCGCTGGCGGCGGCTCGCAGAGCTGCTCGACCTCGAGCTCGAGGAGCTCTGATGCGCGAGGCCGTGCTCGCGGCGAACCTCGCGCTGCCGGCGCACGGGCTCGTGACGCTCACGTGGGGCAACGTCAGCGGCATCGACCGCGAGCGTGGGCTCGTCGCGATCAAGCCGAGCGGCGTGCGGTACGAGTCGATGATGCTCGCGGACATCGTGCTCGTGGACCTCGAGGGGAACGTCGTCGAGGGTGAGCGGCGGCCGTCGACCGACACGCCGACGCACCTCGAGCTCTACCGCGCGTATGAGTGGATCAGCGGCATCGTGCACACGCATTCGCCGTGGACGACGGCCTGGGCGCAGGCCGCGCGCGAGATTCCGCTGCTGGGGACGACGCACGCCGACCTCAGCGCCCGGCCGATCCCGCTGACGCGCCCGTTGACCGAGTCAGAGGTCGAGGAGGACTACGAGGGGGCGACCGGCCGCGCGCTCGTCGAGGCGATTAGCGAGCACGACAGCTGCGCGCTGGTGCGCGGCCACGGCCCCTTTGCCTGGGGCGCCTCGCCGGCCGCCGCGGTCGAGGCTGCGGTCACGCTCGAGCAGGTCGCGCGCCTGGCGCTCCTGACGACGCTGCTCGCCCCCGACGGGCCACCGCTCGCCGACGCGATCCGCCGCAAGCACTTCGAGCGCAAGCACGGGCCGCACGCGTACTACGGGCAGTGATCTTCGTCGAGCAGGGTGCGCTTGAGCGGCTCGCGGCCTACGTGCCGCGGCCGGCGTTGGTGGTGATGGACGTCAACACCGAGGCGGTGGCCGGGGCGCGCGTGGCGCGCGAGCTCGGCGCCGATGTGCTGCGCCTCCCGGCGGACCTGCACGCGACCGAGGACGCCGCGGCGCAGGTGCGCGCGCAGCTGCGCGCCGGGCTCGTCGCCGTCGGCTCGGGGACGCTGACCGACATCGTCCGCTACGCCGCGCACAGCGCCGGCTGCGACTTCGTGAGCGTCCCGACGGCGGCGTCGATGGACGGCTACGCGTCGAGCGTCGCGGCGCTCGAGCGCAACGGCGTCAAGCTGACGCTGCCGGCGCGGGCGCCGGCAGCGATCTTCGCCGACCCGCGGATCGCCGCGGCGGCGCCGATCGAGCTGACGCGGGCCGGCATCGGTGACCTGCTCGCGAAGAGCACCGCGCGGGTCGACTGGCTCGCGGCGCACCTGCTCTACGGTGAGGACTGGCACGCGCTCGAGCCGCTGCCCGTGCTCGACGTCGCTGCGCTGCTCGCCGGCGACCTCGACGCCATCGCGGGGCTGCTGCGCGCGCTGATCGAGTCGGGGCTCGCGATGGCCGCGGTCGGCAGCTCGCGCCCGGCGAGCGGCTGCGAGCACCAGGCATCGCACTTCTGGGACCTGCTCGCCGGTCGCGGCGCGCGGCCGCGGACGCTCCACGGGCTCCAGGTCGGCTACGCGACGGGGTTCGCGATGCGCCTGCAGCGGTTCGCGTTCGGCGGCGGCGTGGCGCTGGCGCGGCGGCCGGAGCTCCTCGCCGAGCCGCTCGACGCCGCTGCGCGCGCGTGGCTCGGCGAGCCGCCGCCTGAGGTCCTCGCCGCGGTCGCCGAGAAGCAGCGCTTTATCGCCGCGGTGCCCGCTTCGTGGCCCGAGGACGAGGCGCGCTGGGCCGCGCTGCGCGCGCGCCTGGAGCCGTCGCTTGAGACGTTCGACGCGGTCGCGGATGCGCTGCGGCGCGCCGGCATCCCGGATCGGGAGCCGGGCTACCTCGGGATCGACGCGGCGATGCTGCGCGCCGGACTGCGCTACGGGGCTCGGCTGCGCTCGCGCTACACGGTGGTCGACTTCCTCGAGGGCCAGGGTGTGCTCGAGGAGGCGCTCGACTCTGCGCTGTAGCCGCTACCAGCGCCCGTGGACGTGCTCGCGGATCAGCCGGTCATAGACCGCCGCGACGCCCTCGAGCTGGTCGGGGCGCAGCGGCGCCAGCGCGGCGGCGGCGACGTTCTGGCGCACCTGTTCGACGTTGCGCGCGCCGGGGATCACGGTGCTGACCCCGGGCTGGTCGATCACCCAGCGCAGCGCGAACTGGGCTAGCGTCGTCCCGCGGTCGAGCAGCTGCTCCAGCTCACGCGCCGCGGCCAGCCCCGTCTGGAATGGCACGCCGGCGAATGTCTCGCCGACGTCGAACACCTCGCCGTGGCGGTTGTAGCTGCGATGGTCCTCAGGCGGGAAGGTCGTCTGCTCGTCGTAGCGTCCCGCGAGCAGACCGGACGCGAGCGGCACGCGCGCGATGATCGCGACGCCGGCTTCGCGCGCCGCGGGCAGCACCTGCTCGAGCGGCTTGAGCCGAAAGCAGTTGAGGATGATCTGCACGCTCGCCACGCGCGGCCGCGCGATCGCGCGCAGCGCCTGGGCGCAGGTCTCGACCGAGACGCCGTAGGCGCGGATGTGGCCGTCCTCGACGAGCTCGTCGAGCGCTTCGAAGGTGGCGTCGTCCTCGTAGACCTCATCAGGCGGACAGTGGAGCTGCACGAGGTCGATCCGCTCGACCTCGAGGTTCGCGCGCGAGCGCGCGTTCCAGGCGCGGAACGCCTCGCGGTTGTAGTTCTCCGGCAGCTGCTCGACGCGCCGGCCCATCTTCGTCGCGACGAGGATGTCCGGGTGACGCGCATGCAGCTCACCGCAGAACTGCTCGCTGCGGCCGTCGCCGTAGACGTCGGCCGTATCGAAGAAGCTGACCCCGGCCTCGACGGCCGCGTCGAGCACGGCGTGCGCCGCCTGCGGCGTGACCGTGCCCCAATCGGCGCCGAGCTGCCAGGTGCCGAGACCGACAACGCTGACGCTGCGCTCGAGTCGTTCGATGCGGCGCTGCTCCATCGGATCGCATGGTCGCAGGTCGGAACGCAGCTGGTCGACAAAGGGGCTCTACGCGAGCAGCGCGTAGAGCTCCGCGGGCCGCTCGACGATGATGTCGGCGCCGCGCAGCTCGTCGCGGTCGCCGACGCCCCAGGTGACGCCGATCGCGCGCAGGCCGCAGGCGCGCGCGGCCTCGACGTCGTAGTGGCGGTCGCCGACGACGACGGCGTCGCGCACGCCAAGCGCCTGCTGCGCGCGCGCGACGGTTTCCGCCTTCGGCTCGGAGAGCACGGGCGCGCTGACGACCGCGAACTCGATCCCGAAGTGCTCGAGCAGCGGCCCGACGAACTCGCGCGCCTTCGAGGTCGCGAGCGCGAGCGGCAGGGTCAGGCTGCGCAGCACCTCGGCGATCCCGTCGACGAGTTGCGTCTGGTCCAGATACACGCGCGCGTAGAGCTCGTGGTAGCTGGCGACACACGCCGCGACGGTCTCCGAGTCCTCGCTGGCACCGGTCAGCTCGGCAAACGCACTCAACACCGGCGGGCCGATGAAGCGCTCAAGCTCGGCGGCGCTGCGCGGCGCGAAGCCGTGCGCGAGGAGCGCACCGTTGACGGCCGTCTCGACCGCGGGCAGCGAGTCGATGATCACGCCGTCGAAGTCGAAGATCGCGGCGTCGGCGCGCGGCGTCAGCGGCATGCGCGCAGCGCCGGGTAGAGCGCACGGAAGCGCTCGTGCGCGGCGCGGTAGGGCGCGATCCACTCGGGCACCGGCTCGATCAGCTCGCGCGGGCGCACCGTCGCCGCGACCGCGGCCGGGACGTCCGGCCAGACGCCGCCGGCGACGCCGCCGAGCAGCGCGGCGCCGAACGCGGCCGCGTCCTCGACTGCGACGCGCTCGAGCGGCAGCTCGAGCACCGAGGCGACGATTCGCAGCCACTCGTCGCTGCGCGCGCCGCCGCCCGACACGCGCCCGAGTGCCGGCCGCCCGCCGAGCTCGCAGATCAGATCGAGCGAGTCGCGCAGGCCGAAGGCGACGCCCTCGAGCAGCGCGCGCACGAGCGCGCCGCGGTCGTGGCGCAGGCTGAGGCCCGCGTAGGCGCCGCGCGCGTCCGGGTCGGCGTGCGGCGTGCGCTCGCCGGCGAGATAGGGCAGGAACAGGAGCCCCTCGGTCGTCGGGCGCCAGGTGCTCGCCTCGCCGGTGAGCACGTCGTAGTCGGCGCCGAGGATCGCCTGCAACCAGTGCAGCGAGCCCGCCGCCGAGAGCATGACGCCCATCGCGTGCCAGGCGCCTGGAACCGCGTGGCAGAAGACGTGCACGCGCGCCTGCGGGTCGGCGGCGAAGCGCTCGAGCGCGGCGAACACGACGCCGGAGGTCCCGAGCACGACCGACACCGGTCCCGGGCGATCGACGCCGACGCCGAGCGCGCCGGCGGCCTGGTCGCCGGCGCCCGCGGCGACCGGCACGCCGTCGGCGGTCGCGCCGCTCACCTGTTGGCTCTCGAGCACGCGCGGCAGCCACGCGGGGTCGAGCGCGAGCGCGTCGAGAACCTCGTCGCTCCAGCGCCGCTTGGCGACGTCCAGCAGCAGCGTCCCGGAGGCGTCGGCGACGTCGGTCGCGTGCTCGCCGCAAAGGCGCAGCCGGACGTAGTCCTTCGGCAGCGCGATCCGCGCGATGCGCGCGAACACATCCGGCTCGTTGCGCCGCAGCCAGAGCAGCTTCGGCGCCGTGAATCCGGGCAGCGCGCGGTTGCCCGTCAGCGCGATCAGCCGCTCGAGCCCGAGCGTCGCCTCGATCTCGCTGCACTCCGCGCCGGTGCGCTGGTCGTTCCAGAGGATCGCCGGCCGCAGCACGCGGTCATCGGAGTCGAGCGCCACCAGACCATGCATCTGCCCCGAGAGCCCGATGCCCTCGGGAGGGCCGGCTGCCGCCCGCAACCGCGCCAGCACCACCGCCGCCGCACGCCACCAATCCTCCGGATCCTGCTCCGCCCACCCAGGCCGAGGCGTCGAGAGCGGATACCCGGCCTCCGCAGCCGCAACCACACCGCCCTCCACATCAAGGGCGAGCCCCTTGACGCCGCTGGTCCCGACATCCAGCCCGAATACGCTCACGTCTGGTGCGTGGAGTGTCGCGGCGGGCGCACTCGCAGCCGCAGCGAGGCGCAGCCGAGCGAGGACCGAGTTTGGCCGCCGCCACTCACGCGCCCAAAGCGGCGTAAACGAGCTCGTACGCGGACACAGCGTCCTTGCGAGCCTGTGCCTCTCGAAGCGCCGTATCGTCGATCCGCGCCGCGACCGAGTCGATGAAGTTCCACTGGATCACCGAGCGCTTGACCGCGCCGATCTGATCCTCGGTGTAGGGGTAGAGGTCGAGACCGAGGCGTTCGCCGTTAGCGCCGTAGCCGCAGCGGCGCAGCTCGAGCGCCAGCTCGAGCGTCTCCATGAACGCGGTCGCGCCGAGCATGTTGTCGTCGTCGAACGTGCCCCAGCCGGAGTTCCCGTGCTGGTGGCCGAGCAGCCCCTCGGAGTGGAGCAGCGCGACGTACTCCGGCAGGTGCTCGCCGTTCATCAACAGGTGCTGCCAGTCCATGTTGATCTGGACGTTGTCGAGCCCCTCGGCGCGCAGCTTGCCGGCGACGAACAGCGTCATCCCCATGTTGCGCATCAGGATCTTCATCGCCGGCTCGGAGTTCTTGTGCTCGAGGAACAGCTTGACGCCGTGGCGCTTGCAGATCTCGGCGGCCTCGCCGATGCCCTCGATCAGCCAGTGCCACGAGTCCACGTAGGGCGTCTGAAACGGGTAGTTGTAGCCCTCGATCCCGGGCCAGATGAGCATGTTCGCGCCGAGCGACCCGGCGAACTCCGCGCCCTCGCACACGATCCGCCGCGCCTCGGCGCGGACGTGCTCGTCGGGGTTGACGAGGCCGCCGCGCCCGAAGCGCGGGTCGAGGTGCAGACCGCCGGCTACGCAGTAGACGTCGTGGTCGCCGAGCGCCGCCTGCACGTCGCTGATGTTCTCATGCGAGAGCTCCTGCGGGTAATGGAACTCGTAGCCGTCGATCAGATCGCCGAGGCCCTCGACCGCGCGGTGCACCTTCTCCGCGACCGGCTCTGCGTTATAGGCGTGCCCCGGCTGATAGCCGCCCGGAACGAAGCGCGTGATCATCGGGCCGAATGCCCAGATGCCGAGACTCGTCTTCATCGTTCTACCTCCCTCGGTTTGTTGGCTTCCGCGCTCGCGTAGAGCGCGGCGATCGCGCGCGCCTGCGCGAGCGCGTCCTCGCGTCCGTAGCGCGGCGCGCGTTCGCCGGCGACGGCCGCCGCGAAATCCTCGAGCTCGCACGCGTACGGGTTGAGCGGCTCGACTCCGATGCGCTCGACCGAGCCGTCGGCGCGGCGGAGCTCGATCGCGGGGCTCCGGGCATGCCATGGATCGTCGAGCCAGAGGACGCCGCGGGTGCCCGTCACCTCGAGCTCGTCGCGTGCTGCCAGATCGAGGCCGCAGTCGATCGTCGCGAGCACGTCACCCGCGAAGCGCAGCAACCCTGTCAGGCGCACGTCGACGCCGTCGCCGCCCCGCACCTGCTGGGCGCTGACCGCGAGCGGCTCGCCGGCGAGCAGCCGCGCGGCGCTGACGCAGTAGCAGCCGACGTCCATCAGTGCGCCGCCGTCGAGCGCCGCCCGCAGGCGCACGTCGCCGGCACGCTCGAGCAGGAAGGAGAACGACGCGCGTATCAGGCGCAGCTCGCCGATCTCCTCGAGCAGCTCGACGAGCCGGCGCGCCTGCGGGTGGTGGCGCCACATGAACGCCTCGGCGAGTACGACGCCGCCGCGTTCCGCGGCGTCGAACGCGCGCCCAACGTCCTCAGGGCGACGCGACAGCGGCTTCTCGCAGAGCACGTGCCGGCCGGCTTCGAGCGCGCGCAGCGACCACTCGACGTGGAGCGAGTTCGGCAGCGCGACGTAGACCGCCTCGACGTCCGGATCCGCGAGCAGCGCCTCGTAGGAGTCGTGCGCACGTGGAACGCCGAGCGCCTGCGCCTGAGCCTCGGCGCGCGCGCGGTCGCGCGAGCCGATCGCGACGACCTCGACGCCGTACGCCTGGCGCGCCCCCACGACGAGCTGCTCGTTGATCCGCGCCGTCGAGAGCAGGCCGAGCCTCATGGGAGGCGCATCTTATGGCACTGCTCGCGCGGCATTGGACAATAGTTTCCGCGGCCCGGTCCGCGGGCGCGAGCGGCGCCAGGCGGCGGGTGTGGCCTGCCCGTAGATGAAGAACTCGGGCGTGCTGTCGAGCTCGGCGCGCCAGCCGGCGGATGCGCGGGCGCTGCGGGCGCTGTCGAGGAGGAACACCCTGCCCTCGGGCCCAAGGATGCGGCTGACTTTCTCCTAGAAGGAAGTGAAGCGCTCCTCGGGGACGTGGGAGAACGGCGGCTCTGGCCGGCGAGCAGCTCCTCGATGTCGCCCATCAGAGGCTCGGTTTCAACCCCGCCCCGGCTCGGGCTCCGGCAGCACCCGCTCCATCAGGGCGCCGGCGGGACGGCACTCGACCTCGGCGCGGAGATCCTCGCGGTAGGCGATCAGGGCGAGGCTGGGGGCGATCATGAAGTCGGCCGCGTTGAGCGTCTCGGCGTTGAGCAGGCCTTCCTCGATCCAGGCGTCGATCCGGTCGAGCATGGCTCCCAGCTCCGCGAGCAGGGCCGGCTCGGATCGGGGGTTTGCGCGGAAGGCCAGTCGTGCGGATACCTGGCTCGCGAGCACGCGCATCGGCTCGTTCGTGGCCAACAGGGGGCCGAGCCTGCCTTCGTTGCCGCGGCTGCGCAGCGCCGAGCAGCCGCGCAGGGCGGCTGCCAGCGCGATCCGGCGAGCGGCCATCTGGAGGACCTCATCGCCCCAGCGCTCGGCCTCTTCTACCGCTGCTCGCGCGCGTTGATCGGCCGGGAAGAGGGCGGGCTGCGGCTGGATGCGATCGAGGAAGCGGGCGATCTCGTGGTTGGTCTGAATGCGCTCGGAGCCCAAGTGCAGAGCGGGAACCGTCCCCATCCGGTCGAGGGCCGCAAGCGCGGTGTGGGTGTGACCGTCGAGGCTGCGGATCGGCTGCGGATGCCCGGGGAAGCCGCGCAGGCGGACGCTGAGCGGATGCAGGCCCGTGTGCAGGTCGACCCGCCGGTAGGGGATCTGCTTGCGCTCGAGCATCAGCATCGCCGAGCGGCAGGCGTGTGAGCCGGGGATCACATACAGCGTGGCAGGGGGTGTCGCGCGCGTCATGCTCGCGGCGATCATGCTGTTCTCGAGCTCTCGAGGAGCATGCGCTGATTATCTACGGGCGGCGGCTCGCCTGCTCGCCGGCGAGGGCCGCCGCGCGCCTGCGTGCGCCTGCGAGCGCCGAGGGCGCGAATCAGGGGCCGGGCCGACGGCGCGAGCTCAGGTATTCCTGGTTCTGGCGGCGCTCGCCGCGTACCTGGATGGCGATGATGATGAGGATCACGTTGACGATCACCCCGATCCCGCCGAAGGTGGCGATCAGGCCGACGTCCTTGCTGAATGCGGCGCTCGCGGCGAGGAGCATGCCGGGAGCCTAGCAACGGGAGATCGATCGGTGTCGTAGCCTTCGGGGGGCGTCCGGCTCTGATCAATCAGACCGGACGGTCGAGCGCCTGGAGAGGTGCCGGAGCGGCTGAACGGGCGCGACTGGAAATCGCGTAACGGGGGAAACTTCGTTCGAGGGTTCGAATCCCTCCCTCTCCGTAGCTGTGTGATGTGGGAAGCGAAGATGCCTGCGTGGTCGGGGCATTACGAGTCGGCCGAGAAAGGGCCCCACCGTTCAAACAGCAACCCGAGGAGCTGGGCCGGTCATGACGAGGATCTTCATTACGGGCGGTTCGGGGTTCATCGGGGGCCGCCTCATCGGGCGACTCCTCGCGGAAGGTAACTCGGTGCATGCGCTCGCACGCTCTCCCGCGGCGGCCGCGCGCTGTCGCGAGCTCGGTGCCGAGCCCGTGATGGGCGATTTGGGCGACGTCGAGGCGATGCGCAGCGGCGCCGGAGGCTGCGAGATCGCTTTCCACGCCGCGGCGAATGCCGCGGATTGGGGAAAGCCCGATGACTTTCAGAAGGGCAACGTCCAGGGCACGAGCAACGCTTTAGAGGCGTGCAGCGAGGCTGGCATCCGTCGGTTCCTACACATCGGAACAGAGGCCGCGCTGTTCGCGGGAAAGCCGCTCGTCG
Organism: Solirubrobacteraceae bacterium; assembly: GCA_049512215.1. Classification (GTDB taxonomy): domain Bacteria; phylum Actinomycetota; class Thermoleophilia; order Solirubrobacterales; family Solirubrobacteraceae; genus Palsa-744. The sequence goes on from JBEKXJ010000006.1 coordinate 54,726, forward strand.
ATGTTGACGAGACGGCACCGCTGCGGCCCGATTCGCGTGCCCTCTACAGCGCGAGCAAGGCCCGCGCAGAGCAGCTCGTTCTGGCTGCGAATCGCGACGGTTTCGAGACCGTCGTCGTGCGCCCCCGCTTCGTCTGGGGTCTCGGCGACACGACCCTCCTACCCCGAATGGTCGAGCTGGCGCGCAGCGGCCGCTTCGCCTGGATCGGCGGGGGGCACCACCCCACCTCGACGACGCACATCGAGAACGTGCTCGAGGGACTGGTTCTTGGGGCCACGCGTGGGCGCCCCGGCAACGCCTACTTCATCACCGACGGGGACCCCGTCGATTTCCGTGACTTCGTGAGCGAACTGCTGGCGACGCAGGGGGTGCAGGCGCCGTCGCGCAGCATCCCGGTCCCGCTCGCAGCAATGCTGGCTCGGGGCGGCGAGACGGCCTGGAGCCTCCTGCAGCTCCCCGGCCGGCCGCCGCTGACCCTCCTCGCCTACTGGATCTCCGCTCAACAGTGCACGATCAAGATCGACAAGGCGCGTGAGCATCTCGACTACAGGCCGGTCAAGACGATCGCCGACGGGCTCGCGGAGATGCGGAGCAGCCGGGAGACCTCCACCTGATGGCGCGGCAGGCGGGGGAGCCGATCGCTCTCACGGACATCGTGGTCACCGAGATCCTGGAGGGGCTTCGCTCCGATCGAGAGGCGCGGCTCTTCGAGCTCCATCTGAGGGTGTTTCCGATCCTGCGCCTGGATGGACTTGATGACTTCGTATTGGCGGCGGAGCTCTACCGTACGGCGCGCAGTGCCGGAGTGACGGTACCCAAGACGCTCGACTGCCTGATCGCGGCTCCCTGCGTGCGGACGGGCGCGCCGCTTCTTCATGCCGACGCTGACATTGACCAGCTCGCGAAGTGCACAGCGCTGCAGGTGTACGTCTAACGTGGTCTGAGCCCATCGCCTGGCGGATCACTTGAGGCATCCTCTCCCACACCGGTGAGGCGAGCACAAGGGATAGCGTCCCGGACGTGCATCGTGTACAGGCCCCCCTCGCAGGCGAGTCTGACGGATACAAGTGGGTCGCCCTGTCGAACACGACGCTGGGCGTGCTGCTGGCGACGATCGACGCTTCGATCACGCTGATCGCGATGCCGGACATCTTCCGCGGTATCCATCTGGACCCGCTGGCGCCGGGCAACAGCTTCTACCTGCTGTGGATGATCCTCGGCTTCCTGGTGGTGACGAGCGTCCTGGTCGTCAGCCTGGGCCGGCTGGGCGACCTGTTCGGGCGGGTGCGCATGTACAACCTCGGCTTCGTCATCTACACGACCGCGTCGCTGTTCTTGACGGTCGACTGGCTCACCGGGCGCTCGGGGGCCAGCTACCTGATCGCGTTTCGGGTCGTGCAGGGGATCGGCGCAGCGTTCCTGCTGGCCAACTCCGCCGCGATCCTGACAGACGCGTTTCCGTCCCACCAGCGTGGCCTTGCGCTCGGGATCAACAACATCGCGGGGATCAGCGGCCAGTTCATCGGGCTGCTGCTCGGCGGGCTGCTCGGGCCGATCGACTGGCGTTTGGTGTTCCTGGTGTCGGTGCCGGTCGGCCTGTTCGGGACCGTCTGGTCATACCTCAAGCTGCAGGAACGCGGCGTGCCGCACAGGGCGCCGATCGACTGGCGCGGCAACATCACGTTCGCGCTCGGCCTGATCCTCGTGATGGTCGGCATCACCTACGGGATCCAGCCCTACGGCCACCATGCGCTCGGCTGGACGAGCCCGCGCGTGCTGGCCGAGCTGGGCGCCGGGCTGGCGTTGCTGGTTGTGTTCGCCGTGCTCGAGCTGCGGGTGCGGGCCCCGATGTTCCGCCTGCCGCTGTTTCGTATCCGCGCGTACACGTTCGGCGTGATGTCCAGCTTCCTCTCGGCGGTGGCGCGTGGCGGGTTGATGTTCATGCTGATCATCTGGCTGCAAGGCATATGGCTGCCGCGGCACGGCTACAGCTTCACCCAGACGCCGCTGTGGGCGGGCATCTACATGCTCCCGCTCACGCTCGGGTTCCTGCTGGCCGGGCCGGCGTCCGGCTACCTCTCCGACCGCTACGGCGCACGGCCGTTTGCCACCGGAGGGATGTTCGTGGCTGCCGTCAGCTTCCTGCTGCTGGAGCTCCTGCCGATCGATTTCGGCTACCCGGCGTTCGCGCTGATCCTGCTGCTGAACGGACTGGCGATGGGGTCGTTCGCGTCCCCGAACCGGGCGGGGATCATGAACAGCCTCCCTCCCGCCGATCGTGGCGCGGGCGGCGGCATGAACCAGACGTTCCAGAACTCCGCCCAGGTGCTCTCGATCGGGATCTTCTTCACGCTGATGATCGCGGGCCTGGCCTCGACGTTGCCCGCCACCCTCTCGGCCGGCCTGCGGGCGCATGGTGTGAGCGCGAGCGTTGCGCGGCGGGTCGGAGGCCAGCCCCCGGTCTCGATCCTGTTCGCTGCCTTTCTCGGCTACAACCCGATCCAGAAGCTGCTCGGCTCACATGCGCTCAGCCTGCTCTCGCCCGCCAACGCGGCGACCGTCACAGGGCGCGCGTTCTTCCCGGCGCTGATCTCCGGTCCGTTCCGCTCGGGGCTGCACGCCGCGTTCGCCTTCGCGATCATCGCGTGCCTGCTTGCTGCGGCCACCTCCTGGTCGCGCGGCGGGCGCTACGTGGCCGGCGAAGTGCCCGGCGAGCTGCTGGCCGAGCATGCGCGGGCCGCGGCGGCCGGGCCGGTGCCTTGAGGGGGCGATCTCCAGCGTTTCGGTAGCGTGGCGAGCATGGGATATGAGGGGCAAGAGGCATCGGGGGGAACCTCGCTCGAGGCGATCATCGACGCGACGCTCTCGGCTTCTGAGCCCCGCCCGGGTCTTCGCTGGCTCGACATCGGCTGCGGGACGGGGGACCTGCTTCGCCGCGTCAGAGACAGATGGCAGCCCGAGTCACTCACGGGTGTGGACCCGATCGCGTGGCTCGCGGAGGACCTGCGCGATGACGTGCTCTTCCACCAGACCCCGGCCGAGGAGCTCGAGCTGCCGCTCGCCGACCGGGTGATGATGGTTGAGACGATCGAGCATCTCGAGGCGCCCTGGAGCGCACTGCGCAAGGCCGCTCGGCTGGTCGCTCCGGGGGGAGCGATAGTGGTCTCAACGCCGAACCTCTCGACGCTGAGGCATCGTCTCGACCTGAGCCTGCGGGGGCGGCTCACGAGCTTTCGAGCGGACAACGAGCCGCACCTCTCCCCGGCGCTCCCGCACGTCACCTCGCGCGTCCTCGCCGGCGAGGGATTGACGGTGGATGCTCCGCTGTATGCGGCGGCGGATGTGATCCCGCTCACTAAAGGACGCGTCTGGGGCGAGCGGCTCCGCCGCCGTTATCCGCAGCTGCTGTCGGTTTCCGTGATCGTGTGCGCGTCGCGCCCGCAGGCTTCCGAGGGTTGACGGCGATCCCGCGAAGCTTCAGGTTTGCGGGGAGGGCTCAGACCGCCAGCGCTGCAGCCCTCGCGAGGTCGATGCCGACGACCTTCATGCGCCGGTTCAGCGCCTTGAAGGCGAACGTGTTCGATTCCTTCATCGAGCGGTCCTCGAGGATCGCGGGGTCGTTCCTCATCTGCGGCGGCGGCAGCAGCACCTGGCTGGCCAGCGGGAGCAGCTCGGCCAGGCGCTCGATCATGCGGCTCTTGAGCGCCGGGTCTTTGGCCTTCTCGCGCAAGAACCAGGTGCCGAAGGCGACGTGGCGATGCTCGTCTTGTGAGATCAGCTTGAATCCCTTGACCCAGCCGGGGAGGATCTCGTGGCGCTCCATGTAGTCGGTCAAGAACCACTGGCCGGTGAGCGCGAGCGTGCCCTCGATGATCATGTGGTAGAGCATCACGAAGTCGACCTTCGCCTCGATGTCGCTGGGGTTCTCGACGAGCCGCTGGCCCCAGTCGACGAGCACCTCGTCGAACAGCTCGATGAACGCGGGGCTGAGGTCCTCTCGGGCCTTGGCCAGGCGATCCTCAAAGCTCCCGTCGATCCCAAGAACCTGCTCGTAGAAGCGGTTGAAGTGCTGCGTGTGACGGGCCTCGTCGACCTGCTGGGTCGTCAGGAACGCCTCTTCGCCCTGGCTCTCATAGGCCATCACCATTCCTGAGAACTGGGTCGTCACGCGCTCCTCGCCGATGAAGAAACGGGCGAGGTTCCACGACACGTAGCGGCGTCTGCGGTCCCCCATCGTGGCCCAGTCAAGCTGGTCCTGGGTGAAGTCGATCGCGTGCGACTGCCAGTTCTGGCGCTCCCACAGCTCATAGAGCTGCTGGGGGGTCATCAACGTCACGGACGGCAGCTTGGACTCGTCAGAGATCGTCCCGACGTCCCCCTGAGTGGTGAGATCGAGCAGCGTTGGCATTGTGATCGGAACCTCCCTGTTCTTTGATCGCGAGCGGACTTCTTCGAGATACGGTCGCTCTAGAGACGTTCGCGCCGACGATACTCTTCCGCGGGCAAGCTCACGAAATTCGCCTTGCACATCTCGCCTTGGGCGTGCCGGGCTTCGCAAGCTCGCCGGCGGCGGGCGATCAGCGTCCTGGCGCGCGCCTTGCGGCGTGGGGTGATCGCGACGCCGCCGGACCTCAGCTCGTCGTGGGCATCCAGCGCGTGCCAGGAGGCCAGTCTCAGCTCGTCTGGAATGCCGGCGAGGCTCCGCTGGCCCTGCTCACTCTGGATCGCCACGGGGCACACGCGCCGGTCGCGATCCAGGCGCAGCAGCAGCGCGAGTGCCCACGCGCAGAAGCCGCAGTCGGCGTCGTAGAGGACGAGCAGTTGCATCCCCCACATCGATACACGCCGGCGTGCAGCTATGCGTCGCTGCCCGCTTTGAGCCGTTGCGGCTCGGCCTGCGCGAAGGTGACCAGTCGCCCGCGTTCCTCGTCCCACAGCTTCAGCCGGACCGCGCGCAGACCGTCGCCGAGGGTGAGCGTGGGCACGTCGTGGAAGATCGCGTTCTCGTCGTGGGCGCGCTGGAGGTTGTAGTTGGGGATGCGCGAGTTGAGGTGGTGCACGTGGTGCAGGCCGATGTTGCCGGAGAAGAACTGCAGCAGCTTCGGCAGCTTCAGGTAGGAGCTGCCGCGCAGGGCCGCGTCGGCGTAGCTCCAGCTCTCGCTGTCCTCCCAGTAGGCGTCCTCGAACTGGTGCTGTACGTAGAACAGCCAGATCCCGGCTGAGCCGGCGAGCATCACGGTGGGCGCCTGCACGAGCAGGAACTCGCTCCAGCCCATCAGCCAGCACAGGCCCGCCACGAGCAGAGCGAGGGCCAGGTTGGTGCCGATCACGCTGCGGCGCATGCGCGGGCGGGCATCGCGCGAGACCAGGCGTGGGCCCACGAGCAGCGCGACGATCGGCCCGACGCCGAACATGATGAGCGGGTTTCGAAAGAGGCGATAGAGCAGGCGCGAGCGCCCGGGCAGCGCGTGGTACTCGGCGACGGTCAGCGTGCGCACGTCGCCGCCCCCGCGCCGGTCCAGATCGCCCGAGGTGGCGTGGTGGATCGCATGGTCGTGGCGCCAGCGTAAGAACGGCGAGTAGACGAACAGGCCAAGACAGACGCCGAGCCAGGCGTTCGCGCGTTTGGACGCCAGGAACGAGCCGTGCGAGCAGTCGTGGAAGAGGATGAACGTCCGCACGAGGAACCCGGCGGCCGGGATCGCGAGCACCAGCACGAGCAGGTAGGAGACGCGCAGAGACAGGTACATGGCGTAGGACAGCGCCAGGTAGGGGACCACCGAGGTCGCGAGGTCGAGCAGGCTCCGCGCGAGGTTGGGCCGTGAGTAGGGAGCGAGGTCCTTTCGCGAGAACGGGCGCTCGCCGGGAGGTGGCTCGGGGAGAAGTGCTTGGCTCGGGCCCCGAGGGGCCTCTGCCGAAAGGTTTCGGCCCCCGTCTGGCGGGGGACCGTCGAGGTGCAGCTGGAGGCCCTTCAAGGTCGCTCTCTTTCCGGTCCACATCACGCCCTCAGAAGAACGCTACGGTCCCAGTAGGTCGCCCAAGCATGCCAGCCGCGGCGGTCGAGCACAAGTCCGGGGGTAGACTGCTTGAGCTCTGCGCCCGTAGCTCAGCTGGATAGAGCGTCGGTCTACGGAACCGAAGGTCAGAGGTTCGAATCCTCTCGGGCGCGTCGCAGAAACAGGCTGCAAATGCGGGTTTCGCCCTTGCTTGGCTCGAGCGAAGGCCAGCGAAGACGGCCAAGGTGTCAGCACAGTGCCAGCAGGCGCCCAGTAACACGCGTCAGCGAGGACAGGCCACAAGAGACTGGTGCAGGACCCGTTCGCCTCGCGTGTTGGGCCGGTTCAGGTACGCGGTGATCGTGCCGTACACGGGTACTGAGGGAGCCGTCTGGTAGCTGCCAAAGGTGCCGCTCTGTGCTCCGCAGAACTCGACGTTGGAGGCCACGATCTGGACTTCGTATCTATGCCTGGGGGCCGAAGCGCACGAGCGTCGAGCTCCTGCCGCCCACCGGCGCGATCGTCGTGTCCGGTGAGGTCAGCGACGCCGGGCGGCGGTCGCTGTCTCAGCGGGCCGTGCCCTCGCTGCGCCGGGAATGGCGCAGGCACGTCGAACAGGCGATCCGCGAGGCGCGGCGGTGAGCCACGCCGAGCACAAGAGTCCGTCACGGACCGAAAGGTACCCGGCGGTACCCATTACCGCGCGGCCCGTACCGCGCGGCCCGCCCGGAGGTCGTCAGCCGCGACGCCGAGCGGTCGGCAAGCCAAAGCCACGACACTCGCCCAAGTCATGACGGTCGCGTCGAGCACCTGTCCGGCTAGGGCGGAACGCTCACGGTCGGCGAGCCAAAGCATGGACGCTCGCGAAAGCATGGGCGTCGGGTCCGAGCCCGGTCGGGCTACAGCTCGGCGAGCAGGTCGCTGGCGGGGATACCGAGCGCGTTGGCGAGCTTGACGATCGTGAGCAGGCCCGGGTTGCGTCGGCCCCGCTCGATTCGATTGACCTCCGTCGGATGGAAGCTCGCGCGGAGCCCGAGCGCTTCTTGCGTCAGCCCGGCACGTTCGCGGGCTGATCGGAGGTTGGCGCCGAACGTCGAGCGCGGGTCGCCTGCATCGGGCTCGGGCATAGCCCGGCACCCTCGACGGACCTGACCGATAGCTCAATAGGGGGCCCCTATCTGGCCGTGCAGGCGCTCGGCGCCGCCGGGCAGGTTCTCGGCGCCTCGGCGGCGGCGTCAGAGTCGGGGCTCGAGTAGATCGACGGAACGGTCAGGTGCCAACGTATCGGACATGGCCACTGCCGTCGATCTCGGTCACCACGAACGGGTAGGGCTTGCCCTTGCCATTGATCAGTGCCGTGCACTTGAAGCTAAGTCCGTCCTGTTGAAGCACCGTGGCCGGACATTTCACAGTCGCGCGCAGCCGTCTCTGGCGCAGGATCGACGCCGCGATCGATGCTTCGACTTTCGCGATGTTCAGTACGACTAAAGGCCGCTGATCTTCGTAGCGCACGTGGCCGCTGCTGTTGGTCTCGGTGACAGAAACCGGATAGCTGCCCACGTCTAGCTGCGCCGTGCACGTGAACTTGTGCCCTGCCTTCTGCGGGACTTTCGATGGGCACGTCACGGTAGTGTGCAGTGCCCGCTCGCTCAGAATCGAGCCGGCGACCGCTTTCTCGAGTTTCGACGTGTTCAGCGTCGGCGCGCTCGACCCGCACGCGGACAAGCACATGCCCGCTAGAAGGGCCGCGGCAAGACCAATGAAATGAACACCGCGCGAGAGGTGGACGCCACGACTGCGACTCCAAGCGGCACGCGCCATTCCTATGAGCGTGTCCACGCTATCGCTGGGCGCGGTGAGATGGGGTAAGTGATTGTCATAGCGGGTGCAGGCTCGGCTCCGCGAAACCGACATAGCGGGGTTCGGGTCTGCGCTGCTCTGTCAACCAGCCCATAATCCTCGGCGGAGGCTAGTGGCAGGCTCGGTGCCTGTCAAGTCGACCGAAGAGCCCTGGTCGTCGAATCCGGCGAGCAAACCTCAGCAAGTCTCCTCTGCCGTGGCTTGTTTGATCCAGACGACTCCTGCCCGGCGAGCCTGGCCCCGAACTGCGACGCAGCAAGACGCGGACGGCGCCCGCATTGGCTCGAGCGACCGCCCCAGAGGCCCGAAGAAGCTCCCGGACAGACCCGTCCACGGAGCGTAGGGCCCCTCACTCGAGACCTTCTGGCCGACCTGTTGTAAGGCGGGCTCCTTCTGTGCTAGTATGCCCGCCGCTTTCCCCTCTTCTGGGGATCTACGGCGTCTGAGGCAAGCGCTCAGAATTGGGAGACCAAACGCGCAAAGATATGCGCGAGGAAAATGGAGGGGACGAATGCGCCAGCACGGGGGGGTCAAGCAGAGCAGGAAAGCCGAAGGACTGACGGGGCGCATCCGCCTTCTCGTCAGCACGCTTGGTGTCACGCTTGGTGTGCTTGTGTTCTTTGGTAGCGCCCAGGCTGCATCGGCATGGGTACTCACTAAAGTCTCACCTGAAAAAGGATGCCCCGGGGAAACGATCACGTTTACCGGGGAACACTTCGGAGCCAAAGGCGGCACAACGACCGTCGAATGGGCGGACCCGACCGCACAGCAGCTCAGCGGCGATAGCCTCGGCGAGACGGTCAGCACAACCGGAACCGTCACGGTGGAAAACACGACAGCTACAGCAATCGTGCCGATCTTCTTGCAGGCACAGGGCACTGGTGTGGGAACCGTCTGGATCGGCGGCAGCGCAAAAAAGGCCTTTACCTTCAGTGACCTTCAGACTTGCTTCAAAGGCGCCGAAGGCAAAGAAGGTAAAGAAGGTAAAACCGGAGCCACCGGCGCAACCGGAGCCACCGGCGCAACCGGAGCCACCGGCGCAACCGGAGCGACCGGCAAAGAAGGAGCGACCGGCAAAGAAGGTAAAGAAGGCAAAACCGGAGCGACCGGCGCAACCGGAGCGACCGGCAAAGAAGGAGCGACCGGCAAAGAAGGAGCGACCGGCAAAGAAGGAGCGACCGGCAAAGAAGGAGCGACCGGCAAAGAAGGTAAAGAAGGCAAAACCGGCGCGACCGGCGCGACCGGCGCGACCGGCAAAGAAGGAGCGACCGGTGCAAAAGGCGAAACCGGAGCCACCGGCGCTGAAGGAAAAGAAGGCAAACAGGGCCCGCAGGGCCTGAAAGGCGAAACCGGAGCCACCGGCGCCACTGGGGCTGAAGGAAAAGAAGGCAAACAGGGCCCGCAGGGCGAAAAAGGCGAAACCGGAGCCACTGGCGCGACCGGAGCGAAAGGCGAACAAGGGGTCAAAGGCGAAACCGGCGAAAAAGGCGAAACCGGAGCCACTGGCGCGACCGGAGCGAAAGGCGAACAAGGAGTCAAAGGCGAAACCGGCGAAAAAGGCGAAACCGGAGCCACCGGTGCCACTGGGGCTGAAGGAAAAGAAGGCAAACAGGGCCCGCAGGGCCTGAAAGGCGAAACCGGAGTCACGGGCGTCACTGGGGCTGAAGGAAAAGAAGGAAAAGAAGGCAAACAGGGCCCGCAGGGCGAAAAAGGCGAAACCGGAGCCACTGGCGCGACCGGAGCGAAAGGCGAACAAGGAGTCAAAGGCGAAACCGGCGAAAAAGGCGAAACCGGAGCCACCGGCGCCACTGGGGCTGAAGGAAAAGAAGGCAAACAGGGCCCGCAGGGCGAAAAAGGCGAAACCGGAACCACGGGCGCAACGGGAGTCACCGGAGCCGAAGGTAAAGAAGGTAAAGAAGGCAAAGAAGGCCCCCAGGGCGTGAAAGGCGAAACGGGCGCAACCCCAGCCGCGGGCGCGACCGGAGCCAAAGGCGAACAAGGGGTCAAAGGGGAAACCGGCGAAAAAGGCGAACCCGGAACCACGGGCGCGACCGGAGCGAAAGGCGAACAAGGAGTCAAAGGCGAAACCGGTCCGCAGGGCCCGCAGGGCGAAAAAGGCGAAAAAGGCGAAAAAGGTCCGCAGGGCCCGCAGGGCGAAAAAGGCGAAAAAGGCGAAACCGGCAAAACTGGTCCGCAGGGGGTGGCCGGGACAACGGGCGCCGAAGGCAAAGAAGGCAAAGAAGGCAAAGAAGGCAAAGAAGGTAAAGAAGGCAAAGAAGGCAAAGGCTTCGCCGTAGGCACCTATACCGCAAAAATCGAACGGACGCCCGGCACCATGTATGAGCCTTCAGCCACCGAACCCGTGGAGGTCATTCTCGAAATCAGGGCGGCCGAGAAAACAGAAACAACCTTCAACCTCAACGTCGAAGTAGGCGGAGTGGCAGAACTCGCAACCATCTTCAAAGCCGGCGTGGCGAAAGAAGGTGCCGTGTACACGTTCATCGTGCCGCCGGGTAAAGACTGGAGGGTCGCGGCGAACACGGGAATCGAATCGATGTACACGCTGTATCTGCCGCTCGGATGATGTAGCGATCGGTCAGCCGCAGTAGCAATGCAAAAGCGAGGGGGCCCCGCCCGGGGCCCCCTCGCTGTCGTGTTGCAGCCACACGGCGGGCGTTGCTCACGCGGTCGTGCTGGGATCGACCCTCCTCGACCTCCCCTCGCCGCCCCCTAGACGTCGCCGGCGCGGGGCGGCCCTCGGAGCATCCTGCCCCGGTTCGGGGCCCAGCCATGTCGCCACGTAGCCCACGGCCGGCGCTGCGAGCTCGGCGCGCCGCCTCGGCGGGACGCGTCTGGGGTGCTTTCGGCTTTAGCGCTTGACGCTGGAGGCGTGTTCTGTCAGACTACGCCTCGGCAACCGTGCGCTCGGGTAGCAGACGGTTTGCGCGGCATGGTGGGGTTCTGTTCTGAAGAGTCGGGGTCCCGGGTCGGTTGACCCTGGACCGAGGGGGAAAGGAGCAACGGAGAAGAATGAGACGCTTACAGCTTATGGGGCTCTGCCTTGTCGCGACGCTCGGGCTGGCTGCGGTCGTAGCGGCCAGCGCCTTCGCGCAAGAACCCCCGACCTGGTACGAATGTTTCAAGATCCATAGGGGACACGCACACACCGGCAACCGCAACAACAAGACCTGTTTGGCGGAAAACACCGAAGGCAAGGGCAAGTACGAGTTGCGGGAAGGCGTCGGCACTGACCGACGCTTCAAGGGCACGGGTGGCCCGGCCGTTCTGCATGTCGCAATCGGGGGCGGTGAAAGCAATATCCAATGCGCGAAGAGCAAGAGTAGCGCGATCCCCCAGCTGCCGAACCGTGAGATAGAAGTGGAAGTGATCTACTCGAAGTGCACAACAACATCTGGCGGTTCTGAAGAAGTGTGCACCTCGTCAACACCCGCCGACAGGAACGGCACGGGTGGGATCAAGAAGGGCACGATCGAGTTCCGCAATATGACGGGTGAACTCGGCTACACCGACGAATCTCCCACAGGCGTCGGCCTAAAGCTGGATGGACTGCTCACGGAATTCAGCTGTGAGCAACGTAAGAAACCTAAACCCCGCGGAAGTGTGCGGACTGAAGGGCTTCACGGGACAGTGTCCGGCAATCTGATCGGTATGCAGGAGCAGGACGTCGACACGGCCAGCAGAGAGGCCACGACCGTCGACATCCCCACCGAACACATGGGCGTGCCGATGGTCAACATACTCGGTTTCGCAGAAGAACTCGCAGCAATTGAAAACAAAGAACAAGAGCCCAACATTCTCTCAACAACGTTGTGCGGCAAAGACGTGGAAAAACTGGTTGGGGAAGAATGTGTCGACCCGTACGCCGGTGAGGAACAGGTAACGACGACCGAGGGCGAAGACCTGATGATCAAAACGTCGTAACCGTCGTGACCTGCCGCCCGGGCTCGCCTGGGGGTCGGATGCAGTGAAAGGGATGCAGTGAAAGGAGCGCGTGGGGCCGCCGGGCCCCACGCGCTTTTCATGCCGGCGGCCGCGGTGAGGCCGCGCGCGAGCTTGGTGGTCGGCTCACACCCCGTCGCCAGGGCGCTCACGCGTCGGTCGGGCCTCGCGGGGCCGGTCCAGCCGCTCTGAGCCCCGTTCGCCATTTCGGGAGCAGGTTGCTCCCGAAAGCTCCGAGACAGGACGATTCAGCGGGGGTAGGCTGTGCCCTCAGCAGCTCCGAGACCGCCTGCACGGTGATGGGTCGGTGGAAGTAGAAGCCCTGGGCGAGCTCGCAGCCCAGGCCGCGCGATCTGGAGCTCCGTCTCGACCCCCTCGGCGATCACCTCGATCGGCAGCCTGGTGAGGTACGCGAGGGAGGAGTAACCCGTCCCGAAATCGTCCAGGACGAACCGGACACCGAGCCCTGCCACGCGCCTGATCGTCTCGCTGATGCCCTCCGACTCCTTGAGCAGCACCGACTCGGTGATCTCCATGCACAGGCTCGACGGCTCTATAGCTGTCCCGCGCCCGTCTCGACCCCTTAGGATGCGCGTTGCCTCCTCGAGCGCGTCGTGCATCAGCTCCGCGATATCGGCAGCCTCACAGCGAAAGCTAAGCGCCATCGAGGGTGGACGGCCTGCCTAGAACCGACCCTCTCAAGAGCACAATCGGGAGGAAGTCATGGAGAAGCTGTTCGAGATCTACATCAAGACGACCCCGGAGCGCCTCTGGGAGGCGATCACCGACCCCGAGATGAGGCGCAAGTACAACTTTGGCGTGGGCGTCGAGTCCGACTGGACGCCGGGCTCGCGTTACCAGGCCGTCCACCCGCAGGCACACGCCGCGATCTGGGAGGGTGAGAACCTGGAGGTCGATCCGCCGCGACGGCTCGTCCAGAGTTTCGTGGCCCTGTGGAGCGAGGAGGTAACACGCGAGGGGACCTCGAGGGTCACCTGGGAGATCGAGCCGGTCGGCGATTCATGCCGGCTGACCGTCAAACACGACCAGCTGCGCGAGGACGCCAACGCCGAAATCTATGGCGGCTGGCCGATGATCCTCTCCGGCCTGAAGACGCTACTGGAGACCGGGGAGTTGCTCACTACGCCTGGCTCCATGCGCTATTCACAAGGCCCGGACCAGGCTGCGTGAGACTCGAGCGCGCGTGCGATGCGCCGGCGAGAGCGAGACGCCGGCCCCGGAGCGCGGGGTGGCGCAGGCTGACGCCGGCCGTCCAACGCGCGGCGCGCCGTACCGAGCTTCGGTGCCGCGTCCTATCCTCGTTAGCGTGTCGAGCGTCGAGCTGCTGTACTGGGACGGCTGTCCGTCGCACCCTCAGGCGCTCGCCGATCTACACGCGGCGCTTGACGAGCTCGGGCGCTCGGAGCTCGAGGTCACGCTCACCGAGATCGCGACCGCGCAGCAGGCGACAGAGCGCGGGTTCGTCGGTTCTCCGACCTTGCGGATCGGCGGCGTCGATCCCGTTCCGCCCCCCGCAGGGGAGCCGACGGGCCTCACCTGCCGGATATACCGCCGGCGTGACGGCCGCTACTCCCCCGTGCCGGACCCGGCTGATCTGCGCGAGGCGCTGCGCCGACTGCTGCCGCCATCCGCCCAGGAGGCCTGACCATGTCACTCGCCATCGGAGCGCCGGCTCCCACGTTCACGCTGCCCGACCGCGACGGAGTGCCCACCCCGCTGCACGACGGCGAGCGCGCCGCGACGGTCGTGGTCTTCACCTGCAACCACTGCCCCTATGCGCTCGCCTGGCACGATCGCCTGCAGGCCGTCGCGCGCGACTACCGAGCGCGAGGGGTGCGCACCCTGCAGATCAACGCCAACGACGCAGAGCGCTATCCGCGCGACTCCCTCGCGGCGATGAGCGCGCGCGTCAGCGCCGGGGAGTTCGCAGGTCCCTATCTGCACGACGCCACCCAGGAGGTCGCATGCGCCTGGGGCGCCGCGGTGACGCCGGACGTGTTCGTGCTCGACGGCGAGGGCCGTCTGGCCTACCACGGCGCCCCCGACGCCGATCACGGCGAGGAGGCGCTTGCGGCAGGGTGGCTGCGCGACGCCCTCGACGACGTGCTCGCCAGGCGCCCCGTGGCGCGTGCCGAGACGCGGCCCGTGGGATGCTCGATCAAGTGGGCTTGAGCGCGCCGAGCAGTAGCCGCTGGCTCCGTTCAAGATGTCGATCGAGCAGCCCTGGGTTGGGCTCGGGGTGCGCCTGGACGGCCGCGCACCGGGCTGTTAGAGTCGAGTGCTCGCAGCGCGACTCGCCCGTGTGTAGAGGTGCTCTGAACGCGCGCCTGTCGACGCCTGATCGTGGTAGGCTTGGCTGTCACGGTCGTCCCGCAGGCCGGGGGGAGAGGGCGGGTGCCCGTAGGTCAAGGAAGCAGCTCGTAATAGAGAACGAGGCGAAAGGGAGCCGAGGAGACATGAGACATCTGAGAATGGCACTGGGAGTGGCCGCGGCGGCGGGTGCGCTCGCTTTTGCCGCGACACCGGCATTGGCGCACGAATTCACGGCCAGCAGGACCGGCACGACGAGCGGCAAGAGCGGAGAAGTACAGAAATTCAAGTTTGGGCCCTTCAAGATCACATGCATGAAGACCGCGGCCAAAGGAGCGGTCACGGAAGGGTCCTCGGAAACGCTCAATGCGCTCCTCAAATTCGGTAAATGCTCGACCGAAGCTAAAATCAACAGCGGGAAAAGTTTTCAGATCTACACAGTGTGGAAGACGCCGCTCGATATCGAATACCACGCCACCCACTTTGTCGAAACCGGTACGGAAACCGAAGAAGTCGAAGAAAAAGTGGTCCTCAAGGGCGGAGAAGCCATGATCAATGTCCTCGGTGGGCGTGATTTCAAATGCAAAATCAGCTGGCCCTCACAGACGCTTCCCGCCGCGGCTGAACAAAAACCTCTGAAAGAATGGGGCCAGGTCACATATGCGCCCGAAGAAGCGCAAACCGGCAAGCCGAGGAAGTTCCCCCCAGATGGCATCCAGCACTTTCTCCTGATCAAAAATGAATTCAAAACGATTCATTTCCGTTTCGAAGGCGAACCGTGTGAAGAATGGGGCAGAGAAGAAGGACCTGAAGGGGCTCAGGGTACGTACGTTGGTTCCTTCCCCCTCAAGCTCACGACGGGCAACCTCGAGTACCACTAGCCCCCTGTGGGGGTAGCTCCCGGGAAGGGCGGAAGCGGGTCGCGCCGAGCGGCCCGTTTTCCGCCCTTCTCCGCGTTTGCGCCTGCTGCCCAGGGGCGAGCAGGCCCGCTGCGGCGCTCAGCCGCTCGCGGCCGCCTCAGCCGTCGGGGAAGGGCGCGATCGGGACTCCGTGGTCGCGCTCGCGCATGCCGAGCTCGTATGCGCAGGCGTGCGCGCTGCGCAGGGCCCGCGTGGCTGCGGCGCCGGGGGCCCTGACGCTCAGCTGAAGCGACGCGACCGAGCAGTTCATGACCTCATGAACGCTCTCCCCGTCGGGATCGGCATAGCGCCAGCCCGCCGCCGCCTGCGGGGGAACATCCACGCGAGCCTCGATCGACAGGCCGCGCTCTCCCCGGAGGTGCAGGCTGCAACCCTCGGCGCTCTCCGCAACGCTGGGGCCCCGCGCGCGCAGGCCGCCGACCCGGTAGCGGCTGCCGTCGAGCGAGAGCGCCCCGTTCGCCAGCCACGGGGTCATCCGCCCCGCCAGCTTCAGGCGCCCGAGCGCGACGTCGAGCCACGCCCCGGGGGCCCCCTCGAAGGCGAGGCCGTGGAGCCAGATCC
Source organism: Solirubrobacteraceae bacterium (assembly GCA_049512215.1). Classification (GTDB taxonomy): domain Bacteria; phylum Actinomycetota; class Thermoleophilia; order Solirubrobacterales; family Solirubrobacteraceae; genus Palsa-744. The sequence goes on from JBEKXJ010000006.1 coordinate 70,354, forward strand.
AGCGCTCGGCATGCTCTGAGCCCCAGTTGTGACCGACCATCCCGGGCCAGCGGTCGAGCTCGATCGCGCTCCGGCCCGCCAGCTCAAGCACGCCCTCGAAGCTCGCCGCGGGCGCGGGGCTCGTGAGCTTCGTGCGCGGGAGCGGCATGCGGTAGAGCCACTCGGGTGAGAGATGGCGCAGTTCCTGCTGCCCTGAGCTGAAGCTCAGCGACCAGCTTGCCGGACCGCAGCTGCCGCGCGCCCATCCCGGCCCCATGCTCGCGCCCTCGCGATCCGCCCCAAGGTCCGCGCGGTCCTCGCGCGCGTCGCCGACCTCGATCCAGCCGCGGCGGGGAACCTCGAGCCGATCGCTGGTCAGCTTGTGCATAAACGGCCGGCCCGCGCGGGCGTCGAAGACCGTGCACCAGACCGACCCCTTGGGCCGCCGGCCCGGGCGCTTGTGGACCGTGTGGCGAATCCAGACCCCGACGGGCTCCCGGGGGCAGACGGCCCTCAGGTAGAAGGACTCATACATCCCGGATCCCATTGCCGCCCCCGGGAAGATCGCGCTCGCCGCCATTGCCCGCCGATACTAATCCCTAGTCGGTGAATGCTGCGAGGATCCCCCCGATGAGGATCCCCGCGATCGCACGAGATTCGCTCGTCGAGCTCCCGGCCGCGCTCACCGGAGCCGAGCCACGCCCGGACGCACGCTTCTTGATGGGCATCGACGGTGGTGCGACCAAGACGCTGGCTGCTGTCCTCGACCTGGAGACCCACGCGATCCATCTCGCGCACGGCGGGCCGAGCAACCAGGACGCCGTCGGTGTGAAGGCCGCCGTCGGGGCGCTGCTCGGGGCGGCGCAGGAGGCGATCGCCCGGGCCGGCATCGCCGCCGAGGAGCTCGCCGCCGCGGTGCTGGCCGTCGCGGGGACCGACACCGAGGCCATCGTCGAGCACGTGCGCTCCTCTCGGCCGCAGAGCTGGATCGTGGTCAACGACGTCGTCGGCGCATGGGCCACGGCCACGGGCGCCGGCCCGGGGGTCGCCGTGATCTCGGGTACCGGCTCCAACGTCTTCGGCGTGGGCCCCGAGGGACGCCCCTGGCGCGCGGGGGGCTGGGGACATCTGCTCGGTGACGAGGGCAGCGGCTACTGGCTCGGGATCCAGTCGATCAAGGCTGCCCTGCGCGACCGCGAGGCATCCGGTCCCGAGACCGCCCTCAGCGGCGCGCTGCTCGAGTTCTTCAAGGCGCCGAGCGTCGAGGCGCTCGCGGCGAGCGTCTACTCAAAGCCCCTCACCAAGGGTGAGATCGCCGCTTTCGCGGTGCAGACGGCGAAGGTCGCAGAGCGCGGGGATGCGGTCGCGCGCGAGCTCTACGAGCGCGGGGCCCGCGAACTTGGGGAGCAGATCGCCGCCGTGATCAGAAGGACGGGCCTCGGCGGGGGGCCGGACGGCGATCATCGCGCTTTCCCGGTGGGTCTGATCGGCAGCGTGTTCAAGGCCGGCTCGATCTTCATCGAGCCGCTCACCCGCGCCATCCACGGGGCCGCGCCGGGGGCACTGGTCGCGAGCGTCGAGATGGCTCCCGTCGGCGGCGCTCTGCTGCTCGCCGCCCGTGCCTGCGGCCTGGCGCAGGCGCTCGACCCAGCCGAGCTAACCCGGCTGATCGAGCAGGCCTCGCCCGGCGTCTGAGCGAGAAGGCCCTGGACAGGCGACCGGGACAGCCGTCCTTGCGAGCACCTGGCCCGCTAGGCCCGCGAGCCCGCGCTCGAGCCCAGCCGCTCTTCGATCGCCGCTCTGTCGCCGATCGCCTGCGCCCCGACGCCGCGCATCCGCACAGCGGCCGCGGCATTCGCAAAGCTCGCGGCCTCGGCGGGCGGTTGCCCCTCCCGGAGCGCGACGAAGAAGGCCGCCGCGAACACGTCTCCAGCGCCGAGATCATCACGCGGATCCTCGACCGGGGGCACCTGGACCTCGAGCACCTCGCCGCCGGGCAGACGGATCCGCGTCGGAGCCCCCGCGGCTGTGATCGCGACGATGGCGCCCGCCCCGGACGCTTCGGAGATCAATCGCTCGCAGCTGGCGAGCTCGTGCTCGCTGACGACGATTGCCTCACAATCGGGACAGCGCCCTGCGGGCGGCGCGAGCGAGATCTCACCGCCCTCGCCGTCCCAGGTGCGTGCGAGCCCCTGCGGGGTGAGGCCCACGAAGCCCGCGCGCCCGGTGAAGCCCCCCGGCATCTCACGCGCGACCGGCGCGAGATGCAGCACCCGCGTGTCGACGCTCACGCCCGCCGTGATCGCGGGAGCCCATGCGAGCACCCGCTGCGCGCGCCGGGCGCCCGAACCGGAGGTGTAGAGGGTGGTCGTCCGGTCCGCCGCAATGAGCTCGAGCTCGAGCTCAGCGAGGTAGGGCTCAAGCAGCGGCGCGAGCTCCTCGGCCCGCCCCCGGGTGATGATGAGCGCGCGCTGCCCGAGCCGAGCCGCCTGCAGGGCGCTGTAGAAGGCGGTCCCCCCGGCTCGCCGAGACCCGTCAGCCATCACGTCGACCGTCACATGCCCGATCGTCGTGTAGTCGAAGTCCACTCGCTGTTCACCCTCCGCTCGAGGCCTGTGGGACGATGGCCGGCTGAATCTCTGTCTCGCCGGCGCGCGCCGGTGAACCGCCGTGACAGGGATATGCGTATACCAAATCGAATGTCCCCTTCGACTGTTCTGGCTCCTTGAGCCCCATGATCGTGAACCTCCGAGAACACCGCCCCTCACGCGCTTGCCCTCACCGCCTGAGGCTCATCCTCCTCTGCTGCGCGCTCTGCGCTGCGCTCGCGGGCGGCCCCGGGACAGCCTCGGCCGCCGCGAACCCCTCGGCCGCCGCGAACCACTCGGCCGCCGCGAACCCCTCGGCCGCCGGGAGCGCATCGGCGGCTGGCTCCTCCTACCCCGCGGGCGCCTCAAGGCCGTCGATCCGCGCGCGCCCTGGGGAATACGCGAATGCGCCGAAGCCCCCGAGCAAGCATGCAACCCGGGCCGGCGCTGCGGCGCACCACCGCAAGAAGGCCGCAAAGAAGCCCGTGCTCCATGGCGACCCGGCGCGCGCGCTGCTCGCGTTTGAAGCGATGCAGAACCACTACTACATCGAGGGCTCGGGCCTCTATGAGGGCGAACCGTTCGCATTCCTGTGGCCCTACTCCCAGGCGCTGGCCGCGACGGTCAGCATGGCCAACATCCCCCACATGCCCGTCTCCTTTGCGAGCCAGATCCAGGCGCGGATAGTCGGCCTGAGCTCGTACCTGGACACCGACAACTCAGGTGCGTCCGAAGGCGCCTACACGAGCACGCTCGCCGCCTTCGACGGCACCGTCGCCCCCCCGGCTGGCCCGGGCGGGACAAAGTACTACGACGACAACGACTGGACCGGGATCGAGCTCGTGCGCCTCTACAAGCTGACCCACAACGCCGCTCTGCTGGGCAGCGCCGAGGCCGTCATGGCGTTCGAGATGGCCGGCTGGGCCTCGAGCCCGGAACTCGCCTGCCCGGGTGGCATACCGTTCTCCAACGCACCCGAAAATGCCGAAAGGAACACTGTCACGACGGCCCCCGCGGCTGAGCTCGGCGTGGAGCTCTACCAGCTCACCCGCAACGTCCAGTACCTGCAGTTCGCCGAGCAGGCCTACGAATGGGTGCGCAGCTGCCTGCTGGCGCCGAGCGGCCTGTATGCCGACCACATCAGCCCCACGGGGGCCGTCGAAAACACGTTCTGGAGCTACAACCAGGGAACCATGATCGGCGCCGGAACGCTTCTCTACCAGGCGACCGGAAACGGCGCCTACCTCTACCAGGCGCGCCAGAGCGCCCAGGTGGCCCTCGCCTACTTCACCCCCGAACGGCTGGGCGCGGAAATCCCCTTCTTTCCCTCGATCTACTTCCGGAACCTGCTCTACCTGGACTCGGTCACCCACGATCCGCCCGGGCCGAAGATCGCTCAGGCCTACGTCGACTATGCCTGGCAGCACCTGCGCCTGAGCAACAACCTGTTCGTCGCCGGCTCGCCCGCCTCCGCACAGCTGCTCGTCCAGGCTGCGATCGTGCAGATCTACGCGCTGCTCTCCTCTCCCCCGAGCACCTACTTCTAAACGAGGGCGAGATGGCCCGCCAGGCCGGCGGCCACCCCGCGCCGCGGGCGGCGCCACCGTCGCGGAGCCTTCGCCGAGCCGAGCCGAGCCTTCAAAGAGCGGAGCCTCAAGGAGCGGAGCCCTCAGGCGCTAGGCTCTGGCCCAGATGGCCGACGCCACGAACCTCACCACTGCCGAGGGCCTCCAGACCCTCAAGGACGAGCTCGCCGCCCTGGAGGGGGAGGGGCGCAGAGAGATCGCCGGGCGGATCAAGACCGCGCGCGAGTGGGGGGACCTGAAGGAGAACAGCGAGTATCACGACGCCAAGAACGACCAGGCTCACCTCGAGACAAAGATCGCGCGCCTGCGCGAGAAGATCGCCGGGGCGGTGATCGTCGCGGAGACAACGTCCGGCGCGAACGGCCCCGTCGGCTTCGGCTCGACCGTCGTCGTGCGCGATCAGGAGGGTCTCGAGCAGACATGGCGGATCGTGAGCTCCCACGACGCCGCCCCCGGCGAGGGCCGGCTCTCGGCCGAATCCCCGCTTGCGGCGGCCCTGCTCGGTCGCGCGCAGGGGGACGCGGTCTCGGTCTCGCTGCCGAAGGGCAGGCGCATGCTCACGGTCATCAGCGTCAGCTGAGGGCGATCTCTAGAGCTTGCCGGCGCGTTCGTGGGCCGCACGCACGCGGCGCAGGAACCTCTTCGGACTGCCTCGGTAGAGCCGCTCGCCCTCGCTCAGGGCCCGCCTGCGCAGGCTTCTGCGACGGCGGGCGATCAGCTTCAGCAGTGTCTTTCGCGTTCCTCGGCCCAGCCGCGCACGCGCGAGGGCGCCACGCGGGCCGTCCGCCCGCAGCAGTTCGGCCAGCACCGCCAGATCATGGTCTTCCCCGAGCATTTCCCCCAGTGAGTCCGCCCGCTTGGCCAGCCGGCGGATCTCGCCGGCCCGCTTGCGCCGAGCCGCCTGCTTGCGCCGAGCCGCCTGCTTGCGAGCCTTCTTGCCTGCCTTGGAAGACGCTCCCTGACTGGCGCTCTCGCCCTCTCCCCGGTCCAGCATTTCTGCGGCGTAGCGCAGGTCCTTGACGCGTTTGCGCCACAGGTGCATCGCCATCACCCGGTCTGCCTTCGCGCGCGCCGCTCGCCGGTAACGCGTGGCTCCCTGCCGGTAGACACGCTTCAGGCCGGGCTCCACCACGGCGATGACATCCCGCTCGGGAAAGCTCCACAGCGCCACCCGCACACGCAGCCCGCGCAACTCGCCGAGCGCCTTCGTGCGACTCGCCTCATCGCCTGCGGTGCGCATCGCGGCGCCGTCGCGCTCGGACACGAGCTGCCTGCGCAGCCTCGCGAGGCTACCCCGGCGGGCGAGCTTGCGGGGGTGGCGCTCGAGCAGCGCGTCGAGCGTGTTCACCATCACGGTCGCATCCCGAGCCCCCGAGAGGACCGCGGCGGCGTCTCTGAGAATCGCGTTCTCTCGTGCGGCCGTCTTCCCGCCGAGCGGTCCTTCGAGTAGCCTGACCAGCGCACGCAGACGCTTCAGCGCCTTGCGTGCCTCGTGCACGGCTGTCTCGTCCTGTGCGCCTTGTGCGCCGGCCTCGAGCACCTCGATCGTGAGGTCGAGCTGACCGAGCGCCATCCGCCGCAGGCCCTCGGTCGGGGGCTCGCCCGGCCACAGCCCGAAGTGTCGCTCCTGAGCCTCCCTTCGTCTGCTCGAGCGGCGCTCGCGCTCGAGCCTCACCAGGGCGACACCAAGACCCGCGGCTAGCGTCGCCGCGCCCAGGCTCGCCGCCAGCGGGGGGACAATGGGGCGATGCCGAGCCTTCCGAGCGCGCCATGGTGGACGGTGCGCCCTGCCTCCAACCGCAAGCCGGCGACCTATCTCTGTCCGCTTTGCGGCAATCATCTGCCGGCCCTCAGCGAGCATATGCTGATCGCTCCTGTAGGAGACACGCGTCGCCGGCGCCACGCCCACACGCGGTGCGTGCTCGCGGCGCGCTCGCGCGGAGAGCTCCCCCTGCGCGAGGAATGGCTGCGCACACAGCCACGAGGACCGTCGCTGTGGCGGCGGCTGTTGCGACGCTGCTAGCGCTCGTGGCCCGGACGGACATCCCTGCCGGTCTTCAAAGCCAGCTTCTCAGCCGCCGAGAGCCTGCGGATGTTCGGACTCGACGCGAACGGCGTTGAGCAGCTCCTCGCTTTGGCCCTCGATCCTTGCGCTCATGCAGAAGCCTTTCTCGCCCTCGGTGGTCGTGGACCACCACGATAGGGAACTCTTGCTGCGCAGGTCCGCCGCCGCGTGTCCCGGCGCCCGCGGCCTGCTACTCGCGGCTGAGCCCGCTCGAGGAGCTCGCCGGAGGGATCGGGCCGAGCGGCACGAGTTTTCCGTTGTTCAGCTGGAAGCGGACGATCGCCTGGCCGCCGCCGGGGCAGCACAATGGATCGCTCTTGCGATAGAGCGGATAGGCCAGCTCGACTTCGGTGTCGCTCTGGGCGATCACCTTCAGCGTCGCGCTTGGCTGGGCGGAGTCGGTGCCGATGTAGCGCCCGTTCACGAAGAAGAAAGCCTGTTGGCCGTACCCGTCGCTGGACCCCGTGCGCGTCCCGACCAGCACGCGCAGGGTCTGGCTTGAGTGGTACTGGGAGCTTTCGTTCGGGGTGAAGCCCTTCGCCCTGACGAGCGCCATCGCGGCGCTCAATCCTTCCGCGCCCGATTCTTCCTTGGTGAACGCAGGCGCGGGCGCGGTGCGCGTGCTGGTCGGCGCCGGGGTGCCGCCGCTCGTCGTCGTCTGCGCCGGCGTCGTCCTGGTGGGCGCCTTCGTGATCGTGGTCGTGCTCTCGGCGCCGGTCGTCGTGCCCGTCGTTTCCGGGATGCTCGGCGCGCCGGCCACCGAGACGGTCTTCGTCTGCGAGCCGCATCCGCCCAGCAGCGCTCCGCAGGATGTCCCCAGCAGCAGTGCGACCCCGAACGCCAGTCCTTGCTTCATCACATCCATGGTATTCGCCGCCCTCGCGCTCCCTCCTCGGCGCGGCCCTCGCCCTGCCCCTTGACAGATTATTAGCGGCTGCTAATCTCGCCTTTACTTAGCAACCACTAAGGAAGGAGCATCGCATGGCCGGCGGGCGCAGGAACAGCAACTGGACTCTCGGGATCGTCTCCGTGGCACTTTTCATGGTGGTGCTCGACAACCTCGTCGTGAGCGTCGCCCTGCCCACCATCCATCGCGACCTCGGCGCCTCGATCCAGTCGCTCGAGTGGACCGTCAACGCCTACGTGCTCGCCTACGCCGTGCTGCTGCTCACCGGCGCGGCACTCGGTGATCGCTTCGGGCGCAAGCGCATGTTCATCACCGGGATGGCGATCTTCACGGCGGCCTCCGCCGCGGCCGCGCTCGCGCCGAGCACCGGCCTGCTCGTCGCCGCGCGCGCCGTTCAGGGGACCGGGGCGGCGATGGTCACGCCGCTGACGCTCACCCTGCTCGCCGAGGCATTCCCGAAGGAGCGGCGCGGCATGGCGATCGGCGTGTGGTCCGGCGTCAGCGGAATCGCCGTCGCGCTCGGGCCGCTGGTCGGCGGCGCCGTCGTGCAGAGCATCTCCTGGCACTGGATCTTCTGGCTGAACGTCCCCATCGGGATCGTCCTTCTGCCCCTCGCCGCGCGCCGGCTGAGCGAGAGCCGCGGACCCTACGGCTCGCTCGATCTCCCGGGCCTCGCGCTCGCCTCAACAGGCGCCTTCGGGATCGTCTTCGCGCTCGTGCGTGCCCAGTCGCTCGGCTGGACGAGCCCCACGATCCTCGCGACGCTGTTCACAGGCGCGGCCCTGCTCGCCGCCTTCGTCGCCTGGGAGCGCAGGACGCCCGAGCCGATGCTCCCGATGTCCTTCTTCGCGAAGCGCTCCTTCGCCGTGACCAACGTCGCGTCGCTGAGCATGTACTTCGGCATGTTCGGCTCGATCTTCTTCCTCTCCCAGTTCATGCAGAACGTGCTTCACAACACGCCCCTGCAGGCGGGCCTGAAGCTGCTCGTCTGGACGGGCGCCTCGATGGTCGTAGCGCCCCTCGCCGGAGTCTTCTCCGAGCGTCTCGGCAGCCGTCTGTTCATGGTCTCGGGCCTCTCCCTGCAGGCGGGAGGCCTAGGATGGCTGGCGAGCATGCTCTCGACCCACATGCCCTACTCGCAGATGATCGTCCCCTTCATCATGGCCGGCGCCGGCATGGCCCTCGTCTTCGCTCCCTCGGCCAATGCCATCCTCTCCTCGGTGCGCACCCAGCAGGCCGGGCAGGCCTCGGGCGCCAACAACGCCATCCGCGAGGTCGGCGGCGTCCTCGGCGTCGCCGTGCTGGCCTCGGTCTTCACGGGCGCCGGTGGCTACGGCTCTGCGCAGGCCTTCGTCGACGGCCTGCTCCCGGCGATGTGGGTGGGGGTGGCGGTGCTCGCCGCCGGCGCGCTCCTCGTGTTCGCCCTGCCCTTCCAGACCCGCGCGACCGCGGCGAGCGTGCCGGGCGAGAGCGTGACGGCCACGGCCACCCGGGCCCTGAGCCCACGTGCCGCGAGCGAGCAGCTCAGGCGCCCGGCGGGCGCCGTTGCCGAGGGCACGATCGCGGTGATCGCCGGCGAGGCCCCATGAGCACCAGCTCCGAGCACATCCGCCGGCGCGTCTCGGCCGCCGAGCGGCGCGAGGAGCTGATCTCAGCCGCGGTCCACGAGTTTGCCCACGGCGGCCTTCATGGCACCCCCGTCGAGCGCATCGCGCGACGGGTCGGTGTCGCCCAGCCCTACGTCTTCAGCCTCTTTCACAACAAGCGCGAGCTGTTCCTCGCCGCGCTCGAGCGGAGCTTCGAGCGCGTCGCCGACACCTTCCGCCGCGCAGCCGCCGACTACGGGGAAGGGCGCGCCCCCGCCGACTGCCAGGACGTGCTCGAGGCGATGGGGCGCGCCTACAAGGAGCTGCTGCTGAACGACCGCGACTACCTCATGCTCCAGCATCAGTCCTACGCGGCCTGCGACGACGAGCTCGTGCGTACCCGTGTCCGCCACCTCTATGCCGAGCTCGTCGAGCTCGCCCGCGAGCTCTCCCAGGCCGAGCAGGAGCGACTGGATGAGTTCTTCCGCCGCGGCATGGCCCTCAATGTCGCGGCCGCCCTCGGCGTCGAGGAGCTGTCCGTCGGCTGCCCCTGGGTCAAGGCCGAGCTCGAGCTGCAGGGCTGAAGCTCGCCGGGCGCCTGGAATCGTGGCGCTGAAGCGATGAATCGCCCTGGGATGCTCGCCCTGGGCCGGGTGATATCTCTGATCAGCCGGCCCGTATCACGATGGTCATACGCTCGCGGGCAGCGATGAGCATGTTGGCGTGATCGCGAGTAGCGGGTAGGATCGATCTCAGGAGATGTCCGCGCGAGCACAGATACCAGTTGCCGGCGAGCCTGAGCACAAGCGGCGCAGTCGTCGCGAGCTGGCGCGCACCGCGGTGCTCGTCATCCTCGCGATCCTCATCACCCTGTTCGCGGTCCTGAACCTCAAAGAGGTGAAGGTGGATTGGATCGTCGGCTCCGGGCGGGCACCCCTGATCATCGTGATCGTGATCTCCTTGCTCGTCGGCATCCTCCTCACACACTTCGCCGAGCGCCGCGCGAGCAAACGCCGCTAACCACGTGAGCCAAGCGCCTCCTCGCCAGGTGAGCCGAGCGGCGCGTCGGTTACCTAGGATTAAGCGGATCCAAGCCCAATCTTTAGGAGAGTCCGCGAGAATCTGTCAAGGTCGGGGAGTCCGGCTCACCCTCCAGCGAAACGGGACGAGATGAATCGCAGCGTCAAACAGAAGCTGGCCGCCGTTGTCGCCCTCGCAGTCCTGATCGGCGGCGGGGCGCTCGCGGCCGTGAGCGCCACCGGCCAGGGCGCCACGCGCAAGCCCGCGGCTGCGCGCACGGCGCATCGTGCCGGCGGCCGTGCCGGCGGCCTTGACCTCTCCGCCGCCGCGAGCTACCTCGGTGTGACGACGACGCAGCTCCAGAGCGATCTGAAAGCGGGCAAGAGCCTGGCCGAAGTCGCCAACGCGACCAGCGGCAAGTCAGCCGCCGGCCTGATCGAAGCGATCATCACCGCGAAGAAGACGAGACTCCAAGCTGACGCCGCCGGCCTCCAGCGGCGGGTGACCGCCTTGGTCAACGCCCACCCTGGCCAGCGCGGAGCCGGCGCGCACCCCTTCGCGTCCATGAACCACCTGGGTCTCACCGCCGCGAACTACCTCGGCATCGCCCCTGCGCAGCTGCAGGCCGAACGGCGGTCGGGCAAGTCGCTGGCCGAAATCGCCAGTCAGACGAGCGGCAAGTCGGCCGGCGGGCTGATCGAAGCGCTCGTAGCGGCAAAGAAACAAGAGCTCGCCGGCGCGCTGGCCGCAGGCAAGCTGACCCAGGCGAGGGACACGGCGATCGCCGCGAGGCTGACCAAGCGGTTCACGGCCATCGTCAAGCGCAAGCCGCCGGCGCGGCCCGCCGGCTGATCGCAGTCAGCGCAACGCGGCCGACGCGGCGCGGCGCACGGCCTTGGCGCGCGCCCTGGGGGACGTTCGCCCGCTAGCCTTCGCCGGATGGGCGAGTGGGGATCGCGCGTGCGGCTGCGCCAGGCGGTGCTCCTCGCCGCCGAGCTCGAGCCGGTCTGCGCCGAGCTGAGCGCCGCGCTCGCTCTCGAGGAGCCATTCCACGATCCCGGGGTCTCGGAGTTCGGGCTCAGAAACGCCGTCTTCGCGCTCGGCGACTGCTTCCTTGAGGTCATCTCCCCGACGCAGCCGCAAACCGCCGCAGGCCGGTACCTCGCGAGGCACGGGGGCGACGGCGGCTACATGGTGATCTTCGACCTCGAGGATCTCGAGGTCGCGAGGGAGCGCGCCGCGCGGCTTGGAGTCCGCGTGGTCTGGCAGGTCGACCTGCCGGACATCTCCGCAACGCACCTGCATCCGGCCGACATGCAGGGGGTGATCGTCTCGCTCGACCGCTCAAGCCCCTACGGCACGTGGCGCTGGGGAGGCCCGCAGTGGACGGGTCGCACCGCTCGCGGCGCCGAGGGGCGGCTGGCCGCGATCAGCGTCGCGGTCAGAGAGCCGGAGGCCGTGGCGGCGCGCTGGGCGCAGGTGCTCGGGGTCCCGCTCGCTAAAGGCGCGCGATCCCTGCTGAGCGTCGAGAACGCCGAGATCGCTTTCCAGGCCGCCGCGGATGCGCACTCCGAAGGGCTCGTCGAGATCGCGATCGAGCTCCCGCCGGCCCTGCGCGCCGGCCGTGAGGCGATCGTCATCGGCGGCGTGCGCCTGCGCCTGCTCTGAAAGCACCGGCCCCTCGAGCCGAGCGGCGGCCGAGCGGCCCCACGGCCGAGCGCCTGTGCCCCCTAGCCGCTGAGCGGCGCGAAGCGCGGGTCGCGACGCTCGAGGAAGCTCGCGACTCCCTCGCGGAAGTCGGGGGCGCTGAAGGATTCGATCATCAGCTGGTCCGCCTCAGCGGTCGCTTCGGCCAGGCCGCGCTCGAGGTCGGCGTAGACCTGTCTCTTCATGCTCGCCATGCTCGCCGGCGAGCAGCTCACAGCCAGCTCGCCCGCGTAGGCGAGTGTCTCCTCGAGCAGCCTCTCGGGCGCGAGCGCGCGGTTGACTAGGCCGAGCGTCTCGGCCTCCGCCCCGAGCAGCACCCGGCCGGAGAGCAGCAGATCGAGCGCGCATGCCGGCCCGACGAGGCGCGGCAGGATCCAGGAGATCCCGTGCTCGGCGACGAGGCCGCGTCTGGCGAACGCGGTCGTGAGCTTGGCCGTGTCCGCGGCGAAACGGACGTCGCACATCAGCGCCTGCACGAGCCCGATCCCGGCGCAGGCACCGTTGATCGCGGCGATGATCGGCTTGGGAATCGAGCGCGGGAAGCTCTGCGCGCGGCGCGCGCGAGGGAACTCCCTCGCGGCGCCGTCCTCACCGAGATCCTTGAGCTCCTGCATGTCCGCGCCTGCGCAGAACCCTCTTCCCGCGCCCGTGATGACGATGACCCGGACCTCTTCAGAGGAGGCACACTCCTCGAGCAGCCGGAAATAGGAGTGCTCGATCTCCGCGGTCCACGCGTTCAGCCGCTCCGGCCGGTTGAGCGTCAGCAGCGCCACGCCATCCGTCACCTGCTTGTGAACCACCTCGCTCATTCTTCCCTCCCTCAGCCGATGGCAGCGGAGACTACTGCCTCGCCCATCCACCGACCGGGCGCGGGTGGGACGGGCTCGCCGCCGGACGGATTCGTGCTCCCGTGGGCTTGAGGGATGTGATATACCCAGACGGTGATCAGTCTGGAGGGAGCCTGCCTGATACGTCCTCGTCGTGCCTGGATTGGAGCCCTGGCAGCGGCGCTAGTCGCGCTCGCGCTGGTGCTGGCGCTTGCGCCGAGGGCGCAAGCAGCGGAACTCGAAGGCATCCACAAGATCCAGCATGTCGTCATGATCATGCAGGAGAACCGTTCCTTCGATTCCTACTTCGGTACCTATCCGGGCGCCAACGGGATCCCCGCCGGCGTGTGCGTGCCCGATCCGCTCTACGGCGGCTGCGACGCGCCCTTTTACGATCCCGCGGAGAGGAACATCGGCGGCCCCCACGGCATCACGGGCGCGAAGAGAGACATAGACGGAGGCAAGATGGACGGCTCCGTCAGCATCTTCGAGAAACTCGACCACTGCGGCGGTGGCGCCTGTGAGCCCTGCGACCCCTCAAAGCTCGAAAAGTTGGGCGCCGAAGAATTGGACCAGTGCGACGACGTGATGGGATACCACGACGCGCGCGAGATTCCCAACTACTGGGCCTACGCCGAGAACTACGTGCTCCAGGACGACATGTTCGAGTCGGATGCTTCGTGGAGCGCGCCCGAGCACGACTCCCTCGTCTCCGGCTGGTCGGCCGTCTGCCCCAGCGGCGACGCCAACCCGCTCGACTGCGTGAGCACGCTGACGTTCCCGGGCAAGAACCGCACCTGGACGGACATCACCTACCTGCTCGCCAAGGCCAACGTGAGCTGGCGCTACTACGTCCTTGAAGGCGAAGTGCCCGACTGCGAAAACGACGAAGAAGTCGAATGCACAGGGGGACATCAGGGCGCCACGAAGCCCGGGATCTGGAACCCGTTGGGCTACTTCGCCGATGTCAAGCAGGACGGGCAGCTCGGGAACATCCAATCGCTGGAGCAGTTCTACACGGCCGTTGACGAACAGAGCTCGTGCGGCCTGCCCAACGTCGCCTGGGTCGTCCCGAACAAAAACGTCTCCGAACACCCCCGCAACATGATCTCCAAGGGGCAGGAATACGTCACGACGCTGATCAACTCGATCATGCGCAGCCCCTGCTGGAACAGCACCGCGATCTTTCTCTCCTGGGATGACTGGGGAGGCTTCTATGACCACGTCGTCCCACCCGACATCGATGAAAACGGCTACGGGCTGCGCGTCCCCGGCCTCGTCATCAGCCCCTACGCAAAGTTCGACGACATCGATCACCAGCAGCTCAGCCACGACGCATATCTGAAGTTCATTGAGGACGACTTCCTGTCCGGGGCCCGCCTGAACCCCAATACCGACGGGCGGCCCGACAGCCGGCCCGACGTGCGCGAAGAAGCGCCCGGCCTGGGCAACCTCGGGAACGACTTCAACTTCGCACAGGCGCCGCGGGCACCGCTGCTTCTGTCCCCGAACCCGCCACCCGGACCGGCCTCCGAACCCCCCGGCAGCGTGCCCAAACCCCCGCTGCTAACCGCCAACGGCGCCTCCTCGATCGGTCAGATCTCGGTGACGCTGAACGGCTCGGTGAACCCGAACAGGAGCGAGGTCGGCAACTGTCACTTTGAATACGGCACCTCGACGTCCTACGGAGCGAGCGTGCCCTGCACGCCCTCGCCGGGCGCGGGAGAAAGCCCGGTGTCGGTGTCCGCGCAGGTCGAAGGCCTGAAAGCGGGCACCGCCTATCACTTCCGGCTGGTTGCCACGAACACCGGCGGCGAGAGCTTCGGCACAGAACACATGCTCACGACACTGCTGAACGCGCCTGCGGTCACCTCCGGCGCGCCCTCGGCGATCAGCCCGACCTCGGTGAAGCTGAACGGCTCGGTCGATCCGGACGCAGGCTCGGTCGGCGCCTGCCGTTTTGAAGATGGGATCTCGACCACCTCTGGAGCGAGCGTCCCCTGCGCCCCCTCACCGGGCGCTGGGACGAGCCCGGTGTCCGTATCAGCCCTGACCGCCGTATCCGAGCCGGCAGCCAGCGCTCAGGGGAACCTGGCCGGGCCGTGACGCCAGAGCGCTCGTCGCCCGTCGTCGAGGCCCGAAATCAGCCGCAAAGAGCGCGTTTTCGGCGCTGAGCAGCCTTGTCTGAGACGCAAGCGTAGGGCACCCTGAACGTAGGCCCGCCGGATGGTAGGGCGCTTGCACCAACGGCGCCTGTCCGCGTGTATCATCGGCGGAGGCGGAAACGACGACGTACCCGGAGGGTGGCCGCCAGCATGGACGGAGAGACAGCGCGACATGGAAGCGGGCAGGACCCAATGAGAATGATGGCAAGGAGGCTTCTGAGCGTGGCCGCGATCGCGCTCGTCGTCTTGGGCTGCGGGCTTACCGGCGTCGCCATGGCCCAGCCGACGGTGACGTTGAACCCAGTGCCCCCATCGAACGACACGACGCCGACCTTCAGCGGGACCACCAGCGAAAGCGGCGAAGTCGTCGTTCACATCTACAACGCGCTGGCGCAGGAAGTGTCGAGCGCGAAAGCGTCGAGCGGCGGCTCGGGTTGGACTTCCGACAGTGCGTTCCCCGCCCTGGAAACGAAGATCGGGGAAATTGGGTACTACACGGCGGTAGCCAGCGAGGAAGGCTCGTCCGGAACAGGCGAAAGCAACCCGGTGCCCTTCGTCGTTGATGCCGCGCCGCCTGAAGTGACTCTCAACAAGCCGACCTCTCCGTCGGGCAACACGACCCCGTCCTTCACTGGGAGCACGACCGAAGCCGGCGTGGTTGTCGTTCATGTCTACAACCACTTGGGGCTCGAAGTTGCGGGCCCGACGGCGTCGACCGGTGGCGGGGGTTGGACTTCCGGAAGTGTGAGCCCTCCGCTTGAAGGCGGCGAATACACAGCGCGAGCTGAACAGACGAGCTCGCTCGGCAACGGCATCGGCAAAAGCAAGGTTGTGAGCTTTGTTGTGGATACGGCCTCACCAGAAGTGGGTTTGAACAAGCCGACCTCTCCGTCGAAAGACACGACGCCGTCCTTCACGGGGACGGCCACCGAAAGCACCGAGCCGGTCGTTGTTCGCGTCTACAACTTGGCGCACGAAGAAAAGGGCAGCGCGACGGCGTCGGGTACCGGCGGCCCTTGGACTTCGGGTGTCTTGGACTCGACCCTGGGCAGTGGCGAATACACAGCGCAAGCTGAACAGGCGAGCTCGCTGGGTAACGCCCCCGGTAAAAGTAACATTGTGAGCTTTGTTGTGGATACGGCCTCACCAGAAGTGGGTTTGAACAAGCCGACCTCTCCGTCGAAAGACACGACGCCGTCCTTCACCGGGACGGCCACCGAAAGCACCGAGCCGGTCGTTGTTCGCGTCTACAACTTGGCGCACGAAGAAAAGGGCAGCGCGACGGCGTCGGGTACCGGCGGCCCTTGGACTTCGGGTGCCTTGGACTCGACCCTGGGCAGTGGCGAATACACAGCGCAAGCTGAACAGGCGAGCTCGCTCGGGAACCCGCCCGGCAAGAGCGCCGTTGTGAGCTTTGTTGTGAACACGGCCTCACCAGAAGTGGTTTTGAACCAGCCGACCTCTCCGTCAAAAGACACGACGCCGTCCTTCACCGGGACAGCCAGCGAAAGCACCGAGCCGGTCGTTGTTCATGTCTTCAACTCGGCGCACGAAGAAAAGGGTAGTGCGACGGCGTCGGGTACTGGCGGGGCTTGGACTTCGGGTGCTCTGAGCGCGACGCTGCTCAGCGGTGAATACACAGCGGAAGCTGAACAGGCGAGTTCGGTCGGCAACCCCGTCGGCAAGAGCATTGTAGTGAAGTTCGTCGTGAATACGGCGTCGCCGACGGTGGTTTTGAACCAGCCGACCTCTCCGTCGAGCGACGCGACGCCGTCGTTCACTGGGACGGCCACCGAAAGCACCGAGCCGATCGTTGTTCATGTCTACAACTCGGCGCACGAAGAAAAGGGTACCGCGACGGCGTCGGGTACTGGTGGGGCTTGGACTTCGGGTGCTCTGAGCGCGACGCTGCTCAGCGGTGAATACACAGCGGAAGCTGAACAGGCGAGCTCGCTCGGGAACCCGGTCGGCAAGAGCATTGTAGTGAAATTCGTGGTGAACACGGCTGCACCGACAGTGACCTTGGTCGCTCCGGAAAAGCGGACCAGGGACACGACGCCGTCCTTTGAAGGCACCGCGAGCGAAACGGAACCGGTTATCGTAAAGATCTACGAAGGTGCCAAAGTGGCAGGTGCGATCGTCGCCGAAGCGACCGCGACCCCGGCGGGCGGGAAATGGAAAGGCGAACTGACCAAAGCCCTGCCAAGCGGAGAACACACCTACACGGCGATCGCCTCCGAGAAGAGCTCGCTCGGGAACGGCGAAGGCGTTAGTGCAGAAGTGTCCTTCGCGGTCGATACCGAAGCACCGAAGCTGACGCTCAGCCCGCCGGTGGAACACTCCAACGGCAGGACGCCGATCTTCAGCGGGGAAACGAACGAAGAAGAAAAGGTCACAGTCGAGATCTACGAAGGGCTCAAAGCTGAAGGTCGGGTCGTAGCCGAAGCCACGGCAACGCCCAAGGAAGGCAAGTGGGAATCCGCTAAAGCGACGCCCGCGCTCGCAGAAGGGACGCACGACTACACGGCCGTCGCGTATCAGAAGAGCTCCATCAAGGAAGGCCCTGAAGCGAAAACGAAGCCTGCCAGCTTCGAAGTGGATACAAAGGCGCCTACGGTGACACTTAGCGCACCCCCGGTGTGGACGAACAACACGACTCCATCGTTCTCGGGAAGCGCGGGAGATAGGACCACCGTGACGGTCGAGATCCACGCAGGGGCCACGGACCTTGGGGCGCTCGTCGCGACAACCACGGCGACCGGCACAGGCGGCTCCTGGAGTTCGGCCCCGGTGGCTCATCCGCTGGCGGACGGGCAGTACACGGCCGTGGCGCAGCAGAAGAGCTCAGTCGGAGAATACCTCGGTGAATCGAGGTCGTTTACTTTCAACGTCGACACGGTCCCGCCGCACGTGACGCTGACCTATCCTTCCAGTGGCAGCTCGACGACGGGCGAATCGCAGCTCGTCGAGGGATCCGCGGGCACGGCGGCGGGCGACCTGCCGGCGGTCACGGTGCAGCTCTTCTCGGGTTCTGCGCCGGGAGGTCAGGTGATTCAGAGCGTCGTGGTGGATGCCCAGGCAGGCTCGTGGTCGACCACGTTCGGGGCTCTCAGTCCCGGCACTTACACGGTCAGCGCCGAGCAGTCTGATCAGGCTGGGAATCTCGGCGTGGGTGTCCCGTCCACGTTCGTCGTGGCTCGCGCTGCGTCGAATGTCGCGCCGGCAGTGCAGGCGGTGCCGTCCGTGGCTCCGACAGCCTCGTTCTCGTGGTTCCCCGCCGCCCCCTACACCGGCGAAAGCGTCTCACTGGTGTCGAGCTCAACCGATCCGTCGAGCCCGATCACGGGCTTCGCCTGGAGTCTCGCTGGTGGTCCGTTCCAGAGTGGGAGTGCGGTTATGAACACGTCCTTCGCCACCGCGGGAACGCACGTGGTGGCGCTGCGCGCCACGGCCGCCAACGGGCTCTCTAGCGTCGCCACCGAGGCGATCGCGGTCGCCAGCGCCCGCGCTCGCCTGATGAAGCCCTTCCCGGTCGTGCGGATCACGGTGACCCACGTCTACCAGGGGGTCAAGCTCAGGCTCCTGAGCGTGCAGGCGGGAGCCGGGGCGAGGGTCACGGTCACGTGCCGCGGTCATGGCTGCCCGCTCAAGTCTCAGACACGCATCGCCGCGGCAGGCAAAGTCGGAGCCGGCCCGATCGAATTCCGGCGCTTCGAGCGCTTGCTCCCGGACGGCGTGATCCTCGAAATCCGGGTCTCGAAGGCCGGTGAGATCGGCAAGTACACGCGTTTCGCGATCCGCAGCGGGAAGCTCCCGCTGCGGATCGACACCTGCCTTGCGCCGGCCGGGGTCAAGTCGATGGCATGTCCCTCGCCATGAGCCCCGCGAGAGCGCACAGGGGGCTCCTCGCGGCCGGCGTGCTCTCGCTGCTCTCGCTTTTCGCAGGCCCGGTGGCGGTGGCCGCCGCCGAACTGCACGGAGCACCGACAATCCTCATCACGAGCCCGCGCAACGGGAGCGCCACCAACGATCCAACGCCCGTCTTCACGGGGACCACAAACGACATTCTCTTCGAAGAATCCCTCGGCGTGTTTCACTTCGATCCGGTCACGCTCAGTATCTACAAAGGGGCGGAAGTAAACGTGGCCCACCTCGTCGAATCGCTCAAGACCCCAGAATTCCTCGGTGAAGCCTGGACGATTGACTGGCCCAGTACGCTCACCTCCGGGCTATACACGGCGCAGGCTGTACAGGAAAACACCCAAGGCGGAAGCGAACGGGCGATGGGCTCGAGCGAGGTGACGTTCACCGTCGACACGATCCCCCCGCACCTCGGCATCTCCTCGCCGGCCAACGGAAGCTCAGCAGCCGGCGAAACGCAGGTCGTGCGCGGCTCTGCGGGGACTGAACCGGGTGATCTGTCCGCGGTCATGGTTCAGTTGTTCGCGGGCTCGGGCGTCGGGTCGGGAGCACCGCTCGAGACGCTCGTGGTGCAGGCCTCGGAAGGAAGCTGGTCGGGGACGTTCGGAGGTCTGAGCCCCGGCACCTACACGGCCCGCGCGGAGCAGTCCGATTGGGCCGGCAACACGGGCTACAGCGCGCCGGTGAGCTTCACGCTGAGCGCACCTCCCGCTGGCACTCCGCCGTCCCCGCCGGCCCAGTCGCCCGCCCCGGGGGCGCCGGTGGCCTCGTTTCAGTGGTTCCCCGCCTCTCCCCAGGCCGGCGAATCGGTCTCGCTGGTATCGAACTCGACCGATGTCACGAGCGCGTTGACGGGATTCGCCTGGGCGCTCACACCGACCGGGAGCTTCCAGGCAGGCAAGCCCGTGCTGACAACGTCCTTCGCCACCGCCGGCTCTCACGTGGTGCGCCTGCAGGTCACCAACGCCGCCGGCCTCTCAAGCGTCGTCGCAAAGACGATCGTCGTGAGCCCGCTGGAAGCAGCGCTGATGGATCCATTCCCGATCGTGCGCGTCGCGGGCTCAGAGACCTCCGCCGGGGCCAGGATCAGCCTGCTGGCCGTGCAGGCGCCCGTGGGGACGACGGTGAGCGTGACCTGTCGCGGGCGTGGATGCCCGGCCAAGTCCGAGGCACGGGCCGCGCTCTCGAAGCGCAAGGGGGGGACGGCCCTGATCACGTTCAAGCGCTTCGAGCGCTCCCTGCGGGCGGGCGTGGTGCTCGTAATCAGGGTCGCCAAGCGCGGCGAGATCGGCAAGTACACACGCTTCGCGATCCGCCGCGGCAGGCTGCCCGAACGCCTCGACACGTGCCTGGCTCCAGGAGGCGTCAACCCGGTCGCGTGCCCGTCATGAGCACCCTGGCGAGACGCTGGACCCGCACGCTCGTCGGACCCGTCGGCATCGACAGGCGCGGGCTCGTCATCGTCTCCTCGCTGTGCGCCGCGCTGTTCGTGCTCTTCTTCCTGATCGGCCGCGAGAGGACGACCGGAAGCGCGGCTAAAGAACAGGTGCCTTCCGCTCTGACCGCCGCGTCCGTCGCGGCGGTCCCCGCCCAGCTGAGCAGCGCTCCGCCGATCGCCATCGTCGTGGCGGCCCCGCAGCCGCGCGCGCACGCGGCGCCGGCCAGCCCGCCGCCGACGCCCGTCTCGACCCAGACGGAACCCTGCGCCCACCCCTGAACGCTCCTCCCCGAGCAGTGGTTCCTCGGGAGGCGGAGGGGGCTCCTCCTCCGGCGGAGGAGGCCAATCATTCGAAAGCTCGGGCTGACCCGCGTGCACGCTGCTACGACTCGGCTGCACCGCATCTATGAGGCGACCCGCAGCCTGCCGGCGATCGTGGCGCCCATTCTCGTGGCGGCCGCGCTGCTCGGCTATCTCGCCGGTCACCAGGCCTCGCCGGCCTCGCTTCGCGTTACGACGAGGACCGCGTTCGGCGCGAACATCTCGCTCGAATATCCCCAGGGCTGGCAGCAGGCGAGCGGCGCGCCCGGGATCCCCGGCCTCACGCTCACGCATCCGCTCCTGCTGGCCCCCGGCGGGCAGGCCGCCCAGGCGGGACTGCTCAGCGGAGAGCTTCCCGCCGGCGAAACGAGCCCGCTGCCCGCCTCGTTCCTCGCCCTGCTGCCGGCGGCTCCGGAAACCGAAGTGGTGAACCTCCTCGACTCGCAGGCCTACAGGTACAGCCACATGAGCATCCCCGGATATGCCCGCACGCTCGATCTGTACGTCGCCCCGGACCCCGGCGGCAACCCGACGGCCGTGGCCTGCTACGCGTCGGCGGCGCTCTCCGCCGCGCTTTCGGCCTGCGAGCGGATGGTCTCGACGATCACGGTGCAGGGCCAGTCGCACAGCTACCAGCTGGACCCGGAACCCGTGTACGCCCGCCGGCTGGGCGCGGTGATCGGCGCGCTCGATCGGGAACGGCTCGCCGTGAGACGCGAAATGAGCCAGCGTCCCTCGCCAGCCGCGGTTAGCGGCCTCGCCACCACGATCGCCGGCAGCTTCAACGCCGCGGCCGCATCGCTCTCAGGGCTCGAACCACCGCTCGCCGCCGGCCCGGCCCAAGCCGAACTCGCTACCACGCTGCTGCGGGCACGCGATACCTACCAGGCGCTCGCCGCAGCCGCGGGAGCCGGAAGCCCCGCCGGCTACGCCCCCGCTCAGAATCAGGTCAACGAAGCCGAGGCGAAGGTCAACAGCGCGCTCGAGAGCTTCGTTCTGCTCGGCTACGGGCACGCCTAGGCGCAGGACCGCCGAGCCCCGGTCCGGCTAAATTGCCCCTGTGCCTGCGATCACGCTTCACCAGGGCGACATCACCACCGACAGCGAGGCCGAAGCGATCGTGAACGCGTCCAACTCGAGCCTGCTCGGAGGTTCAGGAGTCAACGGCGCCATCCACCGCACCGCGGGTCCCGAGCTGCTCGAGGAATGCCGGCTGCTCGGCGGCTGCCCGGAAGGTGAGGCGAAGATCACCGGGGCCGGGCGGATGCGCCACGCCACGCACGTCATCCACACCGTCGGCCCGCGCTGGCGCGGCGGGAGCGCAGGTGAGCCCGAGCGGCTCGCCTCCTGCCACCGGCGCGCGGTCGAGCTCGCCGCCGAGCACGGCTGCCGGCGGATCGCGTTTCCCGCGATCTCGACCGGGATCTACGGCTACCCGCTCGCAGAGGCCGCCCGCGTCGCCCTCGCCTCGACGAGCGCCGCCCTGGACGATCACCCCGAGGTCGTGCAGGCGCGCTTCTGGCTCTTCGACGCGCGCGCCTACGAGGTGTTCGCGGCCGCTCTCGCCGACCTCGACAGAGACCCCGCATCCGCGTAGGGATGCCTGAGGCCTCGACAGACCGGGGCGAGCGCGCGATTCTGCGGGACGGGACCGAGGTGCTGGTTCGCCGCGTCAGCCCATCTGACGCTCCCGTTATCGCCGAGGCGTTCGAACGCCTGAGCGCCGAGTCGCGCAGGCTGCGCTTCCTCTCGCCCAAGCAGAGCCTCAACGAGAGCGAGCTGCGCTACCTGACCGACGTCGACGGGGATCACCACGAGGCGCTGGTGGCGACCGACGAGCGCAGCGGGAAGGGCGTGGGTATCGCCCGCTTCGTGCGGCTCGAGGGCGAACCGGACGTCGCCGAAGTGGCCGTCACGGTCGTGGACGCCTGGCAGGCGCGCGGGCTGGGCACCCTCCTGCTGGAACGTCTCAGCGAGCGCGCCCGCGAGGTCGGCATCACCCACTTCAGCGCGCTGATCTCCAGCGAGAACAAGGTGATGCTCGATGTCCTGCGCCGCGCGAGCGCCGAGGTCCAGACGATCGAAGCCGGTGCCGGTGTCGCCGAATACCGCACCGCGCTGCCCCCCGCCGGGCTCGGCGCCGCCCTGCACGAGGCGCTGCGCTCAGCCGCCTCCGGAGAGCTGCACATCCCCAGGCGGCTCGCGCAGCTGCTCGCGGCGCTCACACCCAGCGGCCCGAGGACCCCTGGTTAGGGTCAGCCGAGCAGCCAGATCGCGCCGTCGCGCAGCTCGACCGGGAACGTTTTCAGCGAGCGCGCCCCCGCCGTCGCCTTGACCGCGCCGGCGAGCGGTTTGAACGCGCCCTGCGGGCCCTTGAGCATCTTGCCGCTGGCGACGTCGTAGAGCGCCCCGTGCCACGGGCACTCCAGGCACCCGTCGCTCGTTACGCGCCCCTTGCCCAGCGAGGCGAAGAGGTGGCGGCAGCGATTCGACACCGCGAATGGCTTGCCCGCGCTGATCCCTACCGCGAGGGCGCCATGCGGCGACTCCTCGACGACCGCGACCTGCGCGTCGCCGAGGTCATCGACGGCGATCAGGCGCGTGCCCGACTGCTCTGAGCTGCTCACCGCTGGATCATCCCACACAAGCGCCCGGCGCCCGATTTGTGACAGGCTCTGCCCCTGTGCGCGAGGCCGTGATCTGTGAGCCGCTCAGGACCGCCGTCGGCGGGTTCGGCGGCGTCTTTCGCGATGTTCCGCCGGCGGCGCTCGCCGTGACGGTCATCGCTGAGCTCATGCGGCGCACCTCGCTGGCGGCCGGCGAGATCGACGACGTCCTGCTCGGGCAGTGCTATGCGAGCGGCGAGGCTCCCGCGATCGGCCGGGTGGCCGCGCTCGATGCGGGCCTGCCGGTCGAGGTCCCGGGACTCCAGCTCGACCGCCGCTGCGGCTCGGGCCTGCAGGCGATCATGCTCGGCTGCATGGAGGTCCAGACGGGCGTCGCCGATCTCGTCCTCGCCGGCGGCGCGGAGAGCATGAGCCAGGCCGAGTTCTACCTGATGGGCATGCGCTGGGGCGTGAAAGGCGCCGGCGTGAGGCTCGAGGATCGCCTCGCCCGCTCACGGGTCACAGCAGGGGGCATCCACCATCCGCTGCCCGGGGGCATGCTGGAAACGGCAGAGAACCTGCGCCGGCAATATGCGATCGCCCGTGAGGAGCAGGACGAGCTCGCGCTGCGCTCACACCGCCGCGCGGTCGCCGCGCAGCAGAGCGGCGTGTTCGCGCAGGAGATCGTCCCCGTGGCCGTCAGCGAGCGCGGGGGGGAGCGGCTGATCGACCGCGATGAGCACCCGCGCGCGGACACCTCGCTCGAGCGGCTCGGCGAGCTGCGGGCGCTGATGGCGGGCAGCGATCCCGAGGCGACCGTGACCGCGGGCAACGCCAGCGGCCAGAACGACGGCGCGGCGGTCTGCATCGTCACACACCCAGAGAAGGCGGCCGAGCTCGGGCTGCGGCCGCTCGCGCGCCTGCTCAGCTGGGCGGTCGCGGGCGTCGCGCCCGAGACCATGGGCATCGGCCCGGTGCCAGCGACACGCCGCGCGCTCGAGCGGGCCGGGCTGAGCATGGCGGACATGGACCTGATCGAGCTCAACGAGGCCTTCGCGGTGCAGGCGCTCGCGGTCCTTCGCGAGTGGGACCTTCCGGACGGGCTGGAGCGCGTGAACGTGCACGGATCGGGCATCTCTCTCGGTCATCCCGTCGGGGCGACCGGCGGGCGGATCCTGACCACGCTGCTGCGCGAGCTGCAGCGGAGCGGCGGGCGCTACGGGCTCGAGACGATGTGCATCGGCGGAGGCCAGGGGATGAGCGCGATCTTCGAGAACCTCGCGCACGCGGAGTGAGGACCGCTTGCCGCCCGGTCATGCGGCAGGGGGTCTCGGAGCCGCTTGGGGTGTATGGCAGTTCCAACGGTTAGGCCCTCATAATCGGCGCAGGGGGTTCTACCGTCCAGCAAAGAGAACGGCATGCACCTACCCACTTCCTCCTCCAGGCGCCTGATCGGCGCCGCTGCGTTAGCCTGCGCCGCAGCGCTGACACGGGTGGCCGTGCCCGCCGCCACAGCCTCCCCGGCGCCACCAGCCGCCGCGGCCGGCACGCCGAGGTGCGCGACATCCGGGCTCGTCGTCTGGCTGGACACTATGGCTTAGCGGTACTGCGGGCGGCATCTACTACAACCTCCAGTTCACCAACCTGTCCCGGCATGCGTGCACCCTCGTCGGCTATCCCGGGGTCTCCGTGGTCAGCCTCGCCGGCCACCAGCTCGGCAGCGTGGCGTCGCGCAACAAAGCGCACACGCCGCTCGTCGTCACGCTGGCGAGCGGCACCACCGCGAACGTGGCGGGCACCACCGCGACGGTGGTGCTGCGGATCACCGACGCAGGCGTCTACTCGCCGTCTGCCTGCGGCCAGGTGACCGCTGCGGGGTTGCGCGTCTACCCGCCGGGTCAGACCGCGTCGAAGGTGGTCCCGTTCCCCTTCCGCGCATGCTCCCGCAGCGGGCCGCTCATCCTGAGTGTGGAGGCGGTGCAGAAGGGCATCTACCTCCATTGACGCAGAGCCACCGATCCCGTGGTGCCCGCTACCACCGGGCGCGGTGTACGACCTCGGCGAACGGCCTCCGGTTCGGTTTGCGGATCGGCTTCAGCGGGCGGTCGGCCGGATAGCCGAGGTCGATGAGGTACGCGGCATAGCGGTCATCGGGGAAGCCGAGAACCCTGCGGGCCTGATCCTGATCGGCGACTGCCGAGTGGCCTGAGCCGATGCCGAGATCGGCCGCGGCGATCAGCATTGCCATCGTGGCCTGTCCGATGTCGTACTGCGCTCGATCGCGCTCGCCCGGGTTCTCGGTGTGCGGGAGGATCAAGGCGATGGTGGCCGCCGACCCGGCGACGTGGGCCGCGCCCTGCCAAACCTTTGCCAGCTCCTTTAGCTGCCCGCGATCGGTGACCACGACGAAGTCCCACGGCTGCCAGTTTCGCGAGGAGGGTGCGCGCCGGCCGGCCTCGAGGATGCGGTCGAGATGCTCGCTGGGCAGCGGCCGATCCTCGAACTCCCGCACGTCGCGTCGGGAGCTGATCGCATCCCATGTATCCATCTCGAGCTCCCTTCCGGTGGTGTCACGCAAGACTCTAACCTCGGCAAGGAGGCATCGGCGCCCGGGAAGGCCGAGCGGTCCACGCGCCCGCCACGTTGAGGGGTACACCCGGCGGTCTCCACCTCGCCGCCCAACCACCCCGTTTGTGTAGAAGGCAAGCGCCTCATCCTGGTCGCGATCCACTAGCTGTGCTTTTTTGTTTCTGATCATCTGCTTCTCCTGGGTCGGGGGAGGGTCGTCGGCCACGCTA
>JBEKXJ010000007.1:0-79836 GCA_049512215.1 Solirubrobacteraceae bacterium
GCGCGAAGAAGCGCTTCAAGGTCACCGGCACCGGCAAGGTGCGCGGCCGGCACCCGTTCACGAGCCACATACTCGAGAAGAAGTCGCCCAAACGCAGGCGTTCGCTGGGCCGCCCCGCGATCATCTCCGGGGACGACATGCCGCGGATCAAGCGGATGCTCGGGGTCGGGAAATGACCAGGGTCAAGCGGTCGGTCAACGCGCGCAAGAAGCGTCGCGCGACCCTCGAGCGGACCAAGGGCTTCCGCGGCGAGGCCCACTCCAACTACAAGCGCGCCAAGGAGGCGCTGCTGAAGGCGGACGCCTACGCCTACCGGGACAGGCGCAACCGCAAGCGTGACTTCCGCCGGCTGTGGATCACGCGCATCAATGCCGCCGCCCGCATCAACGGCATGAGCTACTCCCAGTTCATGCATGGGCTGGCGCTGGCCGGCGTCGAGCTCGACCGCAAGGTGCTCGCGGACATCGCCGTCCGCGACGCGGACACGTTCCGACGTTTCGCCGAAGTCGCCCGCGAGGTGACGGCTGCCTGATCATCGGCAGCCGTCACAGAAGCCTCCCGGGCGTCGCTCCTGAAAGGGACGGCGCCTTTTTTCATGTTCAAGGCAGCGAGCAGCAACACTGCAGCCCAGGAGCTCCGATCGGCTTTCCAGAAGCGCACTTCCCACTCCCGGTCAGATACTTACACCACAGCGCCGATGACCCACATCATCTCCCCACAAAACCACCGCCTGAAGTCCCTGCGCCGACTTCAGAGGCGGAGCGAGCGCGAACGCACCGGCAGGTTCCTCGCCGAGGGAGAGGATCTGATCGCCGCAGCCGAGCGCGCCGGGCGGCCCGCGCTCGAGGGCTACCGCATCGCCGGCTCGGGGCTTGGCGGCGCGGAGTTCCACGATGTCGAGCCAGCCGCCCTGGCCACCGTCTCGACGCTTGCCTCGGGCACGCGCGTGATCGGCGTCTATGAGCAGCGCTGGAGCGCGCCGGCCGGTCCCCTGTGCCTGTACCTGCACGGCGTCGGCGATCCGGGCAACGTGGGAACCGTGCTCCGTGGCGCCCAGGCCTTCGGCGCCGCCTCGGTCGCGCTCGGGCCGGGCTGCGCCGATCCACACTCACCCAAGGCCATCCGCGCGAGCATGGGCGCGATCTTCGACGTGGCGCTGGCGCGCGTGAGCGATCTCGGCGCGCTCGTCGGAGAACGGATCGCGCTCCTCGCCGGGGCCCAGGAGCCGCTGCGGGGACCCGCGCGGACGCTCGGCCCGGCCGCGCCCGTGACGCTGCTGATCGGCGCCGAGCGAGAGGGCCTGCCAACCGGGGTCCTCGAGGCGTGTGATCGCCGCGCGCGGATACCGATCGCCTCCGATTCGCTGAACGCGGCGATGGCGGCGACCGTGGCGATGTATGAGATGACCCGGCAGGCGGCTGACGCCCCGGCTTCATCTAGGGTCCGGACGTCATGATCGAGCGGATCGAAGATCTGCGCGCGCAGGCCGAGCAGGAGATCGCCGCGGCGAGCAGCAGCCAGGCGCTTGAGCAGCTGCGCGTCCACTACCTCGGGCGCAAGGCGGAGCTGCCGCGGATGCTTCGAGGGGTGGCCGAGCTCGAGCCGCACCGCCGCGGAGAGGTCGGCAGGGCCGCCAACCAGGCTCGCCAAGCGCTCGAGGCGGGGATCCAGGCGCGCTCTGAAGAGCTCGGCGCGCAGGAGCTCGCCGAGCGGCTGGCGGCCGACCGGGTCGACGTCACGCTTCCCGGCGCGCCCCCCCAGACGATCGGCCGTCTGCACGTCCTCAGCGCCACCAGGCGCGAGCTCGAAGACATCTTCCTCGGCCTCGGCTTCACCGTGATGGAGGGTCCCGAGGTGGAGACGGTCCACTACAACTTCGACGCGCTCAACCACAGCCCCACGCACCCTGCGCGGGCCCGCACGGACACCTTCTACATCGCAGCCTACGCGCCGCCCGGGGAGGAGCCTGGCACGGTGAGCCCGTCGGGCCCACGGTCGCAGGCGGATGCTTCGCGGCGCTCGCCCGATGAGCTGGTCCTGCGCACGCACACCTCGCCGATGCAGGTGCGCGCGATGGAGAACCATCCGCCGCCCCTCTATGTCGTCGTCCCCGGGCGCGTCTACCGGCCCGACTCAGACGCGACCCACACGCCCCAGTTCCACCAGATCGAGGGGTTGGCCGTCGATGAGGACATCACGCTCGCCGACCTGAAGGGCACGCTGCTCGTGTTCGCCCAGGCGGTCTTCGGCGATCAGCGCGAGATCAGGCTGCGTCCGCACTTCTTCCCTTTCACAGAGCCCAGCGTCGAGGTCGACGTGTCCTGTTTTCACTGCGACGGCCGGGGCTTCCTCAGGGACGGGGCTCGCTGTTATCTGTGCAAGGGCGAGGGCTGGCTGGAGGTGCTCGGCGCCGGGGAGGTCGATCCAAACGTCTACTCATACGTGCCCACGACCGCGCGCAACGCACCCGGATATGACCCCGAGAAGGTGCAGGGCTTCGCGTGGGGCATGGGCGTCGAGCGGATCGCCATGCTCAAGCACGGTATCCCCGACCTGCGGCTCTACTACGAGAACGACCTGCGCTTCCTGGAGCAGTTCGGCTGATGCGCGTCCCGGTCTCATGGCTGCGCGAACACTGCGACCCAGATCTGGATGTGAGCGGGATCGAGGAGCGGCTGACGATGACCGGCACCAAGGTCGAGGCGATCCATCATCACGGCGTCGGCTCAGTCGAGGGGTTCCTGGTCGGACGCGTGCTCGAGGTCGAGCCCCATCCGGACGCCGAGCGGCTGAAGGTGTGCAGGGTCGACCTCGGCGCAGCCTCGGCGGACGGGCCGGCGACGATCGTATGCGGCGCCCCGAACGTGGCGAGCGGCCAGACGGTGGCGGTCGCGCGTCCCGGCGCGCTGATGCCCGACGGGAGCAAGCTCAGGCGGGCGAAGCTGCGCGGGATCCTCTCCGACGGGATGATCCTCGCCGAGCGTGAGCTCGAGATCGGCACCGGCAGCGAGGGGATCCTTGTGCTCGACGGCCTTGAGCTCGACGCGGAGATTGCACCGGGCACCCAGCTCGCCGAGGTGCTGCCGATCGCCACCGAGGTGCTCGAGCTCGAGATCACGCCCAACCGGCCGGACTGCCTCGGCATCTACGGCGTGGCCCGCGAGCTCCACGCGGCGACCGGGGCGCCGCTCTCCCCCGAGCCGTGGGCCGAGGACCCAGGGTCCACCGGCCCGCTCGAGGTCGCCGAGGTGAGGGTTGAGTGCCCGGATCTCTGCCGGCGCTTCACAGCACGCGTGTTCGAGGAGGTCGCGATCGGACCATCGCCCCCCTGGCTGAAGGCGCGGCTGATGGCGGCCGGGCAGCGGCCGATCAACAACGTCGTCGACATCACCAACTACGCGATGCTCCTGACCGGCCAGCCGCTGCACGCCTTCGACCTCGACCGCGTGGCCGGTGGGCGGCTGACGGTGCGCCGCGCGCATGAGGGAGAGCATGTTCAGACGCTCGACGGCCAGACGCGCACGCTCGACTCCGAGATGGTCCTGATCGAGGACGCCGAGGGCCCGACCTCGATCGCCGGGCTGATGGGTGGCGCGCGATCTGAGGTGGGTGAGGACACCAGGCGCGTGCTCCTGGAGGTTGCGACCTGGAGCGGGCCGAACATCCTCCGCTCCTCCTGGGCGCTCGGACTGCGCAGCGAGGCCTCATCGCGCTTTGAGAAGGGGCTCCAACCCGAGCAGTGCATGCACGCCCAGGCCGTGGCTGCCCGCCTGATGATCGCGCTCTGCGGGGCGAGCGTGCTGCCCGCGACGATCGACTTGGCCTGGGAGAGGACAGCGGAGCTGAGGATCGAGCTGCGCGAGTCCCGCGTCGAGGCGATCCTCGGGGTTCCCGTCGCGGTCGAGCGCCAGGCCGAGATCCTCACGGCCCTCGACTTCAAGACCAGGCGGGTGCAGGAGGGCCTGCGGGCGACGGTCCCGGCGCTTCGGCGCGAGGATGTCACGCGTGAGGTCGACCTGATCGAGGAGGTCGCCCGGATCGACGGCCTCGACCGCCTCCCGGCGACCCTGCCCGCGCGTCGCGGCGCCGCGGGCAGGCTCACTCACGCCCAGCGGGTCCGCAGGGCCGCCGAGGACGCGATGGTCGGACGGGGCCTGTGTGAGATCGTCGGCTGGAGCTTCGCCGACCCGGCACTGCTCGACCGGCTGCTTCTGCCCCCAGATCACGAGATGCGACGGGTCGTGCGGCTCGAGAACCCGCTCTCTGATGCCCAGTCGATCATGCGGCCCACGCTGCTCGGCTCGCTGCTCGACGCCGCCTGCGCGAACGCCTCCCGCAACGGGCCGGATGTCGCGATCTTCGAGTCGGGCACCGTCTATCGAGCCTCTCAGGAGAAGCGGGGCGCCGATGAGCATCACGCGCTCGGGGTCCTCCTGAGCGGGGGCCTTTCGCCCCGCTCATGGCGTGGCGCGCAGGCCGAGGCGGACTTCTTCGCGGCGAAGGCCCTGCTCGCTGCGTTGCTCGAGAAGCTCCACGTGGACTGGTCGGTGGGAGTCAGGCAGTGGCCGTTCCTGCACCCGGGGCGGAGCGCCGCTGTGCTCATCGGCGGCGAGACGCTGGGCTTCCTCGGCGAGCTCCATCCGCTCGTGGCCGGCGCCTGGGATCTCGATCGCACGGCCACGTTCGCCGTCGATCTCGCCAAGCTCGCCGCCGCTGTGCCGCCCGTCGTCGGCTTCCGCGCGTTCGGGTCGGTCCCCGCCCTGCGCCAGGACCTCGCGCTGACGCTCCCCGAGGCTGTCTCCGCCGCCGAGGCGCTCGCGCGGGTGCGCCGGGCGGCGGGGGAGACGCTCGAGGACCTCAGCGTGTTCGACGTCTACAGCGGCGAGCAGGTCGGCGAGGGCAGGCGGTCGCTCACGCTGGCTTTGTCCTTCAGGGCGCTCGAGCGGACCCTCACCGACGAGGACATCGCGCTGCTGCGCGAGCGGATCGTGGCGGCTCTCGCCGAGCTCGGAGGTGAGCTGCGTGGCTGAGCCGGGCTGGAGCCGGAGCGCGCCCCGGGGAGCCGGGCGCTCTGCGCAGGCCTTCGCCGACGGCGCGCCCCGGGTGATCGTCGCGGGCGCGACGGGCTTTGCCGGGGCGCTGGCCGCGCACCTGCTCTGGCGCCACCCCGGCTTCGAGCTCGCGGCCGTGACCGGGCGCTCGGAGCTCGGCAGGCGCCTCGAGGATCTCTACCCGCGCTACCGCGTGCCGATGGTGATCGAGCAACTCGACCTCGAGCGGCTCGAGGGGATCGATGCGGCCGTTGTCGCCTACCCGCATGCTGCGGCAGCGCCCACCGTGGGCGCCCTGCGGGAGCTCGGCGCTCGCGTGGTCGACCTGAGCGCCGACTTCCGGCTCGCCTCGCTGTCGAGCTACGAACGCTGGTACGGCGTCCATCCCCGCCCCGATCTGCTCGGTGAGGCCGTCTACGGGTTGACCGAGCTGCACCGTGCGCGGATCTCCGGCGCGACGATCGTCGCCAACCCCGGCTGCTACCCCACCGCCTCGGTGCTCGCGCTCGCGCCGCTCGCGCGAGCCGGCTTGATCGCGGACCTCGTGATCGACGCCAAGCAGGGTATCTCCGGGGCGGGGCGGGCGTTCGACGAGACAACCCACCTCTCGATGGCGGGCGAGAACATCCTTCCCTACAAGGTCGCCGCGCATCGGCACACCCCGGAGATCGAGGAGCAGCTGGCCTTCGCGAGTTCCTCCGCGGGCCGCCACCCACCCGAGCTGGCCGTGCAATTCCAGGCCCACCTGGTTCCCCTCGACCAGGGTGAGATGGCGAGCTGTTACGTGACACCCACCCGCCCCGTGGCCGACGCGGAGCTGCGCGAGCTCTTCGCGTCCGCCTACGAGAGCGAGCCGTTCGTCGAGGTCCTCGACGCGCCGCCCGGGGTGCGCGAGGTGCGCGATACCAACTTCTGCCGGATCTTTGCCGCCGCGGACGCTCACACGGGCAAGGTGCTCGTCTTCTCTGCGATCGACAACCTCTGGAAGGGGACCTCCTCCCAGGCCGTCCAGAACCTGAACGTGATGTTCGGGCTCCCCGAGGTCGAGGGGCTCTGGTGAGCGCCGGCGAACATCAGCAGGCTGAGGGCCCGGGCGACCAGCGCTCGGCGCGGGCGTTCTTTCACTCGCGCTGGGTGCCCCGGCCGGCTCACGTGCGCGAGCTCGGATCGCGGGCGGGACTGCCCGCCGGCTTTCGTGCCGCGGGTATCGCCGCCGGGATCAAGCCGAGCGGCAAGCACGACTTGGGGCTGCTCGTGTGCGACGCCGAGCGTGCGGTCAGCGCGGCGCGCTTCACGGCCACGGGGACACCCGCGGCTCCTGTGCTCGTGAGCCGCGAGCATTCGCGGCTGAGCGCCCTGCGCGTCGTGCTCGTCAACTCGGGCTGCGCGAACGCCGCCACCGGCCGGCGCGGGCTCGAGGACGCGATCAAGACGCAGGGCGCGGCGGCGCTCGCGACCGGAACGCAACCCGGCGAGGTCGCGCTCGCCTCGACCGGCGCGATCGGCCGCCAACTGCCCGTCGATGCCATGCTGAAGGGCATCCTGCAGGCGCGGGCGCGACTGAGCGCGGGCGGCGATGGCGACTTCCAGCAGGCGATCCAGACGACTGACACCTTCGAGAAGCGGGCGAGCCTCGAGGTGCGCCTGCCCTCGGGAACCGTCAGGCTGAACGCGCAGTGCAAGGGGGCCGGGATGATCTCGCCGCTGTTCGCGACGATGCTGTGCTTCGTCGAGACCGACGCGGCGCTCCAGCCCGAGACCGCCGAGCTCCTGCTCGGCGTGTGCGTCAAGCGCTCCTTCGACCGCGCCTCGGTGGACGGGCAGCTCTCCACCAACGACACCGCGATCCTCCTGTGCTCGGGATCGAGCGGCGTGAGCGTCGCCCCCGAGAGCGAGGACGAGCTGCTCTTCGGCGAGGCCCTCGATGCGCTCCTGCGCCAGCTGGCGATCATGATGGTCGCCGACGGGGAGGGCGCCCGGCGGATCGCGCGGGTGCTGGCACGCGGCGCAGATCCTCACAGCGTTGAGGCGGCCGCCCGCGCCGTGGCCAACTCCCCACTCGTGAAGAGCGCACTGCACGGCGGCGATCCCAACTGGGGACGGATCGTGCAGGCTGTCGGCGCGGCGCTGCCGGGCACGGCCCCGTTGGCGGTTGACATCGCGATCGAGGGGATCCCGGTCTGCTCGGCAGGCGCGGCGGTCGCCTATGAGGAGCCGCTGCTCGCCCGTGCGGTCCAGGCGCAGGAGATCGACTACGAGATCGGCCTTCCCGGCGAGGGGGCTGAAACCGAGGTCTTCTTCTCCGATCTCTCCCACGAGTACGTGAGCATCAACGCCGACTACACGACATGAAGCTTGCCGGCGCCCATGCGAAGCGGAGGATGAACCGATGCGCGACGTAAGCACGCTGCTCGAGGCGCTGCCCTACATCAGGGAGTTCCATTCAAAGACGGTCGTCATCAAGTACGGCGGCGCCGCGATGGAGGACGCCGAGCTGCGCGAGGACTTCGCCCGCGACGTGGTGCTGCTCAAGTACGTCGGTTTGAACCCGATCGTCGTGCACGGCGGCGGGCCGGAGATCACCGCCTACATGGAACGTCTGGGCCTGCCCGTGGAGTTCGTGGGAGGGCTGCGCGTGTCTGATGAGGACACGGTCGAGGTCGCGAAGATGGTTCTCGTGGGCAAGGTGAACAAGGAGATAGTC
Organism: Solirubrobacteraceae bacterium; assembly: GCA_049512215.1. Classification (GTDB taxonomy): domain Bacteria; phylum Actinomycetota; class Thermoleophilia; order Solirubrobacterales; family Solirubrobacteraceae; genus Palsa-744. The sequence continues at coordinate 7,756 of JBEKXJ010000007.1, forward strand.
CTGCGCCTGAGTCGTCACGGCCAGCCCGCGGTCGGCCTCTGCGGCGACGACGGCTCGCTGTTTAGGGTCGCGCGCCGCGCCGCCCCCGATGGGCAGGACATCGGCTACGTCGGGCGAATCGAACGGGTCAACATCGGGGTGATCGAGCACATCGCGAGCGACTACATCCCGGTGATCGCCTCTGTCGGCGCCGACCGTGACGGGCGCTCCTACAACGTCAACGCCGATGAGGCCGCCGGCGCCGTCGCCGGCGCGATCGGCGCCTACAAGGTGATCTTTCTCACCGATGTGCCCGGCTGGCTCAGGGACCCGGGCGATCCGCAGAGCCTGATCGAGCAGGCGAGCGTGGAGCAGGTCAAGGACCTCCTGCCACAGCTCGAGGGGGGCATGCGCCCCAAGCTGGGGGCCTGCGTGGCCGCGATCGACGAAGGGGTGAGCGCCGCGCACATCCTCGATGGACGCATCGCGCATTCGCTGCTGCTCGAGCTCTTCACCGACGCCGGGATCGGCACCAAGATCGAGGCTGCGCCTTGACGCTCGCAGAGCTGCAGGAGATCGAGCGCAGGAGCGTGATCGCCTCCTACGCGCGCCTGCCGGTCGAGTTCGTTCGTGGCCGGGGAACCCGCCTGTGGGATGTCGATGGAAACGAGTACCTCGACTTCCTCTGCGGCATCTCGGTGACGAGCCTCGGCCACTGTCACCCGCGCGTCGTGGAGGCGGTACGCGAGCAGGTCGGCCTGCTCATGCACACGAGTAATCTCTTCTACACCGCGCCGGCGATGCGCCTGGCCGAGCGCCTGGCGAGGTCGAGTCTGCGTGGCAAGGTGTACTTCTGCAATTCCGGTGCGGAGGCCAACGAGGCGGCCATCAAGCTCGTGCGCAAGGCCCGTGCTCACGGGGACGTGGTCGTGGTGCATGGCGCCTTCCACGGGCGCACCTACGGCGCGCTGTCGGCGACGCCACAGGAGACCAAGCAGGCGCCTTTCGCGCCGCTCGTACCGGGCTTTCGCGCCGTCGAGCCCACGCCCGAGGCGATCGCGGGCGCCGTCGACGTTCACACGGCGGCCGTCCTGCTCGAGCCGATCCAGGGGGAGAGCGGCGTGAACGTGCTCACCGACGAGACCCTCGCGGCCGCGAGGCGCGCCTGCGACGAGCACGGCGCCGCACTCGTGTTCGATGAGATCCAGTGCGGGATGGGCCGCACAGGCACGCTCTGGTCATATGAACAGACGGGCGTGCTCCCCGACGCCATCACGGTCGCCAAGTCCCTCGGCGGCGGGTTGCCGATCGGCGCGCTCATCACCAACCCGCGTCTGGCGGACGTCTTTGAGCCGGGAGATCATGGCTCCACGTTCGCGGGCGGCCCGGTCGTCGCCGCCGCCGCGCTCGCGGCACTCGAGCTGACCGAAGATCCCGTGCTTCTCGAGCGCGTGCGTGAGCTCGGCGAGCGGCTCAGCGCGGGCCTGGAACGCCTGCCCCACGTCGTTTCGGTGCGCGGCCGCGGGCTGATGCTCGCCTGCGAGCTCGACATCGCCGCGCCCGCGCTGGTGGTGCGCGCGCTGCTCGAGCAGCGGCTCCTCGTCAACGCAACCGGGCCGAGCACGCTCCGGCTGCTGCCGCCGCTCACGATCGAGGAGCGCGACCTCGACGACGGATTGGGGCGGCTCGGGGCGATCCTCGAGGACTAGGAGAGCGTGCGACGCGAAGGTCGCGGCCTGGGCCTTGAGCTGGTGCGCGAGATCGTCGATGGCGGACCGGCCCGGCCCGTGCGCTGGCTCCTTCACACCGCCGACGCCCAGGCCCTCTATGCGAAGCTCGGCTTCGTCGAGGACCCGCCCCGCTATGCCTTGATGGAACGCGCCCGCCCGCGGGATCGCTGATCGCCGCCCGCCGCGTGCGGCCTGATCACTCGGCGGCCCGGCGGCGCGCGGGGTGCCGTTGAGCCTGGCCTGCGACTCGCGTGCGGCCTTCAGTAGCCTTCCCCGCCCGTGAGCCGCGAACGACCGATCGCCACGATCCGCACCGCCAGCTACGAGGCCGATCCCGAGCAGGTCAACCGCGTGCTGCTGCTCTACTCCGGTGGCCTTGACACGAGCGTGATGCTCAAGTGGATCCAGGATCAGTACGACGCCGAGGTCCTCTGCCTGACGGTGAACCTCGGCCAGCCCGGGGAGGACTACGAGGTCATCAAGGGCAAGGCGATGGCGCTTGGAGCCCTGGACTGTCACGTGGTCGACGCCCGCGAGGAGTTCGCCCGCGGCTACCTCGCCCCGGCGATCAAGGCGAACGCGCTGTACGGCTGCGGCTATCCGCTGTTCACCGCGCTCGGGCGACCCCTGATCGCGAAGCTGGCCGTCGAGCATGCGCGCGCCGGCGGATGCGACACGATCGCCCACGGCTGCACGGGCAAGGGCAACGACCAGGTGCGGATCGAGGCGACGATCGCGACGCTCGCCCCCGAGCTGAAGGTGATCGCGCCGGTGCGCTCCTGGCAGATGGGCCGAGAGGAGGAGATCGCCTACGCGCACGAACACGGGATCCCGATCAAGTCCCATCCGATCCAGGGATCGGAGGCCGCGCCTTATTCGATCGACGACAACCTCTGGGGACGCTCATCGGAGGGCCGCTGGATCGAGGATCTTGAGCACGCGCCCGAGGACGACGTCTTCCAGCTAGTCACCCGGCCCGAGCAGGCGCCTGAGGAGGGCGAGATCGTGCGGGTGAGCTTCGAGCGGGGCGTGCCGGTCGCGTTGGACGGGGAGCGACTGGACCTGGTCGAGCTGATCGAACGCGCCGCCGAGATGGGAGCGCGCCACGGTGTGGGGATCGTCGACCAGATCGAGGACCGCGTCGTCGGTCTGAAGGTGCGCGACATCTACGAGGCGCCCGCCGCGTCGATCATCCTCCCCGCCCATCAGGAGCTCGAGCGGCTCGTCTGCACGATCCACGAGAACCAGTTCAAGCCGGCGCTAGACCGGCAATGGGCCTACCTCGTCTACGCCGGCCTCTGGTGGGAGCCGCTGCGCGATGACCTCGACGCCTACATGGAGCGGGTCAACGAGCGCGTGAGCGGGACGATCGGCGTGAAGCTGTACAAGGGCCACGCCCGCGTCGTGACCCGCTCCTCGCCGAACGCCTTGTACGACGCGAGCCTTGCCTCCTTCGCGGAGTCCGGCGGACTCTTTTCCCAGGCCTCCTCACCCGGCTTCATCGAGCTTTGGTCACTGCAGTCGCGCATGGCCTGGCGCCTGCATAACAAGTAGCGCCCGCAGGTAGGATCCCGCTGGATGAACAGGAACGCCTACACCCTTCTCGGCTACGTAGTCTGGCACGGCGGAAAGTGGTATCTGCGCCGGCGCCTGCCATCGGCCCGCGCGGTGGCCCTCTCGGGTGCGGCTGGGTGCGCGCTTCTCGCGGCCGCCGTGCTGATCGCGCGACGCGCCGGGAGCTAGAGCCGCCGCCGGGCGGTGCCGGGGGAATCGTCCGGAGCTCGGCGTAGCGTCCAGATCACCGTGATGGCAGAGGAAGACCAGACGCCCGGGGGAGAGACCCCTCGCATCGGCGAGGGCGACCTGCTCGCCGAACGGCGGGCGCGTCGCGCGGCCGAGACGGGTGAGAGCGCGCTGACCCGCCGGGCGGAGGCGGCCGAGGCGGCCGTGCGGTCGCTGGAAACCCATGTCGAGAGCCTCAAGGAGCGCCTGGGCGAGGCGGAGGAGGAGCGCCTGCGCATGTCCGAGCTCGCCAAGGCCGAGCAGACCTCGGTCCTCGAGCGAGAGCACGAGCTGCGACGTATCAAGCAACGCGAGTATGCCGAGCAGCAGCTGCGGGTCGAGGCCGAAGGCCGCCTGGTCGACTCCGAGCGCGAGAGTCGCGCACGCGTCGAGCTGCTCAGCCGCGGGCTCACAGCGAGCGAGCGCGACGCCGTTGAGCTCTCCACGCGGCTCGAGGCCGTCCAGCGCCGGCTCGCCGAGGCCGAGCAGGCAGCGGGGTCAGAGCGCGCACAGCTACGAAGCACCGAAGGCGATCTGCAGGCGCGCATCACTGAGCTGGAGCGCCGCGCGCTGGACATCCAGCGGGGACTCGACGCCGAGCGGGCGGCCCGTGAGCGCGCCGAGCATCTGCTCGAGCTCATGCGTCGGGGCCATCGCAGGATGGAAGGGCTGCTCGGCGAGATGAAGGCGATCGTCGCCCGCCTGGGCACCGCGTTCGGCCCCGCCGGCGAGCCTCGCCCGGGAGAGCCCATCGCGGCCGAGCCTCCAAGCCCCCGCTCCAGCGAGACCACACCCGCGAGCACGACGGAGCTCTGGCTGTCACCGCGCGAGTCCCGCGCACGGCCGCAGAGCGTGGGGGAGCAGGCGCGCGGCGCCGAGATCTCTGATGCGCTGGCAGCCGCGGTCGAGCGTTTGCGCGCGCGCGCCCAGGAGACGGCGGCCGCGGCGGCCGCGCGCGGGGAGTCGGCGGCGGCAGGGGAGCCGGGGGCGGCGCTCGAGGAGCCGGGCGCGGCGCTCGAGGAGCCGGGGGCGGCGCTCCAGGGGCCGCGAGTGGCTGGCCGAGATGAGCCGGGGCTGGCTGCCCGAGAGGAGCCGGGGGTGGTCGGCGAGCAGCCGGCGGGCGCGCGCGAGAAGCCGTCCGGCGCCGGTGCGGGGCCCGCCGCGATCATCGAGGAGCCCCGTGCGGCGCCCGTCAACGCGCCGCTGCACAAGCACAGCATGTCCCTGATTACCCGCTGGCGGTTAAGGCGCAAACAGCGACGGCGCGGCTGAGCCTCCGCCGCTCAGCCGCCTAGCATGCAGAGTCAGTGAGCACCCCCTCCTGCACCCACCTGCACGTGCATTCCGAGTACTCGCTGCTCGACGGCGCGTGCAAGATCGACGCTCTCGCGGCTCGCGCCGCGGAGTTCGGCCAGCCGGCACTCGGCCTCACCGACCACGGTGTCATGAACGGGGCCGTCGAGCTGCACAACGCCTGCGCCAAGCACGGGGTCAAGCCGATCGTCGGCTGCGAGATCTATCTCGTCGACGACCATACGGCCGTCGGCCCAGGGAAGCTCGAGCGCAACCACCTGACCCTGCTCGCCGCCGATGACGCCGGCTATCGCAACCTCGTCAAGCTCTCCTCTGCAGGCTTTCTCGAAGGCCTACAGAGGGGCAAGCCTACCGTCGATCTCACCCAGGTCGAGCGCTACTCGGACGGCGTGATCGCCCTCACCGGCTGCCTGGCCTCGCGCCTCTGCCGGCGTCTGGTCGACGACCAGCCGCAGGAGGCACGCGCGCATGCGGACGACCTGCTGAGGGTGTTCGGCCCGGAGAACGTCTACTTCGAGGTGCAGAAGAACGGGCTCACGGCCCAGGAGAAGTGCAACGAGGGAATCGTGCGGATCGCTCGTGAGGTCGGTGGGAGCCTCGTCGGGACCGGCGACGTGCATTATCTGCGCCGGGAGGACTACGGGCACCACACGGCGCTGCTGTGCGTTCAGACCAAGAGCACGATCGCCGCGCCAAAGCTGACGTTCGACACCAACGAGTTCTACCTTCGCGACAGCCGCGAGATGATCGACGCGTTCGCTGAGTGGCCCGAGGCGATCGCCAGCACGCTCGAGATAGCCGAGCGCTGCTCGGTGGAGCTGGAGCTGGGCAAGCAGCTGATTCCCAGCTATGTGACTCCCGACGAGAGCAGCGAGCGCGACTACCTGCGGGCGCGCGTGCAGGATGGCCTGCGCCTGCGTTACGGCGATCCGCCACCGGCCGAGGCTGTCGAGCGGATGGAGCTGGAGCTCGACGTCATTGATCGCATGGGCTTCAACGCCTACTTCCTGATCGTCTGGGATTTCGTCAAGTTCGCCAAGGACAACGGCATCGCGGTCGGGCCGGGCAGAGGCTCGGCGGCCGGCTCGATCGTCGCTTACTGCCTTGCGATCACCGACGTCGACCCGTTGCGCTACGGCCTTCTTTTCGAGCGTTTTCTGAACCCCGAGCGGGTGTCGATGCCCGACATCGACATCGACTTCTCGGTGCGTGGACGCGAGCGGGTGATGCGCTACGTGACCGAGAAGTACGGTCGCGAGTCGGTCGCGCAGATCGTGACCTTCGGCAAGATGTTCCCGCGTGCGGCGACCCGTGACGCCGCACGTGTGCTGGGCTTCGACTACGGTGCCGGCGATCGGCTGGCGAAGCTGATTCCCGACCCGATCATGGGCCGCTCGCCGTCGTTTGAGGACTGCCTGAAGCCCGGGCAGCCGCTGCGCAAGGCCTGTGAGGAGGATCCGGCCGCGCGCCGGATCGTCGACCTGGCCCAGGGGCTCGAGGGCATCGTGCGAAACTCCTCGATCCACGCCGCCGCGGTCGTGATCGCCGATCGTCCGCTGACCGAGATCGTGCCGCTGCAGCTCGCAGACGCCGGCACCGACGAGAGCGGCGAGCGCGTGTTTCGCACGGTGACGCAGTTCTCGATGAAGCCAATCGAGGAAATCGGCATCCTGAAGATGGACTTCCTGGGGCTGCGCAACCTCGACGTGATCGAGGACGCGCTGGACATCATCGAGCGCTCGAGCGGAGTGCGCCCCGACATGACGACGCTCCCACTGGATGATGAGCGGACCTATCAGATGCTGACACGCGGCGACTCGACGGGCGTGTTCCAGTTCGAGTCCGAGGGCATGCGCGAGGCGTTGAAGAAGGTTCGCCCCGATGAGTTCAACGACCTCGTGGCGCTCAACGCGCTCTACCGGCCGGGCGCGATGGACCAGATCCCCGTCTATGCGAAGGGCAAGCGCAATCCCGAGGCCATCTCCTACGCCGACGAGCGGCTGCGGAGCATCCTCGAGTCCTCCAAGGGAGTGATCCTCTACCAGGAGCAGGCGATGCAGATCTCCAAGGAGATCGCTGGTTTCTCCGGAGCCAAGGCCGACGATCTGCGTAAGGCGATCGGCAAGAAGAACCGTGCCGCGATGGCGGCCCTGAAGCCCGAGTTCGTGGAGGGCTGCCGGGCCTCCGGCACCAGCCCGAGCGTGATCGAGTTCCTGTGGCAGACGAACGAGAAGTCGGCCGATTACTCCTTCAACAAGTCTCACGCCGCCTGTTATGCGCTGATCGCCTACCGCACCGCGTGGCTGAAGGCCAACTTCCCCGCGGAGTACATGGCCGCGCTGATTTCCTCGGTGATGTCGACGAAGGACAAGGTGCCCTTCTTCGTGGCCCGCTGCGAGGAGATGGGGATCGAGATCCTGCCTCCCGACGTCAACCTCTCAGACCATGAGTTCACCGTCAAGACCCCTGCTCAGACGCTCAGAAGCGCCGGGTCGCCGCCCGGGGTCGGCAACATTCGCTTCGGCCTGGACGCCGTGAAGGGCGTCGGCTACCAGGCTGTCGAGGCGATCAAGCGCGCACGCGCGGAGGGAGGCCCGTTCACCTCGTTGTGGGACTTCTGCGAGCGCGTTGACAATCGCGCGGTCAACAAGAAGGCGATCGAGGCGCTCATCAAGTGCGGCGCCCTCGGCTCGACCGGGGCGAGCCGCAAGGGCATGCTGGCGGTGCTCGAGCGCGCGCAGGCCGCCGGTCAGAAGTCCCAGCAGGACGCCCTCATCGGGCAGGGCTCCATCTTCGACCTCGAGTCGCCCGCTCCCGGGGAGGCTTCCGTCGGCCCCAACTCCCCGAGCACGGTGCAGGCTCACGACGGGGTTCTCGGAGCGCCCGACGCCGCGGGCCTCGCGCGTCCGATCCATCCGCCGATCTCGGCCGAGGAGTTCGAGCAGTCCGAGCTGCTCGCGGTGGAGAAGGAAGCGATCGGCCTGTTCGTCTCCGCCCATCCGCTGAAGCCGTTGCGCGAGGTGTTGCGCGCTCGCGTGGACTGCCCACTCTCGTCGCTCGCGGATCGCCGCGACAAGGACTGGGTGACGGTCGGCGGCATCATCGTAGATGCCAAGCGCATCCGCACCCGCAACGGCGATCACATGATGTTCGCCACGCTCGACGATCTCGGAGGATCTGTCGAGATGCTCGTCTTCGGCAAGGCGCTTACCGAGCACGAGGCCGCGCTCGCGGTCGATGCGGTCGTGCTCGTCAAAGGTCGGGTTGATCACAAGGAAGCCGGCAAGACCTGCCTTGTGGTGGCGACCGTGGAGACCTTCGCACCTTCAGAGCAGGAGATAGAGCGGGCCCGAGCGCAGTCGGAGGCGGCCGCGCGTACCGAGGCCAGCGTGTCCCAGGCAGTGCATCTGCGCGTCGACCCGGCCTGCCTCGGACGCAGCGCGATCGACGATCTCAAGCAGGTGATCGAGGACTACCCGGGCCCGGCCGAAGTGGTGCTCGAGATGGACACGCCCGCGGGCACACGCCGGCTTCGTTTCGGTGAGGCCTATCGCGTGGAGCACACGCCGACGCTGCGCGCCGAGCTCGAGCACGCGCTCGCGCCGCTCGCGTCGCTCGCGCCGGCGGCGGCCGGCGGGTTGAGCTGAGAGTTCCCGCGGCCGGGCCTCACGCGCGCGTCTGCGACCTGCGTCTGCGGGCCCTCAGGCCGCGCTCACGCAGGCGCACCGCCAGCGCCACTTCCTCGCGCGAGGCCCCGCTGTGATCCTTTCCCGGCGTCTCAAGGACGCATGGGAGCCGCTCGAAGGCGGGGGCGGAGAGGAAGCTCGCGCAGCCGCGCTCGCCGAGCTGTCCCTCGCCGATGTTGGCGTGGCGGTCGCGGTTGGAGCCGAGCGGCGCCTGGGAGTCGTTGAGGTGCAGCGAGCCGACACGCTCGAGCCCGATCGTCGCTGAAACCCTGCTCAGGAGGCCGTCCACCCCCGCTTCGCTGCGGATGTCATATCCGGAGGCGAGCAGATGGCAGGAGTCCAGGCACACGGCCAGACGCTCGCTGGCGCCGGCGGCCTCGAGCAGGTCGGCGAGCTCCTCGATCGAGCGGCCGAGCGTGCCCCCGGCGCCGGCTGTGTTCTCCAGGTGCAGCGGGCAATCCTCGGTTTCAGCCAGAGCCTTCCTGATCGTCCTGCCCGCGCGGGCGATTGCACTCTGGGCATCCCCGGTCTTGGCCGAGCCGGGGTGCAGGACGACCCCGCAAGCGCCGATGGCCTGGCCCAGACGCAGCGAATGGATAAGCGATCTCAGCGTCTTTGAGCGGATCTGCGGATCGTCGCTCGCGCAGTTCAGCAGATAGACAGCATGGATCATGACGGCATCGATCTGGCTCTGCGCCATCGCCGCGGTGAACGCGGCGACGTCCTGCTCGCCGTAGCTGGTCGTGCGCCACATCCGTGGAGACTGATTGAAGATCTGGATCGAGCGGCAGCCGCGTTCGACACCGCGCTCGATCGCCTTCGGCAAGCCACCCGCGGGCGAGACATGCGCGCCGATTAGCATGGCGCGGATCCTATGGACCAGCCAAGCACAGTGAGGGTCAGGTTCGCCCCGTCGCCCACGGGGGCCCTGCACATCGGCGGCGCGCGCACCGCGCTGTTCAACTGGCTGCTCGCCCGCCACAGCGGCGGGAAGCTCGTGCTACGCATCGAGGACACCGACCGTGAGCGCTCGACGCCGGAGAACGTCGAGCAGATCCTCGACGCGCTGCGCTGGCTCGCGCTCGACTGGGACGAGGGGCCGACCCTGCAGTCAGAGCGCGCCGAGCGTCACCAAGAGGCACTGGGGGCGCTGCTCCAGGGTGGTCATGCCTACCATTCGAGCGCCACCGGCGAGGATGTGAAGGCATACAAGCAGCGCCACGGCGCTGAGCGTGGATTTCGGGGAGAGCCCGAGGCGCAGGGAGCCGTTCGCCTGCGCGTACCCGACCAGGGCGCGACGGTCGTCCACGACGTGATTCGCGGCGACACCCGCTTCGAGCACGTCCATCTCGATGACCCGGTGATCGCGCGAGCGGACGGCTCGGTCCTCTACAACTTCGCGGTCGCGATCGACGACCTCGACGCCCGCATCACCCACGTGGTGCGCGGCGAGGACCACCTCTCGAACACGCCGAAGCAGCTGCTCGTGCTCGAGGCGGCCAGGAAGGTCGGCTTCGGCGTGGAGGCGCCGCTTCCGGCCTACGCGCATCTGCCGTTGCTGCACGGCCCCGATGGGAAGAAGCTCTCCAAGCGCCACGGCGCGGCATCGCTGGGAGAGCTGCGCGACGCGGGCTACCTGCCCGAGGCGGTCCGCAACTACCTGGCGTTGCTCGGCTGGGGGGCCGGCGACGACGCGACCGTCCTTTCCACGCGGGAGCTGATCGAGCGGTTCACGCTGGAGCGCGTCAGCCGCAACCCCGCGCGCTTCGACGAGGCGAAGCTGAAGTGGCTGAACGGCGTCTACATTCGCGCCCTGCCCGCACAGGAGCTGGCTCGCCGTATCGGGGAGTTCCTCGAGCGCGCGGGCCACGCGGGAGCCCGGGATGAGCAGCGGTTCTCGCGGGCAGTCGCGATCAGCCAGGAGAAGATCCATACGCTCGCCGACTTCTGGCCGCTGACCGGCGCCCTCCTCGATGTCCCGGCGGACGATCGCAAGGCGCGCGAACGCTGGCTCGGCGAGCAGGGGCGTTCGATGCTCGCCGATGTGCGGGTGGCCCTCGCCGGGCTCGAGCGCTTCGATGAGCAGGAGGTCGGGCGGGCGCTCCAAGACGTCATCGAGCGCCATGCGGTCAAGCCGCGCGAGGTCTATCAGCCGTTGCGGGTGGCCATCTGCGGCAGCACGATCTCGCCGGGCATCTATGAGAGTGTCGCGCTGCTCGGACGTGAGCAGACGCTGGCGCGCATCGACGGCGCTCTGGCGGGCGGCTGAGCCAGATCAGCCCTCAACCGTTTCCCCGTAGTTGCCGATAGAACCCCAGTCGAACAACCGGCAAACGTCGGCGAGCCCAAGGAAGGGGTCCGAAAACTATGCAGGCAACAGCACAGGGCTCGAATGCGAGCGCAACGAAGACGCGCAGCGCCGCGAAACCCGTGCGCGGCGCGAACGCCTCCGCGAGCCCACCTGCCGAGCGCCACCAGGATGAGGGCCACGGCCGCCGTCTGACGCTTGCCTTCGAGGCGCTCGAGGCCTTTCCCGCGCTCGCCGAGTCACGCGACCGCCTGCTTGCCGTTGTCTCCAAGGAGCACGTGGCGACAGCCGACGTGGTTACCGCGGTCGAGTCCGACGTCGCGCTCCTGATCGCGGTCCTGCGCATGGCCAACCAGGCCGCTGACTCTCGCGGCCGCGTGGACACCGTCGTCGCGGCCGTCGAGCTCCTGCGGGCGCAGACGGTCCATGCGCTGGCCGGGCGGGTACGTACCTTCAACTTCTTCCAGCGCACGACCGTTTGGGACTCCGCGCCGGAGCGCTTCCGGCTGCACGCGCTTGCGACCCAGCACGCGGCCGACCGCATCGCGGCGGAGGTCGGCTATGAGAATCGCGATCGCCTGACCGTGACCAGCCTGCTGCATGACGTCGGCAAGCTCGTGCTCCTGCACGCCTATCCCGGCTATCCCGGTCAGGTGCATCGAGGCGCGAGGAGCCCCGAGGAGCGCATCCACCAGGAGCGCCGGGAGCTCGGCGTCGACCATGCGCTCGTCGGCGGCGTGCTCATCCGTCGCTGGGGACTGCCGGCGATGATCGCCTCTCCGATCGAGCGTCACCACCATCCGGACGTGGAGGGAGAGGCAGCGTTCATCCGCCTCGCCGACATGCTCGCCCACTACGAGCAGGGCGCCCGCGTTTCTCCCAGCGAGATGCTCAAGACGGCGCGCACGGTGGGGCTCAGCCCCGAGCAGCTCAGGCGCGTCATGTATGAGCTGCCGAACTCGACCAGCCAGCGCCAGCGTCACGTCGATCCCTGCCCGCTTTCCGGCCGCGAGCTCGGCGTGCTTCAGAGGCTCGCTGAGGGCAAGGTCTACAAGCAGATCGCCCACGAGCTGACACTCTCGACGAGCACCGTGCGGACCCACTTGCACAACATCTACGGCAAGCTCGGCGCGGTCGATCGCGCGCAGGCGGTCCTGATAGCGACCGAGCGCGGCTGGCTTTAGGTCACTACGATCGGTTCCGCCGGACGGCGCATGGGCTGTGCCGGCCACGATGATCTCGATCACCAGCAAGTCGCCCTACGCCGTGCTCGCGCTCGCCGAGCTCGGGCGCAGCGCGGGCTCGGGCCCTGTGCCGATCGGCGAGCTCGCGCGCAGGCGCGAAGTTCCCGTGCAGTTCCTCGAGCAGCTGTTCGCGGTGCTCAGGCGCGGCGGGATCGTCAGCTCCCAGCGCGGCGTGAAGGGCGGCTACCGTTTCGCGCGCGACCCCGCGACCGTAAGCGTGCTCGAGATCGTCGAGCTGCTCGACGGGCCGCTCGGCCGCGACGCTCAGGGCGTGTTCGCTGACGCGGCCGAGGCCGCCCGCAGGGTGCTGCGCGACACGACGATAGTCGACGTGATCGAGCGCGAGACGCGCGAAGCGGGCGCGAGCATGTACCACATTTAGGGACCGCCCCGCCGCTACAGGGCGTTTGGCTTGCTAGAGCGGTTTTCGACCGCTGGGGAACCGCTCAGAACCGCACCCACGGGCACCCGACTGTGGCGCAACTGTGGCGCAGTGTCCGCCGCACGATGGGCTAGTTTGCGGCTATGACACCCACTCCAAGCACCCCACTCTTCCCGCCTCGCAGCGAGGCCAGCCGCATCATGAACCGCGAGATCCTCGCGCAGGCCGGCAAGGGCATCCACCACGGGACCCTGGCCCGCAGCGGAGGCCAGCCCACGAACCCCGACCGGGCCCTGAAGCTCGAGCAGCTTGAGGGCGCTCACGCCGAGGCTGTCCGCGCTGGCAGCGAGGTCGAGGCCGCCGCCTTCAGTCTCTCGATCGACCGTCTGCTGGACGATGCCCGAGCCGCTCGCACCGAGGCACCCCGCAACGAGGACGGGACCTTCGCTTCCAGCGATGGCGGCGTGAGAGGTCGCCAGCCGAAACCGAACCCTGGCGGCGTCCAAGAGATCACGTCGATGAACGGCCTCATCAAGGCCGCCGCCGGCCGCTTCTAGGCCACCACGCCGACCCCGCACCAGGAGAACTTCACCGTGTTCGACATCGACAGCTTGCCAGCACCGCAACAGATATCTCACAAAGCCATCGCCACCGCCGCGCAGAAGTTGGCCGAGGCGCGAGCTGCAGCAGACGCTGCTGCCAAGGCCACCGTCCAGGCCGAGAACCAACTCGACCTCGCTGGTGATCGAGACGCAGAGGACGAGGCTCAAGCTCGCCGCGCCGGGACGGCATCGAAGACCAGGAGATCATCCCATCGCCTCGCAGCCGAGAAGGCGCTACAGGACTCTGTGGCCGAGGCGAAGGTCACCCAGATCCTGGCCCGCGAGGCGCGTGGCGATCTTGAAGCTCTCCTGCAGGAAGTTGGCGAGAGCTACCGCGCCGAAGTTGACAAGCTCTGCGTCTCCCTCGGGGCGTCCCACCGTGACGCCGTGGCCAGCTTGATCCAGCTCTACGGCGAATACGCCAAAGCCGTCTCGATCGCCCGGAAGCTCGGCTCTGAGCGCCAGGGCGTGCAGATGATCCCGCTCAAGGCCAGGCAGATCGGCCACCAGAACGCCAACTTCCTCGCCGGCACTCCCGCGTTCGTGGACGTAGGCGAGATCCTGGGCGTCATGCTCGAGCTGGGTCACCAGGGGCCGGTCAAGCCGAGGGCGCAGAACACCCCTGGACCGGACGTCGGGCGGCTCGTGTGGGAGGACACGAGCGCTTCATCGCCCAAGGTGCAGGCGTTCTTTGAGCGAGCAGAGGCACGTAAGCGCGAGACGGCCGCGGCAGCGGGCGCAGGCTGACTTACGCCCGAGGTCACCGGGCAGGACTGAGGGGGGCGGCTCGACTGGACCGCGAGCCGAAGGACACCCCAGCGAAGACGTGCTAGCCGATACTGATTCCGCGCATGATCATCTCCAAACATATCGGAAATCGCTCGCGCATGCTGAAGTTTCTAGCTTGTGCGATACGGTACCAGCCATGCTCGACCCCGCGGCCACCCCTCAAGATGGCGAGAGCATAACGGGCGCCCCAACGTCACGTCTGGCAGGCATCCCCGGAGCCCCGATGGCGCCCAAGCACGCGATCTTCGAAAGGCTGCTGGAGGACGCCGCGGTTGATCTGCTTCATCTCGTTGAAGCAAAGATGATGTCCGCAGAGCGCATGACTTCGGACCCCGCCAGCAGGGCGGTGGGGCAGCACTTCTACCCGCTTCTACGGTCCTCGTTTGAAAAGCAGCACAAAGGCGTCCAGCTCATCATCCAGGAAGACGTAGGGGTCGGAGTCTCGCTGCACACTGGCGCGGAAGACGATCCATATGGCGACCGTGTCGACACATTCGTCCTGCGAAAGACATTTAGATTTGATTGGAGCGAGCCCCGCGCGCTGATGGAGCAGTCGGCCGCCCTTGGAGAGGAAGCACGACGTTGGATCACAAACGACGGCGAGCGGCGCGCGCTACTGGAACTTGTATTTGGCATCGTCAGCCAGATCCACGCGACTCTCGCCCGAGAGAACCGCCAGTGCCCTCCCGGGCAGGACGAGAGCGTCAAGCCGACGGACCGGATGGAGACCGATCTCTCGATCATCGGTACCCAGCTTGAGGCGGCTCAACGTCAATTCGAGCACGATGCGCAACGAGCTGCGCAGTTCCGGTATGCGATCGGAATAGCCTATGGCACAGCCGCGATGATCGTGTTGTGCGCCGCCCTCGGTGGCGTCTTTGCCCTCACCGGGGCGAGAGTGACCGGAGGCGTAGCGCTAGCAGCAGGAGCAGTCGGCGCATGCGTGAGCGTGTTGCGACGCATGACGAAGGGCACACTAGAGCTCAACGCCCAGGCAGGACACGGGATGATCATCGCCTTTGGCGCGTTGAGGCCCTTCGTGGGCGGCATCTTCGGCGTGGTGATCTACTTCATCATCCGAGCCGACCTCATCTCCGTCTTGAGCCTTCCGCACGAAGCGCAGAAGGCCATCGCCTACGTTGCCGTGTTCGCGTTTGTCGCGGGCTTCAACGAGCGCTTTTTCCAAGACATGCTCGCGAGCGCCAGTAGCGCCCGCTCAGAAGATTAGCTCAGCCCTTGCGAAGCGGCCGGGGTCGAGGTGGTGCGTTGCGCGGTCGCCGTCGATGCGGAGGACTCTGCCGCTCGCCATCTCTCCTCCCGATGTCAGGATCCAGAAGGTGGCCAACCGATGGCGTGTTCATTCTGGCCGGTGGCCGGCTTTCGATGGGTGGGTGCCACCACCCCCTTGTGTTGTCGGCGGGTCCTCGAAGTGGAGCGTCATCTCCCAGTCGACGTGCTCCGGAACGGCGACGTAGTACTTCATTTTGCCCCTGTCGGGGAGCTGGATGTTCCAGCCCCAGCCGCACGTTCCCTATGGAACCCTTATGACGAACGTCGACACCGCAGAGTCAACGATGGGGCTCTCCGGCAACCTCGAGTACGTGCGCTCTGGGCACCGTCCCTCCCCTAGACTCCTGCGACCGTGGCCGCCTTCGACCTCAGAGCGACGCTGCGGGACCTCGCCTCAAGGAACCGGGGGCGAAGTGAGGCGGACATCCAGGCGCAGGTTCGCGACGTGCTGCTTTACGGTGGCTTCGAGCTCGGCGATGAGTCGGTCGCGCTCGAGAGCCCTACGGACGATCACCGCCGCCTCGATGTCGAGGTGGGCGCGGTCATCATCGAGTGCAAGAAGGACCTACGGCCACCATCGCAACTCCTCAAGGCCGAGACGCAAATCGGGGAGTACCTGGGCGAGAAGGCGGCCGGTGGGTGCAGCTATGCGGGTGTTCTAACCGACGGCGCGATCTGGCGGCTCTACAGGCAGCGGGACGGGCAGAGCGAAGTCGTCGACGAGTTGAAGCTCGCCCCGTCCTCGCTCGACGACCGCCGGTTCCGGTGGTGGCTTGGCGCCGTTCTAGCGACCGAGCGCCAGGTGGTCCCGACCGCCGCCGCGATCGAGGAGCGACTCGGGGCGCAGGCTCCCTCCTACCGGCTGGTCACCGCCGCGTTGCGGGAGGCATTGGAGTCCGTGCATGAGGCGCCAGCGGTGAAGCTGAAGCGAGAGCTGTGGGCGAAGCTGCTTCGCAGCGCGTTGGGTTCCCAGTTCGACGGATCGGACGACCTGTTCGTCGACCACACATACCTCGTGCTGTTGGCGACGCTCATCGGCCATGCCGTCGCGGGCTTCGACATCAAGGACGCTGGTCACGAACCGGGAGTCCTTCTATCCGGCCAGCTCTTTGAGCGTACGGGCCTGCTCGGGGTCGGACAGGCGGGCTTCTTCGACTGGGTCCTCGACAGCGACAATGGCGACGAGATCGTGGCGGACATCGCCCGTCGCGCGGCGTCCTTCGACTGGGCCGACGTCGACCACGACGTCCTCAAGGCGCTCTATCAGTCGGTGATCGCGCCAGATGTGCGGAAGCGGCTGGGCGAGTACTACACGCCGGACTGGCTCGCTAAACGCATGGTTGAAGAGGCCGTCACCGACCCGGCACACGATCGCGTGCTCGATCCGGCCTGTGGCTCGGGCACGTTCCTGTTCCACGCTGTGCGTCGCTACCTAGACGCCGCCGATGCCTCCGGTGCGACGCCAGCCGAGACTCTCTCCACGGTTACCAACTCGATCTTCGGCATGGATCTCCACCCAGTCGCGGTCACGCTCGCGCAGACGACCTACCTGTTGGCAATCGGCAGAGACCGCCTGTTGCAGCGGATCGACGCCGTCAACATCCCTGTCTATCTCGGGGACTCCATGCGCTGGGAGGCCGCCGCCGAAAACGTCTTCACGTCCTCTGGCGACGTGGTTCTACACACCGCTGGCGAGGCCCAAGGACAGCTATTCGGATCGGAAATCAGGTTCCCGGCTTCGGTCGTCGCCGACGTCGGTCGGTTCGATCATCTCGTCAACGAGCTTGCTACCCGGGCGTCGAGCCGCCAACCGGGCGAGCCGCGCCCCAACGTGTCAGGGCTTCTGCGTCGCCTGGGCGTGGCGGACGGCGATCGTCCGGTGGTTGAGGCGACGTACAACGTACTCTGCGACCTGCACGACAAGGGTCAAGACCACGTCTGGGGCTTCTACATCCGCAACCAGGCCAGGCCGACCTGGCTCGCCCGCGAGGAGAACCGAGTCGACGTACTCGTCGGCAACCCGCCCTGGCTGGCCTACCGCTACATGCCAGGCTCCCTGCAGGACATCTACCGCGAGCGCGCACGTGAAACGAATCTCTGGCTCGGAGGCGGCCGCGGTCGCACGACCCAGCAAGACCTCTCGGCATACTTCGTCGCCCGAGCGGTCGACCTGTATCTCCGCCCGAACGGCACTTTTGGCTTCGTTATGCCGCGCGCCGTGCTCTCGCGTCAGACCTACGTCGGCTTCCGGGCCGCCGACTATTCGAGCCCGACCTCCGAGTGCTACGTCGCCTTCAGCCGGCCGTGGGACCTCGAAAAGGTCAGGCCTGACCCCTTCCCAGTCCCGTCCTCCGTCGTCTTCGGGCGACGCGCACCCCAGCCAGCACCGATGCCGACGGAGGTCCGCTCGTGGTCCGGAAAGGCGCCCAGTCACGGCCAGCCGGGGTCGCTCGTCTCCGCACCGGGGAACGTCGCGGTCGTCACGGGCGAAGAAACCGCCTCGCCATATAAGGACCGTTTTCGTCAAGGCGCGATCCTGGTTCCTCGAATGCTCATCATGGTCAATGAGTCCAACGAGTCGCCTCTCGGCGTCCCAGTCGGGCGACGGGCCGTCAGGTCGCGTAAGACATCGCTGGATAAGCCGCCGTGGAAAGACTTGCCGGAGCACGAGGGCGTGGTCGAGTCGATCTTCATTCGACCGGCTTATCTAGGTGAATCGATAGCTCCTTTCCGCGTCCTATCAGTACCAGAGGCGATCGTGCCTTACGACGGGACGCGCCTCATGGACGGCGAGGACGAGCGGATCGATCGCTACCCGGGACTCGCCGAATGGTGGCGAGGGGCGGAGGCCATATGGCTGACCAACAGGAGCTCCGAGAAGCGGACGCTCCTCGATCAGCTGGATTACATGCATCAACTCAGCGCCCAGTTCCCCCTTGCCTCGAGGAGAGTCGTCTACACCAAGGCTGGTAACACACTCGCCGCCGCGGTAGTCCGCGATCCAACGGCGATTATTGATCACAAGCTCTATTGGGCGCCTGCCCAATCGGAGCGCGAGGCCGCCTACCTCGCGGCGGTGCTCAACGCCCCAGTCCTAAATGATCTTGTGCGGCCGTACCAATCAGTCGGCGCCTTCGGAGCGCGCGATTTCGACAAGTACATCTGGCGATCGCCGATCCCAACGTTCGACACGCACCACCCGCTCCACGCGCGACTCGTAACACTCGCGGGTGACGCCGAAGCCATCGCTGAAGGCGTCGAGCTGCCGGCATATGGCGGGTTCCAGGCCGCGAGACGGCAAATACGCGCGGCGCTTACAGAGGCCGGCCTCGCACAGGCCCTCAACGAGGCCGTAGCGGAACTCTTGGCGCCGTAGCGGCGCACGTATCCGCCTCCGCGCCGCCAGCCTCCGCGCAGACCGTGCAGCGCCGCTCGGTCATAGGCCGGGCGACTGCTCGACCTAAGGCTGAGCATCGCGCGCGGCGGCTTTCCGAGGGCGTCGGCTACCAGAGATTCTTGCCGACGAGAGCCTTCGCTCCGGCGGCACAGGCGCCATCTACCTTCGCCGCGAGCTCATCAACAAACGCTCGCCAGCCCGTTGCGTTTTCCTTGTAGAAGTCCTTGGGGGCTTTCCCCGTGTGGACTATCTCGCCGCGCTCTTTGACGAGCTGCTCGAGTTTGTCGAGGTGTTCCTCGGGTACGGTCGCGAAAGGATCGACACCGACTCGCTCGAACAGGCTTCGAACGTTCTTCGTGTTGGCCGTGTTCATGCCAAGATCGTCGGCGCCCGACCCTCCTTTGGCCCGCTCGGTGACAACTTTCAGCCACAGTGCGCGCCAGCCGGGGTAAACGGCGATGTCCCAGGCCGTCGGGTTGGACTTCAAGATCCAGTCGCGAACTGACCGAGGCACGTCAGCATCCTTGATGTCGCGTCCGAGCAGAGTAGCCGCCTCGATCGCGACTTCCTCGACATAGTTCTCCCACATCGCGTACGAGAGAGCCACTGACGCGACGAACAGTGACTGCTCGGGCTTCGAAGGCTTCCCGGCGCTCGTTTTGACGTAGCTGAGGACGTCATCGACGGCCTTGAGGCCCTTGCGAAGATCGGCAAGCGCTTTGCTGTCGGCCATAACGCTTGGAGCATCTCACAAGAGCCCCACCCGTTAGCAGTGCGACGCGACCGGGACACCCCCAACCCGCGACCACGCGCGAATGGCGTCCGGGTTGGAAAAAGTGACCGCCACGCGGCCTAAACTGGTGGGTATGGCCGCAACGACGAAGCCGCCGGCGCACTTGAGTCGTAGCTCGAAGGTGCTCTTCCGTAAGGTGATCGCCGGCTGGCCCGAGCTCGGTCATGAGCCACACGCGCTTGCCGTGCTAGTCCTCGGATGCGAGTCAATCGATAGGGGTGCGACCGCGAGACGCGAACTGGAACGTGACGGCCTGACCGTGCCAACCGCGCACGGTGTCAAGACGCACCCGTCCGTGGCGACGGAGGTATCGAGCAGACTTGCCGCGGTGAGATGCTTCCGGGAATTGAACTTGAGCGGCGACCTCGCCGCCACTTCGCACGGCTACGACGGCTGATGCTCCGCCCTCGGAAACCCCGCCAGCCGGGGCACAGGCTTTCCCTGGGCCGGTTCATGGATCTGTCCATCGGCCCCCGCGACGACGATGACCTCGACGTGTTGAGGGCGACGTTCGAGGAGCATCTGGGTCGCTTCGCTCCTGATGACTGGGCCTCGCAGATGTGGCCGGCCGATGGGAGCGCCGGCATCGACACGCGCAGGCCGGACGCGGAGGCTGGCGGCGCGGAGGCGGAGCTGATCGCCGAGATCGAAAGCCGGCCGCCTGGCGGGCGTGAGAAGGGGGAGCTCGAGCGAGCGGTCGGACTTCCTGGCTTCTGAGCGTGGAGCTGCTGAACCACGTCCGGTCGAACGACCCGATCAAGATCGCAGAGCGTGCGCGGGGGATCATCTAGCCGAGCCCCATGTTATGTTCCCTGGCAGAGCTTCTCTTTGGGGAACACGCTCTAGGTGGTTTGGAGATTCAAGGTGGCAGTCGCCGGTCCCTCGGGGGCCGGCGTTCTGTCGTCTAGGGCCTTCCATCCGATCGAGGGTCTACCTTGGTCGTACCTTGATCCCCGAGAGCCACCCAACCTGTGCCGGGCAGTAGCACTGGCCCCGGCCACAGCAGCAGCATCGGCGCGGCCGTCATCGACGGCGCGGTGCTCTACCTCGAGGATGTCCATCGGGTTAGCCGGCGCACGGTCCGCCGGAAGGCCACCAAGCTGCGCTTGGGCCGAACGCTCCGGCCGCGCCTCTCACCGCGTCGGGCATGTTCATCTGGTCGGCCACGCGGCCGCCGTAGTGGATCGTCGTCGTCTCGCGGCGACCCCGAATCTGACGAACCCGAGCCGGGTGAACCTGCCTGGCTTGCCGCTGAACATGATGTAGACCCCACGCGGGTGGTCTACGCCGTCCCGAAGTCCTGGGAGCCGCCGCAGTGGCGGCGCTGGTGGAGGGAGCCGGACAACAACTTCGACGCCGAGGCTGCGCGATGAGCGCCCGCGACTACGTCGCCGCCGCCGCCGCGCTCTACCTGGCCCCGGTGAAAGCGGGTAGCGGCATCTACGCCGCTACCTGCCCGGTCTGCGGGGAGTCCTCGGCGCTCACGATCGCCGAGGGTGAGACCCCGACGTGTCGGAACGGATGCCCCGCCGACGTGATCGACCTGGCGCTGGAGACTGGCGCCACGACGCCGGTCGCGCTCGACAACACCGGCACGCCGCCGGCCGCACCCGACAACACCGGCGACCTGCTCGCGGAGGTCCAAGCCTTTACGGCCCGCTTCGTCGTCCTGCCCAGCGACTACGCAGGGACCGCGCTCGCGCTGTTCGTGCTGCACACCTGGGCGATCCACGGCGCACATAGCACGCCTTACATCGCCGTCATATCGCCCGAGCCGCGGTCGGGAAAGTCGCGGGTGCTGGAAGTGCTGGAGATGGTCGTCCGTGCTCCGTGGAAAACACTCAGCACATCCGAGTCAGCGCTATTCCGCCGGATCGAGCGCGACCTGCCCACGCTGCTACTCGATGAGATAGACGCCATCTTCGGATCGAACAGCGAGCGGACGGAGCCGCTTCGCGCTGCTCTGAACGGCGGCAACCGTCCCGGCGCATCCGCGACCCGGACGGTCGGCAAGGGTGCGGACCTGGAGGCTAAGGATTTCTCCGTGTTCTGCCCAAAGGTCCTCGCCGGGATTGACACCGGACGCCTGCCCGAGACGGTCCGTGATCGCTCCGTCGTCATCCACATGGCGCGGAAGCACCGGGGCGAGATGGTGGAGCGGTTCCTCCCGCGGTTTGTGACGCCTGAAGTCGAGCCGCTGAAGGAACGGCTGGCCACCTGGGCTGAGGCCGCGACTCCACATCTGGGCGAAGCTGAGCCCGAGCTGCCCGATGACCTGAACGACCGCGCCGCCGATGCGTGGGAACCCCTGCTCGCTATCGCGGACATGGCGGGCGACGGGTGGCCCGAGGTCGCCCGCGACGCCGCCGTCAAGCTGGCTGCTGCCGGCGATGACGACGAGATCGGGCGCGGTGAGCAGCTACTCCGGGGCATCCACAAGGCGATGACCGACCGGGACGTGATCGCCACCGCTGAGCTGCTGATCCTCATCAATGACGACGACGAGCTGCCGTTCGGCGGCTGGCGCGACGGACGCGGGCTCGACGCCCGAACCCTCGCCCGTCAGCTCCGCCCCTACGGCGTGAGGCCACGCAAGATCCGCGTGGGTGCTCACACACCGATGGGCTACCACCGCGACGACCTGCGGGACGTCTGGAGCCGATATCTGAGGGGCTACCTGCCAGGAGCGGAACATGCGGAACAGGCGGAACAAGCCAACAACGGCGGGGCTCCAGATGTTCCGGCTGGCGGCGATGTTCCGGAACACCGGCACAATGCCGGAACAGGAAACGCCCGGAAACACGGCGATGTTCCGCAGGTTCCTCATGTTCCGCTCCTGGCAGGTACCCCTCCCGCCGAGCTCGCCACGCCCGAGCAGGAAACGTTGCTCGACTCGCTCACCCGTATTGAACGTGACACCCTCGCCGAGGGGGCCGACCGATGACCGGCCCCGGACTCCGCTCAACCCTCGAGGCAGCGTGCTCGAGAAGGCGGCCGTGAGCATTGACCCCACGACCGCCCCGGTGCCGCTGATCGCCCTGACCCGCGAGCAGGCCGCGGCGGCGCTGAGCATGTCCGTGGACTCCTTCGAGCGCCACGTCCAGCCGTCCATCCGCATGATCCGCCGCGGCCGCATGTGCCGTGTGCCCGTCGCCGAGCTAGAACGCTGGGCCAACGATGAGGCCGGGCGGACCCTTCCATGATCGACCGGGGAGGCGTAGACTTGAACGATAAGCGCCCCCGCGCGGCTGGAACCGCCGGGGGCATGGCCCAACAGGAAGGAACCCTGATGAGCAAGAGCACAGGTATCAGACCACGGCATGCTCGCGCATGCTCACGACGTACGGACAAGCAGGCGCCCTGCCGATGCACCCCGACGTTCGAGGCGAACGTCTACGACGCCAAGGCCGAGAAGCGGATCACCAAAGTCTTCCCGACCAAGAGCGCCGCGATGCGCTGGCGGGAGGATGCCCGCGTGGCCCTCCGCAGCGGCGACCTGTCGGCCGACCGTGGTCCGATGTTCACTGACGCGGTGGAGGCGCTGCTCGAGCGGATGCGTGCCGGCCACGTCAGAACTCGCTCCGGCGAGCCATACAAGCCGGCGGCGGTCCGTGGTTACAAGTCGAGCCTCTACCTGCGGGCGATCCCCGCGTTCGGACACCTGCGCCTTGCCGAAGTCACCAGGCGCGATGTGCAGCGGTTCATCGACGAGCTGGTGGACAAGGGCTTCGCCACGGCAACGATCGACTCCGACCTCACGCCGCTGAGGGTGCTATTTCGGCAAGCCGTCAAACGGGAGCAGGTACGGATCAACCCGATGACCGAGCTGGACGTCCCGGCCGTGCGTTGCAAGCCTCGGCGTGTGGTCCCCGACGCCGACGCCAAAGCGATGATCGCCGCACTCGACGCCGGGGCGGAACGTGCGCTGTGGGCGACCGCCTTCTACGCCGGCCTGAGGATGGGCGAGCTGTCGGCGCTCGGCCGCGCCGAGATCGACCTCGGCGCTGGCGTCATCTACGTTCGCCGGGGTTGGGACTCGGCCGAGGGCTACATCGCCCCGAAGAACCGCAAGGCCCGCAAGGTGCCGATCCCGGCGGTGCTTCGCGATCATCTCGATGAGTACCTGCTGGGCACCGATCGCGACGAGCACATCTTCGGGGTGCCACGGTGGGTCAACCGGGCAACCGGCAGGGCCCGCAAGCGGTGGGAGGATCGTGGGCTGCCGGTCGTTGACCTGCACGAGGCACGGCACACGTATGCATCGCTGATGATCGCCGCCGGCACCCGGCAGAAGGCGCTCTCGACGTTCATGGGCCACGCCACGACCAGGATCACCGAAGACCTCTACGGCCACCTGTTCCCCGGCGATGAGGCGGAGGCGGCGACCCAGCTCGACGCCTACCTTGCACGGCAGGTGGGCGGCTCGACTGTGGCGCAGACTGTGGCGCACCCCGAGGAAACGGCTCTGCCAAGCGGGTGAGCCTGCATGTACCACATTTAGAGCGGACGTCACGAGCGCCCGGCGGCACCCCGGTCTCCTCTGAAAGCGGGATCCATGGGCGCTATCGAGATCGCGGTGGCTTCCACGTCACAGCTGTCGATGAGTTCCGTCGCTACAGGTCGCAGCTCACGAGCCACACCCTCACGAGCCACACCCTCACGAGCCACCCCAGTTCACGACGGTGGTGATGCCGACGCCCGACCCTGGGGGTCAGAGGCGCTGGGTGTTCCGTCCTTGGGACGGCTGCCCAGAAACCCCGGGCATTGACACCGGGTCGCCCTGGGTCTAGTTTGGATTGAGCAGGACAGCTGGTAGATATACTCCCCGACCCGTCGGCAGGTGGTATCTCCCGGAAGAGGACGGATTCAACTAGGGATGGTTGTAGATGCTCGCCGCGCCAAGGCCGCTGCAGGCAGCGATGGATTGCTCGTTGCACGATGTTCGGGTTTCACCGGTCAGGATGCTCATGCAGTGGCGCGCGCTCGCCCTGGCCGCTCTGATCTCCGCGCTGGCGCTCTGGCTCTGGCATGTCCTTGACCCAGCGAGCGCACCGCTCACCGCAGCCCCCTCCCCGGTCGCCCGGAACGCGCTCTCGAGCCTGCCCCCCGCGGCGCAGGGTCCCGTATCGGGGGCGCTGGGCGCCGACAGCGCCGCCTACCGGCTGAGCGCCGCGGCCGGTGGGTTTCGGGCGTCCAGTCCCGCCGAGGGTCTGAGCGAGCGCTTCAACAGTGCGGGCGTCTCGCTGCGCATGGGCGCGCTCGCCGTCGGACTGAGCCTGCGTGCGGCCGGCTATGGCAGCTCGCTGCGCGACCTCGGGCACGTCACGCCGAACGCAACTGCCAATCGCGTCAGCTATGCGCGCGGCGGGGTGAACGAGTGGTATGTGAACGGGCCTCTGGGCCTTGAGCAGGGCTTCACGATCACGCGCTCGCCCGCGCGCGAGCCCACGCTCCCGCTGACGCTCGCGATCGCGCTGTCGGGCAACGCGAATCCCTCGCTCTCCGCCGCCGGGCAGAGCGTCAGGCTGAGCCGTCCGGGCAGTCGCTCGCTTCGCTACGGCGGGCTCAGCGCGAGCGATGCGAGCGGGCGTGCGCTGCCAAGCCGGCTCGAGCTACACGGTCGGACGCTGCTGCTCTACGTCGATACCCGCGGGGCGCGTTACCCGCTACGAGTCGATCCGCTCATCCAGCAGGAACCGGAACTGAAGCTCACCGGCGGCGAAGAGGCGAACAGCGCCTTGTTCGGCTACAGCGTGGCGCTGTCCGCCGATGGAAACACCGCGCTCATCGGCGGTCCCCGCGACAGCAGTCATTACGGCGCCGCGTGGGTGTTCGTGCGCGAAGGCTCGACCTGGGTGCAGCAGGGACCGAAGCTCATCGGCAGTCAGGAAGCCGGCGAAGCCCAAGGTGAACACTGCGGCGAAGAAGCGGGTGAAGAAAGCGACGAATGCAGCTTCGGCCGCAGCGTCGCTCTTTCAGCCGATGGCAACACGGCGTTGATCGGGGACTCTCGCGCCGGCATATACGTGCCGCCGAGCAGCGGCGAAGGCGAACCCAGATGGGTAGCCAACGAGGGGGCAGCCTGGGTGTTCACGCGCGCCGGCTCGACCTGGACCCAGCAGGGCCCGAAGCTGACCGGCGGCGAAGAGACCGCCGAAGGCCGCTTCGCCAAGAGCGTCGCGCTGTCCGGCGACGGCGACACGGCGGCGATCGGAGGGTCCTCGGACACGGGCGGACGCGGAGCGGTGTGGATCTTCACACGCTCGAGCTCGGGCTGGCCGCAGCAGGGCCCAAAGTTGACGGGGGCCGCCGAGAGCGGCGAAGGCCACTTCGGTCGCAGCGTGGCGCTGTCCGGCGACGGCAACACCGCGCTCATCGGCGGGCCCGGGGACAGCGGCTACACGGGGGCGGCGTGGGCCTTCACGCGCCTGGGCACGATCTGGAACCAGGAGGGCCCCAAGCTGACGGGCGGCGAAGAGATCGGCGAAGGTCACTTCGGCTACAGCGTCGCGCTGTCCTCCGACGCGAGCACAGCCGTGATCGGCGGCCGTCGTGACAACGGCGGCGCCGGGGCCGCCTGGATCTTCACGCAGTCGGCGCCGAACTGGATCAGGCAGGGCGCAAAGCTCACCGGCGGCGAAGCGAGCGATGAGGAATTCGGTTACAGCGTGGCGCTCTCCTCTGATGGGAGCACCGCGCTGATCGGGGCGCCTGAGAACAGCGGCGCCCGCGGGGCCGCGTGGCTGCTGGAGCGCTCGGGCACGAGCTGGAACGCACCGGGCGTTGAGCTCGAAGCCGGCGTCGAAGAGATAGGCAGAGCCTCGTTCGGCTCGAGCGTGGCGCTGTCGGGCGACGCCCAGACCGCGTTCGTCGGCGGACCCACCGATCACGGCAAAGTGGGGGCGGCCTGGGTCTTCGGCCCGGATCCGAGCGTCACAGGCGTGAGCCCGAGCAGCGGGCCAGAAGGGGGTGGCACGACCGTCACGATCACCGGAGCGAACCTCGGGGCTGCAACGGCGGTCAGCTTCGGCCAGTCCGCGACCGCGAGCTTCACCGTGAGCTCGGCCGGCTCGATCACCGCCGTCACCCCGCCCGGGACGGGCCGGGTCGACGTGACGGTCAGCACCCCGCAGGGCACGAGCGCCACGAGTTCGGATGACCGCTACACCTACACGAAAGCAAAGGGCAAGAAAGGCTCCGGGGGCGAAAGCCCGGCCTCCGGGGGGGAGAGCCCGGGCTCCGGCACGGGAGGCTCGATTGAGCTCGGGGCGGGCCCCGCAGCCGGCACCGGCGCCGTGCTGGCGTTCGGCACGAGCGCGCCCGGCGCCTGCCGCGTGACGCTTCTAAGCCACGCCATCACGGTCTCGACGCACAGCCGCGCGGCGCTCAAGCTTCTCTGGAAAGGCGGCGGGACCTGCAGCGGCAGGCTGACCCTGCTCGTCAAGACGAAGGCAGCGCACAAGAAGCTCAAGACGAGGGCCATCGCCGCCGGCAGCTTCTCGCTGACCGGTGGCAGGGCGCGCATCATCACACTGAAGCTGAACTCGACCGGCCGTTCGCTGCTCCGCGCCGCTCACGGGCGGCTGAGCGCGAGGCTCACGATCCTCAGGCTCTCACCGGCCCCGAGGGCCACGCAGACAGCGACGGTCCGTCTCACGCTGCAGCGGACCCACGACTCGAGAGCTCACGGGAAATAAGCCCGGCGGGGAGAAGCCGCGGCGTGCTCCACTATTGTCGTGGGGTATGACCCGAATCCCGATCAACATTGCAGAACTCGTCGGCGGCACGCCGCTGGTCACGCTCACGCCCATGCTCGAGGGCACCGACGCGGCTGAGCACGGCGTCGAGTTGTTCGCCAAGCTCGAGTCCTTCAACCCGGGGGGGAGCGTCAAGGACCGCATCGGTGTCGCGATGATCGAGGCCGCCGAGGCGGAAGGGAGGATCGAGCCGGGTCGCACGACCATCGTCGAGGCCACGAGCGGCAACACCGGGATCGCGCTCGCCTTCGTGTGCGCCGCGAAGGGCTATGACCTCGTGCTGATGCTGCCCCAGGGCATGAGTCGCGAGCGCGAGAGCATGTTGCGCCTGTACGGGGCGCGCGTGGAGATCACCGAGTCGCTCGGCGGGATGGGAGAGGCGGTCCAGGCCGCCCGCGCGATGGCCCGCGAGCGCGACGTATTCCTGCCCGACCAGTTCTCGAACCCCGCCAACCCCGAGGTCCACCGGCGCACGACGGGCCCGGAGATCGAGCGCGCGCTGGACGGCCGCCTCGATGTTCTCGTGGCGGGCGTCGGGACCGGCGGAACGATCACGGGAACCGGCGAGTACCTGCGCTTGGGCAACCCGCGGCTGCGGCTGGTCGCGGTCGAGCCTCGCGGCTCTGCCGTCCTATCCGGAGGCCCCGCCGGCCCGCATCGGATCCAGGGCATCGGCGCGGGCTTCATCCCGCCGGTCCTGAACCGTGAGCTGCTCGACGAGGTCGTGGCCGTATCTGATGAGGACGCGATCCATACCGCCTGGAGCTGCGCGAGGCGCCTCGGGCTGCTCGGCGGCATCTCCTGCGGAGCGGCGCTGTGGGCGGCGCTGCAGGTTGCCGAACGTCCGGAGTCCGCTGGAACGAGAATCGTTGTCGTGATGCCCGACTCCGGCGAGCGCTATGTGTCCCAGGCCTTCTTCGCCCCCCCGCAGAAGCAGTTCGCCTAGAAGGAGAAAGACGTTCTCGACCCGCGAGCGGCCGCTAGGCTGTGGTCATGCCCGGTTTCGAGAGATTCACGTGGGTCAACAGAGAGCTTCGCAGGGACGTGCTCGCCGCGCGCGAACGCGATCCCGCGGCGCAGGGGGTCGGCACGGGACAGATCATCGCCACCTGGCCGGGCATCCACGCCGTGCTGGCCTACCGGGTCGCGCACATGCTGAACGACGCCGGCGTGCCGCTGCTCCCCCGCGTGATCTCGATGCTCACGCGGGCGCTGACGGGAATCGAGATCCATCCCGCGGCGCGCATCGGTGAGGGCTTGTTCATCGACCACGGAGCCGGGGTGGTGATCGGCGAAACGGTCGATATCGGCAACGATGTGACCCTCTATCAGGGGGTCACGCTCGGCGGCACCGGCTTCGCGACAGGCAAGCGCCACCCGACCGTGCAGGACAACGTGACGATCGGCTCGGGGGCGAAGCTGCTCGGACCGATCACGATCGGGCATGGCGCGAAGATCGGCGCCAACAGCGTCGTGATCACCGACGTGCCGGCGAACTCTACCGTCGTGGGCAACCCCGGGCATCCCGTGCGCGTCGACGGTCGGCGCCCGGAGGGCCCCGACGCCGACTGGATCCACCTGCCCGACCCCATCGCCGAGGCGATCAAGACGCTCGCGAGCCGCATTAGCGCGCTGGAACAGACGGTCGGCGAGCTCTCCGAGGGTGGGTCAGAGCCCGCGGCTGAGGTCAGGCCGCTGAGGACCGTGAGGGGACCCAACCCCGCGGGGGGATAGCGCCTCCAGACGCCCGGGCCGCTCCAACGGGCTCGCGCGCCCCGATCAGAACCAGCCGGGTCGCTCATAGTAGGGGCCGGCGAGGCCCGCCGAGTGCGCATCTATGCTGGGATGCGATGTCCGAGAACCCCCACGCAGAGCACCTCCAGGAGCTGTTGGAGGGGCTGAACGAGCCTCAGCGCGAGGCGGTCACACACGGCGAGGGGCCACTGCTGATCCTCGCCGGCGCGGGCAGCGGCAAGACGCGGGTGCTCACCCACCGCATCGCCTTCCTGATCTACACCGACCAGGCGCAGGCCGGGGAGATCCTCGCGATCACGTTCACGAACAAGGCGGCCCAGGAGATGCGCCAGCGCGTCGAGCGCCTGCTGGGCAGGAGCATTCGCGGGATGTGGGTGATGACCTTCCATGCGGCGTGCGCGCGGATCCTGCGCTCGGAGGCAGAGCGTCTCGGCTACACGCGCCAGTTCACGATCTACGACCAGGCCGATGCGCGCAGGCTGACAAAGCGCTCCGCGGACAAGGTGGGGGTCGACCCGAAGCGCTTCACGCCTGCGGCGATCCACAACCAGATCTCCGCCGCGAAGAACCGCCTGCGGGCCGCCGCGGACTATCGCGAGACGGTGGGCTCACCGTTCGAGGAGATGGTGGCCGACGTGTACGAGCTCTACGAGCGCGACCTGCATCGCATGAATGCGATGGACTTCGACGACCTGCTCTTCCGCAGCGTGAACCTGCTGGAGCTCTTTCCCGAGGTCCGCGAACGCTATTGCGCCGCCTTCCGCCATGTGCTCGTCGACGAGTACCAGGACACCAATTACGCGCAGTACCGACTGCTGCAGCTGCTCGTCGGTGGTGGCCGGAAGCAGCCGGCGCGCGGTGAGCGCGCGAGCCTTCCCGGTCACCGCAACCTCGCAGTGGTGGGAGACGACTCGCAGTCGATCTACAGCTTCCGCGGCGCAGAGGTGCGCAACATTCTGGACTTCGGAGACGATTTCCCGGACGCGCGCGTCGTCAAGCTGGAGCAGAACTATCGCTCGACCGGGACGATCCTCTCAGCCGCCAACGCCGTGATCGCCAACAATCGCGGCGGGATCGCCAAGCGCCTGTGGAGTGAGCTGGGGGAGGGGAGCCCGGTGCACGTTCGTGCGCTCGATGATGAGCACGCCGAGGCACGCTTCGTGGTCGGCGAGATCGAGCGACTCGTGGACGAGGGCGCCGCTCGAGCCGAGATCGCCGTCCTGTACCGGACCAACGCGATGTCCCGGGTGATCGAGGACACGCTCGTCCGCCGTGAGATCGCCTACCAGGTGATCGGCGGAACGAAGTTCTACGAGCGCGCGGAGATCAAGGACGCGATCGCCTACCTGTCGCTGCTCGCCAATCCCTTCGACGTCGTCAGCTTCACGCGCATGGCGAACTCGCCGCGACGGGGGATCGGGCAGACCTCGCTCGCACGTATCGTCAGCCACGCCGACGCCCTCGGCATCTCCGTCTGGCAGGCGGCCAGCGCGCCCGAGCAGATTCCCGGCCTCGGTGCGGCAGCGGTCAAGGCGCTGACACGCTTCATGGACACGATGGCAGGGCTGCGTGCGTTGGCGGGCGGCTCGGGAGCAGATGGGGCCGCCGTCGATGGGCAAGCGCTCGGGGGCGCTCAGCCCGTCCCCGTCGGCGATCTGATCGAGGCGGTCCTCGCGCAGAGCGGCTACATCGAAGCGCTCGAGGCCGAGAGGACGATCGAGGCCCAGGGCCGGATCGAGAATCTCGAGCAGCTCGTGGAGGTCGGGCGCGAGTTCGATGCCGGCGCCGCGGAGGAGCAGGACACGCTGAACGTGTTCCTTCAGCAGATCGCGCTCGTCGCCGACGCCGACTCCCGCAGCGAGGAGGAGGGGCTGGTGACGCTGATGACGCTGCACAACGCCAAGGGACTGGAGTACCCGACCGTGTTCATCGCCGGCTGCGAGGATGGGGTGTTCCCGCATTCACGCGCGCTGGACGAGGGCGGTCTGGAGGAGGAGCGGCGCCTGTTCTACGTGGGGGTAACGCGGGCGATGAGCGAGCTCTACCTGACCCACGCGCGCCGGCGTGCGGTCTTCGGCGCGCAGAGCTTCGGCATGCGCAGCCGGTTCCTGGACGAGATCCCCTCCGAGCTGATCGACGAGCCGCAGCAGAACGTCTACAGGGCGGCGAGCCTCGCCGCGGGAGTGGGTGCCCGCGGCCCGGCGCGGACGGCCGCCCTCGCTGGGCCCGGCTCGACGGGGTGGACGAGCCCCCGCTCGCGGGAGGCCGTGCCCGCCAACGCGTTCCGGCTCGGTGAGGACGTGGTGCATGCCGCCTTCGGCGAGGGCGTGATCACAGGCGTCGAGCCGGGAGGCGTGATCGTCGTGCGCTTCGCCGGGGACGGGTCCGAGCGCAAGCTGATGGCCGAGTACGCGCCGGTCAGCCGCCGCTGATGCACGGCTTCGGTCCCGAGTCACAAGCCATGGTCTCGGGCCACAAGCCATAGCATCCAGCGAGTGGGCGCCATGATCATCGACGGCAAGGCGATCGCCGCGCGCGTTCGCGCTCAGGTGGCGGTCGAGGTGCAGGCCTTCACCCAACAGCACGGCCGCGCGCCGGGACTCGCGACGGTCCTCGTCGGCGAGGATCCCGGCTCGGCGGTGTACGTCGGCGGTAAGCAGCGCGCATCGGAGGAGGTCGGGATGATTCCCTTCGACAGGCGTCTGCCCGCCGAGACGTCCCTCGAGGGCGTCGCCGAGGAGCTCGAGCGCCTGAACCAGGACGAGTCTGTCGACGGCGTGCTGCTGCAGCTGCCGCTGCCCGAGCCCCTGGATGGTCCCTCGCTCACAGCGATGATCGATCCCGCGAAGGATGTGGACGGGCTCACCCCGGTCAACGCGGGTCTGCTCTCGCTCGGACGGCCGGGCCTACGACCATGCACACCCTTGGGCGTGATGGAGCTGCTCGCCGACACCGGCATCCGCCTGGAGGGTGCCGAAGCTGTCGTCGTCGGCCGCTCGAACCTCTTCGGCAAGCCGATGGCCCAGCTGCTGCTCGAGGCAAACGCGACGGTCACCGTCTGCCATTCGCGCACGCGCGATCTCGCCGGCGTGTGCGCCCGCGCGGACATCCTGATCGCGGCCGCCGGTCGCCCGCGGCTGATCGCCGGGGATTTCGTGAAGCCGGGGGCGGTCGTGATCGACGTCGGCATGAACCGGCTGACCCCCGAGCAGGCGGGCAACTCGAGCGGGCTCGTCGGTGACGTCGACTTTGCCGCGGCGGTTCGAACCGCAGCGGCGATCACACCGGTGCCGGGCGGCGTCGGCCCCATGACCGTCGCGTTCCTGCTGCGCAACACGCTCCAGGCGGCCCGAAGGAGGGCCGGGATCGAGCTCGTGCGATGAGCTTGAAGCGACTTCGCCTCGGCGAGCTGCTCGCCCTGGCCGGCACGATCTGCGTCATCGTCTCGCTGCTCGAGCCCTGGTATGAAGGCACCGCCGGGCGGCTCGACGCGTGGGATACGTTCGGCCCGGGGATCGTCCTGCTGATGGCGGCCGTGGCCGCGGCGCTCGCGCTCCTCGCCAGCGCGCTCAGCGAGCGCACGCCGGCGCTCCCGGTCGCCACCGCCGTGTGGTGCGTCCCGTTGGGGCTCCTCGCGACGATCGCCGCGGTCGTCAGGCTGTTCGAGCGCCCCGAGCACACCACGGCCCTCTGCGCCGGAGCCTGGCTGGCGCTCGCAGGAGCCCTCGCGATACTCGCCGGCGCGTGGCAGGCGCTGCGCGACGAACGCCCCTCGCTGTATGAGCCCGCATCCCCCGAGCCTCGCCCGCGGCCATAGTCTAATCAGCTGTGGCGAGCGCCCCAGCCGCGCTCTGCGGGGGGCGCGACGCGTGGTCCGTAGAATCCTCGCTGTGATCGATCGAGACGAGGTCCTGAAGGTGGCGCGTCTGGCCCGCCTCGCCGTCGGCGAGGATGAGCTCGAGCCGATGGCGCGCGAGCTCTCGGCCGTTCTTGATCACATCGCGAAGATCGGCGAGCTCGATCTGGCGGATGTCCCCCCGACGTCCCACGTCGTCGAGGTGACCGGTGCGCTTCGACCCGACGAGCCGCGCGCCTCGCTTCCTCGCGAGGTGGCACTGGCGCAGGCGCCGGCTGTCAGCGGCGAGGGCTTCCTGGTCCCCAGCCCGCAAGCATGAGTGCAAGAGACATCCTCGATCTCTCGGCGGCAGCGGCGGCGAGAGCCATCGGCGAGGGGTCGCTCTCAGCGCGAGAGCTCTTCGATGCCTACCGCGCACGTGCCGCGGCCGACCGCGCCGCTCAGAAGGACGGGCTGAACTGCTTCACCTGGGTCTCCGAACAGGAGCCTGAGCCGCCCGCTGGGAAGCCCCTCGGCGGAGTTCCGCTGGCGGTCAAGGATCTCTTCTGCACCGAGGGGATTCCGAGCCAGGCCGGCTCGCGGATCCTCGAGGGTTATCTCCCGCCCTACACCGCGACGGCCGTCTCAAGGCTCACCGGCGCCGGCGCGTCGCTGCTCGCGAAGACCAACCAGGACGAGTTCGCGATGGGCTCCTCGAACGAGAACTCGGCGTTCGGCCCCGTCCGCAACCCCTGGGACCGCGAGCGGGTCCCCGGGGGCTCCTCCGGGGGAAGCGCCGCTGCGGTGGCAGCGGGCCTTGCGCCTTGGGCGCTCGGGACCGACACCGGGGGCTCGATCCGCCAGCCGGCGGCCCTGTGCGGAATCGTGGGCCTGAAACCAACCTATGGCGCGGTCTCACGCTACGGGATGATCGCGTTCGCATCCTCACTCGATCAGGCCGGGCCACTGACGCGGGACGTCTCGGACGCCGCGCTGATGCTGCGCCAGATGCTCGGGAAGGATCCCTGCGACGCGACCTCGCTCGAGTTTCCCCACGAGCTGGAGCTCCCGAGCGCGGAACTGCTCGAGGGCGTGCGCTTCGGGGTGCCGGCGGAGTTGAGCGGGGAGGGGATCGACGCGGGCGTGCTCGACGCGTTCGCAGCGACGCTCGCCCGCGCGCAAGAGCTCCGCGCGGGAGTGCAGGACGTCCGCCTGCCGCACGCACCGCACGCGCTCTCGGCCTACTACGTGCTCGCCCCCGCCGAGTGCTCCTCGAACCTCGCGCGCTTCGACGGCGTGCGCTACGGCTTCAGGGTCGAGGGCGCCGAGGATCTCCTGGACATGTACACGCGCACGCGCCACGACGGGTTCGGAGCCGAGGTCAAGCGGCGGATCATGCTCGGGACCTATGCGCTCTCCTCGGGCTACTACGACGCCTACTACGGGCGCGCCCAGCGGGTGCGGACGAAGATCGCCGAGGACTTCAGGGCGGCGTTCGGGGAGGTCGACTTCATCCTCACACCGACCGCGCCGTCGGTCGCATTCAAGCTCGGGGAGAAGACCCAGGATCCGCTGGCGATGTACCTGAACGACTACTGCACGGTGCCGATGTCACTGGCGGGCATACCCGCGATCTCGATCCCCTGCGGGCTGAGCGAAGGGCTGCCGGTGGGCCTGCAGATCGCCGGGCCAGCCTTCAGCGAGAACCGCCTGCTCGATGTCGCCTATGCGCTCGAGCGGGCGATCGGCTTCGACGGAGCGCGGGCGCGTGTCTGAGGCGGGCTCGCGGAGCTCTGCTCCAGCGGAGCCCGGGGGAACGGCCCCGGAGGCTTTCGAGGCCGTCATCGGCCTCGAGATCCACGTTCAGCTCGCGACGGCGACGAAGATGTTCTGCGGCTGCGAGCTGTCTTTCGGAGAGCCCCCCAACACGCGGACCTGCCCGGTATGCCTCGGGCTGCCCGGCAGCCTGCCCGTGGCGAACGCGCGGGCGGTCCACTTCGGCCTGATGATTGGCTTGGCGCTCGGCTCCGAGCTCGCGCCGCGGTCGATCTTCCACCGCAAGAACTACTTCTATCCCGACCTTCCCAAGGGCTATCAGATCTCCCAGTACGACGAGCCGCTGTGCCGGGGTGGCCGTCTGGGGAACGTTCGCATCCATCGCGTGCACCTGGAGGAGGACGCAGCGAAGCTGATCCACGTCGGTAGGAGCGGGCGGATCCACGGCTCGGACGCGAGCATCGTGGACTTCAACCGCGGGGGCACGCCGCTCGCGGAGGTGGTGACCGAGCCGGATCTGCGCTCGCCCGAGGAGGCGAGCGACTGGTTGAAGCTGCTGCGCGCGACGATGCGCCGGCTGGGCGTGAGCGACGTGAACATGGAGGAGGGCTCGCTGCGCTGCGATGCGAACATCTCCGTGCGCCCGGCCGGGGCGAGCGAGCTCGGGGTCAAGACCGAGCTGAAGAACATGAACTCCTTCCGCTTCATCGAACGCGGCATCCGGGCGGAGATCGCCCGCCAGCGGGAGATCCTGAGCGGGGGAGGACGCGTCGCCCAGGAAACGCTCCACTTCGACCCCGCCTCCGGTGCGATCACGTCGCTGCGCTCCAAGGAGGAGGCCCACGACTACCGCTACTTCCCCGAGCCCGACCTCGTCCCGGTCGCGACCGACGAGGGCATGATCGAGGCCGCGCGGGCGGCTATCCCCGAGCTCCCTGCCGCTCGCGCCGAGCGCCTGCGCTCAGAACACGGGCTGAGCGTGGACTCCGCCCGGCTGCTCGCGTTTCGCACCGAGCTGGGCGACTACTTCGAGGCGGCGCTCGCGGCCGGCGCGGAGCCGGCGCCGCCCGCGCAGACGCTCGCCAACTGGATCACGGGCGAGCTCGGGGGGCGCCTCGGGGATGGGGAGGATCCGGCCCACTCACGGGTAAAGGCCGGGACGCTGGCAGCGCTCGTCGGGCTCGTGTCGGCCAAGCACGTGAGCATCGGCGCCGGGCGCCAGGTTCTCGAGCAGCTCGTGGCCGAGGGCGGCGAGGACGCGCAGGCGATCATCGACTCCCGCGGGCTCGCCGCGATCGACGGGGAGGGCGAGCTCGCCGCGATAGTCGCCGCGGCGCTGCAAGCCAACGCCGAGGCCGCCGCGCGGGTGCGCGACGGCAACGCCAAGGCGATCGGCCCCATCGTCGGCCATGTCATGCGCGAGACGAAGGGTCGAGCCGACGGGACCGAGGTGGCCCGGCTCGTACACGAGCAGCTCGGGATCTAAGGATCGCATCGGCGCGCGCACTCCCGCGGCTCGCCCCGGCGGTCCATCAAAAGCAAGAATCCGCCCGGCGAGATTTTGGACCGCCGGCCAATGCCGTGCAGGGCAGGGCGCGGCAAGCTGCTCCACATGAACTCCTCCGCAGCCAACTCAAGCGTTTCACCTCCTCGGCGGTTCATCCTGATGCCCGAGGAGCCGGTGGATCGAGCCGGCGAGAAGCCGCGGATCCGCCGCTACCAGCTCGCGAGCTTTGCTCAGGGCGCGTGGCCCTGCAGTGGTGAGGAGCGCGGAGGCACCGATGCACCACGGCTGCCCTCGGCCGGGTCGAATCTAGGCCTCTAGAAACCTCCATCGATCTCGCGTCCGCTTCCCTCGGGGGGCGCGAGCGGGTGCGGCCGGGCAGGGGTAGCGTTTCCTGCCCGGCCGCGCTAACGTCTAAGCTGATGGTGCAATGAACGAGTCTTCGCCTAAGTCTTCATCGAGGTCGTTTGGCCGCACGGTCGTCGCGGCGCTGATCTTCCTCGTGGCCGCGTGGCTTCTGCTCGGCCTGATCATCCACATCGTCTCGTTCCTCTTCACCACGCTCATCTTCATCGTCGCGGTGGTGGCCGTCGTGTGGGCCTTGCGCGTGCTCCTCTAGAGCCCGAGCGCGATGGGCTACCTGATCATCGCACTCTGCTTCGGGGTGTCGGGGGGGCTGGTCGGCAGGATCAAGGGAAGCTCGTTCCTGCTCTGGTTCTTGATCTCTGGAATCGTGCCCTTCCTGGGCCTCTTCGCGGCGCTTGCCTACCGCTTCGAGAGCGACGAGCTGCGCCGTGCATGCCCCCGATGCGGGCGCGTGACGAAGATCTACGACGCGCTCTGCACCCGCTGCGGAGCGGAGCTCGACTTCCCGGACGTCGCGATCGCGCCTGAACGGCCCCTGCCCGGCGCCCGCGGCGCTGCGCGAGCCGGCGTCCGTACGCCGGCGAGCTCTCGGCGCTGACTCTCCCGCCGGGTCACGCAAGCTGCGGAGGATGCCATTGATCAGGGTGTCCTAAACCGATTTTGGCTGCCCTAAGCCAAATCTTGGCATAGGCTGTTTGAGGAAGATCATGTCCACGCAGCTCGAGACAGCCCCCGAGCAGGAGACCAACGGCCCGGCATCTGAGGACTCGCTGGTCGCGCGTTTGATCCACCGCGCGGGCTTCATCGACGAGCCGGACTTCGTGCTGCGCGTGGTTCAGCCGGCGCTCGTCGGCATGATCGACGGGACCGTGTCCTCGCTGGCTCCGATCTTCGCGGCTGCGATCGCCTCGAGCTCACACACCGCTCTGCTCGTGGGCTTCTCGACAGCGCTCGGGGCCGGTGTGAGCATGGGCTGGTCTGAGGCGCTCTCGGACACCGGCGAGCAGACAGGCCGCGGCTCGGCGGTGGTGCGCGGGGCGATCACAGGCGGAATGACCACGCTGGGTGGCATCTTCCACACGCTGCCGTTCATCATCTCCGAAGTCCACAAGGCGCTGCTCGTGGCCGGGGCCGTGGTCGCGGTCGAGCTGTTCGCGATCGCCTGGATCAGGAACCGCTTCCTCGAAGTGTCGATGCGCTCCTCGCTGCTCGTCGTCACGGTCGGCGGTGCGATCGTGCTGGGAATCGGCGTCGCGATCGGATCTTCCTAGAGAGGTAGCCCAAAACCCGCTGTTACACTGGGTTTTTTCCCGAGCCTGAAGGAAAGGAGGTGGGCGGGATGCGCGCGGTCGATGCCGTGATGGAATGCTTGAAGGCTGAGGGTGTCGACGTCGTTTTCGGCCTCCCCGGCGGCGCCAACCTCCCGACCTACGATGCCTTCGTGGACGGGGGGCTGCGGCACATCCTCGTCAGGCACGAGGCGGGAGCCGGCCACGCCGCCGAGGGCTACGCCAAGGCGACGGGCAAGGTCGGAGTCGCGTTCGCCACGAGCGGGCCCGGCGCGACCAACCTCCTCACGCCGATCTGCGACGCGATGATGGACTCGGTGCCGGTCGTCTTCATAACCGGCCAGGTCCGCACGGAGCTGCTCGGCACCGACGGCTTCCAGGAGGCCGACACGATCGGGATCACGATGCCCGTGGTCAAGCATTCGTTCATGATCCAGCACCCTCAGGAGATTCCGCGGGCGATCCATGAGGCGTTCTACATCGCGCGCTCGGGGCGCCCCGGCCCTGTGCTCGTGGACATCCCCCAGGACCTCTCTCGCGCGGAGATCTCCTACGAGCCGGTGACCGATGTGCGCCTGCCCGGCTACCAGCCGAGGATCGAGGGCAACCAGAAGCAGATCCGCCAGGCCGCAAAGGCGCTGGCGGCGGCCCAGCGGCCCGTGATCTATGCCGGCGGCGGTGTGGTCAACGCGGAAGCCTCCGATGAGCTGACCGAGTTCGCGACCTGCGACCGCTTTCCCGTGACCTGCACCCTGATGGGCCTGGGAGCGTTTCCGGCGCCCCACTCGCAGTGGCTGGGGATGCTCGGAATGCACGGCACGAGGGCCGCCAACTACGCGATGGACGAGGCCGACCTGATCTGCGCGGTGGGCGCGCGCTTCGACGATCGCATCACGGGCAAGCTCTCGGAGTTCGCGCCGCGCGCCAAGTTCATCCACATCGACGTCGACCCGGCCGAGATCTCCAAGAACGTGCCCGCGCACATCCCGATCGTCGGTGACGCCAAGCACGTGCTCGCCAAGCTGCTCGTCGAGTATCGCGCGATGGGAGCGGATTCTGAGCGACTCGCCGCATGGTGGAACCGGATCGATGGCTGGCGCGAGAAGTACCCGCTCGCATACGAGGACAGCACCGACTCGGAGATCAAGCCTCAGTACATGGTGAAGGCGCTCTATGAGGCGACCGGCGGGGAGGCGATCGTGACCAGCGACGTCGGCCAGCACCAGATGTGGGCGGCCCAGTACTACGACTTCCCCAAGCCCCGCCGCTGGATCAACTCGGGCGGACTGGGCACGATGGGGTTCGGGCTGCCGGCCGCGATGGGCGCGGCGATCGCCTGCCCCGAGCGGCTGGTGTGCTGCATCGCAGGCGACGGATCGGTTCAGATGAATGCCCAGGAGCTCGCGACGTGCGCGCAGAACAACATCCCGATCAAGGTCTTCATCATGAACAACGGCTATCTCGGCATGGTCCGCCAGTGGCAGGAGCTGTTCTGGGATGGGCGCTACAGCCACGTCGACATGGGCGAGTTCCCGGACTTCGTCAAGCTCGCCGAGGCCTACGGTGTGACGGGCATGCGCTTCGCCGACAAGAGCACCCTCGTCGAGGACATGAAGCGGGCGATCGCGACAGAAGGCCCGGTGCTCGTCGACGTACGCGTCACCCGCGAGGAGAACACCTACCCGATGATCCCGGCCGGCCGGGCCGCGCGCGAGATGGTGGGCTAGCCATGGGCGAACCCGGTATCAAGGAGCCGCTCAGCCTCCAAGAGCTCGAGGCGGCGACGAACCTGCGCACCGGTCGCAAGCACGTCCTGTCGATCCTCGTCGAAAACAAGTCGGGCGTTCTCACGCGGATCGCGGGCCTGTTCGCTAGGCGCGGTTTCAACATCGACACGCTCACGGTCGGTCCGACCGACGACGAGCAGATCTCGCGCGTGACGCTCACGGTTGACGGTGCGCTGCACCCGATCGACCAGGTGACCAAGCAGCTGCACAAGCTGATCAACGTGCTGAAGATCCGAGACCTCGAGCCGGGGGACACGGTCGCGCGCGAGCTCGCCCTCTTCAAGGTCTCCGCCGACGGAGTCCAGCGCGGCGAGCTGATGCAGATCGCCGAGATCTTCCGGGGCAAGGTCGTCGACGTCACCAAGCGCGCCGTGATCATCGAGGTGACTGGGACGACGGACAAGATCGAGGCGTTCGAGAGCATGGTCAGGCCGTTCGGTCTGATCGAGATGATGCGCACGGGTGAGATCGCGATCTCGCGGGGACGTACCGAGACCTAGCTTCTTGCTCCAGACTGGCTCACGCTCACCGTTTGAGCTCGCGCCGAGCGATCGCGAGCGCCTCGCGGAGCGCCTGCGCGACGCGCTCGCGCGAGCGCGGCACTCAGGCTCAGAGACGCTGGCGGCGATCTCGCTGGCGCTGCCCGCCGACGTCGACCCGTCCGCAGTGGTGTGCGCCTCGCGCCGGGCGGGCGAGCCGTGGTTCGTGCTCGAGCAGCCCGATCGATCGCGCGCAGCGCTGGCGGCCCTGGGTCAGGCGGCAACCCTCAGTGCCGGCGGACCCGAGCGATTCAAGCTGATCGCGCGGCGCTGGCGCGCGCTCACAGCCGCCGCCGTGGCAGACCGGCCGGAGGACGCCCACGGCGGCGGTCTGGTTGCCCTGGGGGGATTCGCGTTTGCCCCGGACGGAGGCAGCTCCCCGCACTGGGCCGGCTTCGAGCCCGCGTCGCTGATCGTGCCCGAGCTTACGCTCGTACGAAGCGAGCGCAACGGCGTTCTGACGGTGGGCCTCACGATCGCGGCGCTCGCCGCGCCCGACGACACGACCGAGCAGCTCCTCGTGCGCCTCGAAGGCAGGCTCGGTGAGCTGCGGGCACGATCACTGCCCCTCCTGGA
Organism: Solirubrobacteraceae bacterium; assembly: GCA_049512215.1. GTDB lineage: Bacteria > Actinomycetota > Thermoleophilia > Solirubrobacterales > Solirubrobacteraceae > Palsa-744. The sequence goes on from JBEKXJ010000007.1 coordinate 48,236, forward strand.
CCCTGCGCCCGCAGGACGCTTTCAGGTCGCGAGTGCGATGCCCCCGGAGCATTATGAGGCGGCCGTGGCACGCGCTGTCGAGCTGATCGGAGCGGGGGAGATCGAGAAGATCGTGCTCGCCCGCGAAGTCCAGGTCCACGCGCCGAGCAGCTATGACCCCGCCGCCGTCTTCGGCGTGCTGCGCGAGGAGTTCCCCTCCTGCTTGGTCTTCTGCGTCGGGCGCGGCGATGGCACCCTGCTCGGCGCGAGCCCGGAGCTGCTCGTGCGCCGCGAGGGGCATCGCGTGAGCACGCTTGCGCTCGCCGGCTCCACCCGCCGCAGCGCTGACCCTGCTGTCGATGCCCACCTCGGCGAGCAGCTGCTGCGCGATCGCAGCTACCGCGAGGAGCACGCGATTGTCGCACGGCGGATCGAGCGCACGCTGCGTCCCCACGCGGTCTGGGTCGCCGCCTCGCCCGAGCCGGAGCTCGTGCGGATCGCCAACATCCAGCATCTCGCTACCCCGATCCGCGCCCAGCTCAAGGCGCCGATGCAGGCCCTCGAGCTCGCCGGGCTGATGCACCCCACGCCGGCGGTCGCAGGCGAGCCGCTGGAGCGCGCCGCGCCGCTGATCCCCGCGCTCGAGGGGCTCGACCGCGGCTGGTACTCAGGCCCCCTCGGCTGGACCGACGCCGCCGGAGACGGAGAGTTCTGCGTGGCGCTGCGCTGCGCGCTGCTGCGCGGGCCCCTGGCCCGCTGCTATGCGGGCAACGGCATCGTGCGGGGCTCGCAGCCGGCGAGCGAGCTGGCTGAGACGGAGGTCAAGCTCTCAGCCCTGCTCCCCCTGCTAGCGGCCTGATCGCCCGGGCCACGGTCTCCCACACACGCCCGTGAAGCACGACGTTCGCCGCGCGCTCGCCGCGCGCCTCGACGATGCTCGAGCTCTCATGCGCGAGCGCCCGCTCCAGAGCCGCGCGCAAACCGGACGCATTCTCTACGCGCTCGTGGGAAAGGCCATAGAGCGCCGCCGCGTCGGCGAAGTCCAGGCCCGTCGGCGTCGCGATGTGCTCGGTGTAGACGTCCCCCGCCGTGGCCATTGGCATACGGGAAACAGGCAGGAAGTCGAAGATGCCGCCGCCGCCGTTGTCGAGCAGCACGATCGTGAGCTTCAGGCGCAGACGCCTCGCGGCGAGCAGGCCACCGATGTCGTGGGCGAGAGCCACGTCGCCGATCAGCAGCACCACCGGACCGGAGCTCGCGGCCGCCGCGCCGAAAGCCGATGAAACGATCCCGTCGATCCCGTTCGCGCCGCGGTTGCAGAGCACCCGCGGCGGATCGGAGCGCACGGGCCAGAACGTCTCGATGTCGCGCACAGGCATCGAGGAGGCGACGAACAGGGTGGCCTGCTCGGGCAGCAGCACACCGAGCTCGGCGGCGATGGCCGGCTCGCTGAGAGGGCCCTCGCCGAGCACCCCCAGGATCGCCTCCGCCGCGAGCTCATCTGCGTTGCGCCAGCGCTCCAGCCAGTCCTCCTCGGCGCCCGGGGCGGCGCCCGCCGCGTGTGCCGAGAGCACAGAGGGCGAGAGCATGAGCGAATCGGAGAGGACATGGGCGGGATCCTGCCAGGCCGCCTCGGGGTCGAGCGCGACCTGGCGGACACCATCGAGGCTGGCGAGCCAAGTGCGCAAGGGCTTTGAGACGGGCAGGTCGCCGACGCGCAGCACGAGGTCGGGGACGAGGGAGGCCGCAAACGCCTCGTCGCGCAGCAACGCGTCATAATGGGCGATCGCCGCCTCACCACGACGCGCGCCCGATAGAGGATCGGCGAGCAGCGGCCAGCCCACCGCAGCGGCGAACGCCGACACGGCGAGGCCCGCGCCGCTCTCGCGCTCTTCGCGTCCCGCGATCAAAAGGCCGCGCTCGGATCCGGCGATCAGCTCCCCGAGGGCGAGCGCGTCGTCTCGCGCCGGAGGTGAGCTCGGCGCCCGGCGCACATACGGGAGGCCCCCGGGGCGAGCGCTCAGGTCCGCGGGCAGCTCCTGGACGCCGACGAGCGGCTCGCGCAGGGGGAAGTTCAGGTGCACGACACCGGGTTGTCCTTCGAGGGTCCTCAGGTAGGCGCGACAGGCGAGCGTGCGCATCCAGCGCAGGCGCTCGGCGCCGGCCTCGTGAAAGTCGACCTCAACGAACCACTTCGCCGCGTCGCCGAACAGCTTGAGCTGGTCGATCGCCTGGCCGGCTCCCGTGTCGCGCAGCTCGGGCGGGCGGTCGGCCGTGAGCAGCAGCAGCGGAACGCGCGCCTCGCGCGCCTCGATCGCGGCGGGGTGGAGCTCGGCCGCGGCGGTCCCGGATGTGCAGGCGACGGCTACCGGCAGCCCGGAGGCCTTGGCGAGCCCGAGCGCGAAGAACCCCGCGCAGCGCTCATCGACGTGGGAGAAGCAGCGCAGGCGCGCTTCCCGCGCGAGCGAGAGCACGAGCGGCGCCGAGCGCGACCCCGGCGAGGTGCAGGCGGCGCGCATGCCGCAGCGCGCGAGCTCCTCTACGAAGGCTCTCAGCAGCGTGTAGGTGTCGGTCGTGGTGGCCATAGGATGAGAGGGTGCCCGAGAGCGTCGTCCTCCTGCACGGCTTCAGCGGCACGCACCGCGGATGGGATGGCGTGAGGGTGCTGCTGGACCCCGAACGCTACCTGCCCCTGGCCCTCGACCTCCCGGGCCACGGCGAGGCCGCCACGGCCGCGCGCGAGATCACGTTCGCGGGATGCGTCGCCGACGTGCTCGCGCGCAGCCCCGAGCGCTTCACGCTGTGCGGCTACTCGCTGGGCGGGCGGATCGCACTGCAGGTTGCGCTCGCAGCGCCCGAGCGGGTGGCGAGACTGGTGCTCGTGGCGACCACGCCCGGAATCGCCGACGCGGCCGAGCGCAAACGGCGGCGCGAGGACGACCACCGGCTCGCCGAGGAGCTGGAATGTGTCCCGTTCGAGGACTTCATCGAACGCTGGCGCAGCCAGCCCCTGTTCGCCCAAGACCCGCCCGAGGTAGGGGCGTTGGCGCGCGCGGACCAGCGGCGCAACCGCCCGGGCGCCCTCGCTGCGGTCCTGCGCGGCATCGGCACGGGCGAGATGGAACCGCTGTGGGACAGGCTCGGAGAGCTGAGAATGCCCGTCAGCGTCGTGGTCGGCAACCGCGACGCGAAGTTTCGCGCGCTCGCTCAGCGCATGGTGGGGATACTGCCCGACGCGAGCCTGATCGTCGTCGCCGGCGGGCACGGGTTGCCGCTCGAGAACCCCGCCGCGCTCGCGCGCCTGCTAGATGGGCTCGACCCCGAGGCCGGGAGCAGAGGGTAGGGTGATCCTGCCCGCGCGCACGGGCAGCGGATCCTCGAGATCCTCGAACAGCCCGAGCGTCGCCAGGCCGCAATGCGCGAGCGGTCCGCGCGAGGCGAGCGCCGCCGCGGCGTGCACCGCCGCGGCGACCCCGAGCGGGCCATCGAGCGTGGAGGCCAGGTAGACCTCGGCCCCCGTGGACCGCACCAGGGCGGCCGCGGCGAGCAGCCCCGCGATCCCCCCGCAGCGAGAGATCTTCAGGCAGACCGCGTCGGCGACAGCGGCGGTGAGCGCGCCGGGCTCGGCCGCTGTCTCGTCGATCGCGACCCTCACGGCTACCCGCTCGCGCACGTCGCGGACCGCCTGCAGGCCGTGGGCCGGCTCCTCGACGAGCTCCAGGCCGACGGGGGAGAGGGCGTCGATCGCCTTGACCGCTTCCTCTACGTTCCAGGCTCCGTTTGCATCGAGCCGCAACGCCACCTGCGGGCCGGCAGCCGCGCGGGTGGCGGCGAGCCGACCGGCGTCGTCGCCGATGCCGACCTTCACCTTCAAGCAGGTGAACCCCTCCCGCACAGCCCTCGCGGCCTGCTCTGCCACGCCTGCGCGGTCGAGCGCCGACAGCGTCGCGTTAACTGGCACCTCCGGGGCGGGTTCGTCGCTCAGCAGAAGCGCCACAGGCTTTCCCTCGCGACGGCCCGCGAGGTCCCACAGCGCGAGGTCGATCGCCGCGAGCGCCGCGGGCAGATCCTCCACGCGGCGGCAGGCGTCGAGCATCTGGGCGCCGTTCATCCCCTCTGATGCCTCGAGCACCTCCGCGTAGCTCCCGAGTGCCCGCTCCACGCGCTCGAGGCTGACACCGTCATACGCCTGCAGGGGGGCAGCCTCCCCGTAGCCGCGCGCGCCCTCGGAGTCGGTGATCGACACCGCCAGCAGCTCGCGCTCGCGGACGGTGCCAAAGGCGCTCACGAGCGGCCTGGACATGCGCAGGCCACGCCGCTCGAAGCTCAGCCTGAGGCTCACCCCCCGACCCCGCCGCTCGCGAGGATCCCCGCTGCGAACAGGAGGCAGAAGACGAGCTGCAAGGCCCCCGTCTTCGCCAGCGCCCCGTTGAGCGACGGCCCGTCCGTGCGCGTGAGCACGACCCTACCCACGCCGATCGCGAGCGGGATGGCCGCCCAGCAGAGCAAGAGCCACGCGGTCATCGATCCGAGCGCCCAGGGGAGCGGGGCGGTCAGGAAGGCAACCGCCAGCATCGCCGCGTAGAGCCTGCGCGTGCGCGTCCGTCCCAGGCGCACCGCGAGCGTGCGCTTGCCCGCGCGCCGGTCGGTCTCCAGATCGCGCACGTTGTTGACCACGAGGATCGCGCTCGCGAGCAACCCGACGGGCACCGCGCAGACGAACGCCTGCCAGGGAAGTTCCTGCACCTGCACGAAGTAGGACCCCGCGACGGCGACGATCCCGAAGAAAAGGAACACGAAGACCTCGCCGAGGCCCTCATAGCCGTAAGGTCGCGGCCCGCCCGTGTAGAGCACGCCGGCGAGGATCGAGGCGGCCCCGACCGCAAGCAGCTCGGGTCCGGCGACCGCGACAAGATAGGCGCCGCAGAGGACCGCAAGGCCGAAGGTCGCGTAGGTCGCCAGCAGCACCTGACGTGGCGGCACCAAGCCGCCCGCCGTCACCCTCACCGGTCCCAGCCGGTCCTCGGTGTCGGCGCCCCGGCGCGCGTCGGAATAGTCGTTCGAGAGGTTCGTGCCGACCTGGATGAACATCGCGCCGAAGAGCGCGGCCACGAACGCCAGCGGATGGAAGTGCCCCGCGCCCAGCGCCAGCGATGTGCCCACGAGGACAGGCGCGACCGCCGCCGGCAGCGTGCGCACGCGCGCGGCCATCACCCAGATACGGACTGTCGACACTCCTTCAAGCTCGCTTGGGGAAGCGGGAGAAATCCGGCTTGCGCTTCTCCTTGTAGGCGTCGCGGCCCTCCCGGGCCTCCTCGCTGCCATAGAAGAGGAGGTTCGTGTCGTGAGCCAGTTGCTGGATGCCAGTCAACCCGTCCTCGGCAGCATTGAAGCTGGCCTTCAGGAGCCTCAGCGCGAACGGAGACAGGGCGAGCATCTCGCGGCACCAGGCGACGGTCTCTTCCTCGAGGCGCTCGAGCGGCACGACCGTGTTCACGAGCCCCATCTCGAGGGCCTGTTCAGCGGAGTACTGGCGGCAGAGAAACCAGATCTCCTTGGCCTTCTTCGGACCGACGATGTTCGCCAAAAGGCCCGCCCCGAAGCCGCCGTCGAAGGAACCGACCTTCGGCCCGACCTGACCGAAGCGCGCGTTCTCCGCGGCGATCGTCAGATCACAGACCAGGTGCAGTACGTGCCCGCCGCCGATCGCATAGCCCGCGACCATCGCCACGACCGGCTTCGGCAGGCGGCGGATCTGGACGTGCAGATCGGTGACGTGGAAGCGCCCGACGCGCGCGCCGGGAGGCGCGTCCTCATCGAGATAGCCCGAATCGCCACGCACGCGCTGATCTCCGCCCGAGCAGAACGCGTCCGGCCCCTCGCCTGTAAGGACTATCGCGCCGATCGTCGCGTCCTCGCGCGCGTCCTGCAACGCGTTTGAGAGCTCGATGATCGTGCGCGGGCGAAACGCGTTGCGAACCTCGGGCCGGGCGATCGTCAGCTTTGCGATGCCCTGCTCGGGCGCGGCCGACTTCTCATAGCGGATGTCGGTGAACGCGCCGCCGGCAAGCGGCGGGGAGGCGATCCAGGTGATTGTCATGGCGCGAAGGCTAGCCTGTGGCCCATGGTGGTCGAAGCATGGCTCGCACGAGCCGCGAAGGCGCGTCCGCGGCACACGGCGCTTCAAACGCCCTCCGGTAGCTGGTCCTACGCCGAGCTGCTCGCGGCTGCGCGCCTCGGCGCCGGCGAGCTGGCCGAGCGCGGCGTGCGCCCAGGAGCGCGCGTCGCGATAGCGTTGCCCCCGGGGCTCGCCTTCGCCCAGGCGCTCCACGCCTGCCTGTTGCTCGGAGCGGTCGCCATGCCCGTCGACCTGCGCCTCTCGGCCGTCGAACGCGGGCGCGTCCTCGAGAGCGCGGAGCTGATCGTGCGCGAGCCGCTGCCCGCGGGGGGGAGCGACCGCGCCCTGCCCGCCCAGCAGGCGCCCGGCCACGAGCTCGCCGCGCCCGCCGTTGTCCTGCACACCTCGGGCACCACCTCCTCATCGAGGCCGATCGAGCTGACCTACGGCAACTTCCTGTGGAGTGCGCTCGGCTCCGCCGTTGCGCTGGGCCTTGACCCCCGCGAGCGCTGGCTGTGCGCCCTGCCGGTCTGTCATGTCGGCGGCCTTTCGATCCTGCTGCGATCGGCCATCTACGCAACGACCGCTGTAGTCCACGAGCGCTTCGAGACCGAGCGTGTGCTCGAGGCTCTGCGGGGAGGGCAGATCACGCTCGTGAGCCTCGTGGCCACGATGCTCGCGCGGCTGCTCGACGCGGGCCTGGCCCGGCCGCCCTCGTTGCGCTGCGCGCTGACCGGGGGCGGCCCGGTGCCCACCGCGCTCCTGGGGCGGGCGCACTCCCGCGGCGTGCCGGTCAGCCTGACCTACGGCCTCACAGAGGCCTGCTCGCAGGTCACCACGACACCGCTCGCGGCGCTCGCGGACGCTCCTGCCGGCGCTGGGCCGCCCCTCTTCTGCACGCGCGTGAGGACGGCGCCCGACGGAGAGGTCCTCCTCGCCGGGCCGACCGTCGCGCCGGCCTCGCTGAACAGCGACGGCTGGCTGCACACGGCCGACCTCGGTGCCCTCGACGCAGACGGCCGGCTGCACCTCACAGGCCGCAAGGCCGACACGATCGTCAGCGGCGGGGAGAACGTCGCGCCCGCCGAGGTCGAGGAGGTGCTCGAGGCCCACCCGCTGGTGCTCGAGGCGGCCGTGCTCGCACGGGCGGACCCGCAGTGGGGTGAGGCGATCACGGCGATCGTCGTCGCACGAGCAGGGGCGGCTCCGGAGGCCGAGGAGCTGCGGGCCCACTGCGCCCGGCTCCTCGCCCCCTTCAAGGTCCCGAAGCAGGTGGTGTTGAGCAGCGAGCCGCTGCCGCGTACCCCCGCCGGCAAGCTCCTGCGGCGGGAGCTCTGAGATGGGCTTCGACCCGAACGCCTATCGCGCCGCGAGCCTCGAGAGCTGGGAGGCGGCCGCGCCGGGCTGGGTGCGTCGCGAGGGGTTGCTGCGCGAGCTCGCGGCGCCCGTCTCGCACTGGATGATCGACGCCGTCGCCCTCCAGCCGGGGCAGCGCGTGCTCGAGCTCGCCGCGGGTCTCGGCGAGACGGGGATGCTCGCGGCCGAGCTCGTCGCCCCGATCGGGAGCGTGATCATCTCCGACCAGGCCGAGGCGATGCTCGAGGGGGCTCGCGCGCGGGCTCAGACGCTTGGCCTGGGCAACGTCGAGTTCCGCAAGCTGAACGCCGAATGGATCGATCTTCCGCTCGCGAGCGTCGACGCGGTGCTCTGCCGCTGGGGGTACATGCTGATGGCCGATCCCGCAGCCGCGCTCGCGGAGACCCGCCGCGTACTGCGTCCCGGCGGCCGCGTCGCGCTCGCCGTCTGGGATGCGCTCGAGCACAACCGATGGTCGCTGCTTCCCGCCCAGGAGCTGATCGAGCGCGGCCTGAGCTCGCCGCCGGTGCCGAGCGCCCCGGGGCCGTTCGCGCTTGGTGATCCGCTGCGGGTGCTCGAGCTGCTCGAAGGGGCCGGCTTCACAGAGGCGCGTGTGGAGACGCTCGAGCTCGGCCGGCTTCATGCGAGCTTCGAGGAGTGCTGGGAGGTGACCCTCGACCTCTCGCGCGGATTCCATGATGCCGTGCTCGCCCGCCCGGCGGCGGAGATCACCGAGATCCGGGCGTCGGTTCAGGCGCGCTTGGCCCCCTACCTCGCCGCGGATGGCTCCCTCGCCCTACCCGGGCGCACGCTCGTGGCATGCGCGAGCGCGTGAGTCGGATAGCCTGCGCCCAATGCTCTACGACAACGATGCTGACCTCACGCTGCTCGACGGCAAGACCGTCGCGATCATCGGCTATGGCTCGCAGGGCCATGCCCACGCACTCAACCTGAAGGACTCCGGCGTCGCGGTCGTGGTCGGCCTGCGCGAGGACTCCTCCTCGGTCGCCGAGGCACGCGGCCAGGGCCTTGAGGTGCTGTCGGTCGTCGAGGCCGCAAGCCGCAGCGAGGTCGTGATGATGCTGATCCCCGACGAGCTCCACCGCCAGGTCTTCGAGCAGGAGGTCCGCGACGGCATCGCCGCGGGCGACATGCTGCTCTTCGCGCACGGCTTCTCGATCCACTACGGGGAGGTCACGCCGCCGGCGGGAGTTGATGTGGCGATGGTCGCGCCCAAGGGCCCCGGCCACCTCGTGCGCCGGCAGTTCACGGAAGGCAGCGGCGTCCCCGGCCTGCTCGCCGTCGCCCAGGACGCGACCGGCAACGCGCGGGCGCTGGCGCTGGCCTACGCGAAGGGTATCGGCTGCACGCGCGGGGGCGTGATCGAGACGAGCTTCAAGGACGAGACCGAGACCGACCTGTTCGGCGAGCAGGCCGTCCTCTGCGGGGGTGCCTCCGAGCTGGTCCAGGCCGGCTTCCAGACGCTCGTCGAGGCGGGCTATGACCCCGAGATGGCCTACTTCGAGTGCCTGCACGAGCTCAAGCTGATCGCCGACCTGATGTATGAGAAGGGCCTGGCCGGGATGCGCTACTCGATCTCCAACACCGCCGAGTACGGCGACTACACTCGCGGCAAGCGAGTCATCACCGATCAGACGCGCGCCGCCATGCGCGAGATCCTGGCCGAGATCCAGTCCGGGGACTTCGCCCGCGAGTGGATCGCCGAGAACCGCGCCGGGCAGGAGAACTTCAAGCGGATGCGCTCAGAACAGGCCGACACACAGCTCGAGCACGTCGGCGCCGATCTCCGTTCGCACATGGACTGGATCAAGCCGTCCTTCTGAGACGATGACCGAACGGGGGGCTGTTCCCGGCGCGGTGAGCTCAGGCCAAGAAGGGTCCGCCTAGCGGAAGGGGTCTGCCGTGCTCGCCTACATCTGCTGGCACCGCCCCGCCCCTGACGTCCAGGGCGCTGAATACGAGCATGCGCTCGAGCGCTTCCACCGATCACTCGCCCATCGCAGGCCCAGCGGCTTCCGCGGGTCGGCGGCGTTCAGGGTGCAGGGGCTGCCATGGCTGACCTCGCCGCAGGAGCAGTCGCGGGGATCCTCAGAGGGTCGCTCCTGCGCCGCGGCGGACTATGAGGACTGGTACCTCATCGATGGGTGGGCGTCGCTCGGCGTGCTCGAGGAGGCCGCTGTCTCGCGCGGGCACATCACCAGCCACGATGCCCTGGTGGTCAAGACGGACTTCGCGATCGGGGCCGTCTACAGCCTCTGCGAGGGTCACGCGCAACTGGGCCGGGTGCGCCTGAGCACGTGGGTGAGCGCCGCCCCCGGACATTCCTCCCCGCAGATCGGCGAGTTCCTCGGTGACGGCATGGATCGCGAGTCGGCCGGGCTTTGGCGGCGCTGCCTCGGCCTCGGGCCGGCCCCCGAGTACTGCCTGCTGGGCGGCGAGCCCTCCGCCGGCATCGGCCGGGACCGTCTGCCGCTCGGCTGGACGGCGATGGTTTCCAACCGGGACGCGATCTGGAATGGCTGAGATGGGGACCAGTCGCGAGCTCGTCTCCGGCGACTTCAAGCGCCAGATAGAGGGACTCACCGAGGCGGTCCCGATCTCTTTCCTCGCGCCGTTTCGCGATCAGCGCGGATGGGCCTTCACGCGCGAGAGCTTCAGCGACGGGCCTGGGGGAGAGTACGTCGATGCGGTTCACGGCTCCGCGGCCGGCCTCGACCTCTACCCGGCTGAGCTTCGCCGGGAGATCGACGCGATCAACAAGCGCGTCTATGCGATCAACAACGGCGTCCACCGTGCCGGCTTCGCGCGCCGCCAGGACGCATACCCACGCGCGCGGCTCGAGCGGCTCATCGCAGCGGGGGCATGCAGACGCGGTCGGTTCGGTTCGCTACACTCGCCTTCGTCGTCGCGACTGGCGCTCGGGTGGAGTCCACCACCGGGGAGCGACGGCGCCACACCGCCGCGCGCCTGGGCACCTTCAGATCATCGATATCCCTCGAGGTCCGACACAGCGAGGAGCCCCACATGACGCCGAGCAACATCACTGCAGAGAAGCCGATCCTCATCCCCGAGGAGCTCAAGCCGGCGGATGGACGCTTCGGCTGCGGGCCGTCGAAGGTGCGCCCGCAGGCGCTCAGGCGCCTGCTGGACGACGGCGCGATGCTGATGGGGACCTCCCACCGCCAGCAGCCCGTCAAGGCGCTCGTCGCAGAGATACGCGCGGGACTGCGCGAGCTGTTCGCGGCGCCCGAGGGCTACGAGGTCGCGCTCGGGAACGGCGGGACCACCGCCTTCTGGGACGCGGCGGCCTTCGGCTTGGTAGCGCATCGGGCTCTGCACCTCGCCTACGGCGAGTTCTCGCAGAAGTTCGCGACCGTCACGGCCGGCGCACCCTTCCTGAAGGATCCGAAGGTGATCTCCGCCGACCCCGGGGACGCCCCCGACCCGGCGTCCGTCGGGCCGATGGCCGAGAAGGCACACGCGGACGCGATCGCGTGGGCGCATAACGAGACCTCGACCGGAGTGATGGTGCCGGTCGCGCGTCCTGCCGGAGCCGGTGACGCGATCGTGCTCGTCGACGCGACCTCGGGGGCAGGAGGTCTGCCTGTCGACCTCACGCAGGTCGACGCCTACTACTTCGCGCCGCAGAAGGGCTTCGCGGGCGACGGCGGCCTGTGGGTGGCGCTGCTGAGCCCCGCGGCGCAGGAACGGATCACGGCGCTCGCCGACTCCGACCGCTGGATCCCCGCCTTCCTGTCACTCGGGACCGCTCTTGAGAACTCGCTCAAAGACCAGACCTACAACACGCCGGCGATCGCAACGCTCTTCTTGCTCGCCGAGCAGATCCGCTGGATGCTCGACGCCGGAGGGCTCGACTGGTGCGTGACACGCTCGAGCGCCTCATCGACCCACCTCTACGACTGGGCCGAGCGGGTGCAGTACGCGACCCCGTTCGTCAAAGACCCCGCCAAGCGTTCGCTCGTCGTCGGGACGGTCGACTTCGATCAGCGCGTCGATGCCGCGGCCGTCGCGCGGGCACTGCGCGCGAACGGGATCCTGGACGTGGAGCCCTACCGCAAGCTCGGGCGCAACCAGTTGCGGATCGGGATGTTCCCGGCTGTCGACCCGGCCGATGTGCAGGCGCTCACGGCCTGCATCGAGTGGGTCGTCGAACGGATCTCCGCATGAGTGCCGTCGCAGGGCAGGCCGCGAGCGACGGGCGCCCGCGGGTGCTCGTCAAGGAGAGGATCGGCGACTCGGGCGTCGAGCTGCTGCGCGAGCACTTCCAGGTCGACCTCGGAGTCGACTGGAGCGAAGAGGAGCTCGCCGAGCGGATCGGCGACTACGACGGGATCGTGATCCGCTCGGCGACGAAGGTGACCGCCGATCTGATCGACCGGGCGCCCCGGCTGCGTGCGATCGGGCGCGCCGGCGTCGGCGTCGACAACGTCGACGTCCAGGCCGCGACCGAGCGTGGAATCGTGGTCGCGAACGCGCCGGAGTCGAATGTCGTCACCGCGGCCGAGCACACGATGGCGCTGCTGCTGGCGCTCGCGCGGAACATCCCCCAGGCGCACATGTCTCTGACGAGCGGCAAGTGGGAGCGCTCGAAGTTCTCGGGGGTTGAGCTATATGAGAAGACGCTCGGCATCGTCGGCTTCGGACGAATCGGCCAGCTCGTCGCGCACCGCGCGGGGGGCTTCGGGATGCGCGTGCTGGCCTTCGACCCGTTCGTCAGCGCCGAGCGCTACCGCGAGCTGGGGGTCGAGAAGGCGGCCGACCGCGACGATCTCTACGCGCAGGCCGACTTCATCACCTTGCACCTGCCGAAGACGCCCGACACCGAAGGCTGGCTCGACGCCGAAGCCTTCGCAAAGATGCGCGACGGGGTGCGCATACTCAACGTCGCGCGCGGTGGGCTGATCGACGACGCGGCACTCAAGGACGCGCTCGACTCGGGCAAGGTCGCCGGCGCGGCCCTCGACGTGTTCCCGTCCGAGCCGATCACCGACTACCCGCTGTTCAAGGGCTATCCAAACGTCGTAGTCACACCCCACCTCGGTGCCTCAACCGCCGAGGCGACCGATCGCGCCGGATATCAGAGCGCCGAGCAGGTAGTCGCCGCGCTGACCGGCGGCGTCGTCTCGACCGCGGTCAACATCCCGGCGATCGCGGCCGAGGACATGGCCATGCTCGGGCCCTTCCTGCCGCTCGCCACCCGGCTCGGACGCCTCGCGATGGCGCTCGCCGAGGGCAGCTCGGTGGAGCGCATCGAGGCGGCCTTCCTCGGCAGGATCGCCGACTTCGACACGCGCATGCTCGGGCTCGCCGTGATCGTCGGCGCGCTGCAGGGCCGCACCGAGGAGCAGGTCAACCTGGTGAACGCGCCGACGATGGCCCACCAGCGCGGGATCGTCTATGAGGAGAAGGCGATCTCGGAGGCCGAGGACTTCAACGAGCTGATCCGCGTGACGGTCGTCGCGGGTGACGCGCGGGTCGCGGTCGCCGGTACGGGCATCGGGCCCAGCCGCGTGCCCCACCTGGTCGAGGTCCAGGGCCGCCGCCTGACGATCGAGCTGTCGCGGTACCTGACCGTCTTTCGCTACGAGGACCTCCCGGGCATGATCGGCCGCGTGGGCACGGTCTTCGGCAGGCACGGAGTCAACATCTCCTCGGCCGCCGTCGGGCACACTCCCGACGGGCAGGCCGACGGCGAAGACCGTCGGCTGGCGGCGATGGTCGTCACGACGGACGCCCCGGTGCCGCACGCGGTCGTTGATGAGATCGTCGCCTCGGACGGCTTCGTGAACGGCTGGTCGGTGGATCTCGGCTGATCAGATAGGCTGGCCGCGGGATGAGGGCGGTGGTGATCAACAAGCACGGGGGCCCGGCAGTGTTGAGCGTGCAGGAGCGCCCGGACCCCGAGCTCGGCCGCGGTGAGGTGCGGATCGCCGTCGCGGCCGCGGGTGTGAACTTTGCCGACGTGATGGCGCGGATGGGGCTCTATCCGGACGCGCCGAAGCCGCCCTGCGTGATCGGCTACGAGGTCGCGGGCACGATCCTCGAGCTGGGCGAGGGCGTGCACGGGCTCGCGCACGGCCAGCGGGTCCTCGCGGGCACGAGGTTCGGCGGCTACTCCACCCAGGTGGTCGTCCCCGGGGGCGACGTGCTCGCGCTCCCGGACGGGCTCACCTTCGAGCAGGGCGCGGCGATCCCGGTCAACTATGCGACCGCCTGGACGGCCCTGATCGGCTACGGCAGCCTCCGGCCCGGCGAGCGCGTGCTGATCCACTCCGCGGGCGGGGGCGTCGGCATCGCCGCGACGCAGATCGCCAAGCGTCACCGCGCCGAGGTTTACGGGACCGCCTCGCCCGGCAAGCACGCGCGGATCACCGAACTCGGGGTCGATCGCGCGCTCGACTACACCAGGCCCGGCTGGGAGCGGGGCCTTGAGCCCTTCGACGTGATCATGGACGCGATCGGTGGCAAGAGCTTCCGCCGCAGCTATGAGCTGCTGCGGCCCGGCGGACGCCTGGTCGCGTTCGGCGCCGCGGCCGTCGTCTCCGGCCAGCGCCGCAACCGGCTCACGGCGCTGGGCACCCTCGCGCGGATGCCGCGCTTCAACCTGATCAAGCAGATGTCTGAATCCAAGGCGGTGATCGGGCTCAACCTGCTCAGCCTGTGGAAGGACCGCGGCACGCTCGAGCACTGGCTCGAGCCGCTGCGCGAGCTGCTCGCAGACGGCACGATCAAACCGGTGCTGGCGGGTGACTTCAGCTTCGAGGAGGCCGGCGCGGCGCAGACGATGATCACCGAGCGGCGCAACGTGGGCAAGGTCGTGCTGGTGACCTAGTCGTGCCCCCCGTCCGGCGCTGCGATGCTAATCTGCCCGGTGAAGATGTCGTTCGCCATCTCGCTCCTCTCGCTTCTCCTGCTCCCCCCTCGGGGGGAATAGCGCGTGGCGGCCGCGTAGCCGCATACCCAGCAGAGAGGAAGCGTCCGCGAGATAGAGAAGGAGCACGAACGACATGAGCACGACCGATCAACCCAACGACGCAGACCGCGTCCTGATATTCGACACGACCCTGCGCGACGGCGAGCAGTCGCCTGGTATCTCGCTGAACAAGCAGGAGAAGCTCGAGATCGCCCACCAGCTGGCGCGGCTCTCGGTGGACGTGATCGAGGCCGGCTTCCCGATCACCTCACCCGGAGACTTCGAGTCCGTGCAGGCGATCGCGCGCGAGGTCCAGGGGCCGGTGATCTGCGGCCTGGCGCGCACCTCAAAGCAGGACATAGACGCGGCGTGGAACGCTGTCAAGGACTCCGAGCGCCCGCGCATCCACACGTTCATCTCGACCTCGGACATCCACATCGAGCATCAGCTGCAGACCACACGTGAGGACGTCAAGGGTCAGGCCCGTGCGGCCGTGGCGCAGGCCAAGCAGTACCTGGACGACGTGGAGTTCTCGCCGATGGATGCCACCCGCGCGGATGCCGAGTTCACCGCCCAGGTGCTCCAGATCGCGATCGAGGAGGGCGCGAGCACGATCAACATCCCGGACACGGTGGGCTACGCGATGCCCCACGAGTTCGGCGCCTTCATCGCACGCCTGTATGAGCTCGTTCCCGATCTTCGCCGGGTGGTGCTCTCGGTTCACTGCCACGACGACCTCGGACTGGCGGTTGCCAACTCGTTCGCCGGCGTCCTTTCCGGGGCGCGGCAGGTCGAGTGCGCCATGAACGGGATCGGCGAGCGCGCCGGCAACGCGTCGCTCGAGGAGATCGTGATGCTCCTGCGCACGCGCCGAGCCGACGTCGGCCTCGACACGCGGGTGAACGCGACCGAGCTCGCCCGCACGAGCCGCCTGGTCTCGCGCTTGACCGGCTACCAGGTGCAGCCGAACAAGGCGATCGTCGGGCGCAACGCCTTCGCCCACGAGTCCGGCATCCACCAGGACGGCGTGCTGAAGGAGCGCACGACCTACGAGATCATGGACGCCACGAGTGTCGGCCTTCAGAGCAACTCGATCGTGCTCGGCAAGCACTCCGGTCGTCATGCTCTGCGCAAAGCGCTCGAGGAGATGGGCTTCGAGCTCGACGGCCAGGGCCTGAACACCGCGTTCAAGCGCTTCAAGGAGATCGCCGACCGCAAGCAGCACGTGACCGCGATGGACCTCGAGGCGCTCGTCACCGACGAGCTGCGCGAGGACATCCCGGGCTATTCGCTCGAGTGGTTCGAGGTCGAGGCCTCCTCGCGCCGGCCACCGCATGCGCGTGTGTCGGTCACGCTTCCGAGTGGCGCGAGCGCACAGGGCACGTTCACCGGCGACGGCCCAATCGATGCCGTCTTCAAGGCCATCGATGCGGCGACGGGAGTCGGCGCAAAGCTCAACGACTTCACGATCGGGGCGGTCACCGAGGGCCAGGACGCGCTCGGTGAGGTCTCGGTCGTGGTCGAGCTCGAAGGCTTCACCGGCGCCGGTCAGGGGGTGTCCACGGACATCATCGATGCGGCCGCCCGTGCATATGTGCGGGCGCTGTCGATCGCTGTCTCCCGCTCGCGCGCGGCCGCGGAAGGGTTGCCGCAGCCGCTGACGGCGCACACGCCTTAGGTGCCGCGGGCGTCCAGGCGACGGGGCTTGAGCCCCCTGAGGCCCACGGGGGAGATCAGATTCCACTAGCTCTGGGCCTCGGAATTGGCGGTGAAGCCGGGCCCGCCCCGGACGCTCGCCGCAGATGCTTGTCCGTGATAACGTACGGATGTATGGTCAGCACCGAGGCGAATCCCAAGCCGGCTGAAAGCCCCGCCCGCAAAGGAGCCCGCTCGGGTTCGGCGCAGCCGATACCAACACCGGGCGGGGCTGATCCGGCGGTGCTCGCGGGGAAACCGTCAGCGCAGGCGGGGCTGGGCGCGCGGGTCAAGGCGCTGCGCGAGTCCTCCTCGCTGTCGCTGCGCGATCTCGCCATCCGCAGCGGGGTGAGCGCGCCGATGCTCTCGCAGGTGGAGCGCGGTGAGACCAGCCCGACGCTGACGGTCGCCGCCCGCATCGCCTCGGGCCTCGAGCTGAGGCTCTCCCAGCTCCTGCGCCTGGACGAGGATGGGGCCGTGACGGTCGTGCGCGCGGACCAGCGCCGGCGGGGGGGAAACGCGCGGCGGGGTCACCGCTTCGAGGTGATGACCTCCGCCCAGCCCGGACAAAGGGCCGAGCTCTCCCGCCACACGCTCGCCCCCGGGGGCGCCACGGGAGCCGCCGACGATCCGCCGATGCACGAGCCCGGTAGCCGCGAGACGGCGCTCGTCGAGCGGGGCTCTGTCGTGCTCGTCTGCGATGGGCAGCGCCACGAGCTCTGCGAGGGCGACTGCGTGACCTTTGACGCCGACCTGCCCCACCACTTCGAGAACAGAGGCCCCGCGCAGGCAAGCTTCCTCGCGGTCGTCTCGGCGGGACTGAGACGCAGCTAGATGCAAGACCACCAGCAACCCCGCCGGCCCCCGTCAGGGGGTCCCCCCAAAACCGCTCCGCCGGAGGCGAGGAGAAGGACCGATGACGATGCCTAAGACGATGTTTGAAAAGATCTGGGAGGTCCATGAGCTCGCGCCGGGGCTCCTCTACATCGACCTGCACCTCGTCCACGAGGTCACGAGCCCGCAGGCATTCGACGGGCTGCGGCTCGCGGGACGGACGGTGCGCCGACCCGACCGCACGCTGGCGACCGCTGATCACAACACGCCGACCGACGGCACGCCGGTGGCGGCGCGCATCAAGGACGAGCTATCCCGCGTGCAGGTGCAGACGCTCGAGCGCAACTGTGAGGAGTTCGGTATCCCCGTCTACTCGCTCGGCTCCGAGCGCCAAGGCATCGTGCACGTGATCGGACCTGAGCTCGGCGTCACCCAGCCGGGAATGACGATCGTCTGCGGGGACTCGCACACCTCGACGCACGGAGCCTTCG
This sequence comes from Solirubrobacteraceae bacterium, assembly GCA_049512215.1. Lineage (GTDB taxonomy): Bacteria > Actinomycetota > Thermoleophilia > Solirubrobacterales > Solirubrobacteraceae > Palsa-744. The sequence goes on from JBEKXJ010000007.1 coordinate 65,664, forward strand.
GGGCACTGGCCTTCGGCATCGGCACGAGCGAGGTCGAGCACGTCCTGGCGACGCAGTGCATGGTCCAGAGCAAGCCGCGCTCGATGCGCGTGCGCTACGAGGGCGCGCTCGGCTTCGGTGTCAGTGCCAAGGACCTGATCCTCGGCACGCTCGGGGAGATCGGCGTAGGCGGCGCAACCGGCCATGTCGTCGAGTACTCCGGTCCCGCGATCGAGGCTCTCTCGATGGAGGGGCGCATGACCGTCTGCAACATGACGATCGAGGGCGGAGGCCGCGCCGGGATGATCGCTGCCGATGAGACCACCTTTGCCTGGTTTACAGACCAGGATCTGCCCGGGGCGCCGAGGGGATCCGAGCTCGACGCGGCGATCGAGAGCTGGCGCGGCCTGCGCACCGATGAGGGCGCCGCCTTCGACCGCGAGATCCTCATCGACGCATCCACCATCTCGCCCCAGGTGACCTGGGGAACGAACCCCGGCATGGTGCGCGCCGTCACCGACAGGGTCCCCTCGCCCGAGGAGTTCGACAGCCCCGCCGAGCGTGAGGCGGCCGAACGCGCGCTCGACTACATGGCACTCGAGCCCGGCACCCCGATCGAGCAGATCGCGCTCGACCGGGTCTTCATCGGCTCCTGCACGAACTCGCGCATCGGCGACCTTCGCGCGGCCGCCGCGCTCGTCGCGGGCCGCAGGGTCGCGCCGGGGGTGAGCGCGATGGTCGTTCCCGGCTCACAGCACGTCAAGGCCCAGGCCGAGGCCGAGGGACTGGATCGGATCTTCCGCGAGGCGGGCTTCGACTGGCGCGTCGCCGGTTGCTCGATGTGCCTGGGCATGAACCCCGACATCCTCCAGCCCGGCGAGCGTTGCGCTTCGACCTCGAACCGCAACTTCGAGGGTCGTCAGGGGCGCGGCGGCAGGACGCACCTCGTCTCCCCGCAGATGGCCGCCGCGGCGGCCATCGAGGGTCGTTTCGTCGACATCCGCGACTGGTCCTAGGAGGGTGCCATGCAAGCGATAAGCGTCATCATGGGCCCTGTCAGCGTGCTTGACCGCGCCGATGTGGACACCGACCAGATCATGCCCAAGCAGTTCCTGAAGCGGGTCGAGCGCTCGGGCTTCGGGCAGTTCCTCTTCTACGACTGGTCCAAGGAGCCCGGCTGGGAGCTTCCGGCTAACCCGATCCTCGTGACCGGCGCGAACTTCGGCTGCGGCTCCTCACGCGAGCACGCCCCGTGGGGCCTTCAGGACTACGGCTTCCAGGCGATCGTGGCGCCGAGCTTCGCCGACATCTTCTACTCCAACTGCACCAAGATCGGCCTGCTGCCCGTGGTGCTCGACGAGGAGGACTGCCACGGCCTCGCCCGCGCAGGCGAGGGCGAGATCGACCTCGCTGCACAGGAGGTGCGCTTCGCCGGGCGCGAAGTTCCCTTCGAGATCGACCATGAGATCAAGCATCGCCTGCTCGGTGGCCTCGACGACATCGCGCTGACGCTCCAGCAGTCCGAGGCGATCGCCGCCTACGAGCGCGAGCGCGAGCGCAGCGGGCCCGTCACCACGGCGCTCTGAAGGGGAGCCGTCATGAGCCACCGCATCATCACGCTCCCGGGCGACGGGATCGGCCCGGAGATCATGGCCCCGGCACTCGAGGTCCTGCGCGCGGTCGGCGAGTTCGAGTTCGACGAGCGCCTCTTCGGCGGCGCCTCGATCGACGCGCACGGCACGCCGCTCACCGACGAGGTCCTCGACGCCTGCCGGCGCTCGGATGCGGTGCTGTTGGCAGCGGTGGGCGGACCGCGGTGGGACACGACCGACCCGCACCGGCCGCGACCCGAGCAGGGCCTGCTCGGCCTGCGCAAGGGGCTCGGGCTCTACGCGAACCTGCGCCCGGTCAGGCCGCTGCCCGCGCTTTATGAGGCCTCGCCGCTGCGCCGCGAGCGGATCGAGGGAACGGACCTGCTCGTCGTGCGCGAGCTCACCGGTGGGATCTACTTCGGCGAGAAGACCCGCACGCGCACCTCGGCTTGCGACGTCTGCTCCTACACGAGCGCGGAGATCGCGCGCATCGCCCGCACGGCTTTCACGGCCGCGAGGGCGAAGGTGACGAGCGTCGACAAGGCCAACGTCCTTGAGACCTCACGTCTGTGGCGCGAGGTCGTGGGCGAACTGCACTCGCGCGAGTTTCCCCACATCGCGCTCGAGCACATGCTCGTCGACAGCGCGGCGATGCAGCTCCTGTCCGCGCCGCGCCATTTCGACACGATCCTAACCGAGAACATGTTCGGAGACATCCTCTCTGACGAGGCCGCAATGCTCACCGGCTCGATCGGGATGCTCCCCAGCGCCTCGCTCGGCGATGAGGGCCCCGGCGTCTTTGAGCCGGTGCACGGATCGGCGCCCGACATCGCCGCGCAGGGCGTGGCCAACCCGCTCGCGATGTTCCTCTCCGCCGCGATGATGCTCAGGTACGGCCTCGGCTTGGAAAGCGAGGCGGCGGCTGTAGAATCGGCCGTTGAAGGCGCGCTCGACGCGGGCCTGCGCACCCCCGACCTCGGCGGCGCGGCGGGCACGGCGCAGGCGACGAAGGCAGTGCTCGACAACCTCTAGCGGGAGGCAGCGAAAGTGGACCCCACCGACCTCATCTGGATGAACGGAGCGTTCGTTGCCTGGGAGGATGCCAAGGTCCACGTACTGACGCACGGCCTGCACTACGGCACGGGAGTGTTCGACAGCATGCGCTGCTATGACTCCGAGCTAGGGCCGGCGGTCTTTCGCAACGCCGAGCACATCGAGCGCCTGCTTCGCTCGGCCGAGCTCTACTACATGCCGGTGCCCTATTCGGCCGAGGAGCTGCGCGCCGCGACGCTCGAGCTGGTTGCCCGCAACGGCCTGCGCTCCTGCTACATCCGGCCGATCGTCAACCGCGGCTACGGGCAGATGGGGCTGAACCCGCTGGACGCCCCGGTCGATGTGACGATCGCCTGCTGGGAGTGGGGAGCCTACCTGGGGGAGGCGGGCAAGCGCGACGGCGTGCGCGCGAAGGTCTCCTCCTGGCGACGGATCAGCCCCGATTCCCTGATCCCCCACGCGAAGGCCTCCGGGCAGTACCTCAACAGCGTGCTGGCGAAGGTCGAGTCGGTGAAGGCCGGCTACGAAGAGGCGATCCTGCTCGACGACCATGGTCACGTCTGCGAGGGCACCGGTGAGAACCTCTACGTGGTCCGTGACGGGGAGATCTCCACGCCGGGGCAGCACAACTCGATCCTCGACGGCATCACGCGACGCTCGCTGATCCAGATCGCGCGTGACCTTGGCTACACGGTGATCGAGCGCAACGTCGCCCGAGCCGAGATGTATCTCGCCGATGAGGTCTTCATGTCCGGGACGGCCGCGGAGGTCGTCCCCGTCAGGGAGATCGACGACCACGTGATCGGCAGCGGAAGGCCGGGCGAGATCACGCGCGTGCTGCAGACCGCCTTCGACAACGCGGTCCACGGTCGCTCAGAGCGCTACCGCGAGTGGCTCGATCTGCTGCCGCCCGCCGCTCTCGAGGCTCCCGCCGGGGAGGCCCCCGCGCCGAGCGCCCAGACGACAGCCGCAGGCTAAGGGCCGATGGCCGGCATACAGCTATACGACGCCACCCTGCGCGACGGGATGGGTGGCGGCGGCCTCAGCCTCACGGCCGCCGAGAAGCTGCGGGTTGTGCACGCACTCGACGCGCTCGGAATCCACCTGATCGAGGCGGGCTTCCCGGCGTCGAACCCCAAGGAGCAGGAGCTCTTCGAGCTGCTCGCCGCGGAGGATCTCAAGACCGCGCAGATAGTCGCATTCGGCATGACCAGGCGACGGGACCTCGCGGCCGATGAGGACGAGGGCCTGCGCATTCTCGCGGGCTCCTTCGCGCCGGTGTGCACGATCGTCGGCAAGGCCTCGCTGCTGCACGTCGAGAAGGTCGTGCGCGTCTCGCGGGAGGAGAACCTCCAGATGATCGCCGACTCGGTCGCCTTTCTCGTGCGCGCCGGCAAGCGGGTGCTGTTCGACGCCGAGCACTTCTTCGACGGCCTCGCGCTCGACGCCGGTTACGCGCTCGACTGCCTGCGCGTGGCGGCCGAGGCGGGGGCTGAGCGCCTCGTGCTGTGCGACACGAACGGAGGCTCGCTGCCGCCTCAGATGCGCACCGCCTTCGCCCTCGTTGGCGAAGCTCTGCCGGGCGTCGCGCTCGGCATCCACACCCACGATGACTCCGGCTGCGCCGTCGCCAACACCCTCACGGCCGTCGAAGCGGGGGCGACGCAGGTGCAGGGGACGATCAACGGCATCGGCGAGAGGACGGGCAACGCCAACCTCATCACGACGATCGCCGACCTGCAGCTGAAGATGGGCTGCGAAGTGCTCGCCCCCGATCGCCTCGCGCGCCTAACCGAGACCGCGCACTTCATCGACGAGCTGCTGAACCGCGCGCCCGACCCCGCCCAGCCCTACGTCGGCAAGAACGCCTTCGCGCACAAGGCCGGCCTGCACGCCGCCGGCGTTCGCGCCGACGCCCAGACCTTCGAGCACGTCGACCCCGCGGTCGTCGGGAACCGCCGCGACATCCTGATCTCCGAGCTCTCGGGCAAGAGCACGATCGCGGAGAAGGCATCAGAAGCCGGCATCAAGCTCGAGGCGGGCGAGGCCGGTGAGGCGTTCGCCCAGCGCCTCGTCGAGCGTGTCAAGGAGCTCGAGCACGAGGGCTTCCAGTTCGAGGCCGCCGACGGGTCCTTCGAGCTGCTCATGCGCAAGGAGGCGGGCTCCTATGAGCCCCTGTTCCGCCTTGAGTCCTGGCGCGTGCTCGTCGAGAAGCGAGCCGACGGCAAGGTCGCCACCGAGGCGACGATCAAGATCTGGCTCGGCGGGGAGCGCTATGTGCGCATCGCCGAGGGGAACGGGCCCGTGAACGCACTCGACAACGCGCTGCGTGATGCGATCGGTGAGATCCACCCGCATCTGCGCGACATCGAGCTCGTCAACTTCAAGGTGCGGATCCTCGACGAGGCCAAGGGCACCGGCGCGGTCACACGGGTGCTGATCGACGCCTCCGACGGCCATGAGGTGTGGGGCTCGATCGGGGTCTCTGAGAACCTCATCGCGGCCTCCTGGGACGCGCTGGTTGATTCGCTTGAGTACGGCATGCAGCCCGGACGTAGGCGGTCCTCGGCGCCGGCCGGCGAAGAGAGGCCGGCCGGCTCATCCGGCAGGGTGTAGTGCGGAGCTCACAGCCTGCGCGGACGTCCACGGGGACGGCGCGGATGCCCCCTTCGGCGAGGACGCCCGGTGAGTGAGGTCGAGAACACGATCCCGCTCGCCCGTCCCGTGCTCGGGGAGGAGGAGGAGAACGCCGTGATCGACGTCCTGCGGTCCGGGCAGCTCTCGCTCGGGCCGCGCCTGGGCGAGTTTGAGCGCGCTTTCGCCGCGCGCGTCGGAGCACCGCTGGCGAGCGCCGTCTCGAGCGGCACCGCCGGCCTTCACCTCGCGCTTCGCGCGGTGAGCCTGGAGGAGGGTGACGAGGTGGTGACGAGCCCGTTCTCCTTCGTCGCCTCGGCCAACGCGGTGCTCTACGAGCGCGCCCGGCCGGTGTTCGCGGACATCGATCCGCTGACGCTCAACCTCGACCCGCAGGCCGCGGCGGCCGCGCTGAGCGGACGCACGAAGGCGCTCTTGCCCGTCCACATCTTCGGCTACCCCGCTGAGATGCCCGCGTTCGAGCGACTGGCCGAAGAGCATGGGCTCGCGATCGTCGAGGACGCATGCGAGGCGCTCGGGGCCGTGCACGCCGACGGCACGCCCGTGGGCGCACGCGGCCACCCGGCGGTCTTCGGCTTCTACGCCAACAAGCAGCTCACAACGGGTGAGGGCGGCATGATCACGCTCGGCAGCCAGGCGCTGAAGGAGCGGATCGACTCCGAGCGCAACCAGGGCCGTGCCCCCGACATGGGCTGGCTCGATCACGACCGACTCGGCTTCAACTACCGCCTCTCGGATATAGCGTGCGCGCTCGGCATCGCTCAGCTCGCGCGCCTCGAGCAGATGCTCGCGGCGCGTGCCCTGCTCGCCGCCCGCTACCGCGAAGCACTGGCCGGGATCGAGGACCTCGAGCTGCCCTGTCCCGACCGCGGCGCAGAAGTGCGGGGCTGGTTCGTGTTCGTCGTGCAACTGCCGCGGGGAGCCGATCGCGTCGAGGCCGTGCGCGCGCTCGCCGCGGCGGGAATCCAGACCAAGCCCTACCTCCCGGCGATCCACCTGCTGAGCTTCTACCGCGAGCGCTTCGGCCACCGAGTGGGCGAATTTCCCGTGTGCGAGGACGTCGCGGCACGATCGCTGGCGCTGCCCTTCTTCCCACAGATGAGCGAGGGCCAAGTCGCCCGCGTGGCGGGCGCGCTGGGCCAGGCGCTCGAGCGCCTGCGGGCACGGCGCCCATAGACTGATCGGCCGTGTCGCGCTTCCATGAGCCACAACACCCCGACTTCCAGCGCCTGAATGCCTCTCTGGACTTCGATCGGCGCCTGTGGCCACAGGACATCGCCCAATCGCGCGCGCACGCGAGGATGCTGGCCGAGCAGGGGATCATCTCCGGCGCGGACCGCGATGCGCTGCTCGCCGGCCTTGACCACGTCGAAGGCGAGCTGAGCGAAGGCCGCTTCCCATTCAGGGCGCAGGACGAGGACATCCACATGGCGCTCGAGCGGCGCCTGACCGAGATCGCCGGAAGCGTCGGCGGGCGGCTGCACACGGCGCGCTCGCGCAACGACCAGGTCGTCACAGACCTCGCGATGTACACGCGCGAGCGCGCGGCGGACGCTCAGAGGGCCCTGAGCGGGCTGATGCGTGCGCTGCTCGTCCGCGCCGAGGAGCACGTCGACTGGCCGATGCCCGGATACACCCACCTGCAGCGCGCCCAGCCCGTCTATCTCGCTCATCACCTGCTCGCCTACTTCTGGATGCTCAGCCGCGACCGGGCCCGCTTCGCCTTCGCCGAGGAGCAGACCGGGCGCCTGCCGCTCGGGGCCGGAGCGCTCGCGGGCGTCAACTTCGACATCGACCGCCGCCGGGTTGCGGACGAGCTCGGTTTCTCGGCGCTCGCACTGAACTCGATCGACGCCGTCTCGGGGCGGGACTTCGTCCTTGACTATCTGAATGCGGCCGCCACCTGCTCGACGCACCTCTCCCGCCTGGGGGCAGAGCTCGTGCTGTGGTCGAGCACCGAGTTCGGCTTCTGCGAGCTGCCCGACGCGTGGAGCTCGGGCTCCTCGATCATGCCGCAGAAGAAGAACCCCGACGCGGCTGAGCTGCTGCGCGCGAAGGCGCCTCGGGTCGTCGGGCACCTGGCCGCCTTCCACGGTGTGATGCATGCGCTGCCACTCACCTACAACAAGGATCTGCAGGAGGACAAGGAGCACCTGTTCGACGCGGTCGACACGCTCGGGCTGACGCTCGCGGCCGCCACGGGGATGATCGCCGGCGTGAGCTTCAGGCGCGAACGCATGCGCGAGGCGGCCTCAGACGAGCTCATCGCCGCCACCGATCTGGCCGACCTGCTCGTGCGCCTGGGCATGCCCTTCCGCGAGGCGCACGGGGTCGTAGCGGGGCTCGTGCGCGCGGCTCTCGACAGCGGCAAGAGGCTGTCCGAGCTGAGCCGCGAGGAGCTCGCCGCGCACAGCGAGGAGCTCGCCGCCCACGCCGCCGAGTTTCATGAGCTGCTCGAGCAGGGCTCCTGGCTTGAGTCCAAGGTGTCCGCCGGCGGCACCTCCCTGGCCCGCGTCGGCGAGCAGCTCGACCTCGCCCGAAAGGTGCTCGTTGAAGGCACTGACGGCTGACTTCTACGCCCGCCCGGTCCTCGAGGTCGCGCGCGAGCTGATCGGCTGCACGGTCGAGTATGGGGGTGCGGCGGGCGTGATCGTAGAGACCGAGGCCTACCATGAGAGCGAGCCGGCGTGCCACGCCTACGCGGGGCTGACACCGCGGACGCGGACGCTCTTCGGCGAGCCGGGGCGCGCGTACGTCTACCGCTCCTACGGCGTCCACGCGCTGCTGAACGCGGTCTGCGAGCCCGAGGGAGTCGGTGCGGCCGTGCTGATCCGCGCGCTCGCCCCGATCGTCGGTCTCGAGCAGATGCGCGCCCGGCGGGGCCTGAATGCCGAACGCCCGCCCCGCGAGCAGGATCTCTGCTCGGGTCCCGGCAAGCTCACGCAGGCTCTCGGCATCACGCTCGCCGAGAACGGAGGCGACCTCTCATGCGGCCCCGTCCGCATTGGTGAGCGCGCCGGGGAGCTGCCCGAGCGCGCAGTCGTTGTGGACACGCGCATCGGCATCACCCGCGCGGTCGATCTGCGCTGGCGCTTCTGCGTCGCAGGCAACCCCCATGTCTCGCGGCCCCGGCCGAGCGCCGAGGCTCCTCGAGCAGCCGTGAAGCGGCGCGCGGCGCTGAACTCGCGCCGAAGCTAGCCTGCCGGGGCGACTCCGCCGGTGGGCGAGGGAGAGGACGGGGTGGCCGGCGTCGTGGGTGCAGGGGAGGGAGTGGCCGGAGCCGTGGGGGCAGGGGAGGGAGTCGCCGGAGCGCGGCCGGCGGGCGGCGCCGGCGATACGGGCGTCTTTTCGCTCCCCGCCGAAGGGCTCGGGGTCGAGCCTTCGGTGTGGCCCGCGGCGGGCGGCTTCGACGGTCTGGTGCTCGGCTTGCTCGGGGCGCTCTGGCCGGAGGGCGAGCCCGGTCCGGAACCTGAGGAGTTCTGCGGGGGGAGTTCGCTTTCTCCCGAGGACGTGCCTTCGCCCTTGCCCGAGGCTCCGCTGTGCGCGGAGCTCTGTTCAGCGCGCGTCTTGTCGATCTGCACGGCGGAGGTCATGAAGTCGTGCCAGATCAGCGCCGGGAAGGTGCCGCCGAGCACAGGGCCGTCGTCGAAGTCGTTCGTCATCGGCGTCAGGCTGTTCGGATAGCCCACCCAGACGGCGACCGTGTACTTGGAATCCCAGCCGACGAACCAGGCGTCGCCGTAGTTGGAGGTCGTGCCTGTCTTGCCGGCCGCGAACTGGCCGATCGCGGCCGCGCGGCCGGTGCCGTATTGGATGACCGTTTCGAGCATCGAGGTCTCTGTCGCGGCGACCGCCGCGGGCAGCACTGCTGTGGTTCGCACGCTGTTGACATCGCGCCGCGATCCGTCCGGCAGCGCGCGTCCGCCGGCTTCGACTTCCTGGATGCCGACCGGCGCGCCTTCTTCGGCAAGGGTGCCGCTCACGCGCCGGCCACCGTGGGCGATCGTCTCATAGGCGTGCGCCATGTCCAGCGGCGTGACACCGACCGTGAGCCCGCCGATGGTCATCGCCGGGTTGGTCGAGACCGGGGTCGTGATGCCCATTTCGTGGGCGAGACGGGCGATGCGGTGAGTGCCGACCTGCAGGCCGACTTCGGCATAGATCGAGTTGTCCGAAAAGGCGGTGGCCCCCGTGAGCGTGTTCGAGCCCGAATATGTGCCTTCGTCGTTGTGCACGACGAACTTTTCCCGGCCGCCGGTGCCCGGGACGATGAACACCTTCTCCTCGGAGGTCCAGACCGAGTCGGGCGAGATGCCGTCCTCGAGCGCGGCCGCGAGATCGAAGGCCTTGAAGGAGGATCCCGGCTGGCGCTCGCCCGCGGTCGCGAGGTTGAAGGGGCTTTCGTCGTAGTTGCGCCCGCCCACCATCGCCCGCACCTCCCCGGTCGAGTTTTCGATCGCCACCAGCGAGGCGGTCGGGCCGGCCGGATAGGCCAGGTTGGCGTCGACCGCCTGTTCGGCGGCACGCTGGAGTTCGATGTCGAGGGTCGTCTTGATCCGCAGCCCTCCGTCGAACGCGCGCGGCGCGCCGTAGCGTTCGATGACTTGCTGCTGCACCCAGCTCGTGAAGTAGCCGGCATCGATGCCTTCGATCGTCTGCTCGTGGGGCGCCTGCACCTTGCTGGGCGCGGGCAGGGCCTGCTTGATGCTTTCTTCATACACCGCCCTCGTCAGGTAGCCCTGCTCGAGCATCTGGCGCAGGACGACGTCGCGCCGGGCCGTTGCCGCGACCGGATGGGTCGCCGGGTCATATGCGGTGGGGGACTGGATGATGCCCGCGAGCAGCGCCGCCTCCCACGGCGCCAGCTGTTCGACGCACAGCTGGTGGCTCGGCGGGGGTCCGCAGCCCAGGTGGTTGACTTCGTGGCCGAAGTAGGTCTGGGCCGCAGACTCGATTCCGTAGGCGCCGTTGCCGAAGTAGATCGTGTTGAGGTAGGCCGTGATGATCTTTTCCTTAGACCACTTGTGCGAGAGCTGGTAGGCGAGACCGACCTCGCGCAGCTTCTCGAAGATCGTGCGGTGAGACTGGGCCTGCAGGGCGTTCTTGATGAACTGCTGCTCGATCGTGGAGGCGCCCTGAACGGAGCCTTTGTGCAGGATGTCCTGGACGAATGCCCGCGCGATGGCCCGCATGTCGACGCCGCTGTTCGTTTCGAAGCGCTTGTCCTCGATCGAGATCACGGCCTCCTTGACGAGCTGGGGAATCTGTGCCGGTGTCACGATCACCCGGTTCTGCTGGCTGACGATGCCGAGCGGGTGGCCGAGGTCATCGAGCAGGACCGAGCTCTGCGCGTCCTTGAACTGCGAGAACTTCGTCAGCGAGGGCAGATCCGAGGCGATCGAGACGAACATGCCGAAGACGAACGAGACCAGGCCGAGGAGCAGGACGGCGAACAGGATCGCCAAGAAGCGCAGCCTCTTCAGTCGCGGCTTGGGCACGGCGGGGATCTCGGGAGCGAGGTCAATGCTCATCGGCGGCTTGGCAAGCCCGCGGGCCGGCTCGTAGGCGAGCGGGCAGCCCGCAACGGACTTTCGCTGTGCGCGGAAGCTCCGACCCGGATGGCGCGCGCCGCGCCCCTCACCGGCACGATCGGACCCACAACAGGGCTAGAGTCTAGCATTGGCCCCAATGGGAGATTCCACCGACGGGGCCGCGGCAGACGCTGCACGGCTCGCCCGCAACGCCGTCGAGAGCCTGCCCGCGGGGGCGTTGGCCGAGAAGCTCCAGATCGCGCGCAGCGAGGGACGCGCGCTGCGCGTCAAGCTCGGCATCGACCCCACGGCCCCCGACATCCATCTCGGCCACGCCGTCGTCCTGGCCAAGCTGCGCGAGTTCCAGGATCTCGGACATCGCGCGGTGCTGATCGTGGGCGACTACACCGCCCGCGTGGGCGATCCCTCGGGCAGGTCGAACCTGCGCCCGATGCTCTCGGAGTCCGAGATCGAGGCGAATGCCGCGACCTTCAAGGAGCAGGCCCTGAAGATCCTCGATCCTGACCCCGAGCGCCTGGAGGTGAGGCGCAACAGCGAGTGGCTGGACATGCCGATGATCGAGCTGCTCAGGCTGGCCCGCACGACCACCGCCGCGCAGCTGCTCGAGCGAGACGACTTCGCCAAGCGCCTCTCGGCCAAGCAGCCGGTGTCGCTGCTCGAGCTGCTCTATCCGCTGCTGCAGGGCTATGACTCGGTTGCGGTTCGCGCCGACGTGGAGATGGGGGGAACCGATCAGAAGTTCAACCTGCTGCTCGCCCGCAACATCCAGCGCGCATACTCTGAGCCCGAGCAGGCGATCCTCACGATGCCGATGCTCGTCGGCATCGACGGCCACAGGAAGATGTCCAAGTCGCTGGGCAACCAGATCGGCATCACAGATTCGCCTCAGGAGATCTACGGCAAGACGATGTCGATTCCCGACGGGGCGACCGAGGAGTACCGCCGGCTGCTGCTCGGCCGCTCGGACTCCGAGCGCCCGCGGCAGGGCGCCGGCGCGAGCGAGCCCTCCCCGCGGGACGCCAAGCGCAGCCTCGCCCGCGAGCTCGTGGCGTGGCTCTACTCTCCCGAGGACGCCGCCGCCGCCGAGCGCCACTTCGATCGGGTCGTCGTCAGACGAGAGGCTCCAGAGGAGATCCCGGAGGCGAGCTTCCACAGCGACGGTGAGCTCGTTCACCTCCCCGGGCTGATCGCCGAGGAGTTCGGGATCTCGCGCTCGCAGGCCCGCCGCCTGATCGACCAGGGGGGCGTCATGCTTGGGGACGAGCAGCTCGCGGCGGGCGAGCACGACGTGCCGGGCGAGCGCGCCGACGGGCAGCTGCTCAGGGTCGGCAGGCGCCGCTTCCGGCGCCTGCGCGCGGGCTAGTAGCTCTCGGCTCCGCCGGCCGGACGGCGGCCGCGAGGGCCGGCGCGAGAGATGATGAGCGGCCTCCCCGCGCTTGCGCCGGCGGCTCTGATCGCGCTATACTCCCCGGTCGGCCCGCGGGTGCCTCTGGGCGCCGGGTCGGTCGGTCCCCTCTGAAGGGTTGTCCCTCCAGGTGAGGCTTGGCGGTCTTTGAAAACTCAACAGCATGCGCATCTACGATCGATTTCGATCGTGGTGTGCGTCCAGGTTCGACCCGTCAGCGGGAGCGCAGCTTGCGCCCTCGGTGACGGACAAGAGTCAAGTAGGAGCAGTACCCCGTCATGGTTCGGGACCACGGTGTATGGGTCCCGGCCGCCGGGCGTTGTCGGCCGATCATCGGCCGCTGGCAACCGGCAAGCCATGACAGCTTTTCGTGAAGTTCTTCACGGAGAGTTTGATCCTGGCTCAGGACGAACGCTGGCGGCGTGCTTAACACATGCAAGTGGAGCGACGAACCAGGGCTTGCCCTGGGGCAGAGCCGCGAACGGGTGAGTAACACGTGGGTTACCTGCCTCGATGACCGGGACAACCCGAGGAAACTCGAGCTAATACCGGATGTGCCCGCAAGGGGAAAGGAAGCTTCGGCCTCCGCATCGAGATGGGCCCGCGGCCCATTAGCTTGTTGGTGAGGTAACGGCTCACCAAGGCTTCGATGGGTAGCTGGTCTGAGAGGACGATCAGCCACACTGGGACTGAGACACGGCCCAGACTCCTACGGGAGGCAGCAGTGGGGAATCTTGCGCAATGCGCGAAAGCGTGACGCAGCAACGCCGCGTGGGGGAAGAAGGCTTTCGGGTTGTAAACCCCTTTCAGTTGGGACGAAGCTCCGCCGGTGAATAGCCGACTGGAGTGACGGTACCTTCACAAGAAGCACCGGCTAACTACGTGCCAGCAGCCGCGGTAATACGTAGGGTGCAAGCGTTGTCCGGAATTATTGGGCGTAAAGAGCGTGTAGGCGGCCCGATTAGTCCGCTGTGAAAGTCCAGGGCTCAACCCTGGAATGCCGGTGGATACTGTCGGGCTAGAGTCCGGAAGGGGCGAGTGGAATTCCTGGTGTAGCGGTGAAATGCGCAGATATCAGGAGGAACACCAATGGCGAAGGCAGCTCGCTGGGACGTGACTGACGCTGAGACGCGAAAGCGTGGGGAGCAAACAGGATTAGATACCCTGGTAGTCCACGCTGTAAACGATGGCAACTAGATGTGGGGGGTGTCGACTCCCCCCGTGTCGAAGCTAACGCATTAAGTTGCCCGCCTGGGGAGTACGGCCGCAAGGCTAAAACTCAAAGGAATTGACGGGGGCCCGCACAAGCAGCGGAGCATGTGGTTTAATTCGACGCGACGCGAAGAACCTTACCTGGGCTTGACATGTGAGTGACCGGTGTGGAAACACACCCTCCCTTCGGGGCACTTTCACAGGTGGTGCATGGCTGTCGTCAGCTCGTGTCGTGAGATGTTGGGTTAAGTCCCGCAACGAGCGCAACCCCCGTCGCATGTTGCCAGCATTCAGTTGGGGACTCATGCGAGACTGCCGGTGACAAACCGGAGGAAGGTGGGGATGACGTCAAGTCCTCATGCCCCTTATGTTCAGGGCTACACACGTGCTACATTGGCGCATACAGAGGGCTGCGATACCGCGAGGTGGAGCGAATCCCTTAAAGTGCGTCTCGGTTCGGATTGCAGGCTGAAATTCGCCTGCATGAAGGCGGAGTTGCTAGTAATCGCGGATCAGCATTGCCGCGGTGAATACGTTCCCGGGCCTTGTACACACCGCCCGTCACACCACGGGAGTGAGCAACACCCGAAGCCGGTGGCCTAACCCGCAAGGGAGGGAGCCGTCGAAGGTGGGGCTCGTGACTGGGGTGAAGTCGTAACAAGGTAGCCGTAGCGGAAGCTGCGGCTGGATCACCTCCTTTCTAGGGAGCACCTAGCGGTGCCCCG
>JBEKXJ010000008.1:0-76626 GCA_049512215.1 Solirubrobacteraceae bacterium
TTGTTCAGGCTGAGCGCAGCGTTAGCGTGCAGATTCATCCGGTGTCCTCCTTGGGACTGAGGTGCTTGGCAGCTCTCAGCCTCCAAGGGGGCCCGGATGAACCAACCTACTCAGGAACTACACCTAGCGAGGACCTCGTCTTCTAGGCGCGCGAGGGCACTGCTCAAGCTCCGCGCTTCGAGCTCTCGAAGCGAGTCGAACGGCGGGGACGCTCATCTTGGCGTCCCCGCCGCTCGGCGGCCGGATCCTCTGCGCGAGTCAACGGCCCTCCAGGTGATGAGCCGCCTGGGTGCAAGGGAGTGTCCTCTCTGCGTAAACTGGCGCGCCGCAGAGCAGCCTGAAACCATCCCCGCCGCGAGGAGCCCTGTCGTTATGCCAGTCAAGACCACAGCGATTGGCAAGACGTATGAGCCCGTGCTCTACGCCGTGGGTCGGGAGAAGATCAAGGAGTACGCCCGCGCGGTGGGCGAGACGAACCCCGTTCATCTGGATGTGCAGGCAGCCCGAGATGCCGGCTATGCAGATGTGGTGGCGCCGCCCACGTTCGCGGTCGTTTACAGCATCCTGTCACTGGGGCCGGCGATGTTCGATCCCGAGCTCGCGATGAACCTCCCGATGATGGTCCATGGCGGGCAGGAGTTCGAGTGGGGGCCGCTCGTGGTGGCGGGCGATGAGATCACCACGACGGGGAGCGTGAAGAATATCTACGAGCGCGACGGCCGCGGCTACTACGTCTTCGAGACGGTCTCCATCAATCAGCGCGGCGAGCAGGTATGCCGCGGAACCTTTACGAACATCGTGCGAGGAGTGTGAACGTATGGCCGACCGATCGAAGGTCGTCTTCGAGCCGGGCTCTCAGATCCCTGAGGTGAGGGTGACGCCCGATAAGTACCTGACGATGCGCTACGCCGGCGCCTCGGGCGATTTCAACCCGATCCACATCGACGACGAGTTCGCCCGTGCGGTCGGCCTGCCCGGACGAATCCTGCACGGCATGTGGACTATGGCTCAGGTCGCTCGTGCCGAGACCGAGGCCGCCGGCGGTCCTGAGCACCTCAAGCGCCTCTCGGTCCAGTTTCGGGGCATGGGCCTGCCCGAGCAGGAGGTCATCGTGACGGGAATCGTCCGCGAGGCCGCCGATGGGCGCGTGGTGATCGACACCGTCGCCGAGCAGGCGGGCAAGCAGATAATCCGCAACGCCGAAGCCGAGCTTGAGATCTAGATACGCAAGGCTCAAACGCAGGCAGGGCCCCCGGTGCGCTCTCCAGTCGGCGGGCGCCGCCTACAATCAATCCATGCTCTCCTCTCGCCAGGAGCGGATTCTGTGCAAGGTCCTCGACGACTACCTGCAGACCGGCCAGCCGGTCGCGTCGCGGACGATCGCTGCCGACCCTGAGCTCGACTGCGGACCGTCGACCGTGCGCAACGAACTCGCGCTGCTCGAGGAGCAGGGCCTGCTCGCCCACCCGCACACCTCAGCCGGGCGGGTGCCCACCGATGCCGGCCACCGCTATGTCGTCGATCGCATGCTCAGCTCCGGCCAGGGTCTCGCGCCAGAGCGGCGGCTGGAGCTCTCGCTCATCCATCGGGAGCTCGGGGAGGCCATGCGCGCGACGAGCGCGTCGCTCTCGCAGATGACCGACCTGCTCGCGGTGGTCTCGGCTCCCCCGTTGAACACGGCGACGATCCGTCATGTCGAGGTGCTCGTACTGCAGCCGGAGGTGGTGATGGTGGTGATCATCACCTCCGCCGGGGGCGTCTCGAAGATGCTCGCCAGCTTCGAGGGCGGCGTCGACCCAGGTCTGCTCGCGTGGGCGGGGGAGTACCTGAACGAGCGGCTTGTGGGGCTGGGGCTGGGCTCGCGGATGCTCCACCAGCGTCTGCTCGAGCCGAGTCTCTCTGCGGTCGAGCTGGGATTCCTCGAGCGCATCGCCCCGGCCTTCGGCGAACTCGCCTCCGCTGAAGACGCGCTGTACGTGGACGGCACGGCACGGCTGTTCTCTACCGGACGGATACAGGACGCGACCCAGGTCAACGAGCTGATGACCCTGCTCGAGCGTCGGGTTGCGCTGCTCGGCGTGTTGCGCGAGGCCTTCGGCGAGTCCGGTGTGTATGTGCGGATCGGCCACGAGAACGCGATCCCGGCGATGCGCTCCTTCGCGCTCGTCGCCAACGCCTATGGAATGGCGCGGCGCAAGCTGGGGACCGTGTCGGTGATCGGCCCCGTGCGCATGGACTACGCCGGAGCGATCGTCACGGTGCGTGAGGCGGCGCATGAGCTGTCGCGGTTCGTTGAGGACGCCTATGCCGAGAACTGACACGACCGGCACGCCACGCGACCCCTATGAGCTGCTCGGCGTCGAGCGCGACGCCTCAGAGCAGGAGATCAAGAAGGCCTTTCGTCAGCTCGCCCGGGAACTGCATCCGGACGTCAACGCCCACGATCCTGACGCCGAGGAGAAGTTCAAGCAGGCCGCGGAGGCCTACGAGATCCTCTCGGACGCAGGGCGCCGCGCGACCTACGACCGCTATGGCCACGAGGGGCTCAGGTCGGGTGGATATGCCCCCAACTTCGACGGCTTCGGATCGATCGGAGACCTCTTCAACGCCTTCTTCGGCGGTGCGATGGCGGCTGAACGCTCAGGCCCGGCGCCCGGCGGCGATCTTGCGGTGGCGATCGAGCTCGATCTGCTCGAAGCGGCCAGGGGCGCGAAGGTGAAAGTCGCCTACGAGGCGATCGACCGCTGTGGGCACTGTCATGGCAATGGCGCCGAGCCGGGAACGCCGATCGAGACGTGCGAGCGCTGCGGCGGCAGCGGGCAGCTGCAGGCCGTCACGCGCACCCCGTTCGGGCAGATGGTCCGCACGATGGCCTGCGACGCCTGCCATGGAGATGGTCGCCTGCCCAAGCGCCCGTGCCAGGAGTGTCGGGGTCGCGGCCGCGTCACGAGCAAGCGTGAGCTTGATGTGGACGTGCCCGCGGGAATTGCCGACGGCCAGCGGATCCGCCTGAGCGGCCACGGGCATGCCGGCGAGGCCGGCGCGCACGCCGGAGATCTCTACGTGATCGTCAGCGTACGCGAGGACGAGCGCTTCGTCCGGGAAGGCGATGACCTGATCACTTCGCTCGATGTCGCGGCGCCGCTGGCGGCTCTGGGGGCGACGCTCGAGGTCTCCACGCTCGACGGCCAGGCGTCCGTTGAGCTTCCGTCGGGCACTCAGCCCGGCGATGTGCTGACGCTGCGGGGTGCAGGGATGCCAGCCCTGAACAGAAGCCGCCACGGGGATCTGCGGATCGTGGTGAACGTCGTTATTCCTCGCCGTCTGAACGACGAGCAGCGGGAGCTGCTCGAGCGTCTGAACGAGACGCTCACCCGCGATAACCTGCGTTCGGAGGAGTCGATGTTTGCGAAGCTGCGCCGCGCGCTGGGCAGTCAAGCGGCGTGATCCGCCTCGCCGTGCGGGTTCGGCGCGAGCAGGCCGAGCTCGTCCTGGCTGAGCTGCTCGAGCTCGTGCCGGCCGGCGTCGAGGAGCTGGCGCTGGGCGAGGAGACCGTCGAGTACGCCGTGTATGGCTCCCCGGGTGAGTTGCCGCGCCTTCCCGATCTGAATGCCGCGGTGGGTGATGCGCTCGTGGAGATCTCCACGCGTGAGATTCCTGACGGCTGGGATGAGCGCTGGAAGAGCTTCCATCGCCCGGTCCTCGTGCAGGCGCCGGGGTCGCCTCAGCAGGGGCATGCCCGGTTGCCCTCTGTGCGAGTGAGGCCTCCCTGGGAGGCTCCGAGCGCACGTCCGGCAGCCGAGCTGCAGGAGATCGTCATCGACCCCGGCCAGGCCTTCGGCACGGGGGGGCACGCCAGCACGCGTCTATGCCTGGAGCTGCTTTTGGAGCTGGCCTGTGACGAGCGCCGAACGGGCCCGCTTGTCGATGTCGGCACCGGTTCGGGCGTGCTCGCGATTGCCGCGGCGCGACTGGGTTTCGCCCCCGTGCTCGCGCTGGATCACGAGCGTGAGAGTGTCGAGGCCGCCGGCGCGAACGCGGCGGCGAACGGCGTCGAGCTCGAGGTGCGCCGCTTCGACCTTCGCGCCCAGGCTCTGCCCTGGATCGACACCACGGCGCGAGCAGTGGGACCGGTCGTCGTGGTCGCGAACTTGCTCAGGCCCCTGCTGCTCGAGCTCGCGAGCACGATGGCCTGTGCTCCCGGGCACCTGCTGGCCGGTGGGTTGCTCAAGGAGGAGGTCGATGAGACTGTGGCCGCGTTCGCCGGCCGGCTCGGGCTGGCAGAGCGCCAGCGCCGCGAGAGCGACGGGTGGGCTGCCGTGTGGATGAGCTCCTCGTGAGCTGCAGGCGCAGCGCACCCGCTCAGCCGTCGTCGGGTATCTCGGTGGCAGCGCGCACGATCGCGCGATAGACGAGGTCGATCGCCGGACGCACCCCATCCTCGCTGTCGAGGAGGGTATCGGCCGCGCTCAGTGCCCTGCCGATCGCCTCAAGGGCAGCTCCGACCGACCCCGGTTGTGGATCGCGGCAGGCTGCGATCGCCATGTCGAGCATCGCGCGGGCCTGCTCGATGACGCCGGAGAACAGCGCCGGACCAACGAGGCTGGCGTAGCCATACACTCTCGCGAGCCGCCCCGAGAGCGTGATCGAGGGTCCCCGCCGCGGGGCAGAGACGGGGGGCAGGCCGTGCCCGTCCAGGAGCGAGGCCATGGTTGCGCCCAGCAGGCCTCTGATCGCCGCCTCATCAAGGCCGGCCTGCCGGGCGACGCGTAGAGCCATGTAGAGGGTGGTGGCGGGCAGCCCGTAGGGCGGGTCTGAGGCGAACACGATCCGCTCGACGGGAACGCGCGCGAACAGCTCGATCACGTCGAGCGGGAAGAAGCAGGAGATGTCATAGAGGACCCCGGGGTGCTCGGCCAGACGGCAGGTGAGGATCCCCTGGTCGCAGATCGCGCCGTGGGCGAGGATCAGCACAGCGCCGGGATGGCGCAGCGCGAGATCGACCAGCCCCTCGGCCAGCGGCGGCAGCCCGCGTCCGGCGTGGATCAGGATCGGCACGCGCTCGGCTTCAGCGAGGCTGAAGACCGCGTCCATCTCGGGTCCATCGAACACGAAGTCCTGCGCTCGCGGGTGAAGCTTGATGCCACGTGCACCCGCGGCCAGGCAGCGCTTTCCCTCCGCGAGCGGCTGTTCGGCAGGGTCGAGGCGGCAGAAAGGCAGGAGCCGTCCTCCGCTCTCGCGCGCCCAGCCGAGAACGCGGTCGTTGGGCAGGCTGTAGGCTGGCCGGCGCTCGGGGTCGTGCAGCGGAAAAACGCAGGCTCTGCTCGCCCCGGCGGCGTCCAGCTGGTCGAGCAGCTGGGGCAACATCAGCGATCGCCCGTCCTCGTCGAGCCCGAGGTGCGTGTGCGCGTCGATCACTTCGGCCTCAGGCGGGCGTAGCAGCTGGACCTCAGCCAGGAAGGGCGCCAGCGCCTGCGCATAGAGAGAATCGCTCACAGTTGGCACCCTATTCTGTCGGTGTGGCATGGCAAGTCGTCATCGCCGGTGGCGGTTTCGGGGGCTTCTACGCGGCGCGCGCCCTTGAGCGTCTGCTGGCGCCCCAGAGCGCACGGGTGACGCTTGTCAACGAAGCGAACTTCATGCTCTACACGCCCCTGCTGCCTGGAGCCGCGGGAGCCACGCTCGACCCGCGCCACGTGGTCGTGCCGCTGCGAGCGCAGCTGAAGCGCACCGACCTCGTGATCGGGCGGGTGACGGGGGCCGACCCGCTCCGGGGCACGCTCGGGGTCACGCGAATCGACGGCGAGCAGCTCGACCTCGGCTACGACCAGCTGATCGTCGCGCTCGGGTCCGTCTCGCGGACACTCCCGATCCCCGGCCTGGCCGAGCACGCGATCGGGCTGAAGTCGCTATCGGACGCCACCGCCTTGCGCAACCAGGTGCTGCGCTGCCTGGATATCGCTGAGTCGCTTGAGGATCAGGCCAAGCGCGCCGAGTATCTGGGTTTCGTCTTCGTCGGAGCGGGCTACGCGGGCGTCGAGGGGCTCGCCGAGCTGCAGGACTTCGCGGCGCAGGCGATCGAGCTCTACCCGCGCTGCCGCGCGCAGGGGATGCGCTGGGTCCTGGTCGAGGGAAAGGAGCGGATCATGCAGGAGGTGCCGGCGAGCCTTTCGCAGTTCGCCCAGCAGGAGCTCCGCGGGCGGGGGATCGAGGTGCGCACCCGGACAACGCTCGCCGAGGTGAGCTCACGACGCGCGAGGTTGTCCGACGGCGAGTCGATCTCTGCGCGGACTGTTGTGTGGACTGCCGGGGTCAAGGCCAGCCCGGTGGTCGCAAGGCTCGGGCTTCCGCTCGATCGCGACGGGCGGGTGCTGGTGGACAAGGCCATGCGCGTCGAGGAGCAGGGGAGGACCGCAAAGGCGCCCGCGGGGCCTGCGGGTGCTCGTTTGCCCGGAACCCCTCCTCGGGTCTGGGCGATCGGTGACTGTGCGGCCGTCCCTGATCCGTCCCGGCTTGGGCAGTCGTGCCCGCCCACCGCACAGCACGCGATCCGCCAGGGGCGCCTGGTCGCGCGAAACGTCGCCGCGACCCTGAACGGGGGGAGAGTGCGGCCGTTTCGATATCGCACCAAAGGAGTCGTGGCCGAGCTCGGACACAACCAGGCCGTCGCGATCACCCTCGGCATACGCTGGCGCGGCTTTCCCGCCTGGCTGATCGCCCGTACCTACCACCTGCTGCTGATGCCAGGTGTCGGTCGCAGGCTACGCCTGCTCGCCGACTGGAACGTGGCGCTCGCGTTCGGCCGCGACGCCTCCGCACCGGGACGCCTTGGTAGCCCTACACCACTCGAACACGATTGAACGGTTCTGTTGGCGTCTGAGCGGCGTATCCTGGTCTGAAGATGGATATACCCGAGAGGATCAAGGCCGACCTGCAGGATGCGATGCGCGCCGGGGAGAAGGCGAAGGTCGGCGCCCTGCGACTTGTGCTCTCCGAGCTGCAGAAGGCGGCGAAGGAGGGCTCTGAGGACGAGCTTGCGGTGCTGCGGCGCGAGCGCAAGCGCCGCCTGGAGGCCGCCGCTGCCTACCGTGAGGCCGGCAGAGACGACCTCGCCGGGGGCGAGGAGGCCGAGGGCGAGCTGATCAGCGGCTATCTGCCGGCGGAGCTATCAGAGCAGGAGCTCAAGGCGATCGTCGCGCAGGCCGTGCGCGACAGCGGGGCGAAGTCGGCGAAGGACATGGGGATCGTCATGAAGCAGGCGATGGCGGCCGTCGACGGCCGCGCCGACGGCAAGCGCGTGTCAGGGCTCGTGCTGGCCTCGCTCAACGGATGAGGACCCAGCTCGAGCTTCCGGATGACGTCGCCGTCGAGTTGGCGGGTAGTCAGGACTCCGTGCTCCGAGCGCTGCAGTCACACCTGGAGTGCAAGGTCTTCCTGCGCGGGAACGTCATGACCTTCGACGGCGAGGAGCGCGAGACGCACGCCGGTGAGCGCGTCGTCCGTGAGCTCTCGGATTTGATCGCGCGCGGGCATCAGATCGGGCCCGGCACGATCGCGGCGGTGACGGGGGCCCTCGACGCGCACGAGTCACCGGCCCGTGTCCTCGAGGATGTGGTCTGGCGCCATCGCGGTTTGCGGGTCGCTCCAAAGACGGTCAACCAGAAGCGCTACGTGGACTCCGTTCGCTCGAACACGGTCACCTTCGGAGTGGGGCCCGCGGGCACCGGAAAGACCTTCCTCGCCGTCGCGATGGCGGCGGCCGCCCTGTCGAGGCACGAGGTCAACCGCATCATCCTCACCCGGCCGGCGGTGGAGGCAGGGGAGCGTCTCGGTTTCCTGCCCGGCGACCTGATGGCGAAGGTCGACCCCTATCTGCGTCCTCTCTTCGATGCGCTGCACGACATGCTCGATCCAGAGAAGGTCTCTCAGCATCTCGAGCGCGGCGTCATTGAGATCGCGCCTCTGGCGTTCATGCGCGGGCGGACGCTGAACGACTCCTTCGTGATCCTCGACGAGGCACAGAACACGACGCCCGAGCAGATGAAGATGTTCCTCACTCGTCTCGGCTTCGGCTCGAAGATGGTGGTCACCGGGGATATCACGCAGGTCGACCTGCCCCGCGAGCAGCAGTCGGGGTTGATCGTCGTGGGAGACGTGCTCGAGGCGATCGACGGGATCGAGTTCGTGCGCTTCGGCGGCGAGGACGTCGTCCGTCACAAGCTCGTCCAGCGGATCGTCGAGGCCTATGGGGCCCACTCCCAACGAGCATCCTCCGGACGAGCGGAGATCGACCTGCGCACCGCCGCACGCACCCCCGACACGAGCCCGCCACCTCGTCAGGACCGCGCCGGTAGGAGCGGGGCGCTCGCCCAGGGCGAGGATCAGGGCGTGAGCTGGCCGGCCTCGCACGGCGCAGCGCCCGAGGCGAGTCCCGCGCGCGCGCAGCCCGCCGACGCCGCCGCGATCCCGCCTGCACCGCATGCCGCGCACGGCTGAGCTGCGATGATCGATGTCGAGGTACTCGGCGCGGAGCTCGCCCCCGACGCCCCCCCGCTCTCGGAGGTGCGGCGCCTTTGCATGCTTGCGACAGCGGTCATGGGTGTGCACCACGGGCATCTCGCGATCGAATTCGTTGACGCCGAGCGGATCGCCCGGCTCAACCTCGAGCATCGCGACGAGCCGAGGCCGACGGATGTGCTGTCCTTCCCGATCGATGGGCTCGACCCGATCGAGCCTGCTCGGGAGATCGAGAGCGAGCAGTCAACCGCCGGCGCGAGCCCCGAGCGCGAGCTCGGTGACGTGATCATCTGCCCCGAGTACACCGTCGAGGTGCGCGAGGCGATAGTCCACGGCGTTCTGCATCTGCTGGGCATGGATCACGAGACCGACGACGGTGAGATGCTCGCGCTCCAGCTCGAGCTGCTCACCCGGGCGAGCGCTTGACCCGCAGCGGCTTCGTGGCTTTGGCGGGCCGGCCCAACGTGGGCAAGTCGACGCTCCTGAACGCGATCGTCGGGGAGAAGGTGGCGATCGTCTCCGACCGTCCGCAGACGACCAGACGGGCGATCCGGGGAGTGCATACGAGCGGTGAGCGGCAGATGATCATCGTGGATCTGCCCGGTGTTCAGCGGCCGCGTGACGCCCTCACCACGCGCATGGCGCGGCGTGTGCGGGAGGAGCTCGAGGGCTCCGACGTCGCGCTGCTGATGCTGAACGGCGAGCAGGGCATAGGGCCCGGGGATCGCTTCATAGCCCACACGCTGGCCAGCGCCGGGCTGCCCGTGACGATCGCAGTGAACAAGGTCGATCGCCTCTCGCGGGCCGCGCTGATCGCGATGCTCCAGCAGGCGAGCGAGCTCGAGGTGGGCGAGGACATCTTTCCGATCTCGGCGCGCAAGGGCGCCGGTCTGCCGGCGCTGGTCGAGCATCTGTCGGCGCTGATGCCCGAGGGACCCTTCATGTTCTCCGCCGAGACGGTCTCCGATCAGCCGCTCGAGCTGCGGCTTGCGGAGCTCGTGCGCGAGGCGGCCATCAAGCGCACCTTCCAGGAGGTGCCCCACGCTGTGGAGGTCCTCGTCGAGGAGGTCGAACGGCCCCGCGACGGGTTGGCGCGGGTCAGGGCGCTGATCTGGGTGGAGAGCGAGTCGCAGAAGGGAATCCTGGTCGGGGCTCGTGGGCGGATGATCAAGGCGATCGGGACGGCCGCTCGGCGCGAGGCCGAACGGGAGCTCGGGTGCAAGGTTCATCTCGACCTGTCGGTCCGCGTACGGCGCGACTGGCGAGCCGACGAGGGGCTGCTCGACAGGCTCGAAATCAACTAGCGCTCGAACGGGCTGAGGCAACCTCTGAGCGACCACCCGGCTCCGGCCGGGGGCGGCGGGGCAACCGCCCCCCGGCGCCTCACAGCCTTCGTCCGAGCTGAACGGCGATCCGCTCCACGGCCTCCAGGTCGAGCTCGACGCCGAACATGAAAGGGATGCCAAGCACGTCAAAGCCTCGACGGCGCAGGCGGGCGCGCTGGTTGTGCTGGAAGCGCGCTCGCTCATGGACTGCGCGTGCGGCTCGAGCGGCTGAGCCCACGAGGGGGTCTTCCCCCGCCCTCGCGGCCAGCTGCGCGATCCGGCTGATCTCGGCGGCCGTGAAGCGCTGCGGCAGGAGCCCGTTCACGAGGACGGCATCGAGCGACCGCCCGAGCTGGCGCTTCAGGCCGGCCGTCAGCTCGAGCGTCTCGGTGACAGCCATCTCGGTTGCGAGCGCCACGGCGAGGTAGCCGGAGCGAAGCGGGTCCTGGAGCAGCTCTCCCACCCGCGCCGACTGTCCGGCGACGGGGCCTACCCGTGCGATCGCTCCGAAGGTGTTCGGGGAGTGGAGCATGGCCAGCGCATGGCCCGTGGAGGGGGCATCCAAGACGACGAGGTCATAGCCGCCGTCGCGACTTCGCCAGCGATCGCCCTGGGTGAGCTCCCAGATCTTCACCATGCTCACGAGCTCCTTCGCGCCGGGCGCAGCGGCGGCGAAGTACTGAAACGTCGAGCTGGAGGCCAGGAGCCGTCCCGAGACCCGCCCGCCCAGCACCTGAAGCCACTCGAGCAGCGCGCGATCGGGATCGATCGAAATGCTCCAAAGGCGCTCGGAGAGCCTCGTCTCGATGCCGGGGTCAAGCCGCGTCAGGCCGAAGAGGCCGGGCAGCCGGCCCTGGTCTCCGACCTCGACCACGATCGTGCGCAGGCCCCGAGACGCCGCCAGCAAGCCGATCGCGGCGGCAACCGTCGTCTTGCCGACGCCTCCCTTGCCCGTGATCACGAGCAGCTTGCGTTCGAGCAGGGCGGTCATCGTCGCTCGCAGTCTGTCTGAAATCTCAGAAGGACAGCCTCGACCTACAATCGTTCCGATGAGCACAGCGGGTGAGGTTTCCATCGACGAGCAGGTCGCCTACGACGAGCAGGGCCTGGTCCCGTGCGTGGTCCAGGAGTGGGACACGGGCGAGGTGCTGATGCTCGCCTACATGAACGAACGAGCGCTGCGCCGCACCCGCGAGACCGGTGAGCTGCACCTGTGGAGCCGCTCGCGCGCAGAACAGTGGCACAAGGGCGCGAGCAGCGGGAACGTGCAGACGGTACGCGCGCTGCGTCTGGATTGCGACGGTGACGCGCTGCTCGCGCTCGTGGAGCCTGCCGGGCCGGCCTGTCACACGGGCGAGCGGACCTGCTTTCACCGCGGCGAGCTTGACCCGGGAGCGCCGCATGAGACGCTTCCGGGGCTCGAGCGAACGCTCGCTGAGCGCGCCGCGGAGCGGCCCAAGGGCTCTTACACGGTCGAGCTGCTCGATGATCCGCCTCGGATCGGCGAGAAGGTGATGGAGGAGGCCGAGGAGGTCGCGCGCGCCGCGCGGGAGGAGTCCGAGGAACGCGTCGATGAAGAGGCGGCCGACCTGCTCTATCACCTGCTCGTGCTCCTGTACAGCCGGGGACGCTCGCTCACCGATGCCGAGCGGGTGCTCGATGGCCGTCGCGCCTAGCGCCCCGGAGGCGTTTCCCGAGGATTCTCATGCGGCGGAGTCCGTCGGCGGCGATGGACGCGATCTCCCCGCAGCCCAGCAGCCGACCCTGAAGCTCGAACCAACCCTCGAGGAGGCATCAGCCCTCGGCGGGGAGCACAACCTGATCCCGCTCAGACACAGCTACATCGAGGACTGCGAGACACCGGTGTCCGCCTTTCTTAAGTTACGTGCGCTTGCGCCCGCAGAGCCCGCGTTCCTGCTCGAGTCCGCCGATCAGGGTCAGCGTGTGGGGCGCTGGTCGTTCATCGGCGTGCGCCCGCGAGCGGTGCTGCGCTGGTCGCTCGCGGACGGAGGTGACCCCTATGCGCTCGCAGCAGCCCATGTCGCCCGCTTCAGCCAGGCGCCGTTCGCTGAGGCACCCCCGTTCACGGGCGGCGCCGTGGGCTTCTTCGGCTATGACCTGGTTCGAGCCGTCGAGCCGCTCGGGGATCCCGGAGCGGATCCGCTCGGGCTGCCCGACATGGCGCTCATGCTCTCCGACGTGCTCGTCGTGTTCGATCACCTAAAGCACACGGTCACGATCCTCGCCAACGCCGATCTGCAGGCCGATCCTGACCTCGAGCGCGCTTATGCGCGGGCCGCCGAGACGATCGCCGAGCTGAGGCGCGTTCTGGCCGGGCCGGTCCCCCGCGCCGCCGCGCCGGGCGCGCGAGCGCGTCAGATGCCCGAGTTCCGGTCGAACATGACGCGGGAGCGCTTTGAAGCGATGGTGCAGCGGATCGTGGAGTACATCTACGCGGGCGACGCCTTCCAGGTCGTTCCCTCACAGCGCTGGTCGGCTCCGGTGCCGGTGGAGGCGTTTTCGATCTATCGTGGACTGCGGGCTGTGAACCCGAGCCCCTACATGTACTTCCTGGACTTCGGCGACTTCCAAATCGCCGGGGCGAGCCCCGAGCCGCTGCTGACCGTCAGCGGCCGCCACGTCGCCACCAAGCCGATCGCGGGAACCCGCCCGCGGGGAGGCAGTCCGGAGGAGGACCGGCGCATAGCGCGGGAGCTGCTGGCCGACGAGAAGGAGCGCGCCGAGCATGTCATGCTCGTCGACCTCGGGCGCAACGACCTCGGCCGGGTGTGCGAGTACGGGAGTGTCTCGGTCGACGAGCTGATGGAGATCGAGTCCTACAGCCACGTCATGCACATCGTCTCCTCGGTGTCTGGCACGTTGCGCGCCGAGGTTGGCGCCATGGACGCCCTGCGCTCGGTGCTTCCTGCGGGAACTCTCTCGGGCGCGCCCAAGGTGCGGGCGATGCAGATCATCGATGAGCTCGAGCCGGTCAAGCGGGGGGGCTATGGAGGGGCGATCGGCTATCTCAGCTACGCGGGGGATCTCGACACCGCGATCCACATTCGCACGGTCGTCCTGAAGGGCGGGGTGGCCCACGTCCAGGCGGGCGGCGGCACCGTGGCGGATGCCAAGCCGGACTACGAGTACGAGGAGTCGGTGGCCAAGGCACGGGCGGCGATGCGCGCGATCGCGCTCGCCTGCGAACAGCCGGAGTGGCCATGAGCCAAGGCCGTTCAGCCATGCGCGTGCTCGTCGTGGACAACTACGACTCGTTCACCTACAACCTCGTTCAGTATTTGGGCGAGATGGGCGCGCAGGTCGAGACCGTGCGCAACGATCGGATGACGGTGACGGAGCTGCTCGCCGCGGGCTATGACCGTTGCGTCATCTCGCCGGGCCCCTGCACCCCCGAGAAGGCGGGCATCACCCTGGAGCTCGTGCGCAGAGCGCCCGAAAGCGGGATCCCGACGCTGGGCGTGTGCCTTGGTCATCAGGCGCTCGCGCAGGCGTTCGGGGGTCGCGTGAAGCTCAACCCGCCCGTGCACGGCAAGGCGACGACGATCGAGCATGACGGCCGCACGATCTTCCGCGGCCTCCCCTCGCCCTTGACGGTGGGCCGCTATCACTCGCTCGTGGTCGACCCCGAGCTGCCTTCCTGCCTTGAGGAATCCGCGCGCGGCGGGGGCGTCCTGATGGGCCTGCGCCACCGCGAGCTCCCGGCCGAGGGAGTTCAGTTCCATCCCGAGTCGGTGCTCACCGAGGAGGGCAAGGCGCTGTTGAGGAACTTCCTGGATGCAGATCAGCGCGAGCCCGAGGAGTTCTCACCCCAGCGGCAGGAGAGCCGCTCGCGTGGCCAGGAGAGCCTCTAGATGCCCAACGCGATCCTCACGAGCGCGATCGACGCGCTCGCCTCGCGCCGCGACCTGAGCTCGCAGGAGACGGCCGAGGTGCTCGAGGAGATCATGCACGGTGAGGTCTCAGAGACGCAGATCGCCGGCTTCCTCATCGCGCTCAGGACGAAGGGGGAGACGGTCGAGGAGCTGACAGGGCTCGCGCGGACGATGCGCGCGCTGTCCGCGCACGTCTTTAGTGAGCGGGGCGACCTGCTCGACACGGCAGGCACCGGCGGGGGGCGGAGCACGTTCAACGTCTCGACCACGGCGGCCCTGGTCGCCGCGGGCGCCGGTTGCGCGGTGGCCAAGCACGGCAACCGTTCGGCCACGAGCCGTTCGGGGTCGGCTGATCTGCTCGAGGCGCTGGGCGCTCGCATCGATCTGGGGCCCGAGGGGGTGGCCCGTTGCATCGAGGAGGCAGGCTTCGGCTTCATGTTCGCGCCCGCCCATCATCAGGCCACGCGCTTCGTCGTGCCGGTGCGGCGGGAGCTCGCGGTGCGGACGGTCTTCAACCTGCTCGGGCCGCTGACGAACCCGGCCGGAGCGCGGCGTCAGCTGATCGGTGTCTCGGAGGCGCGCTTCTCCGAGACGATCGCGGGCGCGCTGGCGCAGCTAGGCGTGGACCGGGCGCTGATCGTGGCGGGCGAGGACGGGCTGGACGAGGTCTCGATCTCGGCGCCTACGAAAGTCGTCGAGGTGAACGGCACGGAGATCATTCGCTACGTGCTCGAGCCCGGCGACGTGGGCATCGAGCCTCTCACCGACCCGGCCGCCGAGCGCGAGTGGGGTGGGGGAACGCCACAGCAGAACGCGCAGCTGACGCGTGTGATCCTCATGGGCGCTCGAGCGCAGAGTGGGGAGCGATCGGCGGCGGAGGATCTGGCCGTGATCAACGCCGGCGCGGCGATCTACGCCGCGGGTCGAGCCGACACGATCGCCGCGGGCGTCGAGGGGGCCCGGCGGGCGATCGCCGACGGAAGCGCGGCCGATGCGCTCGAGCGTTACGTTCAGGCGAGCCGCCGCTATGCCCCCGCCGAGGCGGCCCGGTGAGCTCGAGCACCTCGACGGTGCTCGAGCGCATCCTCAGGGAAACGCGCGAGGAGGTCGAGCGGCGCAAGCGCGCACTGCCGCTCCAGGCGCCGAGCGCCGGCGCCGGCCGGGCAACCGGCGCGCGGCGCTTTCGTGAGGCTCTGCTCGGCCCCGGGGTCGGCGTCATCGCCGAGTTCAAGCGCCGGTCTCCCAGCGCGGGCACGCTGCGCGAGGATCCCGATCTGCGGGAGATCGTGAGCGCCTACGAGCGGGGAGGAGCAGTGGCGCTGTCGGTGCTGACCGAGGGCCCCAACTTCGAAGGTTCGCTCGAGGATCTGCGCGCGGCCACCGGCGCCTGCGATCTGCCGACCTTGCGCAAGGACTTCATCGTTGATCCCTACCAGCTCGAGGAGACCCGCGCGGCGGGCGCTGACGCCGTCCTGCTCATCGTCGCTGCGCTGAAGGACGCCGAGCTGGCAGCGTTGCACGACGCGGCCCGTGCGATGGGGTTGGATGTGCTCGTCGAGGTCCACGATCGCGAGGAGCTCGGCCGCGCGCTCAGCCTCGGGGCGGACACGGTCGGGATCAACAACCGTGACCTGAGGGACTTCAGCGTCGATCTCGAGCGGACGGCACGGCTGATGGGCGACGTCCCGGCCGGGGTCGCCGTCGTCTCGGAGTCGGGGATCGCCACGCCCGCTCAGCTGGGCACGCTCCATGAGCTGGGCGTCGCGGCGGTGCTGGTAGGTGGGGCGCTGATGCGCGCGGACGACCCCGAGCGGGCGCTGCGGGAGCTCACACGTCTTACAGACGCTGCAGACGCGCTTTAGATGGCGTTCATCGCCGGCGATCATCATCAAGCCCTGTGAAGCGCACCTTCTTCGTCCCCTTCCTTAGTGCCCTCATCGGGGGCGCCGTCGTCGTCGCGGTGGTGGCGGCACTCGACGGCCTGGGAGCCAGCCAGAAGACGATCACCACCATCCAGGCGGCTCCGGCGGCGCCGGCAAGCGTCTCGCAGAGGTCCAGCGGCCTCACGGCGCATGAAATCTACGTGCGGGACGCCCCCGGCGTCGCGTTCGTTACCTCGACGGTCGTGCAGAAGACCGAATCGCCGTTCAACCTCTTCGGCGGTGGGGAAACGAAGAGCCAGGGGCAGGCGACCGGCTCGGGAATCGTGATCGACGCCAACGGCACGATCCTCACCAACTACCACGTCGTGGAGAACGCGATCAAGGTCACGGTCAGCTTCGAAAAAGGCAAGGCGGTTGAAGCCCAGGTGGTCGGCAAGGATCCCTCCAACGATCTCGCGGTCCTGCACATCTCGACCGACGGGCTGACGCTCCACCCGCTCACGCTGGGCGATTCAAGCGCTGCCCAGGTCGGGGAACCGGTGCTCGCGATCGGCAACCCGTTCGATCTGGAACGGACCCTCACGACCGGCATCATCTCGGCTCTGCAACGCGAGATAACGGCGCCGAACGGCTTCACGATCGACAACGTGCTGCAGACCGACGCGCCGATCAACCCCGGTAACTCGGGTGGTCCGCTGCTCAACGCCGCGGGAGAGGTGATCGGCATCAACTCGCAGATCGAGACCGGCGGCAGCGGCAACGGGAGCGTGGGCATCGGTTTCGCCGTCCCGATCAACACGGCCAAGTCCGAGCTCGCACAGCTCGAGAAGGGTGGCACCGTGCGCGGCGCCTACCTCGGGCTCACCTCGCTGACGATCGACGGTTCGCTCTCGGCGCTCAACCTGCCGGTGAAAAGCGGGGCGCTCGTGCAGAGCGTCCAGAGCGGCACGCCGGCCGCCGAGGCGGGGCTTCGCGGCGGCAACATCACCGGCAACACCGAAGGCGGCCAGGTCGCTGTCGGCGGCGACATCATCACCTCGATCAACGGGAAGTCAATCGGCAGCTCAGAAGAACTCGCCAACGTGATCGGCTCAAAGAAACCCGGTCAAGCCGTAAAGCTCGGGTTGCTGCGGGCGAACGGAAAAGGTGGCTACGAACCCAAGACGGTGAGCGTGAAGCTGGGAAGCCGGCCCAACTCGGTTCCCAACCAGACCACTCCCGAAGGGTAGGCGCCCCGCTACCGTTCGGGTATGCCCGTAGAGCTGTCCCCCCGCGTGAAGGTCTGCGGGATCACGAACCTCAAGGACGCCGAGATGGCGGTCGAGCTGGGGGCCTGGGCGCTCGGGATGATCTTCTACGAGGGGAGCCCGCGCAGGTGCTCTGCGGCCGAGGCGCTGCGGATCGTCGCGGCATGCAGGCGAAAGGTGGAGCTGTGCGGCGTGTTCGTGAACGCTCCGCTCGAGCGGGTCGTCGAGATGAGCGAGCAGCTGGAGCTGAGCATGCTCCAGTTCCACGGTGACGAGGGCCCCTCCTACTGCGCGGCCGCCGCGCGTCGAAACGGGGCGCGTGTGATCAAGGCGGCTCAGGTGTCCGGGCCCGGTGACGTGCGGGATCTCGAGCGCTATCACGTGGACTTTCATCTGCTCGATGCCCGCGCGAGGGCGCCGCAGAGGCGCGCTTTGCGAGGAGGCACCGGTGAGACGTTCGACTGGGGTCTTTTGTCGGCGCGCCGCTCGAAGGTGCCGCTGATTCTCAGCGGCGGGTTGAACGCGGAGAACGTGGCCGAGGCGATCGCGATGGTTCATCCTTACGCTGTCGACACCGCGAGCGGCACCGAGGCGGCTCCCGGGCAGAAGGACCCGAGCAAGCTGCGGGAGTTCTTCGCGGCCGTCGGGGCTCCTCACGCGGCTGACGCACCCTGCGAGCGCCGACCGCAGATCGGGCAACCGGCGTGAGCGCCGAGCAGATCGATCAGGTGGTCGAGCACCGCTTCGGGCCCTACGGCGGGCAGTTCGTTCCCGAGACCCTGATGCCGGCCTTGGCCGAGCTCGAGCAGGCGTGGCAGAGCGCGCGCGCGGACCCGGGCTACAGCGAGGAGCTCAAGGAGCTGCTGCGCGACTTCGGCGGGCGCCCGACGCCCCTCTATCGTGCTCGCAGGTTGTCCGAGCGTGTGGGCTGGCCGCTGTATCTGAAGCGCGAGGATCTCAACCACACGGGGTCGCACAAGCTCAACAACGCGCTCGGCCAGGTGCTGCTCGCCCGCAGGATGGGCAAGCGGCGAATCATCGCCGAGACCGGCGCGGGCCAGCACGGGGTGGCGACCGCAACCGTCTGTGCGCTGCTCGGGATGGAGTGCGTCATCTACATGGGCGTCGAGGACACCCGCAGGCAGCGGCCGAACGTGCAGAGGATGGAGTTGCTCGGTGCGACGGTCCGGCCGGTGGACGCTGGGGCAAGGACGTTGAAGGAGGCGACATCTGCGGCGATCCGCGACTGGGTGACGAACGTGGAGGGCACGCATTACGTGATCGGGTCGGTCGTCGGTCCGGCGCCCTATCCGGCGCTCGTGCGAGACCTGCAGCGCGTTATCGGGGACGAGGCACGAGCGCAGCTGCTCGAGCGCGAGGGAAGGCTGCCGGCACGGGTCGTGGCCTGTGTCGGCGGCGGCTCCAACGCGATCGGGACGTTCGCCGCGTTCATCGCCGAGGAGCAGGTCGAGCTGGTCGGAGTCGAGGCGGGGGGCGAGGGCATCGAGACGCAGCGACACGGGGCTCCCCTGACGGTCGGTGGCCGCGCCGGGATACTGCACGGCTCGCGCTCGGCGGTGATGCAGGACGAGGAGGGGCAGATCGTGCAGGCTCACTCCGTGTCCGCTGGCCTCGACTATCCCGGCGCGGGACCCCAGCACGCGTTCCTGAGGGACAGCGGGCGCGCACGCTACGTGGCGGTGAACGACAGCGAAGCGCTGCTGGCGTTCCGGGAAGTTGCGCGCCTGGAGGGCATCATCCCCGCGCTGGAGACGGCGCACGCGCTGGCGTGGGTGCTGGCCCAGCCGGACGGCGAGCTCGACCTCGTTTGTTTGTCGGGCAGGGGAGACAAGGATCTCGCCGAGGTGCTGAGCGATCGGTGACGAGGAGCATGTATTCGCGAGAACATGTTCGCGCCGGGCGCTCGACGCCGGAGGTGGCGCTGGCGCCGGGCATCGCACCTCCCCGGCGGGCCGCTCAGTGCATCAGGTGAGCGCGCCCGGCGAAACGGGGATCGAGCGGCTCGCGCGAGCCTTCGCCACGAGCGGCAAGCGCGCCGCACTGATGCCCTATGTCATGGCCGGCTTTCCAACGCTCGCCGAGTCCATCCGCATCGGCGAGGCCTGCGTGATGGCAGGAGCCGACGTGATCGAGCTGGGCGTGCCCTACTCCGACCCGCTGGCCGACGGCCCCGTGATCCAAGCGGCGGGCACGCGTGCGCTCGCGGCCGGGGCGAGCTTGACGGGCGCCTTCGAGGTGGCTCGAGCCCTCGCGGCGAGCGTGCCGGTCGTGCTCATGTGCTACGCGAACATGGTCTTCGCCCCGGGCTTGCAGGTCTTTGTCGAGCGCCTGCAGAAGGCGGGCGCGTGTGGGCTGATCGTTCCCGATCTGCCCGGAGAGGAGGCCGAGGAGGCGCTGCGGGCATGCGAGGCCCGGGGCCTCGCGCTGGTGCCGCTCGTGGCGCCGACGACGCCGCCGGAGCGGCTCGCTGCGATCGGCGCGCGGGCCCGGGGGTTCCTCTACACGGTCTCTGTCGTGGGCACCACCGGGGAGCGGACTGCGCTCGGCGAGCACTTCGCCGAGGTCGTCGCGCGGGCGAAGGCGAGCACCCGCGCTCCGGTCGCGCTCGGCTTCGGGATCAGCACGCCCGAGCAGGCCCGCCAAGCTGCCGATGCAGGCGCGGACGGGGTGATCGTCGGCACCCGCCTGGTCCGTGCCGCCGGCGAGTCCGAGGACCCGGCGGGAGCCGTCGGCGCCGTCGTAGGCGAACTGGCGGCGGGTCTGGCTCCGGCTCGCTAGGATTCCGCCGGCATGGGACTGATCCTCACCGTCACCGCAGGCCTCGTCGTCTGGGTCATCCTGTGGGCGCTCGGGACAAAGGGCTTCGATGCGTTCATGCTCGCCGCCGTGATCATCCTCGTCGGCGCGTCGCTGAAGATCCTCTCCGGCTACCTTCCCGGTCGGCGCAGCTAACCGGCCGGTGCGCGCGCGCTGGCCCTGCCTAGCCGCTCTCGCCGTCCTGGCCCAGGGGGCCGTAGGTTGCGGGGGAGTGGGCGTATCCGGAGCCTCAGAAGCGATCGGCAATCAGCTCGCGATCTACTCGAGCCTTCCGCTTCACGGCCCGACGGCTTCGATCTCCGAGCAGCTCGTCAATGGAGAGAAGCTCGCGCTGGCCGAGGTGGGCGGGCGCATCGGTCCGTTTAGGATCGGCTACGTGTCGTTCGATGACTCCAGCCCTACGAGCGGACAATGGTCACCGGGGGCGACCGCGAGCAATGCCAAGATGGCCGCAGAGGACACGACGACGATCGCGTACCTCGGCGAGTACAACTCGGCCGCGACGGCCATCTCGCTGCCGTTGATCAACGCCGCGGGCATCCTCCAGGTCAGTCCGGCCAGCCCCTATGTGGGGCTCACCTCCGCGCTCGACGCAGGGCAGGACGAGCCCGAACGCTTCTATCCGAGCGGGCGGCGCACGTTCGGGCGTCTGCAGCCGGGCGATCAGGTCCAGGCGGCCGCGCAGGTGAAGCTGATGGGGCAGTTGGGCGTGCACAAGCTCTACGTCCTCGACGATCAGGACCCGTTCGAGGAGCCGCTCGCGGCGATCGTCGCCGGCGACGCCGAGCAGGCCGGGATCGCGGTCGCTGCCCACGACAGCCTTGCGACCACGGCGGGCGCGGTCTTCACGGGCGAGGTCGAAAAAGTCGTGAAGAGCCGTGCGCAGGCGGTGTTCTTCGCCGGCGGCACGGGGCCGGGTCCCGTCGCGCTCTGGAAGCAGCTGCACAGTGCCGCTCCCCAGCTGCTGCTGCTGGGGGCGAGCACGATGGTCAGCGAAGCGTTCACCTCCCAGATCGAAGGCGCGGCCGCGGAGACCTACCTCACCACACCGATTCAGCCCTTAAGCCTGTATCCGATCAGCGCTCAGCGCGAGTTGAGCGATTACCGGCGCTACTTCGGCGGGGAAGCGGGCCCCTGGGCGCTCTACGGCTATGAGACGATGAGCGTGGTGCTCGACGCGATCCGCCGCGCCGGCGTCCACGGAAACGACCGTCAGGCGGTGATCGAACGCTTCTTCGCCACCACAGACCGCGACTCGGTGATCGGGCGCTACTCGATCCAGGCGAATGGCGAAACGACCCTGTCGGGCTACGCGGTCGATCGCATCGTGAACGGACGCCCGGTCTTCTACCGGGCGCTCGACGCCCCCTGACTCTCAGCCGTCCGCCTGCTGCAGGCCGAGCACGAGCTTCATGCGTTCGACCCCACCGCCCAGGCTGTGCCCCCCGCCCGCGAGTGTCGTGATCCTGCGCAGGTAGGGAACGAACTGCGAGATCGTCGGGTCTTCGCTGAGCCCGACCCCTTCGATGAGGCTCAGGAGGGTCGGGAAGTCAAGCGTGACGCTCGGTCGCGCGCCTTCTCCGAGCGCCGAGGCGGCCGCCGCGTAGGGGGCGCTGCCGGAGAGGGTGCTCGAGGGGTTCAGGGCATCAACGACCGAGGCTTCGCCGATCCCGAGCACGAACCTCCACTGGCCGCTCGCGCCGCGCCCATCGGCGATGTCGAGCACGACCGGCAGCCCGGTGAGGTGCGCCGCGACGGCCGCATCGGTAGCGGGAATGGAGACCGATTGAACCGAGCCGCCGGCCTTGCGAAGCGCTCCGGCGAGCTTGGACACCGCGGCGCGCGAGAGTGCGGGGTCCTTGGAGGCGATGACGACCCCCGCCTTCAGTTCGAGCAGCCCCGCGCCGGCGGCGAATATCCCGGCCGAGCCCATCCAGCTCGCGAAGTCCCGCCTCGCTTGCGCGCTGTTCGCCCCGAGCACGCTCAGCGGTTTGAGTAGCCCTTCGAGAAGCCCCTTCACGTTGAGCGTGCTCGAGGTCGAGCCTTCTGAGCTCGAGCCGCCGAGCGAGAGGAGGCCGCGCAGACCCTGCACGGCCTGGCCGAGGCTCGCGCTGAGGTCTCCCAATCCGGCCGCGAGCCAGGATTCACCCGGGAGTTCGGCGAGCGCAGCTGCGCCCTGCGCACTCGAGGAGAGAAGTCCGCCGGACCCACCCGACGGCGTCGGGGCGAGCGAATCGGCGTCGAGTACCACCGAGCTCGCGGATGCCAGCAGCGAGACGTTCGTCTCACGCGTGCCGGCGAGCAGGGCGAGCATGCCGGAAGCGGCTGCAGAAGCGCCGGCGTTTGCGTATAGATGGGCGAGGGCTCCGTGGGGCGCGGAGGCCAGGAGCGTCGCGTAGCCGCCCGCGTGCGCCAGCGAGGGACCGCCCTTCGCGGTGTCGATCACGCTGCGCA
The DNA here is from genome assembly GCA_049512215.1 of Solirubrobacteraceae bacterium. GTDB lineage: Bacteria > Actinomycetota > Thermoleophilia > Solirubrobacterales > Solirubrobacteraceae > Palsa-744. Next base: position 22,158 of record JBEKXJ010000008.1, read on the forward strand.
ACCCCGATTCGCTGCCGAGCACCGCGAAGCGATCGACGAGCCCGAGGGCGACGCCGCCCGGGGTGGCCTGGTAGGTGATTCCCCGATAGCTGACCGCGTGGGCGCCGGCGCGTGCGGCCTGTGACTGAAGGAAGGAGCGGGCCTTCGCCGCATCGGTCGTGTCGAGCACGATCGCGCCCTGGACGCCGCCGGTGGCGAACAGGAACGGGTGCGCCGCCGATGGGCCGCCCAATAGCGCTTCCTTGAGCAGCGTGAGCAGCTGCGCGACCCCCGAGCGGCCCGTCGTGGCGAGCGAGCCGAGGAATACCGCGGCGCGGGGCCCGAGCCAGGGCGCCACGTCGCGCTTGAACTCGAGCGTCGGCGAGCCGGGCGTCTGCAGCGCCGCCAGGAGCCGCAGGTAGGGGTCCGCCTCGTGGGTGAGGAGCCTTCCGGCGGCGACCGCGGCGGCCTTCTGTTGGCCCTCTGGACGCACGATCGCGCCGGCGTAGATTGGCGCGGACGCGGGGGTGAGGAGCGCGGGATCCGCGTCCGTGCCGCTGCTCGTCCCGGATGAGCCGCAGCCCGCGAGCACCCCGAGGATCGCCCCGAGCAAAAGCGCCGCTGCGAGAGCCCGCCGAGCGAGGACCGTGCCGCGGAAGGAGTGACGGTGGGTGGGGGCGGCGGTCAACGCGTGAGGTCCTTTCTCGTGGGCGCAGCGAGGAGCAGCAGAGAATGATGATCGTATGCCGCCCATGCATGCCCGCAGGTGTCCCTGGCGTCTGCAACTCCGCGTGCGCGATGCCGATCTGCACGGGCGCTTGCAGCGAGCGAGCCCCAGATCGCGGCCGCGGCTCGCGCAGAAAAGCCAGAGCGGAGGGGCATTTTGGGGCGCTTGAGACGTCTCGGGAAGGAGAAGTGGGAGAAGATGTGCAAAAGGGGTTGCATTGTGGGATGAAGTGGGTTATGTTCGGGACAGCGAGCCGGGGTGGAGGGGCTCCTCCCACTCCTCCACCTCGGCTCGGCCAACAAGCTTTGGAGCTCCACAGTGGTCCCCTTCCGTGGCACCTTCGACCATACGCTCGATGCGAAGAACCGACTGACGGTGCCGGCGCGCTACCGCTCAGCCCTGGCTGAGGGCGTGGTGCTGGCGATGCCCCTTGACCAGAAGCCCTGCGTGGGCGTGTGGTCACCGGGGGAGTACGAGACCTACACGCGGCGCGCGCTGGCCGAGCTGCCGCCCCTCTCTCCGCGGCTCGCCGAACTCGAGCGCTTCTTCTACGGCAGCTCTCAAGACGCGGATCTCGACGCCGCCGGAAGGATCATGGTTCCAGGTTTCCTCGGCGAGCACGCCGAACTTGAGAAGGAGGTCGTGGTGGTCGGTGCCGGGGATCGTCTGGAGCTGTGGAACAAGCTGCGCTGGGCAGAGCATCGACCGATGCTGCTGAGCGGAGTCGCGGAGGTCACCGCGGGTGTCGATGACGCTGCTTGAGATCAGAGACGGACTTGGCTCCGAGGCCCACGCACCGGAGCTAGCGCGGCGCCGGCGGGGCTCGCGCGAGGCTCGCGCCTCGGAGGGACGGCAAGGCGGGCGAGGGGGCACGGACGATCACGGCCGAAGCCGCGCGGGCGCCTCACACACGCCTGTACTCGCTGCCGAGCTGCTCGAGCTGCTCGATCCCCAGGCGGGCCAGACCGCGATCGACTGCACCTTCGGCGACGGCGGGCACGCCCGCCTCGTGGCGGAGCGACTCGGCTCATCCGGGACGCTCATTGCGATCGACCGCGACCCGCTAGCCGAGGAGCGGTTCGCCGCGCTCGCGACCGAGGCCGCCTGCTCTGTGCGCTTCATCCGGGCCGGTTACGCCGAGGCGCTCGAGCAGCTCGCGCAGGAGGGTCTGCGCGCCGACATCGCCTACTTCGATCTGGGCATGTCCTCGATGCAGGTGGACACGCGCGAGCGTGGCTTCTCCTACTCCTACGAGGCGCCCCTTGACATGCGCATGGATCCCGCCCAACCGCTGAGCGCGCGGGAGATCGTCGCCGAGTGGGACGAGCGGCGGCTGGCTCACGTTCTCCGCGACTTCGGCGAGGAGCGCCACGCGAACGCGATCGCTCGCGCGATCGTGCGCCGGCGTGCGCATAGCGCGATCGAGACGACACTCGAGCTGGTGGACACGATCAACTCGGCGATCCCTGCACCCGCCCGCTTCGCCGGTGGTCATCCCGCGAAGCGCTCCTTCCAGGCGCTGCGGATCGCCGTCAACGACGAGTTGGGGCAGCTCGACCGGGCGCTCCCGCTGGCCTGGGGGCTGCTGCGCGAGAACGGCGTGCTCGCGGCCATCGCATTCCATTCGCTTGAGGATCGGCGCGTCAAGCGCTTCCTCGCAGAGCGCGCCCGCGGATGTGTCTGCCCGCCGGAGCTGCCCGTATGCGTATGCGGCCGCGAGCCTCAGGCTGCGCTGATCTCCCGCCGCTCGATCGTGCCCTCTGCCGAGGAGGTCGCGCACAACCCGCGCGCCGCCTCAGCGCGGCTGCGCGCCGCCAGGAAGCTCAGCGAAGTCGGTGAGCAGACTTGACACCGCCTGCAGCCGCCGCGGCTCCCGCTGTTGAGCCTCGCCGCGGCGGGCGCCCGAGCCGTCCGCTCACGCCTGCCCCTCGACCCCGCCGGGTTTCCGGTCCCGCAAGGCGAGTGCCCCGCGAGCGGCCCGCACGCCCGGACGCCCAGCGCGAGGGGATCGCGCTCGGGCTGATCGCGGCGCTCAACGGCCTCTCGCGCCACCGCCTGCTCGCGCGGCTAGCCGACCGGATATCCGTCGGCGGGCGCACCTGGATCGCCCTGGTCGCCTTCGCTCTGATCGGCATCGTGACGCTCCAGCTCGGTCTGCTGAAGCTGAACGCGAGTATCGGTCGCGCGCTGGAGCGCGAGGCCCTGCTCCAGCGCCAGAATGCGTCGCTCAGCATCGAAAACTCAGAAGTGGCAGCCGGCGACCGCATCGAGGCGCGGGCCACCAGCCTGGGAATGGAGCTCGCGCCGGCCGGGGCGCTGCGGTTCCTGGCGGCTCGACCCGGGATCGATGCGGGGCTTGCCGCTGCGGCGTTGAGCTCGACGTTCCTCAGCGCGGGCTCCGGGTCCGGGGAAGCCTCGAGCGCGGGCTCCGGGTCCGGGGAAGCGTCGAGCGCGGGCTCCGGGTCCGGGGAAGTGTCGAGCGCCGGCTCCGGGTCCGGGGAAACCTTGAGCGCGGGCTCCGGGTCCGGGCAAGCGTCGAGGGCGGGCTCGGGTGAAGCGGCGACATCGACCGCGTCGCCGTCCCCGGGCGAACGCGTGGCGCCCGCTGCCTCAGAATCATCAGCGGGCTCCTCCGTGAGCGAAGGAGCAGAAGCGCCGCGCCGCTCTCCTGAATCCACTGCGGGGACGACGCCGTCCTCAGCGCCGTCCCAGCAGGCCGCGACGGCGCCGCAGGCGGCTCCGTCGCCGACACCGAGCAGCTCGGCCGAAGCATCGCCGGGCGGAGGGACCCAGGCCGGCGCCGGCGGATAAGCACGTGGCCGTCGTCGAACGCCGCATAGGGATGCTCTTCGGCTTGTTCTTCCTGCTGCTCGTCATCGCGGCGGGCCGCACCCTCTACCTCGGCGTCCTGCACGCCGGAACCCTGCGCAAGGCGGCGAGCAACCAGCAGCTCACCGAAGAAGCGGTGCCGGCCCAGCGGGGCACGATCACCGACCGCAACGGGATCGATCTCGCCGTCTCCGAGCCGGCACAGGACATATCCGCCGATCCCTACCTCCTCACCGACCCGCTGAGCGCTGCGCAACGTCTAGCTCCGCTGCTCGGCAGCACGCAGGCGAGCGTGCTCAACCGGCTCTCCCAACGCAGCGGCTTCGTCTATCTGGCGCGCGCCCTGCCCTCCAGGCAGGCTCAGGCCGTCCTGGCGCTGAAGATCCCCGGGGTCGCGGGCGCCCCGGTCATGCGCCGCATCTATCCGCGCGGGACGCTCGCGTCGCAGGTGCTCGGCGTGGTGGGCACCGAAGGCAACGGGCTTGCCGGGCTTGAGTACTCGCGCAACGCGCTTTTGCATGGCCGCACCGGGCAGCGTCGCGTCGTCAGCGACGCGATCGGACAGCCCGTGTCGATCTCCGAACCGCGCCCCGAGGTTCCCGGGGAGTCGATCTCGCTGACGCTCGACGCCAACATCCAGCAGCGCACCGAAGAGGTGCTCTCGGCGGTGGGCCAGGCATTCGACCCGAAAGATGCCACCGCGATCGTGATGGACCCCGACAGCGGGGCGATCCTGGCGATGGCCAGCTGGCCTGAGGTCAATGGGAACGACCCCTCCGCCTCGCCTGCGGGGGCGCTCGAGGACCGAGCGGTCAGCTTCACCTACGAACCGGGTTCGACGTTCAAGGCGGTGACGGTCTCGGGCGCGCTCCAGCAGGGGCTCATAACCGCGAGCACCGCCTTCAACGTCCCCGACCAGATCCACGTCGCCGACCGCATCATCCACGACGACACCGAACATCCCGAAGAAACTCTCACGGCCGCACAGATCCTAGCCCGATCCAGCAACGTGGGCGCGATCGAGATCGGCATGCTCGAGGGCGAGAAGGGCTTCAACGACTGGGTTCACCGCTTCGGCTTCGGGGCGCCGACGGGCATCAGTCTGCCCGGCGAGGAAATGGGCGTTGCGCTGCCGCTCGACAGCTACACCGGTTCCTCGATGGGCAACCTGCCGATCGGGCAGGGGGAGCTGGTGACCCCGATCCAGATGGCCACCGCCTACTCGGCGATCGCCGACGGCGGCATCCTGCGCCCCCCGCACATCGTCAGCTCGGTGGGGGGCCGCGTTCAGCCTGAGCCGGCCGGGCGCCGCGTGATCTCAGCCTCGACGGCCGCCGAGGTGCGGCACATGCTCGAAGGCGTGCTCGCCGCCGGAGGCACCGCGAGCGAGCTCTCGGTTCCCGGCTATCAGCTGGCGGGCAAGACGGGAACGGCCAGCAAGGTCGATCCCGCGACGGGCGAATACTCCAAGAGCGCCTATATCGCCTCATTCATCGGCTTCGCTCCCGCATCGGACCCGAAGCTGCTATCCGCGGTGGTCGTCGACGAACCGCAGTCCCGCTCGATCTACGGGGGGACCGTCGCCGCGCCCGCCGTCGGGCAGATCATGAGCTTCGCGCTGCCCTACCTGCGCATCCCGCCCGGCTAGCATCAGCGCATGAAGTTCGAGGAGCTGACCAGCGGCCTCGCCGGCGCAGCCCACTCAGGTGCTCTCGCCGGCGATGCCGTCGAGATCACAGGGCTCGCATACGACAGTCGCGCCGTACGCCCCGGCGAGCTCTTCTTCTGCGTGAGCGGCTTTGCGAGCGACGGCCATGACTTCGCCGCCGAGGCCGTGGCCCACGGCGCGGGTGCACTCGTCGTCGAACGGCCGCTCGGTCTGGGCGTACCCGAGCTGCTGGTCGAGTCCGCCCGAGCGGCGATGGCGACCCTGGCGGCGCGCTTCTACGGCGATCCGACCGCTCGCTTGCGCGTGGTGGGGGTCACGGGGACGAACGGAAAGACCACAACCGCCTACCTGGTGCGGGCGCTGATGGAGGCGAGCGGCGAGCAGTGCGGGCTACTCGGCACGGTCAAGTCGGTGGTCGGCGGCAGCGAGCGGCCGCTGCAGCGGACGACGCCGGAGGCAATCGAGCTGCAGGCGGGCTTTCAGGAAATGCTCGAAGCCGGCGACCGTGCGTGTGCGATGGAGGTCTCCTCGCACGCGCTCGAGCTCGGGCGAACAGATGCGGTCCACTTCGCTGCGGCGATCTTCACGAACCTGACCCAGGATCATCTCGACTTCCACGACACGATGGAGGACTACTTCCAGGCGAAGCGGCGGCTGTTCGGCTCAGGCGCCGGGGGAACGAGGTCGATCGCGGCGTCGGGCGCCCCGCTCGCGGAGCCGCCGGGGGTGAGCGTCGTGAACATCGGCGATCCCTACGGGCGGCGGCTCGCGTCGGAGATCGAGGGCGCACGCACGTTCGCCGTGGAAGCGCCCGGCGACTACAGCGCGGTGGGATTGCGCTGCGGCTTCGGCGGGTGCCGGTTCACGCTGCGCACCCCTGCGGGGGAGCGCGAGGCCGCGCTCCCGATGCCCGGCGGCTTCAACGTTGCCAACGCCCTGGGTGCGCTCGCGGCCGTGCACGAGCTCGGGGGCGAGCTCGATCTCCTGCTGGCAGCGCTCGAGTGCGGCGTTCACGTACCCGGGCGCTTCGAGCCGGTCGACTGCGGCCAGGACTTCGCGGTGCTCGTAGACTACGCGCATACACCGGACTCGCTCGAGAACGTCCTTCGCGCCGCGCGCGAGCTCCTGGCATCCGGCGAGCGCAGGGGGGGCCGCGTCGTCTGCGTATTCGGAGCCGGCGGCGACCGCGATCGCGCCAAGCGGCCGTTGATGGGCGAGATCGCCGCCCGCCTGGCAGAGGTCGTCCTTGTCACCTCAGACAACCCCCGCTCGGAGGACCCCGAGCAGATCATCACCGAGATCATGCGGGGGGTGGCGCGCGTCGATCGGAGCCCGGGCCGTCTGGCGGGCGCACAGGCGCCGCCGGTGCGGGCGATCGCCGATCGGCGCGCGGCGATCGGCGAGGCGATCGCCTCAGCGCGAGACGGCGACGTGGTCGTGATCGCCGGGAAGGGCCACGAGCAGGGGCAGGAGCTCGCCGACGGGCGCAAGATCCCCTTCGACGACACATCTGTCGCCAGAGAGGCGCTCCTCGCCCTCCGAGCCGAACAGACCGCCGATCCTCCGGCGAGGGCCACGGCGTGAGCGCTCCCGGCAGCCCTCTGCTCGTGGGCGGCGCACCCCCGATGGGGGGAGCATGAGAAGCTGGGAGCCCGAGCGGGTCGCCCGCGCAGCCGGAGCGCGCCTTCTCTCCGGGGCCGGGGCGCCGGGGCGCCAAGCTGGGCCGCGGGGGGCCACGGTCGACTCGCGCGAGCTGACCGCGGGCAGGCTGTTCGTAGGTCTCCCCGGCGAGAATGTGGACGGCGGCGAGTATGCCGGCCGGGCATTGCAGGCGGGCGCCTGGGGCGTGCTGGTGGCGCCGGAGCATGCGCGGGCGGCGGCCCGGATGAGCGGCGGCGCGGCCGTGCTCAGCCATCCGGACCCGCTGGCAGGATTGCAGGCGCTCGCGCGTGCCTGGCGAACGGAGCTCCGAGCCGCCGGTACGAAGGTCGTGGCGATCACCGGCTCGACTGGCAAGACCTCGACCAAGGACATTCTCGCAGCGATCCTCTCCGGCAGCTCGCCCGCTCCGAGGGGCGCGGGCGAGCGGAACGGCCTCGCGGCTCGCTCCGCCGGCGCGCTGCGCACGTTCGGTAGCCCGGCGAACTTCAACACGGAGATCGGCTTGCCGCTCGCGCTGCTCGCCGCCCCGCGCGAGACCGAGGCGCTTGTGCTGGAGCTGGCCATGCGCGGCGCAGGTCAGATCGCCGAGCTCGCCGAGATCGCACAGCCCGAGGTCGCTGTGATCGTGAATGTCGGCCCGGCTCACCTCGAGCTGCTCGGATCGCTGGAGGCGGTCGCGGCAGCCAAGGCCGAGCTGATCGCGGGCCTCGCGGCGGGTGCCACGGCCGTGATCCCGGTCGACGAGCCGCTGCTCGCGCGCCACCTGCGGGCGGACGTGCGCACCGTCACGTTCGGTGACGGCGGCGACGTCGCACTGCTCGAGGCACGCGCCGACGGGCGGTTGGTGATCGCGCGTGGGAGCGAGACCATCAGCCTGCATCCGTCCTTCGGCGCCGCTCACCAGCTGCGCAACCTGCTCGCTGCCGTAGCGGCCGCGGGGGCACTGGGGGTGAGCCGCGAGGGGCGCCTGGAGGTGCGCTTCTCGGCGTCCCGCGGCGAGCGGCTCGCCCTCCCGGGCGGGGTCGTGCTGATCGACGACTGCTACAACGCCAACCCCATGTCCATGCGCGCTGCGATCGATGACCTCGCGGCGACGGCCACCGGCCGTCGCGTGGCCGTGCTCGGCGACATGCTCGAGCTCGGGTCCCGAGCGCGCGACTTCCATCGCGAGATCGGCGGATATGCGAGCGCGCAGGGAGTCGACCTGCTCGTGACCGTAGGTCCGCTGGCGAGCGAGATGCTCGCGACGTTCGCCGGGGAGGCGCACTCGGTTCCCGATGCACCGGCAGCCGTGGAGCTGCTGCAAAGGCTGATCAAAGACGGTGACACCGTGCTCGTGAAGGCCTCGCGCGGCGTCGGGCTCGAGCGCGTGGCCCAGGCCCTCGGAGCCGAGCCCGAGCGGATCGGCGAGCACCCGGCCGATGCCGGCGGGCCCCGGCCCTACGCCCGCCCAGGGCGGCGCTGAATGGGACGGATCCTGTTCGGGGGCACCGCGGCGCTGCTCATCTGCATCTTCCTGAGCCCCAAGTTCATCGAGTTCCTGCGCGAGCGCGAGTTCGGCCAGCACATCCGCGAGGATGGCCCCGAGGGTCATCACGAGAAGGCGGGCACCCCGACGATGGGCGGCGTGATCGTCTTCATCGCCGTGTCCGTCTCGTTCCTGATCCTCAGCGACTACGAATGGCGCTCCGTCGGCGTGTTCGGAGCGGCGATCGCCTGCGCTCTGCTGGGTTTCGCCGACGACTACACGAAGCTGATCAGGCGCCGCTCGCTCGGGCTGCGGGCGCGGACGAAGCTCGGCGTGACGATCGCGATATCACTCGGCCTGTGGTTCATCGCCAGGTACGAGGCACACCTCGAGCCGACGCTGTGGCTGCGTTTCGTCGATTACCACATCGACCTCGGCCCGCTCTACCCGCTGCTGATCTATCTCGTCGTCGCGGGCACGACCAGCGCGGTCAACCTCACCGATGGCCTCGACGGCCTCGCCGCCGGCTGCGCGGCGATCGTGCTGCTCGCCTACATCGGCATCACGTTCCTGGCGGGGGACTTCGACCTGGCGATGCTCGCGGGCTGCCTGGTGGGCGCCTGCATCGGCTTTCTCTGGTTCAACGCCTTCCCGGCGACGATCTTCATGGGTGACACAGGTTCGCTCGGTCTCGGTGGCGCGATCGCGGGGCTGGCGGTGATGACGAAGACCGAGGTGCTGTTGATCCTGCTCGGTGGGATCTTCGTGATCGAGGCCCTCTCGGTGGTGATCCAGGTCATCTCCTTTCAGATGACCCGCAAGCGGGTCTTTCTGATGGCGCCGATCCACCATCACTTCGAGCTGAAGGCCTGGTCTGAGACGAAGATCATCCTGCGCTTTTGGATCGTCGCTTCAATCTGCGGCGCGATCGGATTCACGATCTACCGTCAGAGCAGGGGCGTCTGAGCGCAGGCGCAACACGGCCCTGCGGGCGCGGGGAGGCTTTTGCGGGTGGGCGTCGAAGTGAGACGAGATGCCAGCAGCCGCCGCACGGCGTTCCCAGCCCCCCGGGGACCGTCGGCGGCGCCTTGGTAAACGCGGGGGAGGAAGAGCGGCCGCGAAGAGCCGTCAGCCGCTCGAGCACCGCATCCTGCTCACGGCGACGCTGTGCCTGCTCGCGTTCGGGGCCGTGATGGTCTACAGCGCCTCCTCGGCGACGAGCGTGCTGCAGGGGCAAGGCAACGGCAGCGCCTACCTGGTCAAGTATCTCCTCTACGGCGCGATCGGCCTTGTCCTCATGAGCGTGCTGGCGCGCGACGGCGTCTCGAAAGTGCAGAGCTTCACCGCGCCGCTGCTCATTTGCTCCTTCGTGCTGGTGCTCGCCGTGCACGTTCCCCACGTGGGAGTGAGCGTCAACGGAGCGCGTCGCTGGATAGGCCCAGGAGCACTCCAGTTCCAGCCCTCGGAGCTCATGAAGCTCGCGCTTGTGCTCTATGCCGCCACGCTCCTCGCGAAGCGCCCGCAGCGCGTGCATGACCTGCGCGAGCTCACCAAGCCACTGCTGATCGTCGTCGGCGCTGCCTGCCTGCTCGTCTTCACCCAGCCCGACGTCGGCACCGCGATGGTGATCGCCTTCACGACAAGCGCGCTGCTGATCGCGGCCGGGATCCCGATGCGCAAGCTGGGGCTCATCGCCGGCGCGGTGCTCGCCGTGGTCTTCCTCTACGCGCTCGTGCGCCCCTACGCGCGGGCGCGCCTAACCTCGTTCATGGACCCTTGGGCGCACGCCGCGGGCAGCGGCTTTCAGGCCGTGCAGGGACAGATCGCGATCGGCTCGGGGGGCCTGGTCGGGGTCGGGCCGGGCGAGTCGGTCCAGAAGATCTTCTACCTGCCCGAGGCACCGACCGACTTCATCCTCGCCGTGATCGCCGAGGAGCTCGGCGTTGTCGGGGTCTGTGCGCTGCTGTTCCTCTACGGGCTGATCGCATATGCGGGCCTGCGCGCGGCGCGGGCGGCGCGCAGCCTCTACAGCGCCCTGATCGCCGTCGGCGTGACCGCGCTGATCCTTTCCCAGGCGATCCTGAACGTGTTCGCGGTGCTCGGGCTCGCCCCGTTGACGGGCGTGCCGCTGCCCTTCGTCTCATACGGCTCCAGCAGCCTGATCGTGATGATGGCGTCGATGGGCCTCCTGCTGAACGTCGCGGCCGGCGGCACCGCGCACGTTCGCGCCGTGGCGCCCTCGCGCCGTCGCTCGCCCGACGCCCGCTCCCCGGAACCGGCACGATTGGACCGTGACCGGAGCGCCGAGGAGGATCGTGATCGCCGCAGGCGGGACCGCTGGGCACGTGGTGCCGGCGCTCGCAGTGGCGGACGCGCTGCGGGCTGAGGGGGCCGAGGTCAGCTTCATCGGGGCCGATCGCGCCGAGGCAGAGCTCGTGCCCGCCGCGGGCTATCAGCTGCATGCGATCTCGGTGGAGGGCCTCAGCCGCTCGAGCCCGCGCCGCGCTCTGCGGGCACTCGCACTGGCCGCCAGCGCGGTCCCCAGGGCACGCGCTCTGCTGGCGCGGCTGCAGCCCGACGCTGTGCTGGGCGCAGGCGGCTACGTCGCCGGGCCCGTCGGCCTGGCCGCGCTTACGCTGCGCATCCCGATCGTCCTCGCCGAGGCCGACAGCCATCTTGGCCTGACCAACCGGATGCTCGCCCCGTTCGCGCGGCGCGTCTGCCTCGCATTCCCGCTCGCCGGCCGCGCCGCCCCCCGCTACCGGGTGACCGGCCGTCCAGTGCCGCCGCCTTGCAGCGATCGGCTTGGCGCACGCGAGCGCATTGGGATCGGCCCTTCAGAGACATGCGTGCTCGTCTTCGGAGGCTCGCTGGGCGCGCGCTCGATCAACTCGGCAGCCGTCGATGCGTTCATGGACGGCGACTTCCGGGTCCTGCACGTGTGTGGCCGCCGCGACTACGCCGAGCTCGCCGGGCGTGAGCTTCGATCGGGCTATGAGCTGCGTGAGTACCTCGACCTGGCGGAATTCGCCGAAGCGCTCGCGGCGTGCGACCTCGCGGTCGCACGAGCCGGAGGGTCGGTGTTCGAGATCGCCGCGCATGGCCTGCCCGCGATCCTCATTCCCTATCCCCACGCCACCGGCGACCACCAGAGCGAGAATGCCCGCTGGATGTCCGACGGGGGGGCGGCGGTCGTGATCAGGGACGCCGAGCTGACCCCCCCGCGGCTGCTCGCGGAGGTCCAGAAGCTGCTCGGCGACCATCCGCGCCTGGCGGCCATGGCCGCGGCCGCTCGCAGCCTCTCGCGCCCCGAGGCCGCCGCGGAGGTGGCGCGCGAGCTGCTCGAGGCCGCCGGATGAGCACGAGCGAGCGACCCTGGGAGGGACGGCGGCTTCACTTCGTCGGCGTCGGCGGCGCCGGGATGAGCGGATACGCGCGCGTGGCGCATGCGCTCGGGGCGCAGGTCAGCGGCTCGGATGCCCTCGGCAGCAGCTACCTGGAACGCCTGCGCGCCGAAGGGGTCCTGGAGGCGAGCATCGGGCATGCCGCCGAGAACCTGCCCGAGGGGCCGGCGGTCGAGCTCATCTACTCTTCGGCCGTTCCCCCGGGGAACGTCGAGCGGCGCGAGGCGCGCGGGCGGGGGATACCTGAGCGGCCTCGCGCGGAGCTGCTGGCAGAGCTGACGGCGCTGAGGCGGACGATCGCGGTGGCCGGCACCCACGGAAAGACGACGACCGCTTCGATGCTCGTGCACGCCCTGCGAGCCGCCGGGCTTCAGCCGGGCTGGCTCGTGGGCGGGTCGGTCGCAGCCGATCTGCCCAACGCCGAATGGGCGCCTGGAGATTGGCTGGTGGTGGAGGCCGACGAGTCGGACCGATCGATGCTCAGCCTCGATGTGGAGATCGCCGTGCTCACGAACATCGAGCTCGACCACCATTCGACCTACCGCTCGCTCGCCGAGTTGCGCGAGGCCTTCCGCGAGTTCCTGCTCGAGCCGCGAGCCGCGGTGATCTGGGACCGTCCCGAGTTGCTTGAGCTGCGGGGCGGCTCCGTGGAGCCCTATGACGTGCAGGATCTGACCCTCACCGCGGGCGGCTCACGCTTCGCCTGGCGTGGGCGGGAGGTCTCGCTGGCGGTCCCCGGCGCGCACAACGCGATCAACGCCGCCGGGGCGCTCGAAGCCGCCCGCCTCGCCGATGCCGATCCCGATGCTGCGATCGCGGGCCTGGCGGGCTTTCGCGGTGCAGCTCGGCGCTTTCAGCTGCTCGGCAGGAGCGCCCGCGGGGCACTCGTATACGACGACTACGCCCACCACCCGACCGAGGTCGCGGCCACTCTGGCGGCGGCGCGCACGTTCGAGCCAAGGCGGCTGGTGGCGGTCTTCCAGCCACATCTATATTCACGCAGCCTGCTGCTCGCGCGCGACTTCGGAGTCGCAATCGCGGCTGCGGACGTGAGCGTGGTGCTCGACGTCTATCCGGCACGCGAGCGCGTCGAGGACTTCCCGGGAGTCAGCGGGCTGCTCATCGCCGAGGCGACCGCGGACGCCGCCGGGGGCAGGCCCGTCTACTGGTTGCCCACGTTCGCCGAGGCCGAGCCGGTTCTCCAGGGCCTCCTCGGCGATGGCGAGCTGTGCGTGGTGATGGGTGCCGGAGACGTCGATCTGCTGGGCCGCATGCTGGTGGGCTCATGAACGCCGCCGACCCGCCGGCGGGCGTGAGGTCGAACTTCCCGCTCGCCCGCCTGACGACCGTGCGAACGGGCGGCCCGGCCGAGTTCTTCGCGCGCGCCGGCAGCGAGGCGGAGCTGCGCGAGCTGCTCGCATGGGCGAGGCGGCAATCGCCCGCCGGGCTCCCGGTCAGCGTGGTTGGTTCCGGCTCGAACCTGCTCGTCGCCGACGAGGGCGTCGCGGGGCTCGTCGTCAAGCTCGACCGCGACCTGAGCGCGATCGACGTCGAGGGGCAGAGGATCCTCTGCGGGGGTGGCGCCAGGCTGCCCGCGGTGGCCGCACGCGCCGCGCGGGCGGGCCTCTCGGGGATCGAGTTCGGAGTCAACATCCCCGGGACGGTCGGAGGCGCGGTGAGAATGAACGCAAACGCGTACGGCGGCGAGCTCGCCCGCGTGCTCGAGTGGGTGGACATCGTGAGCGCCGCCGGGATCGATCGCCGGCTCCCGGTGGAGCTCGGGCTCGGCTACCGCCGCTCGAGCCTCACCGAAGGGGAGATCCTCGCGCGCGCGGCCCTGCATCTGACCCCCGCGGACCCCGAGCTGATCCGGGCCACGCTCGCCTCCATGCGCGCCCGCCGTCACGAGGCCCAGCCGCAGGGGATCAAGACGTTCGGCTCGACCTTCAAGAACCCCGAGAGTCCGCTCGCCGAGGGGCGCGCCGCGGGTCTGCTGCTGGCGGCGGCAGGTGCCGCCGGGCTGACGGTCGGTGGCGCGCGCTTCGCCCCCAAGCACGCGAACTTCATCGAGAACACCGGCACGGCCAGCACCGCCGATGTGCTCGCCGTGATGGCGGAGGGCCGGCGCCGGGTGCTCGAGTGCTTCGGCGTCGAGCTCGAGCCGGAGGTGCAGACGCTGGGCGCTGTGAGCTTCCCCTGGTAGATCGCGCGAGGGATTCGATCCCGGGGGTCGAAAGAGCTGTGCAATGGCCCGCTCCCTCGCCGCCCCCTCAGGCCGATCGTTCGGCGCGAGCGGTGCTCAGGGGTCGCGCCGGCCTCGACGCTGGCGTGCCCGCAAGGCGCCGGCGGGCCTCCTCGCGCTGATCTCCGGGTGGTTCGGGCCTCTCCGGGCGCGCCGACGGCTGCGTCTTGCTCTCCTTGGCGCGCTGGCGGGCACGCCGCTGCTCCTCGGCGGCTGGCTGTGGCTGCGCGACTCGCCGCTCGTTTCCGTCGAGCATGTGCAGATCGCCGGTGTGCGCGGCCCCTACGCCCGGGAAATAGAAGCGAGTCTCGACCGCGCGGCGCGACGGATGAGCACGCTCGACGTACGCACCGGCATCCTGCGCGTCGCTGTCAGCCCGTTTCGGGTTGTGCGCGAAGTGCGGGCCGCTGCGAGCTTCCCGCACGGTCTCAGAATCCGGGTGATCGAGCAGCTGCCCGTCGCCGCCCTGCAGGCGCCGGGCGGACGCACGTCTGTGGCCGCCGACGGGGTGGTGCTCGGTCCCGCGCTTCTCTCGAGTTCGCTGCCGGCCCTCGGTGCGCGTTCGCAGCCCGCGCCCGGACAGAGCGTGGAGGATCCGAGCCTGCGTGCGGCCCTGACGGTTCTCGGCGCCGCCCCGGCGCCGCTCGCGAAGGAGGTGGTGCGCGCGTTCACGGGCCCCCGCGGGCTGACCGTCGTAATGCACGGCGGCCTGCTCGCCTACTTCGGCGACGCGACGCGCCCCAACGCCAAGTGGCTCTCGCTCGCCCGGGTCCTGGCGGACCGCAGCTCTCAGGGAGCTTCATACGTCGATGTGCGCCTGCCCGAACGTCCTGCCGCCGGCTTCCCGGCAGGCGTGGCGCCGCCGGGCACGGCCGCGACCATTGCGCCGGGCGGCGAACCGCTGAGCAGCTCGGAATCGACCGTGGCGGCCCTCGCGGGGGGTCTCGTGGCCGCCACCGCCGGGGGAGGGTCCACGACGGCGGGCGAACCCGCGGGCAGCTCGGCCCCCCCGCCGAGCAGCACACCGCAAGCGGGCTCGGGCAGCGGCTCGGAAACGCCGGCGGCCGGCAGTGAATCGCCAGCTGCCGCCGCGGCCGCTGGCGGCTGAATCACCTCATCCTCTACTTGAGGTTTACCCTACCTTGAGCGCGATCCTCGGGCAGTGGTCGAGAGTTCGCCGATCTGCAACGATTGTTGCGAGACTGGGCGTTCTCGTTGACAGGGCGAAGTTCCCTGCATAACGTGCGCGTCCTGGCGGTTCGATGACCAGTATGCTGCGAACCCTAAATTCCTAGTGAAGGCTTCGGACAGAACCATTATGGAGAGCAGCAGCGGAAGCTACCTGGCGGTCATCAAGGTCGTCGGCGTCGGCGGCGGGGGAACCAACGCGGTCAGCCGCATGGTCGATGCCGGCCTTCGCGGAGTCGAGTTCATAGCGGCCAACACCGATGCCCAGGCGCTGGCCATGTGCGATGCGGACATCAAGCTGAACATAGGCCACGAGTCGACAAAGGGACTCGGCGCGGGAGCCAACCCCGACGTCGGGCTCGCTGCAGCCTCGGAGTCGCGCGACGACATCAAGGAGGCACTGAAGGGCGCCGACATGGTCTTCGTGACGGCGGGCGAGGGCGGCGGGACCGGCTCCGGGGCCGCGCCCGTGATCGCCGAGATCGCCAAGAACGAGATCGGTGCGCTCACGGTCGGCGTCGTCACGCGCCCGTTCGACTTCGAGGGCTCCCAGCGCGGGCGTCAGGCAACAGAGGGTATCGAACGCCTGCGCGAGGTCGTCGACACGCTGATAGTGATCCCCAACGAGAAGCTGCTCGCGGTCGTCGAGCGGCGCACCTCGATGCTCGACGCCTTCCGCGAGGCCGACAATATCCTGCGCCAGGGCGTGCAGGGCATCACCGACCTGATCACGATCCCCGGACTCATCAACCTCGACTTCGCCGATGTCCGTACGATCATGCAGGACGCCGGTTCGGCCCTCATGGGGATCGGCACCGCCAGCGGTGAGAACCGCTGCGGGGATGCCGCCAAGGTGGCGATCTCCTCGCCGCTGCTGGAAGAGTCCGTCGACGGCGCCACCGGCATCCTCCTGAACATCACCGGCGGCAAGGACCTGGGCCTGTTCGAGGTCAACGATGCGGCCGAGATCATCCAGAACGCGGCCGACCCGAACGCGAACATCATCTTCGGAGCGGTCATCGACGAGAGCATGACCGACGACGTGCGGGTCACGGTGATCGGCACCGGCTTCGACCACCGCCCCGGCCGCGCAGCCCGCCGCGACAGCCGCTCTCAGCGCCCCGACCGCGGCCCGCGCATCAGCGACCGCCAGCGCTCGACGCTCGAGATCTCAGACGACGACATCGACGTCCCTCCCTTCCTGCGCTGAGGGGCGCCTTCGCGGCAAGCACTCCTCCCCGGCGTCTATCCGGCTCCTCGCCCGAAGGCCGAGCGACCGCGGGTTCTCCTGAAAAGGAGCTTCGCTAGCCTGGGATCATGTCCTCAGGCGCCCTGCCGCTGCTGAACCGCACCCCCTTGTTCGAGCGTCACCGCGCCGCGGGCGCGAAGCTCGTGGAGTTCGCAGGCTGGGAGATGCCGGTCTCCTATCTCGGCGTGCGCCAGGAGCACATGGCGGTACGCGAGTCGTGCGGCATCTTCGACGTCTCGCACATGGGCGAGATCGAAACGGCCGGGCCCCAGGCCCTGGCGCTGCTGCAGCGACTGCTCTCAAACGACGTCGCGAAGATCCCGCTCGGGGGCGCTCAATACAGCGTGCTCTGCCGGGAGGACGGCGGGGTGCTCGACGACCTTTTCACCTACCGCCTCGACTGCGAGCGTTATCTGACGGTCACCAACGCAGCCAACCACTCGCGCGACCTCGAATGGTTCGCAGAGCACGCGCACCAGTTCGCCGATGTTCAGATCACCGACAGGCTCGAGGACTACGCGATGCTCGCCGTCCAGGGCCCGCTCGCGCGGGAGACCGTTCAGGCGTTCGCGGACGCGCCGCTGCCCGCGCGCATGACCGCCGCGAGCCGGCGGCTGGCCGGCGCGGATGTGCTCGTCTGCGGCACGGGCTACACGGGCGAGGACGGTGTCGAGCTCCTCTGCCGCCCCGAGGACGCGCCCGCCCTGTGGGATGAGATCGTGCATCGAGGCGCCGTTCCGGCGGGGCTGGCGGCGCGTGACACCCTGCGCCTGGAGGCCTGCTTTCACCTCTACGGCAACGATTTGATGCTCGAGCGCGGACCGATCGAAGCGGGACTCGGCTGGTGCTGCAAGGAGGACAGCGGCTTCATCGGCTCGCAGGCCGTGCGTGCCGTGCGCGCGAGCGGGCCGGCCGAGAAGCTCGTCGCGTTCACGATCGAGGGGCCGGGCATCCCCCGCCGGGGGAATCGCGTCGTGGGCGGCGGCGTCGTCACGAGTGGCACCTTCTCGCCCTGCCTGCAGGCCGGCATCGGCCTTGCCTACGTGCCGGGCGAGCGGTCCGCCGTCGGGACCAGACTGGAGATCGACGTTCGTGGCAAGATGCGCCCCGCCGTAGTCAAGGAGAAGCCGCTCTACCGAAAGGGCTCCTAAATGGCCGAGGCCAGCTACCCCGCGGACCTGCTTTACCACCCCGAGCACGACTGGGCGCGGATCGATCCCGCCGAGCCCGAAGAGGCCACGCTCGGAATCACCTGGTACGCCCAGGATGCGCTGGGTGAGGTCGTGTTCTTCGACCCGCCCTCGCTCGGTGCGACCCTCACCAAGGACGCCCCCTACGCCGAGGTCGAGTCGGTGAAGGCGGTCTCCGACGTCGTCGCCCCGCTCTCGGGGGAGGTCGTCGAGGTGAACGAGGCCCTCGCGGATAATCCCGCCGCGATCAACGAGGACCCCTACGGAGAGGGCTGGCTCGTCAAGGTGCGCCTCGCCGACTCCTCCGAGCGCGAGGCGCTGCTTGACGCCGACTCCTACACAGCCACGCTCGGTGGCTAGGGTTATTGCCAGTTGAGTCGCTACACGGCCATCACAGAAACGGACCTCGAGGCGATGCTCGCCGTGATCGGTGTCTCCTCCGTGCAGGAGCTCTTCGACCGCCAGATTCCTGAAGGCGTGCGTCTGCGCCGGATGCTCGATCTTCCCGCGGGGCTCCCCGAGCAGGATGTCTATGAGCATCTGCGGGCGCTCGCCGCGCGCAACACGAGCGCCGAGGACGAGCTGAGCTTCCTGGGGGCCGGCATGTACGACCACTACGTGCCCGCGCTGATCGACATGCTGACGGGGCGCTCGGAGTTCCTCACGCCCTACACCCCCTACCAGCCCGAGGTCTCCCAGGGCGGGCTGCAGGTTATGTTCGAGTACCAGACGGCGATCTCCGAGCTGACTGCCCTGCCGGTGTCAAACGGATCGGTCTATGAGGGTCCCTCCGCGGTCGCGGCGGCCTGTTATCTGGCGAAGCTCCACAACGGCAGAGGCCGCCTGGTCCTCAGCCGCGGGCTTCACCCGCACGCGATCGAGACGGTCCGCACCCAAGCCCACGGCTACGGAATGGAGGTCGTCGAGGTCCCGCTGCGCGACGGCGTCACAGACCCCGAAGCGTGGGCGCGGGCGATCGACGCCGACACGAGCGCCGCGATCTTCGCCCAGCCCAACTTCTACGGCGCGGTCGAGGACGCGGCCGCCCTGAGCGCCGCCGCGAAGGCCGCCGCCGCGAAGGCCGCCGCCGCGAAGGCCGCCGCCGCGAAGGCCGCCCCCGCGAAGGCGAGCGGCGGGCCTGCTCGTCCGCCGGGCACGGACGGTCCGGCGCCCGGGACGCTCGCCGCGCGCGATGGGACCTCCGCGGGAGCGCCCCCGGTCGTCGTCGCCCATGTGGATCCGATCACGCTCGGGATCCTCAAGCCGCCCGGCGAGTGCGGGGTGGACGTGGCCGTGGGGGAGGGCCAGCCGCTGGGCAACAGGCTCGACTTCGGGGGACCTTCCTTCGGCCTGTTCGCCGCCCGTGAGGAGTACCTGCGGCGCATGCCGGGGCGAATCGCCGGTGAGACGATCGACGTGGACGGACGGCGTGGCTTCGTGCTCACGCTGCAGACCCGCGAGCAGCACATCCGACGCGAGAAAGCGACGTCGAACATCTGCACGGCGCAGGCGCTCAACGCGCTGGCCGGGGTCGTCTACCTGAGCTGGCTCGGCCGCCGCGGGATCGCCGAGCTGGGCGAGCTGCTGCTCGCGCGCACGCACTACGCGCGCGAGACCCTCGTGGGGCTCGCGGGCGTCGAGAAGCTTCACGAGCAGCCCGTGATCCGCGAGTTCGCGCTCCGCCTGGACGTCGATGTCGCGGCGGTCAGGCGGCGCTGCGCAGGAGCGGGCGTCAACCCCGGCGTTGACCTGCACGCGCTCACCGGCCGCGAGGCCGATCGGGGCGGTCTGCTGGTCGCGATCACCGAGCGGCGCACCCGGGCCGACATCGATCGCCTTGCCGAGGTGCTCGGGCTCGCGATCGCGGCCGAGCGCGAGGCGGCGGTGGCCGTATGAGCACGATCGACGAGAACCATCTGCACGCAGATCCAGCGATCAGCGGCCGCCCTGCCCGGGCAGGGCAAGGCGCAGCCCAGCCCGGCTCCCAGGATCCGCGGTTTGCGACCACGCTGCTTCAGCGTGAACCCGCCACGACGATCTTCCAGAAGGGCGGGTCCGGACGCCGCGCGTTTGTCTGCCCGCCGCTGGAAGTGCCCGAGCTCGACGCCGAAACGCTGCTGCCGGCACGCTTTCGCCGCAGCGAGCCGCCACGTTTGCCGGAGGTCTCAGAGCCCGAGATCGTGCGCCACTACGTCGGCATCTCCAAGCGCAACTTCGATCTGGACTCAGGCTTCTACCCGCTGGGCTCGTGCACGATGAAGCACAACCCCCGCCTGCACGAGCGGGTCGCCGCGCTTCCGGGCCACGCGCGGCTGCACCCGCTCCAGGATCCCGAGCGCGCGCAGGGGGCGCTCGAGCTGATGTGGAACCTGCAGCGTGCCCTCGCCGAGATCTCCGGGCTGGCGCACGTCTCGCTGCAGCCATCGGCCGGCTCCCACGGTGAGCTCGCGGGCGTGCTGCTCACCCGTGCCTACCACGAGGATCGCGGCGAGACGCGCCGCAAGGTGCTCACTCCCGACACCGCGCACGGGACGAACCCGGCGACGGTCACGATGGCCGGGCTGCAGGTCGTCAAGCTTGCGACCAACGCGCAGGGCGGCGTGGACATCGATGACCTCAGGGCCAAGGCCGACGGGGACGTGGCCTGCCTGATGCTCACGAATCCGAACACGCTCGGGCTGTTCGACCCGAATATCGGGGAGATCGCGGAGATCGTCCACGGGGTCGGGGCGACCCTCTACTACGACGGCGCCAACCTCAACGCGATCATGGGGCTCTCGCGGCCCGGCGACATGGGCTTCGACATCGTCCACTTCAACCTGCACAAGTCGTTCACCCAGCCCCACGGAGGAGGTGGCCCGGGCTCCGGCCCGATCGCGGTCTCCGAGCGCATCGCGCCGTTCCTGCCCCAGCCGCTGGTCGTGCGCAACGCTGAGGGCGCCTTCGAGCTCGATTACTCGCTGGCGAGATCGATCGGGCGCCTGCGCGGGTTTCAGGGCAACTACGGCTGCTTCGTCCGCGCCTATGCCTACATCTGCTCGCTCGGCGCCGACGGCTTGAAGGATGCTTCAGAAACGGCCGTGCTCAACGCGAACTACCTGCGTGCGCGCCTGAGCCAGACCACCGATCCGCCACTTGCCGAGCATCTCCCGCTCGCCTACGGAGAGCTGTGCATGCACGAGTTCGTGCTCTCCGGTGGCCCGATGAGGCGCGGCCTTCAGATCAAGACGCTCGACCTCGCCAAGCGGCTGCTGGACTTCGGCTTCCATCCGCCGACTGTCTATTTCCCGCTGCTGGTGGAGGAGGCGCTGATGGTCGAGCCGACCGAGACCGAGACGAGGGAGACCCTCGACGCGTTCGCGCAGGCCATCGCCGCGATCCTTGCAGAGGCCGCCGAGGACCCGCAGATCGCGAGGAGCGCGCCCTACGCGACGCCCGTGCGTCGCCTGGACGAGGTGGCGGCGGCCAAGCGCCCCGTCATCCGCCAGGCTCTGTGAAAAGTGCGCATCTTCTCGGGCATCCAGCCCACCGGACGCAAGCACCTCGGGAACTTCATCGGGGCGATCGCCCACTACGTCTCAAGCCAGCAGCGGGGCGAGGGCATCTTCTGCATCGTCGACCTCCACGCGATCACGGTCGCCTACGACCCGGCCGAGCTGCGCGAGCGCCTATATGACACGACCGCGATCCTGCTGGCCGCTGGGCTCGAGCCGGCGCGCTGCACGCTCTTCCGCCAGAGCGATGTGCCCGAGCACACAGAGCTGACCTGGCTCTTGAGCAGCGTCACCGAGCTCGGCCGGCTGCAGCGGATGCACCAGTTCCGCGACAAGTCGCAAGCGCAGCGGGAGCTCGTCTCGGCCGGCCTGCTGCTCTATCCGGTGCTACAGGCGGCCGACGTGCTCGCCTATCGCGCGCGGGAGGTCCCCGTGGGCGAGGATCAGCGCGAGCATCTGGAGCTGATGCGCGACGTCGCGCGGCGCTTCAACGCGAGGTTCGCAGCGGGCGAGGAGGTGCTCGTCGTGCCTGAGCACCGCATCCCCGAGGTCGGCGCGAGGATCATGGACCTTCAGGACCCGACGCGGAAGATGTCCACGACCGGAGGCGGCGAGCAGGGCACGGTCTACGTTCTCGATGAGCCGAAGACGATCGATAAAAAGCTGAAGAGCGCCGTCACCGACTCCGGCAGCGAGGTACGCCGTGCCGCCGAGAAGCCCGGCATCACGAACCTGATCGAGATCCTCGCCGCGGTCCGCGGCGAGGACCCGGCCGCGATCGAATCGGAGTTCGCGCAGGCGCGCTACGGTGACTTCAAGACCGCCGTGGCTGCCTCGGTGGTCGCCTTTCTGGGCCCGGTACGCGAGCGCTACGAGAGCATCCGCGCTGAGGAGCCTGCGCTGGAGTCGATCCTCGAAGAGGGGGCGCAGCGCGCGCAGGCGATGGCCGCCCAGACGCTCGCCGACGTGCGCGAGCGCATGGGCGTGGGGCCCCCTCGCCGGGGCGTGGGCCCGCCCCGGCACGAGCCCGCCGGCGGCCCGTCGGGGACGGACGCTACGGTGAGCACATGAGCCCTGCCGATGACTCCCGCCTCGGCGCCGGCACAAGCCTCGCCGCGCTCGAGCTCGATCTTGAGATCTTCAGCGGTCCTTTCGACCTGCTCCTGACGCTCGTCCTGCGCAAAGAGGTGGATCTGCTCGAGCTCCAGCTCGCGGAGGTCGTGCTCGCCTACCTCGACGAGCTGGAGCGGCGCGGGGAGCTCGACCTCGATGCAGCGACCGAGTTCATCGTGCTCATCGCCGCACTGCTCGAGCTCAAGTCGAGACTGATGCTGAGCGGTGAGGATGAGGAGCTCCTCGACATCGAGCCCGAGCAGGCAGCCGAGGAGCTCCTGGCGAGGATGCTCGACGCTCAGCGCTACCGCGCCGCCTCTGCGCACCTGCGCGAGCTGCTCGCGCATGAGCACGGCGTTCGCTTCCGCTCGGCCCCGCTGCCCGGCAGCCTGCGCCGCGCCGTCGTAGCGCCGCCTGACGGTTCAGAGGACCCCGAGCGGCTCGGCGAGGCAATCGGACGGCTGCTGCTGATGCCGCCGGTGATCAGCCTGCGCCACATCTCCGTGCCCCGCGTCACGGTCGCCGAGCGCCTCGCGCATCTGCGCGGCCTGCTGCGGCGCGGGAGTTTCAGCTTCGATGAGGCCGTTCGCGGCGCCGACCGGATGACGGTGGCGGTGACCCTGTTCGCCCTGCTCGAGCTCTACAAGCGCGGCGAGGCCGACTGGGAGCAGCCGGAGAGCTTCGGCGAGATCCAGATTCATGCCTTCGGCGAGCGGGCGCGGGGTGCCCGGCTCGCGCCCGCCGGCGCGCGCGCCGGGGGATCAGCCGCGTGAGCGAGTCCGCCGAGGCGGTCGCGCCCCCGTCGGAGCTCCCCGCCCCGCAGCGCGAGGCTCCCGCGCAGGCGCTCGGCGCCCGGGGCGCGGACACACCCGCGCTCGCGCGCACGGTCGAGGCGCTCCTGTTCCTGTCGGCCGAGCCCCTCAGCCCCGAGCAGCTGGCGGATGCCACGCAGGCCGGCGAGCCGGCTGTGCGCGCGGCGCTGGCGCTCCTCGCCGAGCAGTATGCCCCGGGGCTCCGCGGGATCCGCCTGCGCGAGCTGGCCGGCGGCTTTACGCTTGCCAGCGATCCCGCCAGCGAGGATGCGGCGCGGCGGCTGCTCGAGCGCGCGCGCGTCGCTGCGCTGACGCCGGCCCAGGCCGAGACGCTGGCGATCATCGCCTACCTGCAGCCGGTCTCCCGCCCGGAGATCACGCGCATTCGCGGTGTGAGCGCCGACTCCGCGGCGGCGACCCTGCTCGAGCGTGGCTTGATCGAGCAGGCCGGCCACTCCCAGTTCGGTGCGGTCCTCTACCGCACGAGCACCCAGTTCCTGAAGCTGTTCGGGCTGCGCGGCCTCGGCGAGCTTCCCGACGTCGCGCAGTGGGATCCGACACCCGAGGTTCAGGCTGAGCTGCGCGAGCGGCTGCTCCGCGCAGGCGAGGCGCGCGGCGGCGCTGAGTCCTAGGCTGCCCGCGCCGCGAGCTGACCGCAGGCCGCGTCGATGTCACGGCCGCGCGTCAGGCGCACCGTGGCCGGGATCCCCCGCGCTGCGAGCGCTCCCTGGAAGGCTGCTATCGACGCGCGCGTAGAGCCTTGATAGGGATCGCTCCCGCCCAAGCCGGTCGGGTTGTAGGGGATCAGGTTGACCTTGAAGATCGCCGGCTCGCCCTCGCGGGCGCTCGAGAGAAGGCGGGCGAGCGCGAGCGCCTGCTCATAGCGGTCGTTCACGCCGGCGAGCATCACGTACTCGACAAACACCCGCCGGTGCCTGCGCGCGTAGTAGGCGCGGCAGGCCTCGATCACCTCGGCCAGCGGGAAGCGCTCGTTGACCGGCATCAGCTCGGAGCGGAGCGATTCCTCGGCCGCGTGCAGCGAGAGGGCGAGACGCAGCGGCATGTCCTGCTCGCCGACTCGTTCGATCCCCGGGATCCAGCCCACCGTCGAGATCGTCGTGCGCCGGTGGCTTATGCCGACCTCAGGCAGGCGCTCGCACGCCGCGAGCACGTTCTCGAGGTTCAGCATCGGCTCGCCCATCCCCATGAACACGCAATGGTCGATCGGCTCGATGCGACGAAAATACAGCGCCTGATCGACGATCTCAGAAGCGGTCAGGTTGCGGGCGAACTTCATCGCGCCGGTCGCACAGAACGTGCACGTCAGCGGACAGCCCGACTGCGATGAGACGCAGATCGAGCGTCGCCCGTCGCGGTAGCGCATCAGGACCGCCTCCAGCGGGCGCCCATCGGCGGTGCTGAAGAGCGCCTTCACGGTGCCGTCGCGCGAGCGCGCCTCGCTCCGGAGGGCAACGCTCGAGAAAGGCAGCTCGCGCGCGAGCGCGTCGCGCAGGCCGGCGGGGATGTCCGTCATCTCCTCATACCCCTGCGCGCCCCTGGCTGCCCACCGCCAAACCTGGCCGGCGCGAAAGCGCGGCTCGCCGTGGTGTGAGAGCGTCTGCTCGAGCAGTTGAAGGTCCATGATCTGGAGTGACCCGACGCGCGCATGACGGGACGCCTGTAATGGTGGCAGCAGATGAGCCACGCCGAGGATTAGCGAGCGCATGCGTCTAGCCAAGTACCTCGCCCACGCCGGCGTCGCCTCGAGGCGCTCGGCCGAGGAGCTGATCGCCGCAGGGCGCGTGAGCGTCGCCGGGGAGATCGTCACCGACCCGGCCCGCGACGTGGGAGCGGACAGCCGCGTGATGGTCGACGGGCGCCCGCTCTCCGGGCCCGAGCCGCGGGTGCTGTACGCCGTGAACAAGCCTGTCGGCGTCGTCTCGACCGTGCGCGACACCCACGGTCGACCGACGGTGACCGGGCTCGTGCCCGCCCAGGGGCTTCGCCTCTACCCGGTGGGGCGCCTCGACGCCGACAGCAGCGGCCTGATCCTGCTGACTAACGACGGCGAGCTCGCGAACCGGCTCACGCATCCGAGCTTCCAGGTGCAGAAGACCTACCGTGCGAGGCTCGGCGGCGGGCCCGTCAGGGACAGCACGCTCCAGGCACTCCGCCGCGGGGTGCAGCTCCAGGACGGCCTGAGCGCACCGGCGCGTGTCGATCGCGTGAGGGGGAACCTGATTGAGCTGACGATCCACGAGGGGCGCAACCGCCAGGTCCGCCGGATGTGCCAGGCCGTCGGTCACCCTGTGCTCGAGCTGCAGCGGACCGGCTTCGGCCCACTGCAGCTGGGGAATCTCGCGCCGGGATCCCACCGGCGCCTGCGCGCTTCTGAGATCGAGCGCCTGCGCGCGCTCTGACACAATCGGGCGCCATGCGGCTCTTCGCCCTGCGGGGCGCAATCAGCGTGAATCGCAACGATGCCCAGGACATCCTGGACGCGACGACCGAGCTGATGCAGACCATCATGCAGCGCAACATGCTCGCGCCCGCGAACGTCGTCAGCTGCATCTTCACGGCGACCAACGACCTCAACGCGGAGTTTCCCGCAGTCGCCGCGCGCGCCGTCGGCTTCGCCGGCGTGCCCCTGCTGTGCGCACGGGAGATCCCGGTGCCGCGCTCGATGCCACGCGTGATCAGGGTGCTGATCCACTACTACGCCGAGGAGGGTCACGAGCCCGGCCACGTCTACCTGCGCGATGCGCAGGCGCTGCGCGCAGACCTGCACTCGGCGCAGTAGCCCTCAGCCTCGGCTCCTCGAGCTCCCGCCGCCCGCCCGCGCTCGGCACAATAGAGGAATGATCGAGTTCTCAGAGCGCATCCGGCGGATCCCCTCATACCCTGCGGCCGGCGGCTACGCGCAGGACGCCCCGCTGATACGCCTCGCGAGCAACGAGTCGCCCTACCCGCCGCTGCCCGCAGTGCGCGCCGCCGTCGAGCACGCGCTGGGCACGCTCAACCGCTACCCGGACCCCTCGAACTCGCTTCTGCGCCGGCGTCTGAGCGATCGCTACGGGATCCCCGCTTCGCGGATCGCGATCGGGAACGGCTCCTGCGACATCCTGCTTGCGGCGGGCGAGGCGCTGCTCGAGCCCGGCGCGGAGCTCGTCTACGCCTGGCCCTCGTTCTCGGTCTACCCCCACCTCAGCGCCGCCTCGGGCGCGCGCGCTGTGACCGTCGCCCTCGACGACGAGCAGCGACATGATCTCGAGGCGATGCTGCGCGAGATAACGGTCGCGACACGCCTGGTGATCGTGTGCAACCCGAACAACCCCACGAGCACCGCGATACCGCTTGCGCGCATCGCCCGCTTCCTGGCCGAGGTACCGGCTCATGTGTGCGTGATCGTCGATGAGGCCTACTGTGAGTTCAGCCTCCTCGAGGACCCCGACGCCTCCCTCGAGCTGCTCGACCTGCACCCGAACCTCGCGTTGCTGCGCACCTTCTCGAAGGTCCATGGCCTCTGCGGGCTGCGCGTCGGCTTCGCGCTGTGCGGCTCTGAGCTGCTGCCGCGCGCGCTCGACCAAGTGCGTCAGCCGTTCTTCTGCAACGCGCTCGCGCAGGCCGCGGCAATCGAGGCGCTCGCGCATCAGGACGCCGTCGTGGAGCGGGTGACGCGGACGGTCGCCGAGCGCATCTGCGTCGATGAGCGGCTGCGCGCGCTCGGCCTCGAGCCCGCCGACTCCCAGGCGAACTTCTGCTGGGTCAAGCTCGGCGAGGATCGCGACGAGGCCGAGATCGTGCGCGGCCTGCAGGAGCGCGGCGTGCTCGTGCGGGCGGGCGCGGCGCTCGGCAGCCAGACGCCGGCGCTTCGTGTCACCTACGGCCTGCGTGAGGAGAACGAGCGCTTCCTGGAAGCGCTCTCAGAGGTACTCCAGCTCGCAGCCGCACGCTGAGCGGCGCACGCGGCCAGACGGGTGCTTAGCTCAAGCGCGCAGCTGCTCAAACTGCCAAATTGCCTGCCATCCCTTTGCCGCGGCGCGATTCTCTGCTAGAACACCAAGTGGACGACTCATGCACGCATCGGCGCTCACACCAGCTCCTGTCTCCCTCGCGAACGCCGCCTGGTCGCCCGTCTACGCCTGGCGATTTAGCTAGGCGCTTCGGCCTGGACCCGGTTCGTGAGCGGGTCTGAGGGTCGCACAGGGTCCCCATAGCGGGACCGAGCGCCACCCCCGGGCGGCACGTCAGCGCCCTCCTCATCGAACAAGCTGGCCGGTCGGTCCTCAAAGCGCCAGCACCTCTAACATTTCCCGGGCGTCAGTGAAAGGATGAGCAGATGATGATCGTCATGAAGGAGACCGCGACCCCTGAGCAGGTCGAGGCGGTCGTCGAGAAGATCGAGCGAGCCGGAGCGCGTGCCCACCGCAGCGCCGGCGCCCGCGTGACCGTGATCGGCGCGGTTGGTGACGTCGAGCAGGACGCGAGCGTCGCGAGCCTGGGCCTCGAGGGGCAGCCGGGCGTCGATCGGGTCGTGCCGATCCTCAAGCCCTACAAGCTCGCCTCCTCCCAGATCACCCACGGCGAGCGCACCATAATCGACATCGAAGGGCACAAGGTCGGGGGCGATAACTTCGCTCTGATCGCCGGGCCCTGCACCGTGGAGTCGCGCGAGCAGATGCTGAGCACCGCGCGCGTCGTGCGCGACGCGGGCGCGACGCTTCTGCGTGGCGGCGCCTACAAGCCCCGCACCTCCCCCTACGCCTTCCAGGGGCTGGGACAGGAGGGCCTGCGGCTGCTTGCCGAGGCGAAGGCAGAGACCGGGCTCCCGATCGTCACCGAGCTGATGGACATGCGCGATCTCGATGTCGTGCTGGAGGTCGCAGACGTGGTGCAGATCGGCGCGCGCAACATGCAGAACTACCCGCTGCTGGCAGAGATCGGCCGCTCCGGGCGACCGGCGCTGCTCAAGCGCGGGCTGTCCTCGACGCTCGACGAGCTGCTGATGGCGGCCGAGTACATCCTCAAGGAAGGCAACCCCAACGTCATGCTCTGCGAGCGCGGCATCCGCACGTTCGAGACTGCTTACCGCTTCACGCTCGACCTCATGGCAGTGCCGGTGCTGAAGGAGCTAACGCACCTACCGGTGATCGTTGACCCGAGCCACGCGGCCGGCCGGCGCGCGCTGGTGCTGCCGCTCTCGCTCGCCGCGGCCGCCGTCGGCGCCGACGGCATCATCGTCGAGGGGCACCCGAACCCGGAGGAGGCGATCTGCGACGGGCCCCAGGCGTTGCGCGCCGAGGACTTCGCCGAGTTCGCGGCGGCGGTCGACCGCGCGGCGGCGCTCACGAGCAAGGCTCTCAGCGCCGTCTGATGGAACGCCCCCGGCCGGTCGCGATCGAACGCCATCATCGTGACGGGCCCCCGGGAATCCGGCGCGCGGGCGCTGGGGCCCTCACGCGCGGGCTCGTTCCGGGGCTGGCTCTTTGAGGGTTGCGATCCTCGGGGTGGGGCTGATCGGAGGCTCGATCGGCCTCGCGGCGCGGGAGCGAGCCGGAGCCGAGGTCTGTGGCTATGACCCTGACACGCGTGTGTGCGCGACCGCGCTCGAGCTGGGAGCGATCGATAGGCAGGCCGCGGACCTGCCAGCGGCGGTGGCGGGCGCCGAGGTCGTGTTCGTAGCCACGCCCGTCGGCGCGCTCTGTGAGACGGTCGCCCTAGCGCTCGAGAGCGCGGGCCCCGACGCGGTCGTAAGCGATGTCGGCTCGACCAAGCGACTCCTCGCCGAGGCGGGCTCTGATGAGCGCTTCATCGGCGGGCACCCGCTCGCCGGAGCGGAGACTGCGGGCGTCGAGCATGCGCGCGCGGACATGTTCGACGGCGCCACCTGGTATCTGACGCCGGCGCGGGGCACGGCCGGGGTGCTCTACGAGCGGTTGCACCGCCTGCTGACGAGCTTCGGCGCTCAGCCGACAGCGATCGACGCCGACACACATGATCGCCTGATGGCCTGCGTCTCCCACCTGCCGCACGTGCTTGCCAACCTGCTCGTCGCGCAGGCGGCGAGCCTCCTCGCCGGGGAGGGCGCGCAGCGCCTGCCGGCCGTCGGCCCGAGCTTCCGTGACGCCACGCGGGTCGCGGGCGCGAGCAGCGCGATCTGGACCGACATCTACATGTCCAACGCAGACGCGCTGATCGCCGGGATCGACGAGTTCAGCGAGCGCCTGGCAGACGTGCGCGCCGCGCTGGAGCGCGGCGAGGAGGCGGCCGTGAGGTCTTGGAACGATCAGGCGCGGGCAGACCGCGAGCGGCTGCTCGGAAGCGGCCTGGCGGGCGGCCCGGTGAGCGAGCTGCGCGCCTCGGTGCCGAACCGCCCCGGAGTGATCGCGGAGATCGCCCTTGCGCTCGGAAACGCGGGTGTGAACATCGTCGACATGGCCCTGGCTCCATCCGAGGACAACCGCCAAGGCATCGTTGCACTCTGGGTCGGCGGCGAGGCCAACGCGGGACGCGCGCTCGAGCTGATCGCAGATCTGGGCTTTCCCGTGGTGGGCACGTGAGGGGTGCGCATTGAGGATGCGCTTCGAGCCCGCCCGGGGTCTGTCCGGCCAGCTGCGGGCGCCACCCGACAAGTCGATCTCCCATCGCGCGGCCATCCTCGGCGCGATGGCTTCCGAGCCGGTCCGGATCGAGCGCTACCTGCGTGCAGCGGACACGACCTCCACGCTGCAGGCGGTGCGCGCCCTCGGTGCGCTGGTCGAGGTTCGCGGCGAGGACCTCGTCGTCCGCGGCACCGGCCTGCGGGACGCGCGCGAGCCCGAGGAGCCAATCGACGTCGGCAATGCGGGGACCCTGCTGCGCCTGCTCCCTGGGTGGCTGGCGGCCCAGGAGGGCCGCACGTTCACACTCGACGGCGATGAGTCGATCAGGCGCCGGCCGGTCGACAGGATCATCGAGCCGCTGCGGTTGATGGGTGCGGAGCTACGCGCGCGCAAGGGGCGCTTCGCGCCCCTGGATGTCCGCGGCGCGCGGTTGCGCGCGATCTCCTTCGAGCTCGAGGTGGCGAGCGCCCAGGTCAAGTCCTGTGTGCTCCTCGCCGCGCTGGCGGCGGACGGCGCGACGACCGTCGGAGAGCCTGCCCGCAGCCGCGACCACACCGAGCGGATGCTGCTGGGCGCCGGCGTCGCGATCCACCGCAACGGCCGCCACGTCACGGTCGTCAACACCGATGAGCTCCTGCCCCGTGACACGAAGATCCCGGGTGACCCGAGCTCGGCTGCGTTCCTTGTCGCGGCGGGCGTGCTCGTGCCCGGATCGCGATTGCTGATCGGCGAGGTCGGGGTGAACTGGACGCGCACTGGTTTCCTGCGCATTGTTCGTCGCATGCGCGGGATTGTGCTCGGCGACCTCGAGCAGGAGACGGGCGAGCTGAGCGACGTCGAGCCGGTGAGTGATCTCGACGTCGCCCACGGGGCGCTCGAGGGAACGGTGGTGGAGCCTGAGGAGGTGCCGCTCGCGATCGACGAGCTGCCGCTCGTCGCTCTGCTCGGCTGCTTCGCGGAGGGCGAGACGGTAGTGCGTGGCGCGCAGGAGCTGCGCGTGAAGGAGTCCGACCGCATCGCCGGCGTCGTCGAGGGCCTGCGCGGTCTCGGCGCCGAGATCGAGGCGACCGAAGACGGCTTCGCGGTCACCGGCGGCGCCGGCCTGCGCGGGGGGACGATCGACGCGCGCGGCGATCACCGCATGGCGATGA
This sequence comes from Solirubrobacteraceae bacterium, assembly GCA_049512215.1. Classification (GTDB taxonomy): domain Bacteria; phylum Actinomycetota; class Thermoleophilia; order Solirubrobacterales; family Solirubrobacteraceae; genus Palsa-744. The sequence continues at coordinate 52,937 of JBEKXJ010000008.1, forward strand.
TGGGCGCGGTCGCCGGCCTCGCCTCGCGCGAGGGCGTCGAGGTGCTGGGGATGGAGGTCGCAGCCGTCTCCTACCCGGGTTTCATTGAGGATCTGGCGGAGTTGAGCTCGTGAGCTGCCCGGCGCCCGGCGTCCCGCCGCTGAGCCTGCGCGAGCGCTTCCCGCCGATCAGCTTGCGCGAGCGCTTCCCGGCGGCCCCGCAGCAACGATGCTCATAGCGATCGACGGCCCGGCGGGAGCCGGTAAGTCCACCGTCGCGCGGGCGCTCGCGCGCGAGCTCGGCATCACCTATCTGGACAGCGGGGCCATGTACCGCTGCGTTGCGCTGCTCGTCCTCGCCGCACCCGGGCAGAGGCCGGGTGCGCTGGCCCGCGCCGCACGGATCGAGCTGCGCGACGCTCGGGGCGGGGCGCCGGGGCGGGTCCTGCTCGACGGCGTCGAGGTGACCGATCGGATCCGCGCCCCTGAGATCTCCGAGGCGGCGTCGCTGCTAGCCGCCGACCCCGAGGTGCGTGAGGCCCTCGTGTCCAAGCAGCGCGAGCTGATCGCCCGGGGCGACTGGGTTGCCGAGGGACGCGACATCGGCACGGTCGTGGCCCCCGAGGCGCCGCTGAAGATCTTCCTGACCGCCGACCGACGCGCACGCGCGCGCAGGAGGGCCGCCGAGCTCGGCGGCGACCCCGAGGTCGTTCTCGCCGAGCAGGAGCTCCGCGACGAGCGCGATGCGACGCGCCAGCACAGCCCGCTGCGTCCCGCCCCCGGGGCCGTGACGCTCGACACGACCGATATGAGCGTGCAGGAGGTCGTGCACCGCATCGCCGGGCTCGCCGGCCGCCTGTCCCGCTCGGCCTGACCGGGGCCTGGCTCATAGCCAGTCATACTGGCCAGCATGAAGGTCGCGGTCCTCGGCTATCCGAACGTGGGTAAGTCCTCGCTGATCAACCGCCTGACGGGCACCCGTGAGGCGGTCGTGCACGAGCGCCCGGGGGTGACGCGCGACCGCCGCGAGCTCGACTGCGAGTGGAACGGGCGGCAGTTCAAGCTGATCGACACCGGCGGGGTGGACTTCCGTGACGAGGACCCCCTCGCCGGCTCGATCCGAGATCAGGCCAGGGCGGGGCTGGCGGACGCTCAGGTGGCCGTGCTCGTCGTCGACGCCCGGGCCGGGGTGCGGCCCGGTGATGAAGAGCTCGCCGACCTCCTGCGGCGCTCGCCGCTGCCCACGATCGTGGCGGCGAACAAGTGCGACGGCCTCTCAGAGCTGCCTCTCGCCGCGGACTTCCATCGCCTCGGTCTCGGCGAGCCGCTCGCCGTCTCGGCCGCCCAGGGCCTCGGATCGGGCGACCTGCTCGACCGCATCGTCGAGCTGCTCGATGATCGTGCGGCCGGCGAGGAGGAGCCCGACACCGACACGATCCGCCTCGCGGTGATCGGCCGTCCGAACGTGGGCAAGTCCTCGCTCGTCAACCGCTTCCTCGGCGAGCCGCGTGTGATCGTCTCCGAGGTCGCCGGGACGACGCGCGATCCGATCGACATGCCGTTGCTCGTGGGCGAGCGCCGGCTGATAATCGTCGACACTGCCGGGATGCGCCGGCAGTCGAAGGTCGCAGACTCGGTCGAGTACTACACCACGCTGCGCTCGCAGCGCGCCGCGGAGCGTGCGGACGTGGCGCTCATCGTCTGCGACGCCGCCGACGGCGTCACCTCGCAGGATCTGCGCATCGCCGAGCTTGCGATGAAGGCCGGTTGCGCGAGCGCAATCGTCCTGAACAAGTGGGACACCGTCTCTGATGAGGGCCGACACGAGGAGGATCTCGACCACGAGCGAGCACGCGTGGCCGAGAAGCTGCGGCTGCGCCCACGCGTGCTGACCGCGAGTGCGAAGACCGGCCGTCACGTCTCGCGGCTGTTGACCGAGGTGATCGCGCTCGGAGACCGCATGAGCGGGCGCATACCCACGCCTGAGCTGAACCGCTTCCTGTCCGAGACCGTCCAGGCACGCCAGCCGCCCGTGGGCACGCGCCGGGGCTCGAGCCAGCATCGCCTCAAGCTCATCTACATGGCGCAGATCGGAGAGCGTCCGCCGCGCTTCGCCATCCAGGTCAACTCACGCACACGCGTGACCCGCGACTACGCCTACTTCCTTGAGAACCGCCTGCGCGCCCGCTACGGCATGGACGGCGTGCCGCTGATCATCGACTTCGTCGAGCGCGGCCAGCGTGGTCGCGCCCGCGCCGCATAGACTTCTGCGACCTTTTCCAACCCCGACCGCCCCGCGGGGGGCGCCACCCTGGAGCTGATCCACCAAGCGATGACTGAGTTTTCTGACAACGAGTACCTGTTCACCTCCGAGTCGGTCACGGAGGGCCACCCCGACAAGATCGCCGACCAGATCTCAGACGGCGTGCTGGACGCCGTCCTGACCGACGATCCCTACGGCCGCGTGGCGTGCGAGACGCTGGTGAACACGGGCCTGGTCGTGGTATCGGGTGAGATCTCGACAGAAACCTATGTCGACATTCAGGAAATCGCGCGCGAGACCGTGCGCAGGATCGGCTATGACAACGCCGCCTACGGCTTCGACTGCGACACCTGCGCCGTGATCAACGCGATCGACAAGCAGTCCCCTGACATCGCCCTCGGCGTCGACGCCGCCTATGAGACGCGCCACGATCCCGCGGACGAAGACGAGCTCGACGTCGCGGGAGCAGGCGACCAGGGAATGATGTTCGGCTACGCCACGAACGAGACCGATGAGCTGATGCCGCTGCCGATCTCGCTTGCGCACAAGCTCGCAAAGCGCCTCTCCGAGGTCCGCAAGGGCGAGGTAATCCCCTACCTGCGCCCCGACGGCAAGACCCAGGTGACGGTCCGTTATAAGGACGGACGGCCTGTGGAGATCGAAAAGATCCTGATCTCCACCCAGCACGCCGACGGCATCGACACCGAGAGCCTGATAAAGCCCGATCTGCTCGAGCACGTCCTGCGTCCCGTGCTCCCCGCCGAGCTCTACGACGAGAAGAAGCTGGTCAAGAACTTTCTCGTCAATCCCACCGGACGCTTCGTGATCGGGGGGCCGATGGGCGATTGCGGGCTGACCGGTCGCAAGATCATCGTCGACACATACGGCGGCATGGCGCGCCACGGCGGCGGGGCCTTCTCGGGCAAGGACCCCTCCAAGGTCGACCGCTCGGCCGCCTATGCGACGCGCTGGGTGGCGAAGAACCTCGTGGCCGCAGGCCTCGCCGACCGCGCCGAGGTGCAGGTCGCCTATGCGATCGGGGTCGCCCATCCGGTGTCGGTGATGGTCGAGACCTTCGGCACCGAGAAGATTCCTCGCGCCCAGATCGCTCAACTCATCGCCGAGCACTTCGATCTGCGCCCGGGAGCGTTCCGGGAGGAGCTCAAACTGCACCGGCCGATCTACCAGAAGACGGCCGCATACGGGCACTTCGGACGTGAAGATCACGACTTCACGTGGGAGAAGACCGACAGGGCAAAGGCCCTGCGCGCTGCCGCCGGGCTGTGACCTAACGTCAGGGAGTGTCCGCCATCGCCCAGGTCGAGCCGATGACGACGGCCCGCGCGCTGCGCGGGCCGTTCGACTACCGGCTGCCGCAGGAGTTGCGCGGCGGCGTCGTGGGCGTCGGCTCGATGCTGGTCGTGCCGTTCGGTCGCCGGCAGGTGCTCGGGGTGGTCGTCGGCCTCGCAGACAGCAGCGAGATCGCCGAGGAGAAGCTGCTCGCACCCCTGCGCGCGCTGGAGCTGGGAGTCCCCGCCGACCTCGTCGCGCTGGCCGAATGGATCGCTGCGGAGTACTGCACGACGATCGCCCGCGCGCTCGGGCTCGTGCTGGCGCCGGGTGTCGCGCGCCGGCTGAGCGGGCGCAAGCGCCGTTCGGTGCCCCGTCCGCGGCATCTGCCCGTGGGGTCACGCAGTCCCCATCCGCCGGCGTTGACCGACGATCAGGAGGCTGTTCTTCGCTCGCTGAGCGGAGCACTCGAGCAGCATCGCGCCGAGCAGCGGTTGCTGCACGGCGTCACGGGATCCGGCAAGACGGAGATCTACCTGCGGGCGGCGGCGCTCGCACTCGAGCAGCGCCGCGGCGCGATCGTGCTCGTCCCTGAGATCGCGCTGACCCCGCAGATCGTCGGGCGCTTCTCGGAACGCTTCGGGGACACGGTCGCGGTGCTGCACTCGCGCCTGCGTCCCGCCGAGCGCTATGCGGAGTGGAGGCGCTTGCGCGAAGGCGATGCGCGGGTCTGCGTGGGCCCGCGCTCGGCCGTGTTCGCGCCGATCGAGGACCTCGGCCTGATCGTCGTGGACGAGGAGCATGACGCCTCTTACAAGCACGAGGGTGACCCCCGCTACGACGCCCGAGACGTCGCCGCCGAGCGCGCATCGCGCTGCGGCGCCCTGCTGCTTCTCGGCAGCGCGACCCCGCGTCCGGAGAGCGCCCACCGGCTCGCGACCTCGGTCCTCAAGAGCAGGGTCGACGGGCGGCCGCTGCCGGCCGTCGAGGTCCTCGACATGCGCGGCGAGACCAACGGCCTGCATCCCCGAACCGCGGATGCGCTCGCACAGCTGCGAGCAACGCGCGGCAAGGCGATCGTGCTGCTCAACCGCCGCGGCTGGTCTAACTTCCTCTCCTGCCGCTCCTGTGGAGCGGTCTGGGGCTGCCCCCATTGCGACGTCGCCCTCGTCCTTCACCGCGGCGGCGGTTACCTCGCCTGCCACCATTGCGGCTATCGCGAGCCCGCGCCGACCCGCTGCGGCGGGTGCTCCTCGACATCGGTCGCCCGCCACGGCGCCGGCACCGAGCGCCTGCAGCACGATCTCACGGCCATCCTCGACGACGGCGGCTTCCCCGTGTTCCGCCTGGATGCCGACACGGTCGCCGGCGGCGGGGAGGCTCGCGCTCAGGGCTCGCCACCGGATCCGCTCCGGGAGAGCGAGCAGGACGGCGTCGGCGCGCTCCTGCGCCGCTTCGAGGCGGCCGAGTGCGGGGTGCTGATCGGCACGCAGATGGTCGCCAAGGGCCACGACTTTCCCGACGTCGGGCTCGGGGTGGTCCTCGACGCCGATGCGACGCTGCGCTTCCCCGACTTCCGAGCCGAGGAGCGCACGTTCGCGCTGATCGCCCAGCTCGCCGGACGCGTCGGCCGCGGGAGCGAGGGCCGCGTGCTCGTGCAGACGATCGCGCCAGAGGCACGCGCGATCGTGCGCGCGGCCCGCCACGACAGCGACGGCTTCCTGGCCGGCGAGATCGAGCGCCGCCGCGCGCTGAGCTACCCGCCGTTCTCCCACCTGATCAGGGTCGTCTGCGCCGCGGAGGACTCCCACGAGGCGTGCGCGGCGGCCATCGCCGTGCGTGAGCGCCTAGCGGCTTCGCCGGCGGGCCGGCAGGCGAGCATCCTCGGCCCGGCGGCGCTCTTCCGTCTGCGTGGCCGCGAGCGCCAGGTGCTCCTCGTGAAGGCCGCCGAGCGCCGCCCGGCCGTTGAAGCGGTAGGCGAGGCCGTCCGGCGCGTCGCCGTCAACGACCGCAGATCGATCGGCGGGCACGCGCTCGTCCATTTCAGCGTCGACGTCGATCCGCAGTAGGCGTCACAGCCATCGGCCGTGCGCCGGCGCGGAGGCGAACGGTCGTCCAACAAGCAGGTGGGGAGTCGCGTTGAGATCAGCTGGCGCGATGAGTGGTCGGCGACGGAGACAGTCTCGCGAACCCGGCGAGCAGCTGCGGGGCCTCCGGGCCCCCGGTCTCCTCGAGCAGCTCGCCCGGCAAGGGCCCGCGCAGCTTGGCGGCGGTCCCGTTTCGCACACGCTGGCCCTCAGCGTCAAGGTCGGATCGCGCTCCGGGACGACGCCAGGACGAATGGGCGGCCGCTGACTCATACACTCAGGGGCATGGCCGAGGAGGACGCACTGCAGAAGCTCAGGGCCCCACGCTCAGAGGAGGCCGATGTCGAGGTCGAGCGCGAGCAGGACGCGCCGGCTGCGGAGGAGCTCGACCCCGAGACGCGCGCCCGCCGCGATGCTGCCCTGCGCCAGGTGCGCAAGCTGGGCGATCCCGTGCTGCGCGCCACCGCTGTGGCGGTCGAGCGCTTCGATGATGCGCTGAAGGCGGAGGTCGAGCGCATGGGCGAGCTGATGCACGACGCGCTCGGCGTCGGGCTGGCCGCCACTCAGCTCGGGGTGCTGCACCGTGTGCTCGTCTATCGCGCCTATCCGGAGGATCCGGTGACCGCGCTCGTGAACCCGGTGCTCGAGTGGGCGAGCGACGAGCTGGAGGCCGCGGAGGAGGGCTGCCTCAGCCTGCCTGCAGTGCATGTCGAGGTCGAGCGCTCGGCGCTGGTGAAGGTGCGCGCGCGGGACGCGGCCGGGCAGGAGATCCTGATCGACGCCGAGGGCCTGCAGGCGCGCGTGATCCAGCACGAGATCGACCACCTGAACGGCATCCTGATCCTCGACCGCATCTCGCGTGAGGCTCGCAAGGAGGCGATGCGCGCCATGCGCGAGGCGCAGGAGGCAGCGAGCGCCGCCTAGCGGCCGCTCGCCGCGGTGGCGGGGCGTTGAGCACCGTCTTCCTCGGCACCTCGGAGTTCGCGGTCGCGATTCTCGAGCGGCTGGCAGAGAGCGACGCTCACCGCCCGGCGCTCGTCCTCACGCGCCCGGACCGCCCGCGCGGTCGTGGGCGGCGGCTGGCCTCACCGCCGGTCGCTGAGAGAGCGCGCGCGCTGGGTATCGCACTCGCGCAGCCTGAGAGCGTCAACGACCTGGACACGCGCAGGCTCATCGCGGGGGCGGCTCCAGAGGCGGTCGTGGTGTGCGCGTTCGGGGCGCTCATCAAGGAGCCGCTCCTGAGCGAACAGCAGATCCTGAACGTCCATCCCTCGCTGCTGCCGCGCTGGCGGGGCGCGGCCCCGATCGAGCGGGCGATCATGGCCGGCGACACGAAGACGGGCGTCTCGATCATGCGTCTCACCGCCGGCCTTGACAGCGGACCGGTATGCCTGGCCGCGACCGAGCCGATCGGTCCGGCGGACACCTACGGCTCGCTCGCTCCCCGTCTGGCCGAGATCGCCGGGGAGCTGCTCGTGCGTGCGCTCACCGAGAGGCCACCGGCCCGCGAGCAGCCAGAGGACGGCATGTGCTACGCAGCGAAGATCGGGCCCGCCGATCGCCTGCTCGATCCGGGCAGGCCCGCGGGCGATCTCGAGCGCGCGGTGCGTGCCCTGCATCCACATATCGGCACCCGCGTGCAGCTCGACGACGGAACGTTCCTCGGCGTGCGCCGTGCGGCGCTCCTTCAGACGGGGACTCGCGGGTGCCCCGGGCCCGGCGAAGCGCCTGGGGCCGGCGAGGCCCCAGCGAGTGGTGAGTGCGGCTCTGACGGCGAAGGGCCAGGGCCCGGCCTGACCGTGCGCGGTGAGCGGCTCCTGCTCGCCTGCCGCCCCGGGACCTTGGAGCTCCTCGTCGTGCAGCCGCCCGGCGCGCGGGCGATGGATGCCGCCTCCTATCTACGCGGTCACGGGCCTCCGGGGCGCCGGTAGTCGCTGACGTAGGCCGGCGGGGCGATCCCCGGCGGCAAGCGGGGGTCGGGCTCGGGCGCCTGCGCCTGGCTGACTAGCGGGATCACCCCCGCCCAGACCTCCAGCGAGTAGTCCTCCTCGTCGTCGACGGGAGGGCCGACGCGGATCTTGGCCGACGCCTCCTCGATCGGGACGGCGAGGACCGATGTCGCCTTGAGCTCCTTTTCGGTAGGCGGGCGCGCGTCCCGCCAGCGGCCGGGCACGATGTGCTCGACGATCGCCTCAAGCGCGGCGAGCTTGTGCCCCGGATCCCGCACGGGGGTAGCCTCTCCGATGATCATCACCGAGCGGTAGTTGGCCGAGTGGTGCATGGCAGAGCGGGCGAGCACGAGGCCGTCGATCAGCGACACCGTCACACAGGTCGGGGCGCCGGCTTCGAGCGCGCGAAGGGTCCGCCCGGCGACAGACCCGTGGAGATAGAGCAGATCGCCGGCGCGGGCCTGAAGGGTGGGGATCACAAGCGGCCGGCCGTCCTCGTTCCTGACGCCGAGGTGGGCGATCAGGGCCTCATCGAGGATCGCGTCGATGACCGTCCGCTCGTAGCTTCCACGCTCACGCTTGCGCCGCAGCCGAACACGATCGGAGGCTGGCCCGACCGTCCCGGGCGAGGCCGGCGAGGCGGGGGAGGTGGGGGAGGCGGGCTCGGATTGGCCGGGGGGCTGATCGCCGACGCCGGGAGCCCAGCTGCGGCGAGGCTCGACCGGTCGACTGGGGGGGTGAGCAGGCATGGATGTCGGGGCGGGTCTCGGGAGACCTCATCTGTTATGGTACAGTCAGGTGTCTGACCTAAAACAGTATCGCATCGAGGCGAGGAGCGCGGCCGAGCTCGTCAGGAGCATCGAGGCAGGGGTGCTCGGGGGGGCGCTCGCGCCCGGGCAGCCACTGCCCTCGGTCCGGCGCCTCGCCGTGGAGGTCGGCCTCAGCCCCGCGACCGTCGCCGCCGGCCTCGCGGAGCTGCGCCGCCGCGGGGTCATCCTGACCGAACAGCGGCGCGGAACGCGCATCCGCGAAGCGCCGCCCCTCGCAACCGCGCGGTCGCTGCTGGCGGTTCCAGCGGGCGCGCGTGACCTCTCACGGGGAAACCCCGACCCGGCGCTGCTGCCCGACCTGGAGCGCGCCCTCACGGGCCTGGCGCTGCCGGCGCGTCTCTACGGCGAGCCCGCCGCCTTGCCGGAGCTGACGGCCCTTGCCGGCGAGCAGCTGCGCGCGGATGGCATCCCGAGCGAGTCGCTGTGCGTGGTGGGCGGCGCCCTCGACGGCATCGAGCGGGCGCTAGAGGTCAACTTGCGCCCAGGCGACGCGGTGGCCGTCGAGAACCCCGGCTACGCGGCATTGTTCGACCTGCTGCGGGGACGCGGTCTGGCGCTCGAGCCGGTCGCGGTGGACGAGCGGGGCATGCGCCCCGAGGAGCTCGAGACGGCGCTCGCGCGGGGGGTAGAGGCGGTGATCATCACGCCCCGCGGACAGAACCCCACGGGTGCCGCGCTCGATTCCGCACGCGCCCGGGAGCTTCGCGCGGTCCTTGCGCAGGCTCCCCGGACGCTGCTGATCGAGGACGACCACCTCGGGCTGCTCGGCGCAGAGCGACTGCACACGACCGTGCCCGGACGGCTCCGCTGGGCGGCGACCCGGTCGGTCGCCAAGGCTCTAGGGCCCGACCTGCGCCTTGCGATCCTTGCGGGCGACCGGCAGACCGTCGCCCGCGTTCAGGCTCGCCAGCAGACCGGTCCCGGTTGGGTGAGCCACATCCTGCAACGGCTCGTGCTCGGTCTCTGGACGGACTCCAGCGTGCAGGCGCTGATCGCTCGCGCGAGCGACGCCTATGACGAGCGACGAGGATGGCTTCTGGAGCGACTGCACGAGGAGGGGGTGCGCGCGAGCGGAGCATCCGGGCTCAACGTGTGGGTGCCCGTCGCCGATGAGACGACCGTCGTCGGGTCGCTGCTCCAGCGTGGCTGGGTCGTCGCCCCCGGGAGGCCCTTCCGGCTGGCAGGCAGTACGCCGGCGATCCGGGTCACGACCGCCGCGCTCGCCGAGCAGGAGGCTCGCCGGCTGGCGGCGGATGTGGGCGCAGTCCTCGCCTCGGCCGGCTCGAGCAGAAGCGGATAGCCGATCATGGCGGGCGTGCGCACACGGTCGAGAACGAACGTCGCGCCCGCGCGCCTCTGCGCCTACGTGGTGCTGCGTCGCGTCTTTGAGCGCGGCGCCTATGCCGACCGTGCACTGCACGCCGAGTCGCGTGATCTCGACCCGCGCGACCGGGCGCTGGCGATGCGCCTGGCCTACGGGGCGGTGCAGCGAAAGGGCACGCTCGACCACCTGATCGAAGCTCTCGCCGAGCGACCGACCGGCCGGCTCGATGCGCCGGTGCTCGCAGCACTGCGGATCGGCATGTATGAGCTCCTCTACCTCCAGGGCTCGCCCGACTATGCCGTCCTCGCCGACGCGGTGGAGCTGGCGAAGACCCAGGGGCGGGCGGGCCACGGGCTCGTCAACGCCGTGCTCCGCCGCGCAACCCGCGAGGGACCCGCCGCGCTGCTTGGGTCGATGAGCGACGAGACACCCGAGCGGGCCGCTGTGAAGCACTCCCACCCGGAGTGGATCGCGCGCCTGTGGTGGCGGGAGCTCGGCCCGGAGGGGGCCCGTGCGCTCATGGCCCGCGACAACGAGCCGAGCGAGGTGGCGCTGCGCGCGAACACGCTCCTGTTCGACCGACAGACGCTCCAGCGAGAGCTGCCCGTGCCGACGCACACGGACCCCCTGATCCCGGAGGCGCTCGTGCTCGATGCGCCGTACGCCCTGGACGCCTCGGCCCTGTGGCGAGCCGGGGCGTTCCTCGCACAGTCGCGCGCGGCGATGCTCGTCGCTCGCGCGCTCGGCCCGGAGCCGGGCGAGCGGGTGCTCGACCTGTGCGCCGCGCCGGGCGGTAAGAGCACGCATCTGGCCGCCCTCATGGAGGGCACCGGAGAGGTCCTGGCCGTCGAGCGCAACCGGCGCAGAGCGGGCGAGCTGACCCGCACGGCCCAGCGTCTGCGAGCTCTGAACATCCGCGTCGAGCTCGGCGACGCCGCGCGCGAGAGACCGGAGGGGCCAGTTTTCGACCGTGTGCTCGTCGATCCGCCGTGCTCGGGGCTGGGAACGCTGCAGGCGCGGGCCGATCTGCGCTGGCGCGTGACGCCCGAACGGCTGGCGGAGATGAGCCTGGCGCAGCGAAGGATCCTCGCCGCCGGCGCCCTAGCTGTCCGTCCGGGCGGCGTGCTTGTCTACTCTACTTGCACGATCTCCCCGACCGAGAACGAGCGTCTCATCGCTGACTTCCTGCAATCCCAGCCTCACTTCAGCCTCGATGATCTCGCCCGCGTGATGCCCACGTACCGTCTGGGACCCCCGCGGGCGTCGATCGATCAAGGCTCGCTCGACCGCTCGCGGCTCGTGCTGACGCTGCCCCACCGCGACCGCACGGCCGGCTTCTTCATCGCCAGGTTGCGCCGGAGCTAGAGCGGTGGATCCAGAGCCAGAGGCTTCCACCAAGTCGCCCGTCGATCTCGGGCCGGAATGCCCGGACTGCGGCGAGCCGTGGCTGCGCCCGACGAATCTTCCCGGCCGCTACCGCTGCGTCTATTGCCTGCACCGCTTCGAGCTCACGTCGGTCTGTCCCAACTGCGGCGAGCACTCGACGATCGTGAGGATGTCCTCGACCGCGATCCTCAAGTGCAACAACTGCGGCGACTCGATGTTGCAAGCGGTTTGAGCGTGCCTCGCGGCGAGCTGCTGCGGGGCATACGCGTGGCGCCGTCGATCCTCTCGGCCGACTTCGGCCGTCTGCGCGGGCAGGTGGGGGAGGTGCTCGATGCCGGAGCCCGCGTGATCCACGTCGACGTGATGGACGGGCACTTCGTCCCGCCGATAACGATCGGCCCGCTGGTGGTCGCCGCCCTCGCCGAGCGGGTCAGGGACGCAGGAGCGATGCTCGAGGTTCACCTGATGATCGAGCGCCCCGAGCGCCAGGTGAGCGAGTTCGTCAAGGCAGGCGCCGACTCGATCACCTTCCATGCGGAGGCCACCCCCCACGTCGCCTACACCGCCGGTCTCATCCGCGGGAGCGGGGCCTGCGTCGGTGTGGCGATCAACCCCGCCACACCTGTGGGCGCGCTGGCCGAGATGGCGGGAGCCGGAGCTCTGGACCTCGCGCTGTGCATGACCGTGAACCCCGGTTGGGGGGGCCAGCCGTTCATCGAGCACTCGCTGGAGAAGATCGCCAGGACGCGGGCGATCCTCGCTGGGGACGTGGCGCTCGAGGTCGACGGGGGCATCGATCCCGGCACCGCGCCGCGCTGCCTGAAGGCCGGCGCGAACGTGTTCGTGGCGGGCTCTGCGATCTTCGGCTCCGCGGACCCCGGCGAGGCCTACCGGGCGATCGCGCGCTCTGTCGAGGCCGACTGATCTCAGCCGGGGAGCGTGCGAGCCGCCGCGCCCCGGCGATAGACCAGAGCGAGCATCAGCGCGAGCGCCACCGTTGCGCCGGCATAGCCGATCTCGGCCCGCAGCACCTGACCGCCCACCGCGGGTATCACCATCCAGGCGACGAACACCAAAGCGCAGAGCAGCCAGCAGGCGGCAGCCGCTCGCGCGCGGTTGCGCGCGAGCGCGGCCTGGTTGAGCGCGCCGGCGGTTAGATGGAAGCCCATGCCGATCCCGATCAGCGCGAGGCCGAAACGGGAGTAGGGAAATACCTGCCCGAAGAGGTGGCTCATGACGAACGGCCCGATCGCGAGCAGCCCGATGGTGACCGTGAGCGCGAAGCCCGTGATCGCGAGCACGGTGATGCGGATCGCCTTGGCGAAAGCGTCGTGACCGTTCCTCGCCTCAAGACCGGTGAGATGCGGCAGCAGCGAGGTCTGGATCGCCTGGAAGAGCTGCAGCGGCGCACGCGCGATCAGCAGCACGTTGAAGACGGGGCCCGCCAGCGCGCGGTTGGCCGAAGTGGCGTCCACGGTGAGAACGGCGGCGTTGAGCAGCGTCTGCTCGGCGAGCATGATCCCCGCCACCACGAGCGCGAAGTGCGAGCCGCGGCGCACAGAGAGCTCATGCGCGGCGACCGCCTCCTGGACCCCCTCGGTACCCGGGCCGGCCAGCGCCGCATCGACATCTTCGATCTCTGGCGCGCCGAGTCGCTCGCGCCCGCGACGAGCGAAGGCGGCCGGGACGACGACGAGCGATACGAAAGGCGCCGCGGCGATGCCGAGCGCGACGGCCAGCTGGCCACCCGCGATGCCCACGGCCACCGCCAGGACGAAGCAGATCCGCGAGAGCGACTCCATCAGCACCAGGCCGCCGTAGAGGGCGAAGTACTCATGCCCGGCGAGCCAGCCGCGCGCGAAGTAGGAGGCGGCATAGGCGATCGTCGCGACCACCAGCACGTCGTAGAGCCCGCCATAGTGGTCGAAGACGTGGTTGACGAGCTCGCCGCGCAGGGCGAGCGCGAACAGCAGGAACGCGAGCGCGAAGCCGAGCTGGATCGCGATCGGCACGCGCAGCGAGTGCTCAGTGTGCCCGCGCGCACGGCGGTCGGCGATCGTGCGCGAGAGCAGCTGTTCGGTCGGCCGGTAGATCACCGAGATGATCACGAACATGACCGTCCAGAGGACGTCGATTCGCTTCGCCTGAAAGGCGTTCAGCACGTGACTGGCGATCGAGAAGTAGGCGAAGGTCAGCAGCCCCGTCGAGGCGATCCCGATCGACAGGATGCGCGCGCCGCTCGCATAGGAGCGACGCTCGGGGCTGGCGGGTGCGGGGTTCCCCGAAGCGCTAGAGGCGGACAAGCAACATCGTCCAGGGAAACGGCGAAAGGACCTCAACGACCTCGCCATAGCCCGAGAGCAGCTTGACGAACGAGCGCTTGCCCCAATGGTTGAGGTGCCCCGGCGTGTTGCCCAGCTGGGAGAGGTAGGCGCCCCGCGCCACGTTGAGCATCCGCCACAGCGGCTCGCGGGGAACCGAGACGAGCAGATGGCGCTGTGCGCAGCGCGCCATCTCGCTCAGGGTGTGCCCAGGGTCGGGCAGGTGCTCGAGCACCTCGATCGCCGTGGCGAGGTCGAACTCTCCGTCTGCGAACGGAAGCTCGCGGGCCTCCATCACGCGGTATTCAAGATTGGGCGCCTCGCGCTGCGCCCAGCCGGCCTGGATCGACTCCTCCTCGAGGTCGATCCCGACCACGCGTGCGTTGGGAAGGCGCTGTGCCCAGCGGTGGACGAGCACCCCTTCGCCGCAGCCGACGTCCAGGATCGAGCGCGGCTGCGCCCGGCTGAAGAGGTCCTCCAGCGAGCGCTCAAACCCGCTCATCAGATGGCGCACGAGCGGATTCGTGGAGCCGTACTTGTCGTAGGTGTTGCCTGTTACGATGCCCTCTTTGGAGACGGTGATGCCGCTCACAGCCCGACCGCCTCGCGCCGGCGCCGGGCCTCACCTGGCTCTGCCTGCGGGCTGCCGGGGGCAGCCGGTGGGTTCAGAGCCGAGCCGCTCGGTGCGCCCGGTTCATAGTGAGAGGGCGCCACGCCCAGCTCCAACTCGATGCGCCGCACCCGCTCGAAGGTCTTCTGGGTCATCACCCGCTGCGCGGCGAGCAGATCGCCGATGACGCCCAAAGCCCACAGCACGACGGCGGCGATAAAGAGCACGGCGCCGAGGATCAACGACTGGACGTGGCCCTTGCCGTTGCCCCCCGCATAGGCGACGGCGAAGCGGATCCAGACCGCGATTGCGACCAAGCCGATCAGGAGGCTGAGGCTCCAGAACACGCGCAGGGGCTCGTACTGGGCGTAGATCCGGAAGATCGAGACGGCGTTGCGACCCACGTAGGCGCCCATCGAAGGGAACAGGCGTGACTCCCGCGTCTTGGCGTTGGTGCGAACCGGGACGTGATCGATCGCCACCAGCAGCTTCCCGGCCTGGATGATCGTCTCGAGCGTGTAGGTGAACTTGGACACCACCAGCATCTGGATCGCCGCCTCGCGGTTGTAGGCGCGGAACCCCGAGGTTGTGTCCGGGACCGAGGTCGAGGAAGCCTGGCGGACGACCCACGAGCCCAGGCGCTGCAGCGCCTTCTTCAGCGGCGAGAAATGCTCGATGCCGGTCACCACGCGGTCGCCGATCACCATGTCCGCGCGTCCCTGAAGGATCGGGCCCACGAGCCTTGACACGTCGGGGCCGTAGTACTGGTTGTCGGCATCGGTGTTGACGATCACATCAGCACCCAGCTTCAGCGCGGTGTCGATGCCCGCCTGAAAGCCGGCGGCGAGGCCCTTGTTGTTGGTCAGGCGCACGAGATGGTCGACGCCATGCGCCCGCGCCACCTCGATCGTCTCGTCGCTCGAGCCGTCGTCGACGATCAGCCACTCAACCACGTCGAAGCCCTCGAGAACACGGGGCAGGTCCGCGAGCGTGGCCGGGAGCTGGTCCGCCTCGTTGAAGCAGGGAATCTGGATGATGAGCTTCATCGGCGATGATTGCCTAGACTTGGCTCCCGGCAGTATCCCAAAGCGCTGGGTCACAGTCTTGGCGCCAAGCGCTGGGCGGCGCCGGTGGGTGCCCACGACGGCCAAGGCTAGATGGAAAGCGCGACGCTCACCCGGCTCGCACCGGGCCCAATCCGGCTGGCGCGGCTGCGCGCCGTGCCCCCGGCCACGTGGGCGCGACTCGGGTTCGCCGTCCTGTGCGTGGGCGCTCTGATCGGCTACTTCGCCTTTCCCACCTATCCGACCTACGACTCCTTCTACGCGCTGCTGTGGGGCCGTGACCTGCTCCACCTGCACCTACCCGACTTCAGGGTCTACCGCGGTCCCACCCAGCACCCGCTCGCGATCGCCTTCGGGATTCTCTGCTCGGTCTTCGGAGGGGGTGGCGCGCGCCTGATGGTCCTCGGCTCGATTGCCTCTTTCGTGGCGGTCGTCGCGGGGGTCTATCGCCTCGGACGACTCTGCTTCGGGCCCGTCGTCGGCTTGGTCGCGGCGCTGCTGGTGCTGAGCCGGTTCTTCGTCGAGAACCTCGCCGCACAGGGCTACCTCGACATCTCCTACGTCGCTCTGATCGTCTGGGCGGTCGTGCTCGAGGTCGAACGGCCCCGGCGCGGAGCCTCCGTCCTTCTCATGCTCGGGGCGGCCGGCTTGCTGCGGCCGGAGGCGTGGCTGCTGGGGGGTCTCTACTGGCTCTGGTGCGCCTGGCCGGCTGATAACCGCACGCGCGTGCGCTACCTGGCGATCGCGGCGATCGCGCCCGTCGTGTGGGTCGCGGTCGACACGGTGGTGACCGGCAGTCCGCTGTACTCGCTGAACTCGACCGCCGGTCTCGCACAGGAACTCGAACGTACACAGGGGCTCGAGAGCGTCCTCGCCTCGGTCTGGACCTACGGCGTGCGGATCGACAAGCTGCCGGTCATCATCGGGGCGCTCGTCGGGGTGCCGCTCGCGCTGTGGCTCACGCCGCGCCGCGCGCTCGCGCCGCTGGCAGCGCTGATCGCGCTCGTCGCCGTGTACGTCCTTGAGGGCGCGGCGGGAGCGTCGGTGATCGACCGCTACCTGCTCGGCGCGGCGACCGTCGCGCTGCTGTTCTGCGCGCTCGCGGTCGGCGGCTGGGCGATGCTTGAGCCGGGCACGAAGATACGGCGGGCGTGGATGCTGGGCGCCGCGGCGCTCGTCGTCTACGGCGTCCTCTCCGCAGCCACGACGCTGAGCCTTTCGAGCCTACGTACGACGCTCGCCTACCACGAGGATTTCCACGAGGGCCTCGCGGTCGCGCTTGAGAATCCCCTCGTCAAGTCGCAGCTACGACGCTGTCCGCTGTTGTCGCTGCCCGACAACAAGCTGATCCCCGACGCACGCTGGATACTCGACAGCGTCGACCAGCACGACATCGTCGCCCGCAGCGAGGCCAGAGCCGACGTCTCGAAAGGTTCACATGCGCTGGAGAACCGCATCCTCGCAGGGAGCGTCGCCGTCTACCCGCTCGGCAGCGCGGTCTTCCTGGAGGCGATCGTCGATGTCGGGGACGACCCGGAGGACCAGCTCCCGCTCAACGGCTTCCGCCGCATCTATACGAGCCGCTACTACGCGGTATATGCCAACTGCTGAGCCGCGCACCCGGGACGGGGGCCGGCGCTCACGCCGGTGGGCATGGCCGGCCCTTGCGGGCATTCTCGCAGGCGGTCTAGCCCTGCGGCTGTGGGGGATCGAAGAGGGGCTGCCCTACGCGTACAACAGCGACGAGGCCGACCATTTCCTACCGCGGGCGGTGGCGATGTTCGAGCATGGCCTGAACCCCCACTACTTCGCCAACCCGCCCGCGTACACGTATCTGCTGCATTTCCTGCTTGCCGTCGCCTACGGGGGCAAGTCGGGCGTCCTTCACACGTTCGCCCTGCATCCCGCGGATCTCTACACGCTCGCGCGCGTCGTGGCGGCCGTCCTCGGGGTCCTCGCCCTGTGGCTGCTCTACGCGACGGGCGCGCGCCTGTTCAGCCGCGCGGTCGGCCTGCTCGCGGCGGCGATCGAGGCGGTCGCCTTTCTTCCGGTCTTCTATTCGCACCTCGCGCTCAACGACGTCCCGACGCTCGCACCGCTGACGCTCTCGCTGCTCGGGACGGCAGGCGTGCTCGGCAAAGGCCGCATGCGCGACTACCTGCTCGCGGGCGTGGGGCTGGGCCTCGCCTGCGCGAGCAAGTACACCGCCGGCGTCGTGATCCTGCCCTTCGCCGCGGCCACGGCCGCGCGCTACCTGGAGGCCGAGCCGAATGCCGGCAGGAGCGCACTGCGCGGGATCGCGCTCACCGGGGTGGCGGCGCTTGCGGCCTTCCTGATCGCAAATCCCTATGCCCTGCTCGACTACCGGAGCTTCCACGCAGAACTGGTGCACCAGTCGACGCTTTCCGCCGAAGCCCAGGGCAAGCTCGGCGCGCCTCGCCAGGGAGGCCTGCCCTACTACCTGTGGTCGCTCACCTGGGGTCTCGGCTGGGTGCCGGCGCTGGCCGCACTCGCGGGCGCCTTGACGATCTGGCGTACACGCACGCGGGCCGCCCTTGGGCCGGTCGGCTGGCTGCTCGTGCCCGCGCCGCTGATCTTCCTCGCGTTTATGGGTGTGCAGGGCCGCTACTTCGGGCGCTGGCTCTTGCCGATCTTCCCAATCGTATGCCTGCTCGCGGCGTTCTTTGTCGTCGAGCTGCTCGACGCCGCCGATCGCCTGGCGGGCAGGCTCCGCTCCGCGCGCGCGTCCCGGCAGCGAGGCGCCGCAAGCCAGGCCGGCGGGCCCGCGGGGCCGCCCCCGGGGCTGCGGATCGGGCTGGCCGTCCTGCTGCTCGTGGCGCTGCTCGGGCAGGGGCTCCTCTACAGCGTCCACTCCGACCTCGTGCTCTCGCGGGCAGACACGCGCAGCCTCACGCGCGACTGGATGCTCGTGCACATCCCGGCCGGGACGCCGATCGTGGCCGAGCCGGTCTCACCCGATGAATGGGCCCGCGAAACGAGGCCCGGGACCTCGACCGCGGGCAATCCCTACCGCTGGCCGAAGTACCCTTCCCTGATCTCGAGGATCGCCCCCGACGGAAAGCTCGAAGCGAACGTCACACATGAAGTCGGCATCGAGGACTACGAGCGCACGCTCAGCCGGGCGCTGATCGGCTTCTACGTCGACCACCGCTACTGCTGGGTGGTGAGCGGCTCGACGCAGTCCGGGCGCGCGTTCGCAGATCCGCGGGCCGTGCCGAACGCGATTGCCTACTACGCGGCGCTGAGGGCTCAGGGCGAAGTCGTCAAGCGCGTCTCCCCATACTCCGGCGGACCTGGCCGGGTCCCCTTCAACTTCGATTGGAGCTTTGACTACTACCCGCTCGCCTATGAGCGTCCCGGGCCGGAAATGACGATCTACCGGCTACACGGGGGGCGCTGCGGGCGCAAGGCGGGGCCGGGCGGGCAGCGGGGTTATCCTGGATGAGGCGATGATCCCCTCCACCGATACCGACAATGCGCATCTCGCTCGGGCGATCGAGCTCGCCCGCAGGGGAACCGGCGCGGTGAAGCCCAATCCGGTGGTCGGCGCTGTCGTGGCTCGCGACGGTGAGATCTTGGGGGAGGGCTGGCACGAAGAGTTCGGCGCAGCGCACGCCGAGGTCAACGCGATCGAGGCATGCGGCCTTGCCGACCTGAGCGGCGCGACGCTCTACGTCTCGCTCGAGCCCTGCTGTCACGAGGGCAAGACGCCGCCGTGCACCGACGCGATCCTGCAGGCGGGGATCAGCCGCGTCGTGGTCGCATCTGACGACCCCACCGATAAGGCTTCGGGCCGCGGTCTGGGTATCCTGCGCGACGAGGGCGTGGAGGTGGTCCTCGCCGAGGGCGAGCTCGCCGCGAGCGCGCGCCTGCTCAACCAGGCCTTCCGCAAGCACGCCCGCGTCGGGCGCCCATGGGTGCTCTTCAAGTCGGCGATGACGCTGGATGGGAAGGTCGCGACCCGCACCGGGGACTCCAAGTGGATCAGCGGCGAGGACAGTCGCGAGCTGGCCCACCGCTGGAGGGCCTCGGTGGACGCCGTCGTCGTGGGGATCGGCACGGCGCTCGCGGACGACCCGCAGCTGACCGCCCGCCCGCACGGCCTGCCCGCCGAGCAGGGAAGCCAGCCCCGCCGGGTGGTGTTCGACTCGCTCGCGCGCCTGCCACCCACATCCCAGCTCGTGGCCGCCGCCGCCGATATACCGCTCACGCTGATCGTCTCGCGAGCCGCCGCGCACGCAGACACCGACGCTCTGGAGGCGGCCGGCGTGCAGGTGCTCGTTGCCACGGGTGAAAACGAGCCCGCCCGGGTGCGCGCGGCGCTCGATCAGCTGGGCGCCCTCGAGGTGACCTCGGTGCTGCTGGAGGGCGGACCCCATCTCGCCGGCGCCTTCCTCGACGCGGGCGAGATCGACGAGATCCGGCTCTTCCTCGCACCGCTTCTGCTGGGCGGGAGCGCGGCACGTGATCCCCTGGAGGGGGAGGGGGTCGAGCGGATCTCCGAGGCGTTGCGGGCGCTCACCTTCGGCTGCGAGAAGATCGGCGAGGACCTGCTTGTCGCAGCGCGTCTGCGCGAGTGGTGAGCGGTGCCCTCTAAGCGAGCGGGCGATCAGATGTTCACCGGACTGATAGCCGACCTCGGCAGCGTGAGCGCGCTCGAGCGCAAAGACAGCGGGGCGAGGCTTCAGATTCGCACGCGGCTGGCTGAGGAGCTCGTGCAAGGCGCATCGATCGCCGTCAACGGCGTGTGCCTGACCGCGACTAATGTTCGCGACGGGAGCTTCGAGGCCGAGGCGATGAACGAGACCCTCGAGCGCTCGGCTCTCGGTCGGCTGCGGCCCGGGGATCGGGTGAACCTGGAGCTGCCGCTCCGCGCGGGGGACCGGCTCGGTGGCCATGTCGTGCAGGGGCACGTGGACGGAACAGGCACGGTCAGCGCGACCCGCTCTGAGGGCTTCGCGCGCATCCTCGAGATCAAACCCGACCCGCGGCTGGAGCGCTACCTCGTCGAGAAGGGCTCGGTCGCCATCGACGGCGTGAGCCTGACCGTGAGCGCGCTGGGAGAGCATCGCTTCGCGGTCTCGCTGATCGGAGAGACGCTCGAGCGCACCAACCTGGGCGAGGTCGGCGAGGGGGCTCTCTTGAACATCGAGGTCGACATCCTCGCCAAGCACGTCGAGAGGCTGATGGAGCGAGGAGCATGAGTGATCGGCGGACCGCCCCGCCCTTCGCGACGATCGAGCAGGCGATCGAGCAGATCCGCCAGGGCAAGATGGTCGTGGTCTGCGACGACGAAGACCGCGAGAACGAGGGTGATCTGACGCTCGCGGCCCAGTTCGCCACGCCCGAGGCGATCAACTTCATGGCCAAGGAGGGGCGCGGGCTGATCTGTCTCTCGCTTACCCCCGAGCGATGTGACGAGCTCGGGCTCGACCTCATGGCAGCCAAGAACGAGTCGCCGTTCGAGACACCCTTCACCGTCTCGGTCGAGGCTCGCGAGGGTGTTACGACAGGAATCTCCGCGCATGATCGCGCGCACACGATCCAGGTCGCGATCGACCCCGAGAGCCGCCCGCGCGACCTCGTACAGCCCGGCCACGTGTTTCCGCTCAAGAGCCGCGCCGGCGGGGTCCTCGAGCGCGCGGGCCAGACCGAGGCTGCCGTCGATCTCGCGCGGCTCGCGGGACTGAACCCGGCGGGCGTGATCTGCGAGGTCATGAACGACGACGGAACCATGGCCCGCGTTCCCGATCTCGTCGAGTACTGCGCCCATCACGGGCTGTGCATGATCACCGTCGCCGACCTGATCGCCTATCGCCGGCGCCACGACCGGCTCGTAGAGCGGGTCGTGAGCACCCGCCTGCCGACAGCCTTCGGGGACTTCCAGGCGGTCGGCTACCGCTCGCTGGTCGACGAGAAGCATCACATTGCGCTCGTCAAGGGTGAGGTCGCCGGCCGGCCTGAGGTGCTCGTGAGGGTGCACTCGGAGTGCCTCACCGGCGACGTATTTCATTCGCTGCGCTGCGACTGCGGCGAGCAACTCGAGTCGGCGCTGTCGATGATCGAGCATGAGGGCCGGGGGGTGCTTCTCTATCTCTCCCAGGAGGGTCGCGGAATCGGGCTGCTCAACAAGCTCCGCGCCTATCGCCTGCAGGAGGACGGGCTCGACACGGTGGAGGCCAACGAGCGGCTGGGGCTGCCGGCCGACCTGCGCGACTACGGGATCGGGGCGCAGATACTGGTCGATCTGGGGCTGAGCTCGATCCGGATCTTGACGAACAACCCGAAGAAGATCAGGGGCCTTGAGGGGTATGGGCTGTCGGTGAGCGCCCAGATCCCGATCGAACACGCTCCGAACGAGCACAACGAGTCCTACCTGCGCACGAAGGCCGAGCGCATGGGCCACACCCTGCACCATCAGGGCCTGAACCTGGACGAGGAGCTGATGCACGCCGAGCGCGAGCGCGACCGGATCGCCGCCGAGGAGGGGCTGCTCGCCGAGGGTGGGGCCGAGGAGCGGGGCGAGCGGTGAGCGCCTCCTTCGCGATCGCGGTAGGACGCTTCTATGAGGAGCTCGCGGAACGGCTCGTGAACGGGGCGATGGCCGCCTTCGCAGAGGCCGGCCATACCGAGGTGGAGCTGCTTGAGGTCCCGGGCGCCTTCGAGCTCCCGCTGGCCGCGAGCCTCGCGGCACGCTCGGGCCGCTTCGCCGGTGTGGCATGTCTCGGCGCGGTGATCCGGGGGGAGACCGACCATTACGAGTACGTCTGCACGGAGACCGCGCGGGGGTTGATGCGGGTGCAGCTCGACACCGGCGTAGCGTGCGCTTTCGGGGTGCTGACCTGCGAGACGATGGATCAGGCTCTGGCGCGCGCCGGGGGTGGAAAGCGCGATCAGGGCCGCCACGCAGCCGAGGCGGTGATGAGGATGGCGGCGCTGCGGGAAGAGCTCGCGAGCCGTTGAGCCGCCGGCCCGGGCGCCGAGCGGCTCGGGGCTCGCCCTGCAGATCATCTAGACTGCGGCGCCAGTATGGCCAAGACATGTCACAGCTGCGGCAAGGGACCGGCGTTCGGTCAGAGTCGCAGCCACTCGATGGTCGCGACCAAGCGTCGCTTCGACCCGAATCTGCAGAAGGTCAGGATCCTCGTCGGGAAGGCGCCCAGGCGCGTGTATGTGTGCACGCGCTGCCTGAAAGCCGGCAAGGTCACAAAGGCGCTTTGAGCAGCATCCCCCCGCGAATCTGACGGGGAGCCCCACCGATATGCAGCCGGGCGCAACCGAACACAGGATCGCCGACGCCGCTCCCCACGCGGCCCACGGACACGCCGCGAGGCGACGATTGGTGATAGAGGTAGCGCCGTGACGGATACCAATCTGCTGCGCTTTCGCGTCGCCGTGGCGGGGGCGCTTGCGCACCTTGAGTCGCGCCGCGAGGAGGTCAATGATCTCAACGTCTTCCCGGTGGCCGACGGTGACACGGGCGACAACATGGCGCTCACTCTGCGGGCCGTGCTCGCCGAGCTCGATCGCTTGCAGGGCACCGATGAGCACCGCACGATCGACGAGATCGGACGTGAGGAGATCGTGCAGTCGGTGGCGCGCGCTGCGCTGCTCGGAGCGCGAGGCAACTCCGGGGTGATCCTCTCCCAGCTCATCCGGGGGGCCGCCGAGGAGCTGGTCAGCCGCCCGGGCCAGCTCATCGACGCGACGCTGATAGGCGCGGCGCTCGCCAACGCGGCCGACCGCGCCTACTCCTCGGTGCGCGAGCCGGCGGAGGGCACGATCCTGACGGTCGCCCGCGAGATGGCCCACAAGATCGTGACCGACGTCGCCCACAGCGCGGAGAACCCCCGCCTGGGACCCGCGACCGAGCCTGCGGAGCAGGACAAGGCGATCGCCGAGGCGCTCGAACGCGCGGTCGCGGCGGGCCAGGATTCGGTCAAGCGTAGCCCGGAGTTGCTCGCGGCTCTGCGCGAGGCTGGGGTGGTCGACGCGGGGGGGTACGGGCTGACGATCATCTTCGCGGGCGTGGTCGCCGCTTTGCGCGGCGATGAGCCGCTCGAGCTCGAGCATCACGCGCCGGCGCGCATCACCCATCCAGAGCACCGCTCGAGCACATATCGCTTCTGCACCAACTTCGCTGTGACGGGCAGCGGGCTCGGCTCGGGTCGCTTCATCACGCCGCTCGAGAAGCTCGGCGACGCGGTGCTGGTCGTGGGGGACGCGACCACCCTGAAGGTGCACCTGCACACCGATCAGCCGGAGCTCGCGACCGCCGTTTTCGCCGGCGCCGGTGAGATCTCGAGGCTTGATGTCGCGGACATGAGGCTGCAGGTGGCCGCGCACGAGGGGCGCCTCGCAGCCCTGGCCGCGGTCGCCGCCGGCGTCGCCGTGGGCGGCGCCGGCCGCGCGGACAGAAGCCGCGCGCCCGGCGGCGTGCCCGCCGGCGGCGTAGAGGTGCGCTGCGGGGCCGTCGCGGTCGTCAGCGGCGACGGCCTCGTGCAGCTGTTCCGCGAGCTCGGCGTGCACACGATCGACGGCGGCCCCACGCTCAACCCCTCCACCTA
>JBEKXJ010000009.1:0-73911 GCA_049512215.1 Solirubrobacteraceae bacterium
AACCCGAAGGTCATCGCTCGGCCACGGCGCGCTCTGCTCGACCGCGGCGCTCCCAGCGCCTTCCACGGCGGTCACAGCGAGCGCCGCCCAGGTTTTCGTAGCGGGCTTTGTGCGACACCCTCGTGGCAATGCGACAGTGCGGCCTCGCTCAGCCGGCGTAGCCGCTCGCTGCGGTGACAGGCCGCTCGCCGCTGTCCCGGTCGACTTCGCGAAAGTGTCCCGCCCGCCCTCGGGGGTTAGGATCGAGCGCATGAGCGTCTCGCCACGCTCTGCGGATCTCGTGGTCGTCTCGCCGCTGAAGGACTGGGCGTGCGCGGCCTG
This sequence comes from Solirubrobacteraceae bacterium, assembly GCA_049512215.1. Lineage (GTDB taxonomy): Bacteria > Actinomycetota > Thermoleophilia > Solirubrobacterales > Solirubrobacteraceae > Palsa-744. The sequence continues at coordinate 322 of JBEKXJ010000009.1, forward strand.
TGGCAGCTCGGACGGGGGTTGGCTTGTGATGAAGGATCGCGGCCCGCTGTGCATGTCCTGCGCGGATCTCGCCCACCTCGTCTTCTTGCCCTCGGGGGACGCGGCGCTGACCCGCCGCGCGCGCAAGCACAGCCGTCTGTCCGCGGTTCTCGTGCGCTTCAGCCGAGCGCGCAAGCGCTATGAGCGCCAGGGCGTGCTCGTCGAGGAGGCGGCGATCGAGCAGGCAGAGACGGAGTGCTTGGCCGATGAGGATACGCGGGCGCGACGGCGCGAGCGCGAGCGCGAGCGGCGTTCAGGCGAAGACGTCGGGTTCCAGCGCGAGCTCGCGCTTCAGATCACACGCCTCTTCCCCGGCTGCCCGGCGGCGCGGGCTGGGGCGATTGCTAGGCACACCGGTGATCGAGGCAGCGGTCGGGTCGGGCGAACGGCCGCCGCTCGCGCGCTTGACCCGCAGGCTGTCACGCTCGCGGTGGTGGCGGCGGTGCGTCACGGCGACACCGACTACGACGACCTGCTGATGGCGGGCGTCGACCGAGCGGAGGCGCGTGACCGCGTTCGCTCAGCTGTCGACCAGGTCCTTGAGCTCTGGCGCACGCCGCTCGACTGACGAGCGCCCAGCACGCTTCGGCCCGCCATCCTACCGCCGCCGCGCATTTCGACCAGCCCCCTCCCAAGCAGCGCCCCGTCCGACCACTCGCCTCAAACGAAGGCGTCCCAGCCGCTCAGCGTCGCTGCGCTCCGCGCGGGCGGGGAGCGCGTCGAGCGGACCGAGGGTCTGATCGCGGCGGTCCGCCACCGAGCTCGTGGATGGGCTGCGCCAGCGGCCGCCCGGGTTTGCCTCGGCGCTGAGGGTAAAGCGAGTTCAGGGTGCGGAGGGCGTGTGGGAGATGACCTGGGCAGCCGACGGGCGTGCGACGTTCCGCTATGGAGAGGAGATAGTTGCTGGGGAGCCGCACATCGTGTGGCTGCGGATCGGCAAGCACGCAATCCTCGACGATCCTGAGGGCTGACGCCCAGGCGGCGTCACCCGAGGCCAACCTCGCCGGATGATAATCAGGCGGGTAGGGCCCCTCAACTTGGTACCGAACTCAGCGTTTTGACCTGATTTGAGCCGACTTGATCGCCCGTACTTGCTGGGCTTTCGTGTTGAGAGAACTCCCCGGGATGCCACCTTTAATCCCGGTGGGGCGGGTTCGAGTCCCGCACGGGGCATCTGGGCAGGTAGCGGACGGGGCGCGATCGTCGCGCGCGAATCAGCTCAGGCGTCGCTCGACGACGCCCAGATGTTGATCTCGCTGTCGACGGCGTGGCGCTCGATCTCCGCCAGCTCCTCGGCGGTGAAGTCGGGGTTCGACAGCGCCGCGACATTCTGTTCGAGCTGGGTGACGCTGCTCGCGCCGATCAGCGCCGAGCTCACTCGCGGATCGCGAAGCACCCAGGCGATAGCGAGCTGGGCGAGCGATTGATCGCGGCGCGCCGCGATCTCGTTGAGCGCGCGTGTGCGCGCGAGGTTCTCCTCGCTCAGCAGGCGCTCGGCGAACGCCTCGCCGCGGCGTACGCGCGAGTCCTCGGGGATGCCGTGCAGGTAGCGATCGGTCAGCAGGCCCTGGCCGAGTGGCGAGAACACGATCGCGCCGACGCCATGGCGCTCGAGGGTCTCGAGCAGCCCCCCCTCGATCCAGCGGTTGAGCAGCGAGTAGGAGGGCTGGTGAATCAGCAGCGGGGTGCCCAGCCGCGTCAGGATCTCGATCGCCTCGGCGGTGCGCTGCGGTGAATAGGAGCTGATCCCGACATACAGCGCCTTGCCCTGGCGCACCGCGCTGTCCAGCGCGCCCATCGTCTCCTCCAGCGGCGTGTTCGGGTCCAGGCGGTGCGAGTAGAAGATATCGACGTACTCGAGCCTCATCCGCGCCAGGCTCTGATCGAGGCTCGCGAGCAGATACTTGCGCGAGCCGAACTCGCCGTAGGGCCCGGGCCACTGGTCGTACCCCGCCTTGGTCGAGATGATCAGCTCGTCGCGGTAGGGGCGGAAGTCCTCGCTGAAGATGCGCCCGAAGTTGCTCTCCGCGGCGCCGTAGGGCGGCCCGTAGTTGTTTGCCAGGTCGAAGTGCGTGATGCCGAGGTCGAAGGCACGCCGCAGGATCGCGCGGCTGCCCGCCAGCGGCCGGTCGTCGCCGAAGTTCTGCCACAGGCCGAGCGAGATCGCCGGGAGCTGCAGCCCGCTGGCGCCGACACGCCGGTAGGGCATCCGCTCGTAGCGGTCTTCGTCAGGCAGATAGGTCGGCTCGGCACGAGTCGGATCGAAGGGCATCGTGCGCGAGTATCGCACGGGCCGGATGCCGGCCGAGCCGACCCCGGCTCGAGAGCTCAGTCGAAGATCACGACGATCTCGTCGTGCCTGCCGACGGCGCTCTGGACCTGCGGCTGGATCGGCGCGATCGTCGGCGAGAGGCTTCCGATCAGCCGTGCGACCGTCCGCGCCTGCGCTTCTGCGCCACGCGGGTAGAGCACATACACGCCCGCGCCCAGGTTCGCGTTGATGTTGCCGACCTCGCCGAGCTGGATGCGGTCGGCCTTCAGGGTGTCGGCGAGCCGGTGAGCGGCACCAGGAGTGCTGGTCGCGTTGAAGACGGCCACCGGGACAGGCACATTGCGCGGCTTCGACGGCGATGAGCGACCGGGGCCGAGGAAGTGGACTGCGAGAACGACGAGCACCGCGAGGACGGGGACGGCGCCGGCGCCGGCCAGGATGCCTCTGCGCCAGCGTTTCCCTGCGCGGTAGAGCGTGGGCGGCCCCTCAGCGGCGGTGATGCCGGTGGCCGTCGCGAGCAGCGGGCGCTGGCTGGCTTCGAGGGCCATGGCCTGCGCCACCTGATCGCGCAGAAGCCCCAGCTCGCGCTGTCGCGAGAGCACGAGCATCGCCAGCAGGGCGAGGACGCCGAGGCTCGCGAAGCCGAGCCCCGCCTCGAGCTTGGAGGTCAGGCTCGTGGGAGCGGCCGTGCGCGCAGGCAGGTCGAGTCCGGCGGGGTTCACCGTCGCTGCGGGCGCTCCGGCGCCGGGGCCCGCGCTGATCACCGGCTGGGTCTGCTCGGCTATCGCGAGCATCTCCCGCGGCTGGATGCTGTTCGTGAGCGTGTTCTGGATCCAGTAGGCGGCGCTCCCTTCATACCAGGCGACCGTCCGGACGTTTTCCCCCTCGTAGAACAGGCTGTAGGTGCGTGGGCCGATGTGAACCCTCTGACTCGGGCTGCTCAGCAGGGGCGGGTCGGTCCAGGTGCTCCCCTGGACGTCGTAGAACTCCCCCAGGGGGCCACCGTCGACGACGACCGCGTAGATGGGGTACAGATGACCCTGCTCGTCGCGGACGTCATACAGGCGCAGCGTGTCGGGCGCGGCGGCTGCATAGGCCTCACGTAGGCGCGGATACTCCAGGGGGAAGGGCAGCTCCGGCGCGGCCGAGCGGGCCCGGTCAAGTGCCGAGGTAGCGCTCGGCGCCAGCGAGAGCCTGGGAGCTCCGCCGTGGGCATGCGCACGCGTCGCGTGCACCTCCTGATTGAGCCTATGGGTCGGGATCGAAGCGGTGCCGCTGAGGAAGGAGTGCACCGATTCACTGATCTGCTGCGGCGTGGCGGTGTCATAGGTGGGCAGCAGGTTGACCTGGAAGGGAACCTGGCGCACCGGCTTGCCCTGCGACTGAATGAGCAGCTCGAGCAGGTCGAGCACCTGGCTCGTGCCGTGCAGATCGGTTTCGACAGCCTTGCCGAGGATCCGCTCGAACTTGTCGCGGTTTTCAAAGAGGGTGGCACCGTACTGGTCCTTGACTTCGAACAGAAAGCGCTGGTCGCGTGCGTCGCGGGTGAGCGAAGTGTCTTCGTGTCGGTTGGCGACGAATTCGAGCGCTTCCTGGCCGCACATCCGCTGGTAGCCCGGCTGCAGGTTGATTTCGAAGTACTGTTCCCCCCCCGGTTCGTTGACGTGGTGGTAGCGGCGGTCGACGGTCATGTAGACGCAGCCCATTTCGTTGACCGCGTGCTTGAACTTGGGGAAGGTCACGACGAACACGTGGTTGACGGAGATGCCGAGCACCTGCTTGATCGTTTCCGTCATCAGCTGGATCCCGCCGATCGTGTAGGCGACGTTGATCCGGTTCACGACGGCCTGACCCCCCGGAGGCTGGATCGTGACCTGCAGCTCGCGCGGGATCGAGAGCATCGAGATCGTCGGCTTGCTCGGGTCGATCCGGACGAGCAGCATCTCGTTGGAGTGCGGCACGACGAAGCCGCCGGGGTTGTTCTTCGGGGGCGGACGCCGGTCATCACCGACCAAGAGCAGCGTCTCGGGAGATCCCGCTCTGGTGGGCGCGAGGATCTTCGGCGCGAGCTTGACAGCCTTGTTCTGGTTGAGCGCATCGACGACTTTGCCGATCTCGCCGAGGGCGAGCACGGCGCTGGCCGCGCCGGAGAGCGCGATCACCCCGATCGCGGCGAGCAGGGAGCGCTTGGCCATCCACCATCCACGCCGCGGCGGCTCGGCCGGGAGCGACTCCATGGGCGCCCCGGCGGGCGGGGCGCCCATGGGGGCCGGGGCGCCGATGGAGGGCGGTGCGCCGGTGGGAGGCGGGAGAGGGGGGGAGGACGAACTCACCGCGATCGGCTCTCGCTGGTGAGTGGCCCGCACAAGGCCGCCTTCAGGACCCCCATCGTCGTGCATGCCGGGCGAAAGCCGAGCCGCGCGGACATCGCGTTCACGCCCATCGTCGGATTCTCCTCGAGGGGCATGACGTTGAAGAGAGGGTAGCTCGGGTAGCTCGCGGCGCCCACGATCCTCGCGTGCTTGCAGGGCCTGACCACGTCGCAGAGGGCGGCCTGTGCGGCATGGCGCCAGTCCCTCGCGCGGTCGGCCGCGCCGATCTGGGCCCGACCATTGCTCCTAGCCACGCCCCTCAGGTTACGACAGGCGCAGGAGGAGCACGCCCGGCCGTGCCGCGAGGAGGCCTTCGGGCGAAAGATCGCCTACAGTCGGCCTCGTGGACGCCGCGCTTGCCTCGGCCCATGACATCTCCGCTCGCCTTGACTCGGCGAGCACGCTGTGCGATCTCTTCCAGGCCACTGTCGCCGAGCGTCCGGACGGCGTCGCGCTGCGCACATCAGGCGGTGGGCAGGAGCTGACCTGGCGCGAGTACGCCGGCCGTGTCGAGCGCATCGCCGCCGGTCTCGCTCGCCTCGGGGTGCGGCGAGGCGAGGCGGTCGCGCTGATGATGCTCAACCGCCCCGAGTTCGCTCTCGTCGACTGTGCCGCTATGCACCTCGGGGCGACGCCCTTCTCCGCCTACAACACCTTCCCGGCCGCGGTGATCGAGCATCTGCTGCGCAACGCGGGCTGCCGCGTCGCGGTCTGCGAGGCGCAGTTTGCCGCCCTCCTGCTCCAGGCGAGCCGCGGCACGGAGGTCGAGCGCGTCGTGTGCCTGCAGGAGGGCGTCGAGGGGACCGTCTCGCTCGAGGAGCTCGAGGCCACGCCGGCCGAGGGATTCGACCTGCAGGAGCACGGGCGCGCCATCGGCGGCGAGGACTTGCTCACCCTCATCTACACCTCGGGCACCACCGGGCCGCCTAAGGGCGTCGAGATCACCCACGCCAACATGCTCGCTGAGCTGCGCGCGATGGCCGCCGCGCTGCCCGTCCCGCCGGGCGGGCGCTCCGTCTCATACCTGCCGTCCGCCCACATCGCCGATCGCTGGGGGAGCCTGTACACGGCGATCGCCCACGGGCTGTGCATCACCTACGTCGCCGATCCCAGCCAGCTCGCGGGCGCGCTGCTGGAAGTGCGCCCGACGGTGTGGGGCGGCGTGCCGAGGGTGTGGGAGAAGCTGCGGGCCGCGCTTGAAGCCGCTATCGCCGCCGACCCCGATGCCGCCCGCCGCGCCGCCGTCTGGGGAGCGATCGACGTCGGCCTGGAGGTCGTGCGCCGCCGCCAGGCGGGCGAGCAGCCCGGCGCCGAGCTCGCCACCGCCCACGCGCGCGCAGAGGAGCAGGTTCTGCGCGCCCTGCGCGAGTGCATCGGACTCGATCAGGCCGAGTGGATCGTCATCGGCGCCGCGCCCACGACCCGCGACCTGCTCGAGTTCTTCTGCGCGATCGGCCTGCCGCTGTTCGAGCTGTGGGGCATGTCAGAGCTCTCGTGCGCCTGCACGACCAACCGGCCGCAGGCGAATCGCCTCGGCACCGTCGGGCGGCCGGTCGCCGGCGCGGAGGTGACGCTCGCAGAGGACGGCGAGCTGCTCGTGCGCGGCCCCCTGCTCATGCGCGGCTACCGCGGGGAGCCCGGGAAGACGGCCGAGGCGATCGACGCCGACGGCTGGCTGCACACGGGCGACATCGGCCACATCGACGAGCAGGGCTTCGTGTCGATCGTCGATCGCAAGAAGGAGCTGATCATCAACGCGGCGGGCAAGAACATGTCGCCGGCCCACATCGAGGCCCAGCTGAAGGCGGCCCACCCGCTGATCGCGCAGGCGGTCTGCGTCGGCGACCGCCGTCCCTACAACGTCGCCCTGCTCGTGCTCGAGCCCGAAGCGGCCGTCGCCTGGGCGCGCGAGCGCAGCCTTGGCGAGGTCCCGCCGAGCGAGCTCGCCGCTCGCGAGGACCTGCGCGCCGAGCTCGCGGCGGCCGTCCAGCGCGCCAACGAGCGCCTCGCCCGCGTGGAACAGATCAAGCGCTTTCACCTGCTCCCGGCGGAGTGGCTGCCGGGAGGCGAGGAGCTGACGCCGACGATGAAGCTCAAGCGCAGGCCGATCGCCGCGAAGTACGCTTCCGAGATCGAGGCGCTCTACTCCTAGGACCGGCGCGGGGCCGCTCTCGCCCGCTCAGAGCTTCAGGCGGCGATCTGCTCGACCGCGGCGGGCGCCATGGGCAGGCGCGAGAACTCCATCGTGCCGTCCTCGATCGCGCCGAACCTGAGGCTCAAGAGGTCGAGCGCGTAGTTCTGATGCAGCCGCCAGGGCGCGCTTGACCCCTGCTTCGGGAACTGCTCGATCGAGCGCAGCACGTAGCTCGAGGAGAAGTCGATGAACGGCTCCTGCGCGATCGAGGGGTCGGGGTTGCCCGGCGTGCACTGCGCATAGCCGTGCTCGCGCATGTGCTTGAGCAGCCGGCAGACGTACTTGCAGGTCAGGTCGCACTTGAGCGTCCACGAGGCGTTTGTGTAGCCGAAGGCGAAGGCCAGGTTCGGTACGCCGCCGAGCATCATGCCCTTGTAGGCGAGGGTCTGGGAGATGTCGATCTCCCGCCCGTCGACGGCGATCTCGATGCCCCCCAGCGCCAGCAGGTTCAGGCCGGTGGCGGTGACGATCAGCTCCGCCTCGAGTTCGCCCCCCGACTGAAGCTTCACGCCCGTCTGCGTGAACGTGTCTATGCGATCGGTCACCAGCGAGGCGCGGCCGCTGCAGATCGCCTTGAAGAGATCGCCGTCGGGAGCCAGGCACAGGCGCTGATCCCAGGGTTCGTAGAGGGGCTTGAAATTGGTCTCGATGTCATATCCGGGAGGCAGCTCCCTGCGCAGCTGCTCGCGGATCAGCTTCTTCACAAGCCCCGGCCTGCGCCGGCTGAGCTGGAAGCTCAGCATCATCAGCAGAACGTTCTTCCAGCGCACGATCGCGTAGGCGGCCTGCGCCGGCAGCACCCGGCGCAGGGCATCGGCGATCGGGTCCTCGGCGGGCAGCGAGACGATGTAGCTCGGCGAGCGCTGCAGCATCGTGACGTGCGCGGCGCTCTGGGCCATCGCCGGGACGAGCGTGATCGCGGTCGCGCCGCTGCCGACCACCACGACGCGCTTGCCAGCGTAGTCGATGTCCTCGCTCCACTGCTGCGGGTGCACGATGCGCCCGGCGAAGCGCTCGCTGCCCTTGAACTCGGGCGTGTAGCCCTCCTCATAGCGATAGTAGCCGCTGCAGATCAGCAGAAAGCCGCAGCTGAGGCGCACGTCCTGGTGCGTGTCGCTGCCGGTGGCCTGCACCGTCCAGCGCGCCTGCGCACGGGAGAACTCGGCGCGGATGACACGGTGATGAAAGCGCACCTTCGGCTCGATGCCATCCTCTGCCGCCGTCCGGCGCACGTAGCTGAGGATCGAGGGCCCGTCCGCGATCGCCTTGGCCTCCCGCCAGGGCCGGAAGGAGTAGCCCAGGGTGAACATGTCGGAGTCTGAGCGGATGCCCGGGTATCTGAACAGATCCCAGGTACCACCGATGCAGTCCCGAGCCTCGAGGATCGCGTAGGTCTTATCCGGACAGTGCGCCTGCAGGTGGTGGGCGGCGCCGATGCCCGAGAGGCCGGCCCCCACGATCAGCACATCGACATGCTCGAGCGACACCTCAGGTCAGCCTCCTCCACGGCCTTGCCCGCTCGAGCTGGGTGGCGAGGGCGATCAGCGTGGCCTCCTGCCACGGCCCGGCGATGAGCTGAACGCCGACCGGGAGCCCCGCCTCGGTCTGCGCCAGCGGGAGGCTCACGGCGGGCAGTCCCGTAACGTTTGCGAACGCCGTGAAGGAGACGCTCGCGACCACGTCGAAGAGCGGCTCTTCAGGCGCTTTGTGCTGGGCCTCGAGCACCGCGCCCGCCCGCGGCGGGAGGATCGCCGAGGTCGGCGTCAGGAGCATGTCGAAGTCCCTTCCCCAGCGACTCACCTCACGGCGGCTGAGACGCTCGAGAACGCGCGCGGCGAGCACATAGTCATACGCGCTGAGCTCACCGCTCCGGCGCCGGTGATATGCGACGTGGGGCTCGACCGCCGAGAAGTCGACGCCATCGTAGTCGGCCAGGCCGGCCTGGGTCATAAGGATGAAGGGCGGGACCATCTCTTCGGAGATCGTCGGCACCTCGACCTCCTCGAGATGGTGGCCGAGTCCCTCGAGCGCCTCGCCGGCCTCGCGCGCCGCCGCGCTGCAGGCCTCCTCGGTGGGGATGCCGAGCGGGGCTTGCGCCATCAGCCCGATCCGCAGGGGACCCGGTGGGCTGCCCGTCTCCTCTATGAACCGGCGTGCCGGCGGGGGCGCGTTGTACCAGGCGAGTGGGTCCGGTCCGGCGATCGCGTCGAGCACCGCGGCCGAGTCGGCGACGCTGCGCGCGAGCGTGCCCTCGACGATCGCCCCGAGCCAGCCCTGGGCCAGGCGGGGCACGCGGCCGCGGCTCGGCTTCAGGCCCACGAGCCCGCAATAGGAGGCGGGTATGCGGATCGAGCCGCCGCCATCGGTGGCGTGGGCGATCGGGAACATGCCGCCCGCCACGGCCGCCGCGGCGCCCCCACTCGAGCCGCCCGGCGAGCGGGTGAGATCCCACGGGTTACGGCTGATGCCATAACGGCTGTTCTCGGCCACGGTGATCACCCCGAACTCCGGCGTGTTGGTGCGCCCGCAGAGAACGAATCCCGCCCGCAGGAGCGCCTCGACGGAGAGCTCGCTCTGCGCGCTCAGATCGGCCGGCGCCCCGCGCGATCCGTAGCTGACCGGCCAGCCGGCAACCGGCGTGAGGTCCTTGATCGGCAGCGGCACACCGAGGAAGGGCGCCTGCTCGCCCGCCGCCAGGCGCCGGTCGGCGTCTGCTGCCGCCGCGCGGGCATCCTCGTCGTTGCGCCAGATCACAGCGTTGAGCTCGTGGTTTCGCTCGTCGAGGACCTTAAGGCAGGCCTCGAGCAGCTCCACGGCCGAGAGCTCGCGGCGGCGAAGCGCCGCTGCGAGCTCGAGCGCCGGCGAGGATGGACCGAGTGCGGCCATGCGCGCCGACCCTACCAGCGCGCCACGGCCGACCCCGCCGGCACGGCCCACCCCGCCCGTCTGGAGGGCGGGCGGGGTCAGTGCAGGGGGATCACTCCCCCTGCCCCGCGCCCTCGCCGTCCTTGTCCTCTCCGTCACCGAGGATGCGGTAGAGCTCGCGCCGGGCGTCGGCGAGGACCTTGCGCGCCTCGGCCACCTGGGCCGCGCTGCCGGTGCGCATCACCTGGACGAAGGCGAACGACAGCTCGCGAGCGAGCTTGCCGAGCTCGAAGACCTCGTCGGTCATCTCGCCGCTCATCTGCTCCCACGGAGCGGGCGCGTCCTCGTCGCGGTCCTTCAGGGCGCTACGGCCGGCATCTGTGAGCTCGAAGAGCTTACGGGCGTCGTCCTGGCGCGAGCGGATCAGCCCCTCGTCCTCGAGCTGGGACAGCGCCGGGTAAACCGAGCCAGGGCTCGGGCGCCAGGCACCGTCGCTGCGCTCCTCCACCTCCTGCATGATCTGATAGCCGTTGCGGGGCTCCTCGGCCAGCAGCAAGAGCGCAGCCGTGCGGATGTCGCCGCGGCGCGCCTTGCGTCCGCGGCCCCGTCCGAAGGGCCCTGCGCCCATCCCCGGCCCGCCGAACGGGAAACCGCCGAAGCCGGCCGCGGGTCCGAAGCCGCGCTGGCGATGGCCGCCGCGAGAAGGTCCGCCGCCGCGGCCGCCCGTTCCCGTCATCGCCCGCCAGAGGGCGCCCAGCTCATACGGATCGGGCCGCCCACAGCGTCCCTCACCCGTTGCATATGTCGCGTTGCCAAACATAACTAACTCCTATCGTGATCTATCAAAGTACCATCACGATATATCGTTTGAGCCGATTCTTCAAGTCTCCCCCCTCCCCGAAATGGAGAAGAAGGGAGCTCTCTCCCCGGGCGAGCGAGGGGGCGCTCTGCGGGGCGGTCAATCGCCGCGCGATCAGTGACGGAAGTGCCGGCGGCCGGTCGCGACCATCGCGACCCCGCTCTTATCGGCGGCGGCGATCACCTCCTCGTCGCGCACGGAACCACCCGGCTGGATGACCGCAGTGACGCCCGCCGCGATCGCGAGCTCAGGGCCGTCGGCGAAGGGGAAGAAGGCATCAGAGGCGAGAACCGAGCCCGCGAGCCGCTCGGGCTGGGCGGCGCGAGCCTTCTCGATCGCGATCCGAACCGCGTCCACGCGGCTCATCTGGCCGGCGCCGATCCCGATCGTCGCCCCGCCGGCGGCGATCACGATCGCATTTGAGCGCACGTGCCGGCAGACCTTCCAGGCGAACAGCAGATCGCTCCACTGCTCCTCGCTCGGGGAGGTCTTCGTGAGCACCCGCATCTGCTCGCGGGTCTCTGAGACGACGTCGCGGGTCTGCACGAGCTGCCCGCCGATCACCGCCTTTGGTTCGACCTCGTGGCTGGGCGCCGGCCACCGCGCGAGCTCGAGTAGGCGCACGTTCTTGCGCTCGGCCAGCACCTCCAGAGCGTCGGCGTCGAAACCGGGGGCGAGCAGGACCTCGATGAACTGCTTGGCGAGCTCTGTCGCGAACGCCCGGTCTATGCGCTGGTTGACCGCGATGACGCCCCCGTAGGCGCTCTGCGGGTCACAGGCGAAAGCGCGTTCGTAGGCCGCCTGGCCGCTCTCGCCGAGCGCGCAGCCGCAGGGGTTGTTGTGCTTGACGATCGCGCAGGCCGGCTTGTCGAACTCCTCGAGGAGCTCGCGCGCCGAGCTGAGGTCGAGCAGGTTGTTGAACGAGAGCTCCTTGCCATGCAGCTGTCGGACCCCGTCGAGCAGGTGCGTCGGTGAGCCCACGCGCGCGTAAAAAGCGGCGCTTTGGTGAGGATTCTCGCCGTAGCGCAGATCGCTCACCTTCTCGTATGCCTCACGCCAGCTCTCGGGAAAGCCCTCCTCGGTCCTGAGCGCGAACCAGGTGGCGATAGCCGCGTCGTAGCGGGCGGTGAGGGCAAAGGCCTTCGCCGCGAGCCGCCCGCGCGTGGAGATCGACAGGCGCCCTGAGGACGCGCGTAGCTCGCCGAGCACCTCCCCGTAGTCGAGTGGGTCGACGACGACGGCCGCGAAGGCGTGGTTCTTGGCCGCCGCCCGGATCATCGTGGGGCCGCCGATGTCGATGTTCTCAATGATCTCCTCCTCGCCGGCCTCGCCCCGCGCAAGCGTCTGCTCGAAGGGATAGAGGTTCACGCACACGAGATCGACCTGCTCGATCCCCTGCTCGCTTGCGGCCTTCAGGTGCGACTCCTCGTCGCGCCGCGCCAGGAGTCCCGCATAGAGCCGCGGGTGGAGCGTCTTCACGCGCCCGTCCATGATCTCCGGGAAGCCGGTGAAGTCCTCGATCGGCCTCGCTTCGATCCCCGCGCCGGCGAGCTCGCGCGCCGTGCCTCCGGTCGAGACGATCTCGACGCCCAGCTCGCGGAGACCCCGCGCGAACTCGACGATGCCCTCCTTCTCGGAAACCGAGAGCAGCGCCCTGCGTACACGTGTCTCGCCGGGCTCGGCCCGTTCGATCTCGGGGCTCATCTCAGGCGTCAAGCCTATCCCTCGCCTCCCTCGCCCGCCTCGTCAGCCTCGCCCGCCTCGTCAGCCTCACCCGCCCCGTCAGCCTCGCCCGCCTCGCCCCGGAGCCGGTCTGCGGGGGGGCGGCGCTGGCTGCGCGCATCAGCCGTGAGCGCGCCGCTTGCGAACAGCCTCACGGCCTCGGGCAGGAGGCTGTGCTCGAGCGGCCGCAGCGCCGCGAGGACCTCAGCGGGCTCGCGCGCGTCCGCCAGCTCCACGGCGCGCTGGAGGATCACGGGGCCCGTATCCACCCCGGCGTCTACGAAGTGGACGGTCACACCGAACACCTTCACGCCGTAGGCGAGCGCCTGCTCGATCGCGCGCGTGCCCGGGAAGGCCGGCAGCAGGGAGGGGTGGACGTTGATGACCGCGCCGGGAAAGCGGGCGAGGAAGCGCTCGCCCAGCAGCTCCATGTATCCGGCAGCCACGATCAGCCGCGCGCCCCGCTCCTGCAGCCAGGCCGCCAGCGCCTCGTCGCGCGCGTCCCGGTCGGCGTAGTCGGCGCGGGCGAACACGGCCGTGGGCACCCCCCTGTCCTCGGCCCGCGCGAGCGCAGGAGCGCCCGGCACGCTCGAGGCGACCGCGACGATCCGCGCCTCGTGTCCGTGCACCGTGTCGAGCAGCGCCTGCAGGTTCGTGCCCGTGCCGGACACCAGCACCGCTACGGGAAGTGGCTCGGACATCGCCCGCACGATAGCTGCGAGACGATCGCGGGCTGCGACCCCCTCTCACAGAGAGCTGGGGCCTTCGGCGCGCGCGATGACGCCTACTCGGAGTAGTCGCTAGGCCTTGACGAGCGGGGGGGGCTGGCCTTCCTCCTCGAGCGAGTACTTGCCCGAGGCGCCGTCGCTGCCCGCGAGCGGGTACTCGCCCGTGAAACACGCGTCGCAGTGGCTCGAGCGGGTCGTGCGGACCGCCGCATAGACGCCGGCGAGGGAGAGGTAGTGCAGCGAGTCGCATCCGAGCTCGGCCGCGACCTGCCCGACCGTGCGGCCGTGGGCGATCATCTCCTCGCGTGAGGACATGTCGATCCCGTAGTGGCAGGGATGCTTGATCGGCGGCGCGGAGATGCGCATGTGGATCTCGCGGGCTCCCGCGTCGCGCAGCATCTGGACGATCTGGCGGGTCGTGTTGCCGCGCACGATCGAGTCGTCGACCACGACCAGCCGCTTGCCTTCGATGACCTCGGGGAGCGGGTTGAACTTCAGTCGCAGCCCGTGCTTGCGCAGCTCCTGGCCGGGCTGGATGAAGGTGCGCGCGACGTAGCGGTTCTTGACGAAGCCGTCGTCCTGAGGCAGCCCTGCAGCCCGCGCGAGGCCACGGGCCGCCGGGTTGCCGGAATCGGGCACCGCGATCACGAGGTCCGCCTCGACGGGCGCCTCGCGCCAGAGGATCTCGCCCATGCGCCCGCGCGCGACCTGCAGCACCTGCCCGTTCATGCGCGAGTCGGGGCGGGCGAAGTAGATGTACTCGAACAGGCAGAACGCCCGCCTGGCGCCCGGCGTCACGATGCGGCTCTGAAGGCCATCGGGGCCTAGCGTGACGAGCTCCCCCGGCTCGACCTCGCGCAGGTACTTCGCGCCGATGATGTCGAATGCGCAGGACTCGCTCGCGACGCAGTAGCGCACCTCCCCGTCGGGCTCCTGCGGGCCGGGCTCGAGCGCCCCCAGCGCGAGCGGGCGCAGGCCGTGGGGGTCGCGGAAGGCGACGACGCGGTCCTTTGTCATCGCCACGATCGAGAACGCGCCACGCAACCGTGGGAGCACATCGGCGATCGCGTCCTCGACCCGGGCCGCCGGATGAGTGGCGATCAGCGCGGCGATGATCTCCGAATCGGAGGTCGAGCTGAAGCTGACGCCCCGCTCGAGCAGCTCATCATGCAACTCGACGGCGTTGATCAGGTTGCCGTTGTGCGCGAGGGCGACCTCCCGCCGCGAGCCGTTCGTCCCCTCCGAGCGCTGCACCGGCTGGGAGTTCTCCCACGCGTTCGATCCGGTCGTCGAGTAGCGCACGTGCCCGATCGCGAGCTCGCCCGCGAGCGTTCTGAGGTCGTTCTCGCTGAAGACCTGGCTGACGAGGCCGAGCTCGCGGCGCGTGATGATGTGCCCGCCGCGGTCAGCAGCGGCGATGCCCGCCGACTCCTGTCCGCGGTGCTGGAGCGCGTAGAGCGCGAAGTACGACAGCCGCGACACCTCGTGACCGGGCGCATACAGTCCGAACACTCCGCACTCATCGCGCGGTCCCTCACGCATCACTGTTTCCACGCTAGCAGGGTGGGCTGGAGGCGGTGTGCCGGCCGTTCTCGAGCCCGCGTATAGCGAAAGTATCTGCATGCCCGCACGATCACGGCCTGCCGCAGATACGTTTGTCATACCGGATCCGTGGGATGAGGTCCATCTCCCGCCCCCTTTAGGAGAACAGCTCCTGCAGGCTCGCGTTGGCCCGCGAGAGCTCCTCGAGCGGGACCCTCATGCTCGCGCCCGGCGCCGGCGCGGAAGCGATCTCGATCGCCAGATGCCGGCCCGCGACGGTGCCGATCCTCCGCAGCGGCGCCAGCCCGCCGAGCTCGCGCAGGGCGCCCGTGGGAGCGCTCACGATGAAGCCTCCCGGGCCCTCGCCGAAGAGGGCGCTCATGATCGAGTCCGGCGAGCGCGACCCCCGAGCCGGCGCCCCGGGCGCGATCGTCCGCCAGAAGTCCTCGCCCAGCTCGACCTCCGCGCCGAGGTCCCCGGCAAGGCAGCACTCGGCCAGGGCGACGGCGAGCCCACCCTCGGCGATGTCGTGGGCGCTCGAGAGCGCGCCTGAGCGAACGGCCTCGCGCACGGCGAGCTGGGTGGCTGCGACCGCCGCCAGATCGATCTCTGCGAGCCCGTCGGGGAGCTGCTCGCCGCGAAGCTTTGCGAGCTCGGCGGCAGCGAGCGAGGGCGCAAACGGCCCGACGAGCGCGATCTCCTCGCCCGCGCACGCGAAGCCGAGCCGCCCGGCGCGGCGCGCGTCGGGCAGGCTGCCGAGCATCCCGATCACCGGCGTCGGGTAGATCGGGCCCCCAGCGGCCTCGTTGTAGAGGGACACGTTGCCGCCGACGATGGGCGCCTGCAGGGCGCGGGCGGCCTCGGCCAGCCCGCGCACCGATTCGGTCAGCTGCCAGGCGATGTGCCCCTTCTCGGGGTTCCCGAAGTTGAGGTTGTTCGTCGTTCCGAGCGGTTCGGCCCCGACGCAGGCGAGGTTCGAGGCGCACTCGAGCACCGCCTCCATCGTCCCGGTGTAGGGGTCCGCGGCGACCCGCCGCCCGTTGCAGTCGATGCTCACCGCGAGCGCGGGCACGGGCTCCCCCTCGGCCAGCGGGCGCTCACCGGCGGCACGGATCGCGAGCACGGCGGCGTCGGCGCACGCGGGCCGGCGCACGGTGCGTGACTGGACGATCGAGTCGTACTGCTCAAACAGCGCCCGACGCGAGGCGAGGTTGGGCGAGGCCAGCAGAGCGAGGAGCGCCTGCTTCGGCGTCGCGTCAGCCGCGAGCGTCGCCGGGGGTGGCGGGTAGAGCAGATCTGCCGCCTTGGCCGGCCGCAGGTCATAGAGCGGGCAGTCGTCGACGAGGGCCTTCACCGGCATCTCCCCGACGAGCACGCCTTCGGCTTGCACCCGCATCTGGTGGCTGTCGGTGACCGTCCCGATCGCGGCGCCGTTCACCTCCCACTTCTCGCACAGCTCCATCACGGCATCGACGTGGGCGGGCTCAACGACGCAGAGCATGCGCTCCTGGGACTCGCTGACCATCACCTCGAAGGGCTCCATCCCGGGCTCGCGCAGCGGCACCTTCGCCACGTCGATGTCGATTCCGAGATCACCCTTGGAGGCCATCTCCGCGGCCGAGGAGGTCAGGCCCGCGGCGCCGAGGTCCTGCAGCGAGACGATCAGCCCCCGCTCGAGCAGCTCGAGCGAGCACTCGAGCAGCTTCTTCTCCTCGAACGGATCGCCGACCTGGACGGTCGGGCGCCTGTCCTTACCGCCCTCGCCCTCGCCCGCGAGCTCGGCCGAGGCGAGCACCGAGGCGCCGCCGATCCCGTCACGGCCGGTCGAGGCGCCGAACAGAATCAGCACGTTCCCGGGCCCGGCCGCCGCGCTTCGCATGAGGCGCTCGCGCGGGACGAGACCGAGCGCCATCGCGTTGACCAGGCAGTTCTGCTCGTAGGGGCCCTCGAAGTAGAGCTCCCCGCCGACGGTCGGCACGCCGATCGAGTTGCCGTAGTGGGCGATTCCCGAGACCGCCCCCTCGAGCAGGTAGCGCGCGCGCGCGCCTGTGGGCTCGCCGAAGCGCAGCGAGTCGAGCACGGCGATCGGGCGGGCGCCGATCGCGAAGATGTCGCGCAGGATGCCACCGACGCCGGTGGCCGCTCCCTGGAAGGGCTCCACCGCACTAGGGTGGTTGTGGGACTCGACCTTGAAGGCGCAGGCGAGCCCGCCGCCCACATCGACCGCGCCGGCGTTCTCGCCGGGGCCCATGATCACGCCCGGCCCCTCGGTGGGGAGCGTCCGCAGGAGCTTCTTGGAGTGCTTATAGGCGCAGTGCTCGCTCCACAGCAGCGAGTACATGGCGAGCTCCACGCGGTTGGGCGGGCCGCCGTGCTTCTCGCATACGAGCTCATACTCCTCGCCGGTCAGGCCGAGCGCGAGCGCGTCCTCTACGGTCGGGAGCGTCACGCTCTCAAGCATTGACGCCCTCCACGGCAAGGCGCATCGACTCGAAGATCCGAAGCCCGTCGGCCGAGCCCCCGACGAGCTCATCGACCGCGTGCTCGGGGTGGGGCATCAGCCCGAAGACGTTCCCCTCCTGGTTGCAGACGCCCGCGATCTCGTGCAGTGAGCCGTTGAAGTTCTCCCCGGGCGCGTAGCGGAGCACGACCTGGCCGCTCTCCTCGATCGCCGCGAGCGTGTGCTCCTCGGCGTAGTAGCGCCCCCAGGCGTGCTTGGCGGGGATGCTCAGCCGCTCGCCCTTCGCGCAAGCGCGCGTGAAGGGCGTCTGCGGGTTGATGACCTCGAGGATGAGCTGACGGGAGGTGAAGCGCCTATTGGCGTTCGGGAGCAGGGCCCCCGGCAGCAGGTGGGCCTCGCAGAGAACCTGAAAGCCGTTGCAGATCCCGAGCACAAGCCCGCCTTCAGCCGCGAAGGCGATCACCGACTCCATCGCCGCGGAGAAGCGCGCGATCGCCCCCGCTCGCAGGTAGTCGCCGTAGGAGAAGCCCCCGGGGATGATGATCGCCTCGGCTCCCCTCAGGTCGCGATCGCCGTGCCAGATCAGCTCGGCCTCGCCGACGCGCGCGGCGGCGTGGAGCGCGTCGAGCTCGTCGCAGGAGCCGGGGAACCGCAGGACGCCGAACTTCACTGCGCCTCAGCCACCGCCGTCGAGCAGCTGAACCTCGAAGTCCTCGACGAGGGGGTTGGCCAGCAGCTTCTCGCACATCGGCTCGAGCTGCGAGGCGTCCTGCACGTCGAGCTCGACGAGCCGCCCGACGTGCACGTTGGCGACGCCCGCAAAGCCGAGCGCCGGCAGCGCGCGCTCCACCGCAACGCCCTGCGGATCGAGGATGCCGGCCTTGGGGCGGATCAGCACGCGCGCCCTCACGCTGCGTCCTGCGGGTTGCCGAGGCCCGCGCCGTCCCAGCGAGCGCTCGCAGCGGTGCGCTCGAGCCAGGCGTTGAACGGCTCGCCGGTGATCAGCTCGTAGGCCTCGAGATAGCGCGCGCGGGTGCCCGCGACGACCTCCTCGGGGATCGCGGGCGCCGGCGGCTTCTTGTCCCAGCCGCTCGAGGCGGCCCAGTCGCGCACGTACTGCTTGTCGAAGCTGGGCTGGCCGCGGCCGACCGCGAACCCCTCGAGCGGCCAGTAGCGCGAGGAGTCGGGCGTGAGCACCTCATCGCCCACGACGAGCGAGGCGGGGTCGCCCTCTTGGCGCCCGAACTCGAACTTCGTGTCGGCCAGGATCACGCCGTTCGCGCGGGCGTGCGCGGCGGCGAACGAGTAGAGCTCGATCGAGACCGCGGCGACCCGGCGCATCAGCTCGGGGTCGCCGACGAGCTCGGCGGCGCGGTCAAAGTCGATCGCCTCGTCGTGGCCCACCTCGGCCTTCGTGCTCGGCGTGAAGATCGGATGGGGCAGCTGCTCTGACTCGCGCAGCCCCGCCGGCAGCTCGATCCCCGACACCGAGCCGGTCGCCCGATAGTCCTTCCAGGCGGATCCCGTGATGTAGCCACGCACGACGCACTCGACCGGGAGCATCTGGAGCCTCTTGACCACGAGGCCTCTCCCGCGTGCCTGCGGCGGGACGCCCTCGGTCGCGGAGATCAGGTGGTTGGGGACGATATGGGGGGTCTTCTGAAACCAGAAGTCCGAGAGCCCCGTGAGCACCTTGCCCTTGTCGGGGATCGGCGTCGGATGAACCGCGTCATAGGTGGAGATCCTGTCGCTCGCGACCATCAGCAGCCGCCGATCGTCCAGAGCGTAGATCTCGCGGACCTTCCCGCTGGCGATGAGGGGCAGGTCGGAGAGGGTACTCACGCGGGGCGATGCTACCAGCGCGATCGGCCGCCGCAGAGCCGCCGCTCAGGTGCTCTGATCGAGCCCGGCGGGAACCCAGTCGAGCCTTCCCACGATCTCCTGTGCGTAGCGGATGTAGTGCCCGTAATCGAAGATTTCCCCGAGGTCGAGGCCGAGGGTGCGCACGCGCTCGTCGAGCTCGAGCAGCTCGCGCAGGGGAACCTCCTCGTCCCACGCGCGCTGGGCCAGCTCCTGGACTATCCGGTAGGCCTCCTCTCGGGACATCCCCGTCTCGATCAGCGCGAGCAGCACCCGCTGGGAGAAGAGCGCGCCGTGGGTCAGCTCGAGGTTCTCGCGCATCCTCACCGCGTCGACGCTCATGCCCTCGAGCAGAGCGATCATCGTGTGCTGAAGGTAGTCGAGCAGGATCGTCGAGTCCGGCAGGATCACCCGCTCCACCGAGGAGTGGGATATGTCGCGCTCGTGCCAGAGGGCGACGTTCTCAAGCGCCGCCTGGGCGTTGGCGCGCAGGACGCGCGCGAGTCCGGAGATCTGCTCCGCCTTGATCGGGTTGCGCTTGTGAGGCATCGCCGAGGAGCCCTTCTGTCCGGGCCGGAAGGGCTCCTGCAGCTCGCGCACCTCGGTGCGCTGAAGGTGACGAAACTCGGTCGCGAGACGCTCGAGCCCGGCCCCGGCGAGCGCGATCGCGCCGAGCAGCTCGGCATGGCGGTCGCGGGGGATGACCTGCGTGGAGACCTCCTCGCGCTCGAGGCCGAGGCGCTGAAGGACGCGCTGCTCGAACTCCGGGCTCGTGGCCGCGTAGGTCCCGACGGCGCCCGAGAGGGCGCCGACGGCCACCTGGGCGAAGGCGCGCTCCAAGCGCAGCGCGTTGCGGTGCGCCTCGGCAGCGAAGCCCGCGAGCTTGATTCCGAAGGTCGTCGGCTCGGCGTGGACGCCGTGGGTCCTGCCGACGCAGAGGGTCTCGGCGTGCTCGCGTGCGCGTGCCTGCAGGGCCCCCACGAGCGAGCGTGCGCCCGGCACGATCACATCACCGGCCGCGCGCAGCTGGAGCGCGAGCGCGGTGTCGAGCACGTCTGATGAGGTCAGCCCGAAGTGGATCCAGCGGCCCGCCTGCCCGGCCGAGGCGGCCAGCACGTCCACAAAGGCCGCGAGGTCGTGGTCTGTGAGGAGCTCGCGTTCGTTCACCGCCTCCACCGTGAAGCGCGCCTGGCGAACGTCCTGGAGTTCGCGCGGGGAGGGGCCCTCGCCGGCGCCCAGCAGGTCGCTCAGCTCCTCGCAGGCCGCGACCTCCACCCTTCGCCAGCTCTCCATGCGCGCCTCATCGGTCCACAGGCGGGCGAGCTCAGGGCGGGTATAGCGGGGGATCACGTCGACTGATTATCGCCGCCCGGGGGGCGGCGGCGCCCGCAGGGCGCCGGTGGGGCCTTGAGCTCTGAAGGACGCTGACTATCGGCGCCTTCAGCACCCGAGGATCTGGGCGGCGAGGATCGCGGCGTTGCGCGCGTTGTCGAGGCCCACGCAGGCCACGGGCACCCCCGGGGGCATCTGCACGATCGAGAGGATCGCGTCGAGGCCCCCAGCCGCGCTCAGTCGCCCCGTCAGGGGAACGCCGATCACGGGCAGGTCGGTGTGGGCGGCGATGGCCCCCGGCAGCGCCGCGGAGATGCCCGCCCCGGCGATGATCACGCGCAGGCCGCGCATGTGGGCGTTCTTTGAGTACTCCGCCACGACATCGGGCTCCCGGTGGGCGGACATGACGCGGATCTCATGCAGAATGCCGCGCTCCTCGAGCTCTTTGGCCGCCTTCTCCATCGCCTCCATGTCGCTCTTTGAGCCCATCACGATCCCCACGCGCGGCGTGTCGACGTCAATGTCGTCGAGCTGCGCCTGCACTTCGGCCTCCTCCATCAGCTCGGGTACGAGCGAGATGCCGGGTGCCGCGCCGGGACGGCTCTCCTGGGCGGAGGGGCCGTCCTCTCCCCGCTCGGTCTCTTCGGCGGCCGTCCCGCCGATCGTTGATTGCACTGAGGGCTTCCAGGCGATGCCGCTCAGAATATCGGGGGCTCCCCCCGGCCTAAAGGGAGGCGATGAAATCATCGATCGGTATCGCCGAAAGCGTCTCGTAGCGGCCCGTGCCGCGCGAGCCAAGCTCGAGCGAGACCCGCGCCATCGTGCCCTCATCAGGCGCCTCGATGACCGAGATGAAGTCGACGTGCCCGAGCGTCGCCCACTGCGCCTTCACGGTCGCTCCGAGCTGTTCGACCTCCTTGTTGACCTCCAAGATGCGTTTCGGATTGTTCTTGACGGTCTGCACACCCTCGGGGGTGAGGGTCGAGAGCATGATGTAGGTGGGCATGATGGTGGCTCCTCCCGTGGGTTTGGGGCGGCCGCTCGAGAGGTGAGACCGACGGCCGCTCACGCCGTTCTACCCGATCGCCCGACGCGGCGCCACCCCGCCGAGGAAACGGCCGAGGCTCAGCGCTTGCTCCACCAGAACAGGCTGTAGTCGTCCAGGGCATCCTGGACGACGATCGACGCGCGCGAGCGCTTGGCTTTGAGCTCAGACGGCGGCGGCGGCCTCGGTCTCGGTCGTCTGGCGTGGGGCGAGGTTCTCGAGCGTCAGCTCACCGTCGGTCGCATCCACCCGCACCTCATCGCCGGGACGGATCTCGCCGGCGAGCAGGGAGAGGGCGAGGCGGTCGACGAGCTGCTTCTGGATCACCCGTCGCAACGGGCGGGCTCCGTAGTTGGGGTCATAGCCCATGTTTCCGAGCAGCAGGCGGGCCTCCTCGGTGAGCGTCACATCCACGCCGCGCTCGGCGACGCGGGCGATGAGCTGGGCGACCTGGAGCTCGACGATCTCCGAGAGCTGCTCGCGGGTCAGGGCGTGGAAGCGCACGATGTCGTCGAGGCGGTTGATGAACTCGGGCTTGAAGTACTCGAGCAGGCCGCTGCGCAGCTCGATGTCCGAGGGCGCGCCGCCACCCGCCTCGGCGCCGATCGGGATGTTCGAAGTCATGATCAGGACGGTGTTCTTGAAGTCGACCGTTCGCCCCTGCCCGTCGGTGAGCCGGCCGTCGTCCATGACCTGCAGCAGCGTGTTGAACACGTCGGGGTTGGCCTTCTCGATCTCGTCGAGCAGGACCACCGCATAGGGCCGGCGACGGACCGCCTCGGTCAGCTGGCCGCCCTCTTCGTAGCCGACGTAGCCGGGCGGAGCGCCGACCAGGCGCGAGACCGAGTGTTTCTCCATGTACTCGGACATGTCGATTCGGATCATCGCGTCCTGTGAGTCGAACATGAACTCGGCCAGGGCCCGGGCGAGCTCGGTCTTGCCGACGCCGGTGGGGCCGAGGAACAGGAAGGTCCCGATCGGGCGCTCGGGATCCTGCAGGCCGGCGCGCGAGCGGCGCAGCGCTGTGGCGACCGCCTCGATCGCCTCATCCTGGCCGACGACGCGCTCGTGCAGGCGCTCCTCCATGTGGATCAGCTTCTCGGTCTCGCCCTCGAGCAGGCGGCTGACGGGGATGCCCGTCCAGCGCGCGACGATCTCGGCGACGTCGTCGGCATCGACCTCCTCCTTCAGGAACACGGGGCCCTCGGTGCCCTCGGCGCGGTCACGCTCGGCTGATTCGTGCTCGGCGAGCCTGCGTTCGAGCTCGGGGATCTCGCCGTAGCGCAGCTCGCCGGCGCGCTGCAGGTTCGCTTCGCGCTCGGCCCGTTCGGCCTCGCCTTTGGCCGCCTCCAGGCGCTCCTTGGTCTCTCTGATGCCCTGAATCGCGTCCTTCTCCTTCTGCCACTGCGCCTTCATCTCGCCCGAGCGCTCCTGCAGCTCGGCGAGCTCTGACTCGATCGCGGCGCTGCGCTCCTTGGAGGCCTCGTCCTTCTCCTTGCGCAGCGAGGTGAGCTCGATCTGGAGCTGCATGATCCGGCGGTCGACCTCGTCGATCTCCGTCGGCAGCGAGTCGATCTCGATGCGGATCTTCGAGGCGGCCTCGTCGATCAGGTCGATCGCCTTGTCGGGAAGGAAGCGGTCGGCGATGTAGCGGTGGGAGAGGGTCGCGGCGGCGATCAGGGCGCCGTCCTGGATGCGCACCCCATGGTGGACCTCATAGCGCTCCTTCAGTCCGCGCAGGATCGCGATCGTGTCCTGAACCGTGGGCTCGCCGACCATTACCGGCTGGAAGCGCCGCTCGAGCGCGGCGTCCTTCTCGATGTACTTGCGGTACTCGTCGAGTGTCGTGGCGCCCACGGCGCGCAGTTCCCCGCGTGCGAGCATCGGCTTGAGCAGGTTGGAAGCGTCGACCGACCCCTGCGCCGCTCCTGCCCCGACGATCGTGTGGAGCTCGTCGAGGAAGAGGATGATCGTGCCCTGGGCCTCGGAGACCTCTTTCAGCACCCCCTTCAGGCGATCCTCGAACTCGCCGCGGTAGGCGGCGCCCGCGATCAGCGCGCCCATGTCCAGCGCGATCACGCGCCGGTCGCGCAGCGACTCGGGGACGTCTTTGGAGACGATCCGCTGGGCGAGACCCTCGACGATCGCCGTCTTGCCGACGCCGGGCTCGCCGATCAGCACGGGGTTGTTCTTCGTGCGCCGGCTCAAGACCTGGATCACCCGGCGGATCTCCTCGTCACGCCCGATCACCGGATCGAGCTTGCCCTGCTCGGCGATCTCGGTGAGGTCGCGGCCAAAGCGCTGCAGCGGGCTCTGCTCCTCCTCGGGAGCGTTCTGGGCGGCGGGTGGAACCCCGTCAGGGGACATGAGTTCTCCTCTTCGATGTGGTCTTGAAACGCGATAGGACGTCGGCGGCGCGCACCAGCTCCCGGCTGCCACGATAGGGAACCACCAGCTCCGCGCGGAAGGACCGGCGCACCTGCTCCAGCTCTTCAGCCAGCTCGACCTTCGCGCGCAGGGCCTCGAGCTCGATCTCCGCGATGCGCTCGTGCATGCCCTCGATCTCCTGCTCGAGGGCGAGCACGCGCTCGACGCCGGCCAGGTTCAGGCCGAGCTCGGCCGTCATCTCCTGGATGCGCCTCAGCTTCTCGACGTCATCCTGGGAGTACAGGCGCGTGCCCTTGGGCGAGCGCTCCGGCTCGATCAGGCCTCGGGCCTCGTACATGCGCAGCGTCTGCGGGTGCATGTTCGCGAGCTTCGCGGCGACTGAGATCATGAACACGCCACGGTCGGTCTCGACCTCTACGCGTGTGATCCTCGGCGAGGAGCGCATCGGCGAGGAGCGCCGGCGCGGGGCGGGCGCAGAGTTAGCTTGAGCGCCCGCCATCAGCTCTCACCCGCCTTGGGCGCGGCATCCCGCGAAGCCGCGCCCTTTGCGGCCGAGCCGTTTCCGAACAGGCGCGCGCGAGGATTGCCGCTCGTCGCCTTCGAGAGCGCCTCGACGGCCTGCTGCTGCTCCTTGCTCAGCTCGTGGGGAACGTCGAGCACGAAACGGTAGTGGATGTCGCCGCGGACGCCAGGAGTTCCGCTCCCCAGCTTCGGCGGTCCCTCACCGCGCAGGCGCTGGACCGTGCCGTGCGCCGTGCCCGCGGAGACTCGCAGGGTCTTGGTGCCGTTCAACGTCGGCACCTGCACCTCGGCTCCGCGGAGCGCCTCGGGAATGCTGAGCGGGACCTCGACCTCGAGATTGTCGCCCTTGCGTTTGAACACGTGGGAGGGCGATACGTGGGTGATCAGGTAGAGGTCGCCGGCAGGGCCACCGCGCCGGCCCTGCTCGCCCTTGCCGGCCAGGCGGATGCGGCTGCCGTTGCGAACGCCCGCCGGGATGTTCACACGCAGGCGCTTGAGCGTGCGCACGGCACCCGCGCCCTGGCAGGTCGGACAGGGGTCCTCGATCACGGTTCCCGAGCCGCCGCAGCGCGAGCAGGGCTGGGAGATCGAGAACATGCCCTGGCCCTCGTTCTCGATCCCGCGCCCCTCGCAACGGGGGCAGACGGACGGGGTCGTGCCGGGCTTGGCGCCGGTGCCCCGGCAGGTGTTGCAGGTCGTGCGCATCGGCACCTGCAACGGGACCTGGGCGCCGGCGATCGCCTGGTCGAATGAGATCGAGACCTGCGCCTCGAGGTCGGCCCCGCGTTCTGCGCGCTGAGCGCGGGAGCGCCCACCGGCCGCGCGCCCGCCGCCCCCCGCGCCGCCGAAGAGGTTGGAGAGGATATCTCCCATCGATGAGGCGTCGAAGTCGAAGTTGCCGAAGCCGCCGAAGCCGCCACCGGGGCCGCCCGCGCTCGCGAAGGGACCCGCGCCGGTGTCGTACTGCTTGCGCTTCTCGGGGTCTCCGAGCACGTCGTGCGCCTGGGAGATCTCCTTGAAGCGGGCCTCTGCCTCCTTGTCGCCGGGATTGCGGTCGGGGTGGTACTTGCGGGCGAGCTTGCGGTAGGCCTTCTTGATGTCCTCGGCAGTCGCCTTCTTGTCGACCCCGAGCGTCTTGTAGTAGTCGGGACGCGATGCCATCGGATAGCCCCGCGACTAGGACGCCACGACCACGCGCGCCGGACGGATGATGCTCTCCCCCAGCCGGTAGCCGGACTCATAGACCTCCACGACCGTCCCGCTCTTGAGGTCCTCGGAGGCCTGCGGGGCAGTGGCGACGGCCTCGTGCAGAGCGGGATCGAAGGGCTCGCCCATCGGCGAGAAGGACTCGATGCCCACTCGTGCGAGCGCCGCGCGCAGCTCGGAGCGCACGAGCCGCACGCCCTCGAGCAGCGGATCGTTCCCGTCGGGACCATTCGCCGCCGATCCGCCGGGTGCGTGAGATCCAGCGTCCTCGAGCGCGCGGTCGAGGTTGTCGAGGGCCGGCAGCAGCTCCTTCGCCAGAGCGGCGATTCCGCGGCCGTGCGCGGCCGCGGAATCGCGGGCCACGCGCTTGCGGTAGTTCTCAAAGTCCGCCTGCGTGCGCTGCGCGAGCGCGAGGTACTCATCGCGCTGGCTGGCGGTCTTCACGAGCTCGTCGAGGTCGCCCTCGACCTCGGCCGAATCCTCCTCGGTGGCGGCCAGCTCCTCATCAGCGCCGGCCAGCTCCTCCTCGGTGGCGGCCAGCTCCTCCTCGGTGGCGGCCAGTTTCTCCTCGGTGGCGGGCAGTTCCTCCTCGGCGGCCGGCAGTTCCTCCTCGGCGGCCGGCAGTTCCTCCTCGGCGGCCGGCCGGGGCGGGTCCTGGGCGCCAGCGGCCAAGCCGTCGCCGCCCCCATCCACGGGCTCGCGCTCCCCCAGCGCGGGGGCGCCGGGGGACTCGCTCGGCTGGCCGATCTTCGATCGGTCTGCCTCCGCCTGCTCGGGCTGCACGTCGATCGTCTGCTCGGAGTCGCTCATAGCGCTATGCAGTCGGCTCGTCGACAACCTCGGCGTCTACGACGTCCTCCTCCTCGGCGGAGGCGCCGTCGGCGGCGGCGGCGCCGTTGCCGTCAGCCGCGCCAGCCTGTTGGGCGCGCTGGTACATGGCCTCGGAGACCGCGTGGAACGCCGTCTGCAGAGCCTCGGCCTTGGCGTTGATCGCCGCGGGGTCCTCGGACTCGAGCGCCTGGCGTACCTCCTTGATCGCCTCCTCGATGCGGGCCTTGGAGTCGGCATCCACCTGATCGCCAAGATCGGCCAGCTGGCGCTCGGCCTGGTAGGCGGCGTTCTCACCATTGTTGCGCGCCTCGGCGAGCTCGCGCGCACGGCGGTCCTCCTCGGCGTGGGACTCCGCGTCGGAGACCATGTTCTTGATTTCCTCCTCGGAGAGGCCCGAGCCGGACTTGATCTCGATCTTCTGCTCCTTGCTCGTCCCGAGGTCCTTGGCCGAGACGTTGAGGATGCCGTTCGCGTCGATGTCGAAGGCGACCTCGATCTGGGGGATCCCCCGCGGGGCCGGGGGGATGCCCGTGAGCTGGAACTTGCCCAGCGACTTGTTGTACTGGGCCATCTCGCGCTCGCCCTGAAGGACGTGGATTTCGACCGAGGGCTGGTTGTCCTCGGCCGTCGAGAAGACCTCGCCCTTGCGCGTGGGGATCGTGGTGTTGCGCTCGATCAGCTTCGTCATGACGCCGCCCTTCGTCTCGATTCCGAGGGTGAGCGGGGTGACGTCGAGGAGCAGGACGTCCTTGACGTCGCCGGCGAGCACGCCCGCCTGGATGGCGGCGCCGACGGCTACCACCTCATCGGGGTTGACGCCGCGGTGGGGCTCTTTGCCGGTCAGCTCTTTGACCTTCTCCTGAACGGCCGGCGAGCGCGTCATGCCGCCGACGAGCACGATGTGATCGATCTCCTTGACGCCCTTGCTCTTGGCGTCGTCGATCGCCTGGCGGACCGGGGCGACGACTCGATCGAGCAGCGCGGAGGTGAGCTCGGCGAGCTTTGCGCGGGTGAGGCGGGTGTCGAGGTGCTTCGGGCCCGAGGCGTCCGCGGTGATGAACGGCAGGTTGATCTGCGTCTCCTGGGTGGTCGAGAGCTCGATCTTGGCCTTCTCGCCCGCCTCGTAGAGACGCTGCAGGGCCATCGGGTCGGCGCTGAGGTCGATCCCTTGAGACTTCTTGAACTCAGACACGAGCCAGTCGACGATCGCCTTGTCGAAGTTGTCGCCGCCGAGATGGTTGTCGCCGGCCGTCGACTTGACCTCGAACACGCCGTCGCCGATCTCGAGCACGGACACGTCGAAGGTCCCGCCGCCGAGGTCGAAGACGAGGATCGTCTGGTCTGACTCCTTGTCGAGCCCGTAGGCGAGCGAGGCCGCGGTGGGCTCGTTGATGATGCGCTTGACGTCGAGCCCGGCGATCTTGCCGGCGTCCTTGGTCGCCTGACGCTGATCGTCGTTGAAGTAGGCCGGGACCGTGATCACGGCCGAGTCGACCGTTTCACCGAGGTAGGACTCGGCATCGGACCTGAGCTTCTGCAGGATCATCGCCGAGATCTCCGGCGGCGAGTGCTGCTCGCCGGCGGCCTCGACGCGGGCGTCGCCGTTGGGGCCGGCGACGACCTTGTAAGGGACGATCGACTCCTCCTCGCGCACCTCGGCCTCCTTGCGGCCCATGAAGCGCTTGATCGAGAAGATCGTGTTCTGCGGGTTGGTGACGGCCTGGCGCTTGGCGACCGTGCCGACGAGACGCTCGCCCGAGGCCGCGAATGCGACCACGGAGGGGGTCGTGCGGCCTCCCTCGGCGTTCTCGATGACAGTCGGCTCGCCACCCTCCAGCACCGCCATGCAGGAGTTGGTCGTGCCGAGGTCGATGCCTATGGTCTTGCCCATGTGGGAATGCTCCTTCGAATAAGCTTTACAAATCTGAGTCTCAGTGTGGCAGATTTCCTGCCGGGCTGCAAGTGTGCCGGCCACGTCGCGAGGTGCGCTCGAGCAGGGGAGCGGTCCGCGCTCGATGGCCCCGACGCGAGCACGACATGAGGAGAGCACACGGCTATCGCCGCCCCGCCGAGACCGAAAGCGGCGTGACAACGGCGCCCGGCCGCGCTACCGTCCATGTATGAGCCCGGGCATGGTAGCTGCGCCGACAGAGCCCTCCCTGCTGGCGAAGCCGAGGCTTCGCGGCGTCTCGCACGAGTACGCCTTCTTCCTGTCGCTCGCCTGCGGCGTCGGCTTGATCCTCGCGGCATCCGACGGCCGGGCGCGGCTCGCGGCGACGATCTACGCGCTCGCGGTCTCGGCGCTGCTCGGCACGAGCGCCCTCTACCACCGCGTCACATGGCGGCCGCGTGCGCGGCGCTGGATGAAGCGACTGGACCATTCGATGATCTTCGTGCTGATCGCGGGCACCTACACGCCGGTGGCACTGCTCGCGCTGAAAGGGTCGCTCGCGACCGTGATCCTGATCGTGCTTTGGGCCGGTGCGCTCGGTGGAGTGATCTTCAAGCTCCTCTGGATCGACGCCCCGAAGTGGCTGTTCGCGAGCGTCTACGTCGCGCTCGGCCTCGTCTCGGCCGCGGTCTTCGGAGAGCTGCCGGCAGCGATCGGGTGGCTGGGAGTCGCGGGGCTGGCAACCGGGGGCCTGCTGTACCTGGTCGGCGCCGTAATCTACGCGAGCGGCCGCCCGGACCCCTCGCCGAAGGTCTTCGGCTACCACGAGGTCTTCCACGCCTTCGTGCTCGTGGCGGCGTCGTTGCACTACGCGGTGATCGCGTTCGCAGTGCTGCCGCGGGGCTGATCGGCCCAGACGAGGGACCCCGGCTTCCGGCGAGGAGCCTCCCTCCGCCGGCGAAGTGCCACTCCGGCGAAGTGCCCCCACCGGCAAAGCGCCCCCTCAGTCGAAGCGCCCCCGGCTCGCGAAGCGTCCTCGGCTTGGGCACATGCGTGCGAGCGCGCAGCTCCCGCAGGCCGGCGCGCGCGCGCTGCAGGTGCGTCTGCCGTGGCGAAGGAGGTTCACGTGCAGCTCGAGCTCCTGGCCGGGCGGGGTGAGGGCGAGCATCTGATCGTGGAGCTCCTGGAAGGGGGCGCCGGGGCGGAGCAGGCCGAGGCGGACGCCGACTCGGGAGACGTGGGTGTCCACGGGCACCTCGCGGCGCCCGTAGGCGAATAGCAGCACGCATGCAGCCGTCTTGCGCCCTACGCCAGGCAGGCTGAGGAGGTAGTCGCGCGCCTGTCCGAGCGCCGCGTGCTCCAGCCAGTCGAGCGTCAACGGCTCGGCGTCGCGCTTGCGAGCATCCTCTTCAGTGAGCGTCGAGGAGGGCGGGGCATCATCGCTGCGGGGCGCCTGGTCCTCAGAGGTGATCGCGCGCAGGATCGCCTGGATGCGAGCGGACTTCACCTTCGAGATCCCGCCCGGGCGGATCGCCTCCTCGACCTCCGCCGCCGGCGCGTCGCGAACCTGCTCCCATGTGGGCAGGCGCTCGCGCAGGCGCAGATAGGCGACATCACGGTTGCGGTCGTTGGTGGACTGGGAGAGCACCGTCAGGACGAGCTCGGCGATCGGATCGCCGTGGGGCGTCATCAGCGGGACCCCGTAGACGGCGCGCAGGCGCTCGCGGATCCGCGCGACGCGCGCGCGGGTCGGGGCCCGCCAGGCCGCGCGCGTGGCGCTCGAGCGTGGGGCCAGGCTCGCGCTGGGGGGCTCGCGGGGAGCGCTGAAGGACACCGCATCAACCTATCCGGCCGGGACCTCGCCCCTATATCCTCGCCCGGTGCCCGAGCTCAGCGACCACAGCGGCGAGATCGATGGGCTGCCGATCTTCTGGCGGAGCGCTCCCACCCCGGCCGCAGCCGCCGGGGTGGCCTTGTACCTGCATGGCGTACCCGGCAACTCAGACGACTGGCTTGAGCTGCTCGGCCGCACGGGGGGCCTCGCACCCGATCTCCCCGGCTTCGGCCGCACGGGCAAGCCCGGCTCTCTGAGCTACACGATCTCCGAGTACGACCGCTTCCTCGAGCGCTTCCTCGCAGAGCTGAGCGTCGAGCGGGTGAGCCTGATCATGCACGACTGGGGCTCGGTCGGGCTCGCCTTCGCCGAGCGCATGCCCGAGCGGGTCGCGCGTCTGGTGCTCATCAACTCGGTCCCCTTCCTGCCCGGCTACCACTGGCACCGCATAGCGCGGGCCTGGCGCACCCCGCTGATCGGCGAGCTCGTGATGGGATCGATCAGCCGGCGCACGCTGCGTCACGCCTCGAGGAAGTGGAACACGATGCCCGGGCCGATGTCCGAGGCCTGGCTCGACAGCGTGCTCGACCACTTCGACCAAGGCACGCAGCGGGCGATCCTGCGCCTGTACCGCAGCTCGCCACCCGAGGTGCTCGCCGCGGCGGGGGCTTCACTTGGGCGCCTGCAGATGCCGGCGCTCGTGGTGTGGGGCATGCAGGACCCCTTCATCCCCGGCCGCTTCGGCCGCGAGTACGCCGAGGCGCTGGGACGGGCCGAGCTGATCGAGCTCGCCGACGCGGGTCACACGCCATGGCTCGACCGTCCGGACGTGCTCGACCGGGTCGTGGACTTCCTGAACGCCCCGCCCGCTTGAGCGGCGATGTGCCTGCGCGGCGGTTGCTCGTGAGCGGGGCCGCGGGCGGGCGCCGCGGGGGCAGGCGCCGCGGGGGCAGGTGGTCCGGGGGCAGCTGGTCCGACGAGCTCATCGCCGGCGCCCGGCGGGCGCCGGCCTTCACGATCACGGCAGTGCTCGCGCTGGCCTACGTGATCCTCGCGCCCCCCAGCACCGATCTGGCCGCGGCCGCGTATCGCAGCGACCTGTTCGCGCGAGCCGGCTTCACGCTGTGGGACAACGCTTGGTACGGTGGCCATCACCTGCCGGCCTACTCGCTGCTCGCGCCGGCGCTCGGCGCGCTGATCGGGCCTCAGCTGCTCACGGGCCTGTCGATGACGACCGCCACGGGCCTCTTCGCGGCGCTGATCGAGGGTCACTTCCCCGCGCGTGCCAGCCGCCTCGCGGCGATCTGGTTCGCGCTCGGAGCCTCGATCGCGCTGCTCGCCAACCGCGTCCCGTTCGATCTCGGCTTGGCGATCGGGATCGGGGCACTCGTGCTCGCCCAGCGCGAGCGGCGGGCAGCGGCCCTCGTGCTGGCCGCGCTCTGCGCGCTCGCGAGCCCCGTCGCCGGCGCCTTCCTCGCGCTGGCCGCCGTGGCCTGGGCGTTTCACCACCGGGCCCCCTCGTTCCCCGCCGCGCTCGCCGCGGCGGCGCTCGCGCCGATCGCGCTGCTTGTGCTGGCCTTCCCGGAAGGAGGCAACCAGCCGTTCGTCGCCTCGGCCTTCTACCCGGCACTCGCCGGGGTGCTGCTGATCGCCGCGCTGATCCCCGCAGAGCAAGGCCCGCTGCGAACCGGAGCGATCCTCTACGCCGTCGTGCTGATCGGCGCCTACTTAGTGCCCACGGCAGTGGGCGGCAACGCCGACCGGCTCGGCGCGCTCGTGGCGGGGCCGCTCGCCGCCTGCGTGCTGGCGGGCGGCCGGCGCGTCGGCGGGCGCCCGCGCATGCTGATCGTACTCGCCCCCTTCCTGCTCTACTGGCAGGCGAACGCGCCCATCGCGGACTTCGCCTCGGCCGCCGGCGACCCGGCTGTCGGCGGCTCCTACTACGCGCCCCTGCTCGGCGAGCTGCGCACGCTCGGAATCGGCTATTCAGGGCGCCCGGCCCGGATCGAGGTCGTCCCGAGCCGGGATCACTGGGAGGCACGCTGGGTCGCTGAGAGGATCATGATCGCCCGCGGCTGGGAGCGCCAGCTCGACGGCTACCGCAACCCGCTCTTCTACGAAGCATCGCGCCCCCTGACCGCCGCCCGCTACCGCGCGTGGCTCTCAGAAGAGGCGATCTCCTACGTCGCGCTGCCGGACGCGCCGCTCGACTACTCCGCGGAATCCGAGGGCCGGCTGCTGCGCGGCGCAGGCCGAGCGCGAGGACAGAGGGGCACTCGCGCGGGCGGGGTCTCCTACCTGCGCGAAGTCTGGCACTCGGCGCACTGGCGCCTCTTCGCCTACCTCGACGCCCGCCCGCTCGCGCAGGCACCAGCGCTGCTCACGGGACTCACGAGCGACACCTTCACGCTCGAGGCCCCCGCCGCTGGAACGTTCGTCGTGCGCGTGCACTTCACCCCCTACTGGGCGCTCGCGCGAGGCAGTGGCTGCGTCGCACGCGCGCCCGGGGACTGGACGCAGGTGCGGGCGCGCGCCGGCGGCAGCTTCCGCGTGGTCATCGACTTTTCGCTCACCCGCGTCTTCGAGCACGGCTCCCGCTGCAACTGAGCAATCCGGCCCGCTCTCCCGGCAACCCGGGGGCGTCTCTCGGCACGAGTGGGGCGGCCCCTTTCGGCGGTGCGTGGCTGGGTCATGGTTTAGGCTTGTTCTCGATGGTCGCCCGCGCTCGTCTCCTGCAGGCGCGCGTTCTGCCCCGTGGATGGCTGGATGCGCTGCGTCAGGTCTCGCTCTTCGCCGCCGCCTACCTCGCCTACCGACTCGTGCGGGGCCTGGTCGAGGGGGATGCCAACGCTGCGTTCGCCCATGCGCGCGATCTGATCTCGCTCGAGCGCACGCTGCACCTCTTCGTCGAGCCGTCGATCCAGGCCTGGGGGTCGGGCAGCCACCTGCTGATGGTGACTGCGAGCTGGCTGTACGTGAACGCCCAGACCTCCGTCACGGTCGGGGCGCTCCTCTACCTCTACATACGCCACAACCGCCGTTTCTACTTCGTGCGCAACATGTTCATGATCGCGATGGCGATCGCACTCGTCGGCTACACCGTCTTCCCGACCGCTCCGCCCCGTTTCATGCCCGAGTGGGGCTTCATCGACAGCGTTTCCGACTTCACGGGCGTCCACGTGTCGCATGCCAGCGCGTCGATGAGCGCCCTGACGAACCTCTACGCGGCGGTCCCCTCGATGCACGTCGCGTTCGCGCTGATGATCGGCGGGACGCTCGCGCGCCTCGTGCGACCGCGGATCGCGAAGGTCCTGTGGCTGCTCTACCCCTTCCTTATGACCTTCGTCATCGTCGTGACCGCCAACCACTTCATCGTCGATGCGTTCCTCGGAGCGCTCACCGCCGGCGTTTCCGCGTATGGAGCGAGCTGGCTCGCGCGGGCAAGGCCGAATGCGTGGCGCTTCTCGGCCGTCTCCAGCGCCTCCTTGAGCGCGAGCAGCTAAGGGCGGCCAAGCGACGATGGCGCCCAGGCAGCACGCCCCATCCCGCCGCACCCGCCGTGGCGCCTACCGCTCCAGGCGGCGCCTTGCGCGCGCTCCGATCGGGGCCGGGCAGCGGCGCGAGCTGGTGCGCGAGCGCCTGATCGAGTCCCGGCTGACCCCCAACGCGATATCCCTCACGGGGCTCGCTCTCAACGTGCTCGCCGCCGTGCTCGTCTGGGAACGCTTGTTCTTCCTCGGCGGAGTCGCGTTCGTCATCGGCTCGATCATGGACACGCTCGACGGCCGCTACTCGCGCATGTCGGGCAAGGGCACGCCGTTCGGCGCGTTCCTGGACTCGACACTCGACCGCATCGAGGAGGGGATCGTGCTGACGGCCGTCGCGGGGTACTTCGCGCTGCACCGAAACCGCGAAGCGGCCGCCGCAGTG
Organism: Solirubrobacteraceae bacterium; assembly: GCA_049512215.1. GTDB lineage: Bacteria > Actinomycetota > Thermoleophilia > Solirubrobacterales > Solirubrobacteraceae > Palsa-744. The sequence goes on from JBEKXJ010000009.1 coordinate 34,215, forward strand.
GTGGTCGCGGTGCTGGCCTCGCTGATGGTCAGCTACGCCCGCGCGCGGGCCGAGGCGCTGGGCGTTGAGTGCAAGGTCGGGATCGCCACTCGTCCCGTGCGCGTCGTGATCCTCTCGATCGGCCTGATCTTCGCGAGAGGCGCCTCGCTCGGTAACTTCGAGCTTCTGCAGCCGGCCGTCTACGTGCTCGCGGCGTTGAGCGTCATCACCGTCGCCCAGCGCGTCTGGCACGTGCGGCGAGCGCTCACGGTGTGACCTTGGACGCCCGGCGGAGTAGTCTCTCCCCGGCGGGCCGCTCGCTCGAACCGGCCGCCCGTCTAAGAGAGGAAGGGAAGCCCGACAGGCTCCCTAGACCGGCACGCTTGCCAAGCACAAAGGACATCCACTCGTGATCAAGGACCAGAGCAACGGCGGCGCCCGCAGCAACAGCGCGGCCTCAAAGAACGGCGCCGGGCGCTACCAGTCCGAGAAGGTGCGCGTTGCGATCATCGGTGTCGGCAACTGCGCCTCGGCCTTCGTCCAGGGCATCCACTACTACCGCGACGCCGACCCCGCGCAGCGGGTCCCCGGCCTGATGCACGTCGACCTCGGCGGCTACCACGTGCGCGACATCGAATTCACCGCCGCCTTCGACATCGACGCCACCAAGGTCGGCAAGGACCTCGGCGAAGCGATCTGGGCAGGACAGAACAACACGATCAAGTTCGCCAAGGTCCCCAAGAAGCTCGGCGTACCTGTATACCGCGGCATGACCCACGACGGCCTCGGCAAGTACCTCAAGGAGAAGATCACCAAGGCCCCGGGCGAGACCGCCGACATCGTCAGGATCCTCTCCGAGACCCGCACCGACGTCGTCGTCTCCTACCTGCCGGTGGGCTCCGAGCAGGCGACCAAGTGGTATGTCGAGCAGGTGCTCGAGGCCGGCTGCGCCTTCGTCAACTGCATCCCGGTGTTCATAGCCCGCGAGGACTACTGGGACAAGCGCTTCAAGCAGGCGCGCCTGCCGATCGTTGGCGACGACATCAAGTCCCAGGTCGGTGCCACGATCGTGCACCGCACGCTTGCCCGCCTGTTCGCCGACCGCGGCGTGGAGATCGAGCGCACCTCCCAGCTGAACGTCGGCGGCAACATGGACTTCTACAACATGCTCGAGCGCGAGCGGCTGGAGTCCAAGAAGATCTCAAAGACCAACGCGGTCACCTCGATCATGGACCATGAGCTGCCGGCCGGCGACATCCACGTCGGCCCCTCCGACTACGTGCCGTGGCTGACAGACCGCAAGTGGGCGCACATCCGCGTGGAGGGCCAGGCCTTCGGCGACGTGCCGCTGAACCTCGAGCTGAAGCTCGAGGTGTGGGATTCGCCCAACTCGGCCGGCATCGTCATCGACGCCGTGCGCTGCTGCAAGCTCGCGCTGAACCATGGCCTTAGCGGCCAGCTCGACGGGCCCTCCTCCTACCTGATGAAGTCGCCCCACAATCAGCGCCCCGATGACCAGGCGCGCGAGGCCACCGAGAAGTTCATCGCGACCTACGGCCGGGTACCCGGGGCGCAGACGTCGCGGCGGGGCGTCGCACCCGCCGCGAGCAGGGCGAGCAAGCCGGCGAAAGCCGCCGCCGGCGCTCAAGCCAAGGCGCCTGCAGTCACGCCCGCAGTCAAATAGCCGGGTACCCGAGCCGGCCTCGGCCGCGCGAGCTCCCGCCGGGGGATAATGGAACAGGTGATGGCCTCCACGTTCTCGATAGCTCACGTCACCCCCTTCCCATGGGAGGCACAGGAGAACGAGGTGAACGCCCACGTGGAGCGAGTCGCCTCGGAGCTCTCGCGCCGTGGACACCGCGTGCTCGTGCTCGCCCCCTCGCGCTCGCAGGAGCGGGTGCGCAACTCGCGCAAGGAACTGCGCGCGGCGCGGGCGCATCCCGAGAGCCTCCTGGATCAGACCGACCGCGGCAGCCCGCGGGTCATCGCGGTCGGCGAGGTCATCGACGTGAACCGCGGGGCCCGGCGTCGCACCTCCGCGCTGCCGATCGACGTGGCCCGGACGATCGAGGAAGTCCTGACGATGCTCGACCTCGACTTCGTGCACGTGCACGAGCCCTTCGCGCCGAGCACCTCGAACGCCGCCCTGCGCCACTCCCGCTCGCTCAACGTCGGCTCCTTCCACTCCTCGACCGAGCGCCTGCTCTCAACGCTCCTCGCCCGGCGCTTCGTGGAGAGCTTCTTCGGGCGCCTCGACGCCCGCACCGCGAGCCTGCCCGCCACCGTCGAGCTCATGTCCCGTCACTTCCCGGGCGAATACCGGCTCGTCCCCGATGGCGATGAGGCGGCCGGCGAGCTCGAGCAGATCTACCGCAGCCTCGCGGCGCGCCGACACAGCCCAGGCGTGGACGGCGACATGGAGCGAGGGCTGGAGAGCCGGCCGCTGATCGACGTCGACCTGCACATGCACACCGACCATTCGCCCGACTGCGCGACCCCCGTGGAGGTGCTGCTCGCAACCGCCCGCGCCCAGGGGCTCGGGGCGATCGCCGTCACCGACCACAACGAGATCTCCGGCGCTCTTGAGGCCCGCGCGCAGTCCGCGGACGCCGGCCTCAAGGTGATCGTCGGGGAGGAGATCAAGACGGCCGTGCAGGGCGAGGTGATCGGGCTGTTCATCGAGGAGAAGATTCCCCGCGGCCTCACCCTCGAGGAGACCGTCGCCGAGATCAAGCGCCAGGGCGGCCTCGTCTACGTGCCCCATCCTTTCGACCGCATGCACTCGGTGCCCGACTACGAGTACCTGCTGAAGATTCTCGACGACGTGGACGCGCTCGAGGTCTTCAACCCGCGCGTTGCGATCGGCGCTTTCAACGAAGAGGCCGAACGCTTCGCGGCCAAGTACCGGATCCCCGCCGGCGCCGGCTCGGACTCCCACGTGGCGCAGGGCCTCGGCTCGGTGCGGATGCGCATGCGCGACTTCGATGGCCCCGAGGAGTTCCTGCAGTCGTTGCGCGAGGCGGAGATCGTGACGCGTCCCTCCTCGCTGCTCTACGTGCAGGCGCTGAAGTTCCTGCAGACGCGCGCGACCCCCGCCTCGGCGCGGCGGGCGAGCAAAGCCAGGCGCGTCAAGCGGGTCAAGCAGGCCCCCGGCGGGCGTGGCCGCAGCTAGCGAGGAGCGCAAGTCCTGGTGCACGGTCAAGGACAAACAGCCGCGTCGTCAAATCCCTCGGGGTCGATGCCGGCAACCGATGACGAGATCCGCGAGAAGTATCTGGAGCGCGCTATCCGCGAGCTGAACACGCTCACGCGCGAGCTGCAGGCCTGCCCGCACTGCCCGCGTGGCAACCTCATGCCCGTGCTCGGCTCCGGGCATCCACAAGCGGACATCATGCTGCTAAAGCAGGCGTCGCGGCCCTCGGAGATCGAGGAGGGAGTCGCCTTCTACGGCCGCGCCGGGGGCGCGCTGATGAAGTCGCTCAAGCGCCTCTCGATCGATCCGCTCGCAGTATACGGGACGCTCTGCGTGAAGTGCCCGTTGAGCGATATCTCGCTGGCCGACTTCGCCTGCATCTCGAGGGTGGTCGAGGAGATCGCGATCGTGCAGCCGAAGATCATCGTCGTGATGGGCGCCGAGGCGCTCGCGGCGCTCAACGAGATCAACGTCCCGCTGGCGCGTCCGCTCAAGGAGGCGCTGGGGGAGATCCAGCAGCTGACGCCGACGATCGACGCGCTCTACGTGCCCAACATCGACGAGTCGCTAGATGAGCAGGACGCCAAGCGCGCATTCTGGGCGGCCTTCCGCGCGCTGGGCGACTGGTACGCCGCGCAGCCGCCCTACTGAACCTCGAGCACGAGCTTGCCGAGCTTGCCGCCGCCCGCAAACCGCTCGTAGGCGCCGGCGGCCTCTGCGAGCGGGAAGGTCTCGGCGATCGGGACGCGCAGGACGCCGGCTTCGAACAGGGGGAGGACCTCGTGCTCGAGCCGGCGAGCCGCGAGCGCCTTCTCCTCGAGCGCCCGCGCGCGCAGGGTCGAGCCGTGGATGCGCGCGCGCTTGCCCATCAGCGCGAGCAGGTTGAGCTCTCCCTTGGCGCCCGCCGAGACGCCGATCACCGCGATCCGCCCGCCCGTCGCGAGCGCCGCGAGGTCCTCGGCGAGGTTGGGCGCTCCGATCAGCTCGAGGATCACGTCGAACGGGCCGTGCTCGGCGAAGCCGTCGGGGGCGATCACCGCAGCGCCCAGCGCCGCCACCCCGGGGCGAGCCTGCTCGCTGCGCACCGTTGCGCTCGCGCGGGCGCCGACGGCGCGTGCGAGCTGGATCGCTGCGGTGCCGACCCCGCCCGCTCCGCCCTGCACGAGCAGGTGCTCCCCCGAGCGCAGCTCGGCCTGGGCGAAGAGCGCGTCGTGGGCGGTCGTGAAGACCTCCGGCAGGCCCCCGGCCGCCGGCCAGTCGAGGGCCGCAGGCACGGGCATCAGCTGGCGCTCGTGGACGGTGGCGAGCTCCGCCTGGCCGCCGCCCGCCACGATCGCCATCACGCGCTGGCCGAGCGCGAAGCGCTCGGCCCCCGGCCCGAGCGCCGCGACCTCCCCGGCCAGCTCGAGCCCCGGGATGTCCTTAGGGGAGCCGGCGGGGGCCGGGTAGAGGCCGCGCCTCTGCATGATGTCCGCACCGTTCAGCCCCGCGGCGCGAACATGTATCAGCACCTCCCCCGCTCCCGGCACGGGATCGGGGTGCTCCTCGATGACGATCTCCTGCTCGCGGATGGTGACGGCCCGCATCGCGAGGAAGCCTACCCTCGCTCCAGCAGGGCCACGCACTCGATGTGGTGGGTTTGCGGGAACATGTCGACGGGGCGGACCTTCGAGAGCACCCAGCCGGCCTGCACGAGTTCGGCGGCGTTCGGGGCGAGCGTGGTGGGGTTGCACGAGACGTAGACGATCCGCTTCGGCGAAGCGTCGATGATGCGGTGGACGACCTTCTTCGAGAGCCCGGCCCGAGGAGGGTCGACGACGAGCACGTCGGGGTGCCCGGCCCGTTCGATCAGCTCGGGTAGCGCCAGGCGCGCATCGCCTGCGAAGAAGTGGGCCTTCGTGACCTCGTTGCGCCGCGCTCCCGCGATCGCGTCGGCGACCGCCTCCGGTATGAGCTCTATCCCCCACAGCTCTCCTGCCCGTGGGGCGAGCGTCAGCGCGATCGTGCCGATTCCCGAGTAGAGGTCATAGACGCGCTCCCAGCCCTCCAACGCGGCGTACTCGCTCACGACACCGTAGAGCAGCTCGGCCATCTCGGTGTTCGTCTGAAAGAACGCCTCTGGAGAGATCCGCAGCTCGAGCTCCCCCAGCCGCTCGGGCAGCTCGGCCTCCCCCCACACGAGCTCGGTGTCACCGCCGGCGGTCGTCTCCGCGAGGCTCCGCGAGACCGTCCAGAGCACGCCGCTCAGCTGATCGCCGAGGGCCTCGCTCAGCGCTGCCGCGAGCGAACCGGCGTCGAGCTCACCGGGGGTGGTGACGATGCGCACCTGCAGCTGCCCGCTGCGCCGGCCCTCGCGCACGACGAGGTTGCGAAGGCGCACGCGCCCGTCGGGTGCCGCTCGCGTGCGTTGGGAGATCGCTGCCTGAGCGCCCTTCCGACGGCCGCCGGCGGGGCGCTCGTGGCCGGCCTCGCGGAGCCCCTCGCCGTTCCCTTGCCGCCCGCCGTTCCCCCGCCCCCCTCGATCGCGGGCGGCTGGATCGGAGCCGCGATCCCATGCCGTCAGCCCCTGCTCGCGGCACCAGCGCAGCGCGACCTCACGAGCACGGTTTCCCCGCTCGGACGCCAGCAGGCAATCCTCGATCGCAGCCACCCGGTTGCCGCCGGCGGGGACGTGAAACCCGCACACCAGTCCTTCGTCGCCGTCGCCGAAGGAGTACTCGAGCTTGTTGCGGTAGCGCCATGGTTCGACGGCGGGAATGATGTCCTCGAGCTCAAACCCCTCCAGCCGCCCGATCCGCCGCAGCGCTTCATCGACCTGGGCGCTCTTGATCTCGAGCTGCCGCGCGTAGGGGAGGACCTGCCAGGGGACGCCGGGGTGCTGGGCCAGCGGCGGGATCCTCTCCGGGCTCGGCTCGAGCACCTCGAGCGTGCGCGCGTGGGCGTAGCTGCGCTTGCGCTTGTGCACGACCGCCCGGACGCGGTCGCCCGGTATTGCGCCGGCGACAAACACGACATAGCCGCCCTCGCCCAGCCGCGCGACACCCTCGCCGCCGAAGGCGAGCGATTCGATCTCCAGCTCGAGCTCATCTCCCCGCTGCGGGCGCGTGAAGCCCTCGAGCTCGGCCTCTGCGGGGATGGTGGGTGTCTTGTCGTTCACGGAGTTGGTGCGCAAAGGTATATGCGCACCCGTGAGGAGAGCTGCGCCCCGAGCCGCTTTAGGTTCACGACGCCGCCACCAGGAGCTCGAGCAGCGCCTTCTGCGCGTGTCGCCGGTTCTCCGCCTGATCCCATATGCGCTGGCGCGAGCCGTAGAGGACCTCCGCCGAGATCTCCTCGCCTGGGTGTGCCGGCAGGTCGTGCATGGCGAAGGCCCCAGGGGCGGCTGCGTCGAGGAGCGCATCGTCCACGCCGTAGCCGGCGAGCGCTCCGCGCCGCTCCTGCGCGACGGCCTCGTCGCCCATGCTCACCCAGACGTCGGTGTAGACCGCGCGGGCGCCGTCCACCGCCTCGAGCGGATCGCGCTGGAGCGTCAGCGACCCCCTGGCGCCGGGCGGCGGAGACAGATCCGCCTCGAGCGAATACCCCTCGGGGGAGGCGATCGCGACGTGCATCCCCGCGAGCGTCCCGAGCAGAGCGAGCGAGCGCGCGACGTTGTTGCCGTCGCCGACATAGGCCAACCGCAGCCCCTCGAGGGACCCGTAGGCCTCGCGCAGGGTGAGCAGGTCGGCGAGGGCCTGGCAGGGGTGGTGGCGCGCAGTGAGCATGTTCAGCACCGGGACGCTGCTGTGCTCCGCGAGCTGCTCGAGCGTCGCGTCGGGCCCGGTGCGCACGCCGATGGCCGCGACCTGGCGGGAGAGCACCAGCGCCGTGTCGCGCAGCGCCTCGCCGCGCGAAAGCTGGAGCTCCTCCGAGCGCAGCACGACGGGATGGCCGCCGAGCTCATGGACGCCGACCTCAAAGGAGACGCGCGTGCGGGTCGAGGGCTTCTGGAAGATGAGCGCGACGCTCCGCCCGACGAGCGCCCGCGAGGAGAGCGGCGCCGCCTTCAGCTCGAGCGCCCGGTCGAGCAGCGCGTCGAGCTCGGCCGCCGTCAGCTCGGCTCCGGTGAGGAAATGGCGCGGTGTCATCGGACGGGCCAGTCTAGGCCCTTGAGTGCATCGCCCCTCGCGGCGAGGCCGCGGCGAGGTGGGCCCGCTAGCGCGACGTGGACCCCCGCCCGTATGCGATCGTTAGGAGGATCCGCCTGGGCGAGAAAGGAACTTCGAAAGGAATGACAAGAGGGATCACCGCTCTCATAACCTGCTCCGCGCTCGTGCTCGCGGGAGGCTGCGGGTCGTCGAGCAGTTCCACCACCGGCTCCAGCGCGAGCAGCTCGACCGCGTCGAGCGCCGGCCTGAAAGCGAACACGACCCCCAATTACGTGGTCCCCTCATCCTCGGCGCCGGTGCAGAGCGGGCTCGTCGAGATCGCCTACCGCAACATCGCGATCGCGCCCGACGCGGTCAAGGTGAAGCTCGGAAGCACGATCAAGTGGACCAGCTACGACGCGGTCGAACACAACGTCACGAGCGAGGGCGGCCCGGAGAAATTTTCCTCCAAGGACTTCGGGGAAAAAGGCACCTTCGAAATCAAGGCCAACAAGCTCGGGGTCATCCACTACGAGTGCACGATCCACCCGGCCTCGATGAACGGCACGATCGAAGTCGTGAAGTAGCTCGCCGCCCGCTCGCGCCGGCGGGTCGGCGGCGAGCGCGCTAGCCGAGCTCGGCGAGGCCCTGCTGTGGGCTCGAGGCGGTCGCGTAGAGACGGCGGGGGATGCGCCCCGCCGTGCGCGCGAGGCGCCCCGCCCGCACCGCATGAGCCATCGCAGCGGCCATCCGTGGTGGGTCCTGCGCACGCGCGATGGCCGACGCCGCCAGCACCGCGTCGCAGCCGAGCTCCATCGCCAGGGCGGCATCCGAGGCCGTGCCGATCCCCGCGTCGAGCACGACCGGCACCTCGACGGCTTCGCGGATGAGCGCGATGTTGTAGGGGTTGCGAATGCCCATCCCGCTGCCGATCGGCGAGCCGAGCGGCATCACCGCGGCGCAGCCGAGGTCGGCGAGGCGGCGGGCGAGCACCGGGTCGTCGTTCGTGTAGGGCAACACGATGAAGCCCTCGTCGACGAGCTCCTCGGCGGCCCGCAGCAGCTCGGGTGCATCGGGCAGGAGCGTGTCCTCGTCGCCGATCACCTCGAGCTTGACCCAGTCGGTCTCGAAGGCCTCGCGCGCAAGCCTCGCGGTGAGGACCGCGTCGCGCGCGGTGTGGCAGCCGGCGGTGTTCGGGAGCAGCGCGACGCCGGCCTCCGCGAGCACGTCGATGAGCGACCCCCGCGCCGCCGGGTCGATCCGCCGCAGTGCGACCGTCACCAGCTCGCTGGCGCTCTGCCTGATCGCCTCGGCGAGCAGCTCGAGCGAGGGGAAGCCACCCGTTCCGAGCAAGAGCCGCGAACGCATGCTCCGCCCGGCGATCTCGAGCGGGTCCTCGAGCGCCGGCGCGCAGTTGCCGGTGACGGCCAGGGGGCTGCTCAACTCCTCGGACATACCCCGATCATCCTCCCTGCATCGCGGTGAGCACCTCAACGCGAGCATCCTCCCCGAGCGCGAATGACTCCCACGCGGCCCGCGGCACGACCTCGCCGTCCACGGCCACGGCGATGCCACGCGCGTCCATGGCCAGGCCGAGGCGAGCGAGCAGAACGGCCACGGTCTCGCCCGCCCGCGCCTCGCAGCTCTGGCCGTTGAGCACGATCACGAAGGGGCCCCCACCGAGGAGACGGCGCCCCGCTGGGGGGGGCGCCGATCGGGGCCGGGCGCGAAGCGCGCAGGGGCGCAGGCGCTGAGCAGCGGCTCGGCCGCGCTCGCCACGCGCCCGCCCGCGAGCACCGCCATCACCAGCTCCGCCGTGAGCGGCGCGAGCAGGATGCCGTTGCGGTAATGCCCCGTCGCCCAGATCAGCCCCTCGAGCGCGCCCGCGCCGATCACCGGCACGTTGTCGGGAGTGCCCGGGCGCAACCCGACCGACAGCTCCTCGATCTGAAGCTCGCTCACGCCCGGGACGAGCTCATGTGCGTCGCGCAGGAGCTCATAGACGCCCCTGACAGTTGCCCGCAGCTCGAACCCGCGCTCCTCGACCGTCGCACCGAGGACATAGCAGCCGTCGGCACGCGGGACGAGATAGCCGCCCTGGAAGCGGAGGACATGCCCCAGCAACCCCGGCCCGGCGGGATCGCGCAGGCGCAGGATCTGGCCCTTGACCGGGCGCACCGGCACCGCCGCGCCTGCGGGAAGGCCACCGATCTGCCCGCTCCAGGCGCCGCTCGCGAGCACGACTCCCTCGCTCGCCGAGCACTCAGACCCCTCTGCGAGTATCACCCCGGTCACCCGCTTGCCGGCCGTGTCGAGCGCCAGGCGCGCCACGGGCGCGTGCTCACGCAGCTGCACCCCGGCGGCGAGACAGGCGCGCCGCAGCGCGGCGAGCACGAGCCGCGGATCCACACTGTGGTCATCCGGCGCTTCCAGCGCCAGCCGCACCCCCGGGGCCAGCGCCGGCTCGCGCTCGCGCGCCTCGCTGGGACGCATGCGCTCTGTGCTCAGGCCGAGCGCGTCGCGAAACGCGATCTGGCGCTCGAGCTCGCGCGCCTCGTCCTCGTCGCGGGCTATCAGCAGGGTGCCGCTGCGCGTCAGCCCGACCTCGATGCCCGCTGCCGCTTCGAGCTCTGAGGCGAACGCGGGCCAGATCTCCGCCGAGCGCAGACCGAGCTCGAGCAGACGCCGGCCCGCCTGCCCGAACTCGACCTCGGCGACCGGCGCGAGCATGCCCGCCGCCACCCTCGAGGCGCCGCCACCGGTCCCATCGCGCTCGAGCACGCTCACAGACATCCCGCGCTCGCGCGCCCGCCACGCGACGGCCAGGCCGATAATGCCGCCGCCGACCACGAGCAGGTCGATCGGCTGCTTCTCAGACATGTGCTTGATGCTAGTCCCCACCGGCGGGGAGCCCCAGCGCGAGCCTGCGAGACTGCTGTTTGCATGCGCGCAAACGATCAAGGCGCCGAACGCCGCGAACGGCTCGCCGCGGCCCGGCTCTATCTCGTGTGCGCGGCGGGGCTCGAGGAATCCTCAAACGACGAGCGCCCGCTGGCAGAACTGATCCGCGAGGCGGTCGCGGGCGGCGTCGATGTCGTCCAGCTCCGCGAGAAGCATCTACCTGATGAGAAGCTCGTCGCCGTGGCGAACGCGGCGCGCGTGCTCTGCGAGCGCTTGGGGGTGCTCATGATCGTCAACGACCGTCCCTTTGTCGCGCGCGAGGCCCGCGCCGACGGGGTGCATGTAGGGCAGGACGACATGTCCCCCGCCGAGGTCCGCGAGATCGTCGGGCCGGACATGCTCGTGGGGCTCTCGACCCATGCGCCCGAGGAGATCGACGCGGTCGATCCGGCGCTCGTCGACTACATCGGGGTCGGGCCGATCCATGAGACCCCGACGAAGCCCGGTCGCGCGGCCGTTGGGCTCGAGCTCATCCGCTACGCCGCCGAGCACGCCGCGGTTCCGTTCTTCGCGATCGGCGGCCTCCACGCCGGCAACCTCGCCGAGACGCTCCAGGCCGGTGCCTCCCGCGTCTGCGTCCTGCGAGCGATCAGCGGCGCCGGGGACCCCCGCAGCGCGGCCCGCTCGCTCCGCGGGCAGCTCGCCCCCCACGAGCCGGGGGCGCCGCGTTGAGCGCCCGACACGCGCCCGAGGCACCTGCGGCACTCGAGCCGCTCGGCGAGCACGAGCGCCCGCCGGCGCTCCTGATCGCGATCGCCGTCTGCGTGCTCCTGGCGCTGGGCGTGATCGCCGGTGCCGCGAGCATCCACGACCTGCGCAGCCACGGGGGCTCGGTACCCGGCGCGGTCCTGCTCACGCTCGTGCTCGCGCTGCTCGCCCAGGGCATGTACAGGCGACGCTACTGGGCTGTGCTCTGTTTCGAGGCGCTGCTCGCCTTCCAGGTCCTCGTCACCTCGCTGGCGCTCGTCGTGGCCTCAACGATCCTCGCCGCGAGCGGATGCCTGCTGAGCATCGCGCTCGGCGGCTGGCTGTTCTGGAAGCTCGTGCGCGTGATGGGCCGCATCCAGGCCGGCGAGCGGCAGGCGGCCCGATAGAGACCAGCGCCGCTTCGATAGGCTCAGCAACCTATGGCTGCGAGCTCCTATGACTGCATCGTGATCGGCTCCGGGCCGGGTGGCTACGTCGCCGCCATCCGCGCGTCTCAGCTGGGTAAAAAGACCGCTGTCGTCGAGCGGGACAAGGTCGGGGGACGCTGCCTGAACTACGCCTGCATCCCCGCCAAGGCGGTCCTGCGCTCCGCCGATCTGCTCACCGAGATCCGCGAGGCCGGCGAGTACGGCCTGCAGGTGAGCGGCGTCGAGGTCGACTACCCGGCCATCCAGTCGCGCCGGGAGAAGGTCGTCTCGACGCTCACCTCCGGCGTCTCAGCGCTGTTCAAGAAATATGAGATCGACCTGATCGAGGGCGACGCCACGCTGACCGCTGAGGCGCACGTGAGCGTCGGCTCTCACACGATCAGCGCGCCGACAGTGATCCTCGCAACCGGCTCGGTCGCGCGCGCGATCCCCGGCGTCGAGTTCGGCGGCCGCGTGATCGCAACCGAGCAGGCCTGGGCGCTGGGCGAGGTTCCCGCCCGCCTGGCGGTCGTCGGCGCCGGGGCCTCGGGCGCGGAGATCGCCTCGGCGTTCGCCCGCCTCGGCAGCGAGACGCTCCTGCTCGAGGCACTCGACCGCCTGCTCCCGACCGAGGACTCCGACATCTCGCGGCTCGTCGAACGCGGCTTCAAACGGCAGGGGATCGCCACCCACCTGGGCACCCCGCTCACGGACGTGAAGGCGGATGGGGCGCGCGTGAGCTTCTCCTATGGCTCGGAGTCGGCCGAGGTCGACTACCTCGCGATCGCCGCTGGCCGCGGGGCCGACGTCGAAGGGCTCGGCCTGGCCGAGGCCGGCGTGGAGCTCGACGAGCGGGGCCTCGTGAAGGTGGACGGCGCGCTTCGCAGCACGCGTGCCGGCGTCTATGCGATCGGCGACCTCGTCGCCGGCCCCGCGCTCGCGCACAAGGCCTCCGAGGAGGGCATCATCGCCGTCGAGGACTCGGCCGGGCGCAAGACTCATCCGCTCGCCCACGTCGACATCCCCCGAGCGACCTTCTGCACGCCGAACGTCGGCTCCTTCGGGCTGACCGAGGCCCAGGCCCGCGAGCAGGGCTATGACGTGGTCGTGGGCAAGGTGCCCTACGGGGCGGTCGGCGGCGGGACCGTCTACGGCGACAGGACCGGCCTTGTCAAGCTCGTGGGCGAGTCGAAGTACGGCGAGCTGCTCGGCGGCCACATAGTCGGCTCGCGCGCTACCGAGCTGATCCAGGAGCTCGTCAACGTGCGCGCGCTGGAGGGCGGATTCGCCGAGGTGGCTCAGACCGTCCACGGCCATCCCACGCTCTCCGAGGCCGTGATGGAAGCCGCTCGCGCCACCGACGGCTGGCTGATCCACGGGTGAGGACCCGCCGCTGAAGGCCGTGTCCTCACCTGCCGCCGCCTTCTACTTCGACCTCGCGAGCCCACTGGCCTACATCGCCGCCGAGCGGGTCCTGCACACGCTCCCCGGACCGGCCGAGTGGCAGCCCGTGCTCGCTCGCGAACTGCCGCACGGGGAGCGATTCGAGGCGTTCCGCTGCCGCGAGGACGAGCAGATCTTCCGCGACGAGATCGAGCGCCGCGCGCGCGAGCTCGAGCTGCTCCCGCTGCGCTGGCCGGACCCGTTCCCCTTCGACAGCTCGCCGGCGATGCGCGTAGCCACCTACGCCAAGTCGATCGGCCGCGCCGTCCCCTTCGCCCAGGCGGCCTTCCGCCAAGCCTTCGCCGGCGGTCGCTCGCTCGAGGATCCCGACTTCGTCCTGATCGCCGCGGCCGCCTGCGAGATGCACCCCGCGGCCGTTCTCCGCGGGGCCGAGCTGCGCTCGGTCGGCGAGCAGCTCGCCGCTGCCACAGCGACCGCGGCGCGGAACGGAATCATCGACGTTCCCGCGCTGCTGATCGGCGAGCGCGTGTTCAGCGGCGAGCGCGCGATCGATGACGCCGGCGCATACATGCGCGCCGAGCAGCAGCTGGCGTCCTCTGCCGAAGGACGCGGGCGGTGAAGGCCAACCGCGCCTACCGGCTGATCCTCACCCGCGCCGGGCGCGCCCCCGCCCTGCTCGCCGACGCGGCCCGAAGCGACCACGTCGAGATCGTCGAGATCGACGGCGGCGAGGTCGTGCTCTTCTGGGACCGGCCTCCACAGGCCGCCTCGAAGCTCGCGCGCGCGCTGCGCGCCGAGCTCTCACAGCTCGAGGCCGATGAGTTCATCGCGCGCTGGAGTACCGTGGAGAACTGATGGCGAACCTGCCCGAGCCCGACCGCGCGCGCGAGTGGCTGGCCACGATGACGCTCATCCGACGCTTCGAGGAACGCGCGGGCGAGATGTACGCGCGGGCGAAGGTCGGAGGCTTCCTGCACCTCTCGATCGGCGAGGAGGCGACGATCGTCGGCAGCGCCCGGGCCCTGCGCGAGCAGGATTACCTGATCTCGACCTACCGCTCACACGGCCATGCACTCGTGCGCGGCACGCCGCCCGGAAACGTGATGGCCGAGCTCTTCGGCCGCGTCGACGGCTGCTCGCGCGGGCGCGGCGGCTCGATGCACATGTTCGATCTCGCCCGCCGCTTCATGGGCGGCTACGGGATCGTCGGCGGCAACCTGCCGATCGCGGCGGGCATCGGCCTGGCGAGCGACTACCAGGGCTCAGATGAGGTCACCCTCTGCACCTTCGGCGATGGCGCCTGTAACCAAGGAACCTTCGGGGAGACGCTCAACCTCGCGGCGCTGTGGAGGCTGCCCGTGGTCTTCATGGTCACGAACAACCAGTTCGGGATGGGCACCGCGCTGCGCCGGCACTCCGCCGTGACCGATCTGCAGCGCAAGGGCGAGAGCCTCGGCGTTCCCGGGATGCGCTGTGACGGGATGGACGTCCTGGACACCCACGCCGTCGTCAGCGAGGCCGTGCGCCGGGTGCGCGAGGATCGCCGCCCGCTGCTCGTCGAGGCGGTCACCTACCGCTTTCGGGGCCACTCGATGGCCGACCCAGAGCAGTACCGCACGAAGGAGGAGGTCGAGAGCTGGCGGGCCCGTGACCCGATCCCCGCCTTCGCCGCGCGGCTGATCGGGGAGGGTGTGATCGACGAGGCCGAGCGCACGCGCATCGACGATCAGGCGCGCGAGCAGGTGGACGCCGCCGTGGCCTTCGCCGAGGACTCCCCCTTCCCGGCTCCCGAGTCTCTCTACGACGACGTCTACGTCCTCGACCGCGACTCACACGGCTCCTACTCGGTCAGGACCACCCACCCCCAACAGCCATCGCCCGAGTCGCCGGAGTCGGACGCCACCGGGGAGATCCCCCGGCAGATAACGAGCGCCCTTCAGATCGGCGAGGACGCCTCCTGATGGCCGAGATGCGCTACCGCGAGGCGCTAAACGAGGCTCTCCGCGAGGAGCTGCGCCGCGACGAACGGGTGATCCTGATGGGCGAGGACATCGGCGTGTTCGGTGGCGCCTTCAAGGTCACCGCCGGCCTGCTCGAGGAGTTCGGCGAGCGGCGCATACGCGACACGCCGATCTCCGAGAACACGATCGTCGGCGTCGGCGTCGGCGCGGCGATGACCGGCCTGCGGCCCGTGGTCGAGCTCATGACGATCAACTTCGCGCTGCTCGCCTTCGACCAGATCGTCAATCACGCGGCTCACATCCACTACATGTTCGGCGGCCAGGCGAGGGTCCCGCTCGTGGTCCGCATGCCCCAAGGCGCCGGCCACCAGCTCGGGCCCACCCACTCGCACTGCCTGGAGGCGCTCTTCCTGCACGTGCCGGGACTGCTCGTCGCGGTCCCCTCGACGCCCGCCGACGCCAAGGGCCTCCTGAAGAGCGCGATCCGCGACGAGAACCCCGTGATCTTCATCGAGCACGAGTCGCTCTACGGCGTGCGCGGGGAGGTCCCCGAGGACACTGAGCGCCTCGTGGAGTTCGGCCGGGCCCGCACGGCGCGAGAGGGAACCGACGTGACGATCGTGGGCGTCTCGCGGATGGCCCTCACGGCCGAGCGCGCGGCGGCCCAGCTCGCGGCGGAGCACGGCGTGGAGGCCGAGGTGATCGATCCGCGCACCCTTCGGCCGCTCGACCTCGACACGATCCTCGCGTCCGTGCGCAAGACGAACCGTTGCGTCGTCGTCGAGGAGGGCTGGCCCCACGGCGGCGTCGGCGCGAACCTCGCCGCCCTCATCTCAGAGCAGGCCTTCGACGACCTCGACGCGCCGGTGGCGCGCGTATCCGGAGCGGACGTGCCGATGCCCTACTCCAAGCCGCTCGAGGACATCGCCTACCCCCACGAGCCCCAGATCGTGGCCGCCGCGCTGGCGAGCATGGGGATGGCGGGGGAGCCCGACGCGCTCGCGCCCGAGAGGCGCCGATGAGCGACGTCGTGATGCCCCGCCTCTCGGACACGATGGAGGAGGGCACGATCCTGCGCTGGCTGCTGAGCGACGGCAGCCAGGTGCGCCGGGGGCAGGAGCTGGTCGAGATCGAGACCGACAAGGCGACGATGATCTACGAGTCAGACCTCGAGGGCACCCTCTCGACCCTCGCCGCCGAGGGCGAGACGCTGCCGGTGGGCGCGATCATCGCCCGCGTCGGCGAGCGCCCGCGCGCTGAGGATCAGATGAGCACGCCTGGAGCAGCCCCCGCCCTCGCAGATGAGATCCGGGCGCGCCCCGCCCCGCCCCCGTCCGAG
Organism: Solirubrobacteraceae bacterium; assembly: GCA_049512215.1. Taxonomy (GTDB): domain Bacteria; phylum Actinomycetota; class Thermoleophilia; order Solirubrobacterales; family Solirubrobacteraceae; genus Palsa-744. The sequence continues at coordinate 50,294 of JBEKXJ010000009.1, forward strand.
GCCGCTCGGGAGACTCCCGGCGCCAGCGCAGTTGACGCATCGGCGAGCACCGGCGAGCGCCGTCGCGTGAAGGCGTCGCCGCTCGCGCGCCGGATCGCGCGCGAGCGCGGGCTGGATCTGCAGCGCATCAGCGGCAGCGGCCCGCAGGGCCGGGTGCTCAAGACAGACATCGAGGCACTCGCAGCGGAGGGGCAGCCGCTCACGGGGGAAGGGCAGCCGACGGGCGCCCAGCCCCGCGCCGGGGCCCCCGAGGCGGGCGAGGGCGCTCCTTCATCGGCCGCGGCTCTCGCCGGCGTGGCGACGGCCAAGGGCGAGACGAGCACGATCGAGCTCTCACGCACTCAGCAGACGATTGCCCGGCGGATGGCCGAGTCGAAGGCGACGATTCCACACTTCACGCTCCAGGCCGAGGTGGACATGCAGGCGTGCGTGGCGCTCCGCGCCGAGCTCAAGAGCCTCGCCTCTCAGGCCCCCGAGGAGACGAGCCCCACCTACAACGACATGGTCGTCAAGGCTGCCGCGCTCGCGCTGCGCGAGCACCCGCGCGTGAACTCTAGCTACCGCGACGGCCGGCTGGCGCTGCACGCGCGCGTGAACGTCGGCGTGGCCGTCGCGGCTGAGGCCCAGGAGCTCTCGGGCGGAGCCCTGATCGTGCCCACCGTATTCGACGCGGACCGCAAGTCGCTCGGGGAGATAGCCCGCGAGACGCGGGCCCTGGCGGCTCGCGTGCGCGAGGGCTCGATCACCCCGCCGGAGCTGGGTGGCGGCACCTTCACGGTCTCAAACCTCGGCATGTTCGGGATCAGGAGCTTCACGGCGATCATCAACCCTCCCCAGACAGCCATCCTCTCAGTCGGATCGGTGGAGCCGCGGGCAGTCGTTCACGAGGGGCAGCTGCAGGCGCGCCAGAGCATGACCCTCACGCTCGCGTGCGACCACCGCATGCTCTACGGCGCCGACGCGGCACGCTTCCTCGCGCGCATCCGGGACCTTCTCGAGTCGCCCTCGGCGCTCACCCTCTAAAGGCTCCTCCCTGCCACGGCGCTAGGCTGAAAACGAGCAGATGACACTCACCGACGGCTGGCAGGCGAGCGAGGAGCTCTGGGTGGCGAACCTGGGGGTCGTTCCCTACCGTGACGCCGTCTCCCTGCAGGAGCGCATCCGCGCACGCCGCCAGGCGCAGGAGCTTCCCGACACGCTCCTGCTGCTCGAACATCCACCCGTCTACACGCGCGGGCGCCGTTCGCGCGAGGACGAGCTCGCCCTCGGCGAGAACTTCTACCGCGCGCGCGGGATCGAGGTCCTCGACAGCGACCGCGGCGGGCGCGTCACCTATCACGGCCCCGGCCAGCTCGTCGGCTATCCGATCATGCGCGTCCTTGACATCGGCGAGTACCTGCGCGCGATGGAATCCGCGATCATCGGCGCGCTCGCCGGCGAGGGGGTCAAGGCGCGCTCGCGCTGCGCGGAGGGACCGGACTACACGGGCGTATGGGTCAAGGAGCGCAAGATCGCCTCGATCGGAGTGCACGTCTCCCGCGGCGTCAGCACGCACGGCTTCGCCGTCAACGTCGATCTCCCCCTGGATCCGTTCTCCTGGATCGTTGCCTGCGGTCTGCCCGGGGTTACGATGACCTCGCTCGTGCGCGAGCTCGCACCCGCCCCAACGCTCGCCGCCGGCCGCCTGCGCGCGAGCATCGCCGAGCACTTCTGCCGGGTCCACGGCCGCCGGCAGCGCCTCGTCTCGCCGCGGGAGCTCGACTTCGCCTGCTCTCCGGAGCTCATGGCGGGCACTGGAGTCATGGCGGGCACTGGAGCTTCGCGATGAGCGCCACCAGATCCCGCGCCAACCCCGGCGGCATGGACGTGCTGAGCGTCCTCGGCACAGACGTGCGCCCACTGCGCGAGCGAAAGCCGCCGTGGTTCAAGGTGCCGCCGCCGGGCGGCGAGCGTTACCGCGCCCTCGGCGAGCTGATCCGCTCGGAGAACCTCCACACCGTCTGCCAGGAGGCCGCCTGCCCGAACGTCGGCGAGTGCTGGGAGCGCGGCACCGCGACCTTCATGATCCTCGGCGACACCTGCACGCGCCGCTGCGGCTTCTGCAACGTGAAGACGGGCAAGCCGACTTGGCAGGACCCGCTCGAGCCGGCGCGTGTAGCGCGCTCGATCGCCCGCATGGGCCTGCGCCACGCTGTCATCACATCGGTCGACCGCGATGAGCTGCCCGACAAGGGCGCCTCTGCGTTCGTCGGCGTGATCCGTCAGGTTCGCCGCCAGGCGCCGGACTGCCGGATCGAGGTGCTCACGCCCGACTTCCAGGGCCAGGAGATGCCCCTGGCGAAGGTGATCGCCGCGCGCCCGGATGTCTTCAACCACAACGTCGAGGTCGTCCCCCGCCTGTATCCGCTCGCGCGGCGCGGCTCTGAGTTCGCGCGCTCCTGCCGCGTCCTGCGGCTCGCCAGGGAGATGGGAGAAGGCGAGCTCATCACCAAGTCCGGTCTGATGGTGGGCCTGGGCGAGACCCATGAGGAGATGGTCGAGGCCTTCGCCGGCCTGCGCGAGCAGGGGGTCCAGGTGCTCACTGTCGGGCAGTACCTGCGCCCCTCCGAGCGCCACCTGCCGGTCGTGCGCTACTGGCACCCCGAGGAGTTCGCCGCGCTCGAGCGCGCTGCCTATGAGCTCGGTTTCGATCACGTCGCCGCGGGGCCGCTCGTTCGCTCCTCCTACCACGCCGAGGAGCACGTTCCCCAGCCCCGCGCGGGAGTCGGGCCGCTCGCCGCCCATCGCTAGGCTCGGCCTTCAGGCGGGCCCGAGCAGCTGCCGGCGGCCTGCCCGCGAACACGCCGCCCCTGGGTAGGCTCAAGCCCGCCGGGCCGGCATCATGTTCCCGCTCAAAGACAACATCCCGCTCGCGCGATTTCCCCTCATAACGGTCGCTCTCGTGGCGATCAACGTGATCGCATACCTGCTGGAGATCCGCCACGGCGGGAGCTTCCTCAACGGCCCGACCGAGGGCGTCGCGGTCCACTATGGAGCGATCCCCTATGAGCTGACGCACCCGGGCAGCCACTGCGACCTGGTCTCCGTACAGACGCCCGAAGGACTAGCCGCCACGATCGCCTGCCAGGGACAGAGGCTCCCGGGCGGCGCGCTTCTCACCGGACCGGCTCCCGCGCAACCGGCGACATGGGAGACCGTCTTCACATCGATGTTCCTCCACGGCAGCTTCCTGCACATCTTCGGCAACATGATCTTCCTCGCGATCTTCGGCCCGAGCGTCGAGGACGCGATAGGGAAGTTCCGTTTCACGGCCTTCTACCTCCTCGGCGGCCTCGTCGCGCTCGGCGCCCAGGTGCTCGTGGAACCGAGCTCGAGCGCGCCGACGCTCGGCGCCTCGGGCGCGATCGCGGCCGTTCTGGGCGGCTACATCCTGCTCTACCCCCGCGCGCGCATCCTCAGCCTGGTGTTCATCGTCTTCTTCGTGACGATCATCGAGGTCCCCGCGATCTTCCTGCTCGGCTTCTGGTTTCTCGAGCAGCTCTACTTCGGCGCGGCGGGCCTCGCCAGCCCCGTCGGCGGCGGCGAAGGCGTGGCCTACTTCGCGCACATCGGCGGCTTCGCCTTCGGCCTCATCGTGATCCGGCTGTTCGTCGCCCGCCACCGAGCCGAGCCGCCGCGACTACCGGTGTACTAAGCCGATGCTCCCGTGCGCGCCCCATGACCGATGACCCGCGTCCTCGTCTTCTGCGTTGCGCTCTTGTTCATCTTCGGGTTTGGCGTCCTAACCTATGTGTCGGTGACCGAACAGGGCTTCACCGCGGCGAGCCTGCTCTCGGTCTTCATCCTCGTGCTGCTCGCAGTTGGCATCGTCGGCGCCCTGCGCCATCCTCCCCGGTGAGCGCAATCGGCTCCACCTGCCGAGGATCCGCCGCTCGGAACCCACCCCTCTGCCGATGAGCACCTCCCCCTTTATGAGCCCCGGCCAGAGCCGCAGCCGGCGCGAGAGCTCCCGCAGACGGCGCCGGCGCAGGCGCGCCGGGGCGCTCGCCACGCTCGCCACGCTCGCCACGCTCGCGGCGATCGGCCTGGCGCTCGCCCTCTCGAGCGCTAACACCCGCCACGCCGACGCCTCTAGCGGCGCGCGCAGAGCAAGGCCGGCCGTGATCCCGGCGCCGGCACTCTCACCGAGCGGCCTGCCGCTCGGCAAGCCTCCGCTCACGCTGAGCGGGCTCAAGACGCCTGGAGCGGACCCGCTGCACCTCGCCTTCAAGGCCCCGCCGCGAGCCGGCCTGCTGTTCAGCCTGAGCACCGGCCAGGTCCTCTGGGAGCGCAACCCGCTCCTGCACCTGCGCATCGCGAGCCTGACGAAGATGATGACCGCCCTGCTCGCCGTCGGCTCCCCACCGGACACGCCCGTGCTCGTGACCAAGCAGGCCGTCGAAGCGGATGGCTCGAAGGTCGGGGTCCTGCCGCTCGGCCGCCACGTGCGCCTGGAGAGCATGCTCTACGGCCTGCTCCTGCCCTCGGGCAACGACGCGGCCATCGCGATCGCCGAACGCCTCGCGGGCAGCGTCGATCGCTTCGTCGCGCAGATGAACGCCGAGGCGGCCAAGCTCGGCATGGGCTGCACCCGCTACTCATCGCCCTCGGGCTACTACGACCTCGGCAACTTCTCCTGCCCGGCAGATCTCGCCGAGCTCGCGCACGTCGTCCTGGAACAGCCGCGTCTTGCGAGCATCGTGCGCACCTACTCGGCGGTCCTGCCCTTTCCTATCAAGGGCGGCAAGCTCTACCTCTACAACAACAATCCCATGCTCATCTACGGCTACCCTGGTGCCACGGGCTTGAAGACCGGCTACACGCTCGCCGCCGGCAGGTGCCTGGTGGCAACAGCCGAACGCGACGGCGTGCGCCTCGGCGTCGTTCTGCTGCACTCACCCGACCCCGGCACCCAGGCACGCCAGCTGCTCGACAGCGGCTTCGAGGACGTCTATCACCAGCGGCCGGTCCCAGAACCACCGTTCCCGGCGGGAGCCTGAGCCGCTGCCTTCAGCCGGCGAGCCGGGCGAACACGGGGCGGCGGTGAGCGTGCTTGCTTGTGCGCGACGCACTCACGCCCGGTGGAGTACCTTTCGTCTAGAAGGATTGACTGGCCAGTCAGCCAAAGGAGAAGCTGTGGATCTCGACGACACGCCGGAGCAGGCCGCCTACCGCGCCCAAGTGCGGGGCTGGCTGGAGCAGCACAAGCACGAGGCGCCCGTCCTTCAGGGACCGGGGGCGCTCAAGGACGAGTCGGAGATCATCGCCGCCCGGCGCGCCTGGCAGGGCAAGCTCGCGGAGGCCGGCCTCGCGGGCGTGACATGGCCCAAGGAGTACGGCGGCCAGGGGCTCGGGCCGATCGAGCAGGTCATCGCAAACCAGGAGATCGCCCGCGCGAAGGTTCCCGGGATCCTCGACGCGATCGGCGTAGGGATGCTCGGACCGACGATCATCGCCCACGGCGACGAGGAGCAGAAGTCACGCTACCTCGGCTCGATGCTCCACGGCGACGAGGTCTGGTGCCAGCTCTTCTCAGAGCCCGCCGCAGGCTCGGATCTCGCGGCGGTGCAGGCCAGGGCACGCCTGCAGGACGACGGCAGCTGGCGGCTGACCGGCCAGAAGGTCTGGACGACCAACGCCCAGTTCGCCTCCTATGGGCTGCTGCTAGCACGCACGGACGCCGACATCCCCAAGCACAAGGGCCTGACGATGTTCGTCGTCCCGATGGACGCCGGCGGGGTGATCGTCCGCGGCCTGCGCCAGATCTCAGGGGAGGCGGAGTTCAACGAGGTCTTCTTCGACGACGTCGCCCTCGACGCCGGCGCGGTCGTCGGCGGTGTCGGAAACGGCTGGGGCACGGCGCTGACCACCCTGATGTTCGAGCGCGTCACGCTCGGCCTCGGCAGTGAGGGGCTCGGCTACAACTCGACCCGCTTCGCCGCCGCGATCGCCGGCGATGAGCACGCGCGTCGCGACCCCGAGGTGCGCCATCAGCTCGGTGAGATCGCGAGCGAGCTGCTCGCGGTCCGGTTCACCGGCTACAGGACCCTGACGGCGCTGCAAGGGGGGCAGATCCCGGGTCCCGAGGCAGGCCTTGCGAAGGTCACGATCGTCAACGGCGCGATCAAGGCGGGGGACCTGATCGCCGACGTGCTCGGCCCCGACGCACTCGGCGAGGACAGCGAGTGGGCATACATGATCTCCTTCCTGCCCGGCCTGAAGTCGGCCGGCGGAACCGAGGAGATCCTGCGCAACACGATCGGCGAGCGCGTCCTCGGCCTCCCGCCCGAGCCGCGACTGGACAAGGGCATCCCCTTCTCCGAGCTCCGCTCCAAGGAAGGAACACCGGCATGATCTCGAACACGACCAGAGAGGTCTCACCGTGAACCTGGCGCTCTCAGACGAGCAGGTCTTCCTACGGGAGGCCGCGCGCGGCGCGCTGTCGCGCTTCAAGACGCTAGAGGCCGCCCGCGAGGCGCTCGACGGGAGCGAGAGCGCCATGCCCGACCTGTGGCCGACGGCGAGGGAGGCCGGCTGGCCCGGCCTCTTGATCGACGAGTCTCGCGGCGGAGCCGGGCTCGATGCGTTCGACGCGATGCTCGTGCTCGGCGAGTGCGGCCGCGTGCTCGCGGGCATCCCGCTGCTCGGTCACCTCCCCGCCACGGCGATCCTGAACGACGCGAGCGACCCGGGGCCGATGCTCGAGGATCTCGCCACCGGCGAGCGCCGTGCCGCCTACCTGCCGGTCAGCCCCCCGCGGGACGCCGACGCGCGCTGGACCGTCGATCCGGCCCACGGGATGGAGCGCGTCGCGGCCCCGACCGCCAGCGCCGAGAGCGCCGATCAGGTGCGCGTCAGCGGCGAGCTTTCTTTCGTGCCCGACGCTCCCGGCTCAGAGCTGCTCGTAGGCGTCGCGCTGCTCGACGGCGAGCCGCTCGGCGTGGCCGTGGAGGCGAGCGCCACCGGTGTCTCGGTGCGCGCTGTCAAGCGTTACGACGCGACCCGCACGCTCGGGCACGTATCGCTAGAAGGCGCTCCCGCGACCCGGCTCGATGCGCCCGTAGAGTCGCTCGCCGGCGCCTGGCACCTCTCGCAGGCGCTGCTCGCCGCCGAGTCGCTCGGCAGCGTCGAGACCGCGCTCGAGGTCTCGGTCGCCTACGCCAAGGAGCGCCACACCTTCGGCCGCGCGATCGGCTCCTATCAGGCCGTCAAGCACTCACTCGCGGAGGTTCTGCGCCAGCTCGAGAACGGCCGCTCGTTGCTCTACTACGCCGGCTGGGCCCGCGCCGGAGCGCCCGGCGAGTTCCCGCTCGCGGCCAGCGCCCTGCGCTCGGTCGCGGGCCGGGCTCTCGACCAGGCCGCCCGCACGATGATCTCCGTTCATGGCGGCATCGGCGCGACCTGGGAGCATGACGCCCCGCTCTACTTCCGCCGGGCTCAACTCTCCCGCCGCCTGCTGGGCGGGACGGGCGATGCGACCGACCGCGTCGCCGCTGAGCTGATCGCACAGGCCGACGCCGCCTAGGTAGCTGCCGTTCGCCTCCCGGCGCTCAGGCGCGCCGCACTCCTCGCCGTGGCCTCGGGCGGGCGAGATCTCAGCGCGGCGAGCACCGGCGCGCCGTAGGCCGCGTGCACCGCTTCAACCATCGCGCCCGGCAGAGCGCAGTTGATGCAGAAGCCGTGCTGTGACCAGCTGATCGCGCGCGCGAGCACCTGGTCGGCGTAGCTCACGCCCGTCGCGTCGTGGCCGTAGTAGTCGTAGGCCGCGTCCCAGGCGGCGCCGTTCAACGCGTATTCGGCGCCGTCGGCGGAGAGCAGATGGGCGGCGGCCATGATCGAGTCGAAGTCGTCGTAGATCGAGGGGTGCTCGCTGGTGCGATGGTCATAGCTCGAGGGACGCCGCCCGTAGATGTAGGAGTCGCTCACGAGCTCCCAGGTGGAGACGGGTCCGTTCGTCACGTTGAACTGCATCGGTCCCCCGCAGCAATGGGCGAAGTTGAGGCCCTCGTATGTGCCGCGTGCGGTCGAGAAGGCCGACTCCTGCATGTGGATCGAGGCCAGCAGCAGCCAGTTGACGCCGAACGTCGCCTGGGCGGTGGCGTAGATCGGGTAGAACCCTTCCATCCAACGTCTCGAGATGTGGCTCTCGGTCTGATCAAGAAAGCGCCTGGCGTCGAGGCTCTGCTGGCGGCTGCTCGGTTGCGCGACGATCGGGGCGCGCCCCTCTGTGCCCGCGTCGATGGCGCTCCTCGGCGCTCCTGCCCTGCCGGCGAGCCCCGCGAGCGCGCTCGCCGCCGCAGCCGGCCCGGGCGTGGGAGTGGGGGCGAGGAGCAGCTCCTTAGGCGGCGTCACGGGCGCCGCTCGACCGACCGCTCCGCTCAGCGCGGCGACGAAGACGACCACCCCGACCACGCCGATCGCGCAGGCCAGCAGCCACGGCCCGCGTTCGGACGGCGGCGTCGGGACATGGGCTTGCCTTCGCGCCGGTGGCAGAGGATCGGGGACGCTCATCGAGCGCTCTACGGTAGCCGCCGAGAGGAACGGACCCAATCCCCCACTCTTCGCCGATCGCCCGGGACGCCGCGACGATCTGACCACCGCCGGGTTAGGACTTCCATGATGAGGCCCACGCTCAACCCCGGGGCGCTCGCGCTCTCGCTCTCACTCGCCGCGCTCGCTCTCTGGCTCTCACCGGCGGCCTCGGCGCGCCCGGCGGCCTCGGCGCGCCCGGCGCTCTCGGCGCGCCTGTCGGTCTCGGCGCGCCCGGCGGTCTCAGCGCGCCTGTCTGCGGCCCAGCAGCGTTATCTGGCGCTCGCCCAGGCCGGGGTGGCGCGAGCCGAGCAGCGCTGGGGCGATCGTCGTCTCGGCTGGTATGACGCGCGGCTTGAAGACCACGATCGCTACCCACTCGCCACGATCTGGGACATCGTGCCGCTGTTCGAGTCGCTCGACGCGATCGCGATCGCCGAGCCCACGAAGGCCAACTTGCGCGCCGTCGCAAGCTTTGCGGGCCACGCCGAGGGCTACTTCAACCGAGGTCTCCGACCGAACGGCGGCTACTCGCCCTACCCGGGCGACCGCGCCCGCAACACCGAGACCTGGTTCGACGACAACGGCTGGTGGGGCGTAGCCTTCGTCAACGCCTACCGCGCCACGGGGACGCGACGCTATCTCAGCGACGCCCGGCGGGCGCTCACCTATATCGCCGCGGCCGGCTGGGATCAGCAGGGGGGCGGGATCTGGTGGAACAGCGACCACCCCTACAAGGCGGGCGAGGCGCTCGCCTCGGGCACACTGCTCGCGGCGCTGCTCTACCAGCAGACGGGCTCGAGCTTCGCCCTCTCGCAGGCACGGAGGTTCCTCGCGTGGGCGAACACGAGCGGCTACAGCGCCGCGAACGGCCTCTACGCCGCGAGCAACCTGGACCCAACCCCGATCGACTACATCGAGGCGCCGCTGATATACGCCCAGGCCCTGCTCTGTGAGATCACGGCGACCCCCGCCGACTGCGAACGCGCGGAACGCTTGAAGAGCACCGCGCTCGACCGCTTCGGCTACCTGCTCGACTTCTCCCCCCAGTACGACGCGATCTACCTGCAGTGGATGCTCGCGCTCTACTCGCTAGACCACGACCGGACGCTCTATGCGCTCGCCGCCGACAACGCGCGTGACGCCCAGACACGGGCGCTCAACGCCGAAGGCCTCTACCTGCTCTCCTGGAACGGTGAAGCGCTGCCGCTCAATGACGCCGCGCCCGGAATGCTCCAGACCCAGGCGGCCACGACCAGCCTGTTCGCGTGGCTGGCCGTCTACCCGCCGCCCGGCTGAGCGCTCAGAGCCCGAGCGCCCGCCTTGCGAGGCGATCGAAGAGCAGGTCGGGGAGCAGCCGCTTGGCGACCAGCATCGCCCGTGCGTCAGCGCCGAGCAGATAGCGGGCCTTCATGCGCCGTGCCGTGAGCGCCGCCTCGATCGTCTCGGCCACGCGCTCGGGCGCGATGCCCCGCCGCGCGGCGTCCCTGAGAACCTTATCCATCGCCGCCGGTACCTCTCCGTACTGCCGCTGCAGCTCAGGCGGGACGCTCACGAGCTCGGCCTCCGCCCGGCTCTTGTCCCAGATCGGGGTCGCGACCGACCCCGGCTCGATCAGTGCAACCTGGACGTTCGAGCTGCGCAGCTCGACCCGCAGAGCATCCCCGATCGCCTCGATCGCGTGCTTGGAAGCGGCGTAGGGGGCCGTGAACGCCATCGCAACCCGCCCGCCGATCGAGGACACGAACACGATCCGCCCGCTCGCCCGGCGCAGCATGGGCAGCATCGCCTGGGTGACCATCACCTGCCCGAGCACGTTGACCTCGAACTGCCTGCGCAGATCCTCCCCCGCGATCAGCTCGAGCGGGCCGCCGATGCCGATCCCCGCGTTGTTGACGAGCGCGTCGAGCCCAGCGTGTGAGGCGCGCCCGGCCTCGGCCGCCTGCTCGGAGACCCGAACAGCGGCCTGCGCGATCTGGTCAGCGTCGGTCACGTCGAGCGTGAGCGGGACGATCCGCCCAGGAGCGCCGGCGGACTCCTCGCTCATGGACGCTCCCGCCGCCGGGTCGCGCACGCCCGCGAGTACGGTCCAACCGGACCGGGCGAGCCTGAGGGCCGTGACGCGTCCGATGCCCGTCGAGGCGCCGGTGATCAGTGCGACTGGCACAGTGACGAGAACCTAACTCAAAGGCGCTAACTCAAAGGCGCGCCCGGAAGCGCCGAAGGACAGGGGCGTGACAGTAGCCTCACCAACGTCATTAGCGCCCACTTAGAATGTCCGGGGATGGTTCCAGACGTGGGCATCTCCTCGATCGCCGGCCGCTCCTCGCTAGCTTGCGCGAGCATCGCGCTGGCGCTCGCCGTCCTCTTCGCTGGCTGCGGCTCGAGCGCCAAGACCAGCTCGCGCACGCAAGCGACCGGCGCGAGCTCCCTCGCCTCGAGCGGCACGCGGGGGAGCTGCGCCGCGACGGTACTCGAAACACTCGGCCACGTCGCGGTGAACGTCTACAACGAGGGCGTCTCGAGCGAAAGGACGAAGTCAGCCCTGCACATGGTCATGGCCTCAGCGCCTCTGCGCCGGGCGCTGGAACGGGACGACGGTGCAGCGGCGGGTGCGGCCGCGCAGGCGCTGATCGCGACCGGTCACATGACGAACCTCTGGGTGATCCGCGGAAATCAGACGCTCGTGGATCTCGGCGGTCCCGCGCTCACGCCGATCGAGGGGACACTCAAGGGTGCCGGCGGCGCACCGATCGGCACCTTCTTCACGAGCGTCTGGTCCGACAGCGGGTTCACGGACGAGACCAGGGGCGTCGCGGAGGGCAAAGTCGCGCTGGTGGCCAACGGTCGCGAGATCGCCGGTTTCCCGCTCCCGAAGACAGGTCTGCAGCCGCAGGGAAAGCTCACGGAGGGGGGCGTCGAATACCAGTACACCTCGTTCTCGGCCGAAACCTACCCCTCGGGTCCAGCACGGGTCTACCTGCTCAGGCCGATCGAATCGACTACAGCCCTCTGTGGACACACGAGCCAGGACACGCTTGTGAACACCCTGCACCACATCGCGACCCTGATCTACGAAGGGGAGACCGGCAAGCGCGCGCTGCTACAGGTCAAGCGGGTGCAGAACGACCAGTCGCTGCTGCGGGCCGTGGCGCTGCGCGACCCCGCCGCAACGACGCTCGCGGTGACGAAGCTGCTCAACCAGCACATCGTGCGGCTGCGCGTCAGCGCCGCGGGCCTGCTCCTCGCGGATGTCGGTGGACCCTTCGTGCTCGCCCCCGTGCGGGGCGCGCTTCGCCTCGGTGGCCGCACGATCGGGCGCTTCGTGCTCTCGATCCAGGACGACGAGGGCTACCGGCGCCTGACAGAGAGGCTCGCCGACATCCGCGTGCTGATGTACATGGGCTCGCTCCTGGTGAAGAACAGCCTCGGCCCGGCGCCCGGCGCGGTCCCCGCCAGGGGCAGCTACCAATACCACGGGCGCAGCTTCCGCACCTTCACGCTCCACCTGCAGGCGTTCCCCTCGGGCCCGCTGCGGGTCACCGAGCTCGTTCCGATCCCCTACTCCTGAGCTCGTGCCCCGAGCTGGAGGGAGCCGGCGTGCGTCAGGGCGACAGCCGGCACCGGCTCACCGCGATTTAGGCCGGGGCAAGCGACTCCTGCTTGGCCCGTAGAGCCCGAAGCAGCTGATCGAAGGAGTCGGCGAATTTCTCCACTCCCTCGCGCTCGAGCGTGTCGGTGAGGTCCTCGTAGTCCACCCCCGCGCGCTCGAGCTCTCCCAGCAGCGCCCGTGCCTGCGCGACGTCACGCTCAAGCCGCGGCTCGGGACGGCCGTGATCCTGGTAGGCCTCGATCGTCTCCTCGGGCATCGTGTTGACCGTGTCCGGCCCGATCAGCTCGTCGACGTAGAGCGTGTCGGGGTAGTCGGAGTTCTTGACCGAGGTCGAGGCCCACAGCACGCGTTGCGGCGTCGCGCCCTTGGAGGCGAGGTATTCCCAGCGGACTCCCTGGAAGACCTGCCTGTAATGCTGATAGGCGAGCTTGGCGTTGGCGATGGCGAGCCTGCCCTTGAGGTGCTCGACACCGCCCAGCTCATCCAGGCGCCGGTCGGCCTCGGTGTCTATCCGCGACACGAAGAAGCTCGCGACCGAGGCGACCTTGCGCGGATCGCCACCCTCCGCGACCAGGCGCTCGAGGCCCCGCACATAGGACTCGGCGACCTCCGCGTAGCGCCCGAGCGAGAAGATCAGGGTGACGTTGACCGACCTGCCCTTGGTTATCACATCCTCGACCGCCGCCAGTCCCGGCCTGGTCGCGGGAATCTTGACCATCAGGTTGGGACGGTCGATCAGCTCGTGCAGGCGAATCGCTTCGCGGTAGGTCGCGAGCGTGTCGTAGGCGAGGCCGGGGTCGACCTCGAGCGACACGTACCCGTCACGTCCCGAGCCGCCGTCCCAGAGCGCGCGGAACAGGTCGCAGGCACCCTTGATGTCCTGCTCGGCGAGCGCCCAGAAGGTCCCCCTGAGGTCCTCGCGCGCACCGGCGAGCTCGTGGAGCTGCTCGTCGTAGGCGTCGCCCGCGGTCATCGCCTTCTGGAAGATCGTCGGATTCGATGTCGCGCCGACGACCGAATCGTCGTCGAGCAGGCTCTGCAGGTGGCCGCCGCGAATCGATTCGCGCGAGAGGAAGTCGACCCAGACGCTCTGGCCGAGGGCCGATAGCCGCTGGAGTGGTGAGAGGTTGGAGGGCGACATCTTTAGCGAGGCTCCTTCTTTCTCTGGGAATCTACTCGCGCCGCCTATGTGGCGGCGCGAGTCTTCTCAAGCAGGGTCTTGGCGCGGGCCAGGATGCCATCGACGTCGAAGCCGAACTCTTTGAGCACGGTCGTGCCGGGCGCCGAGGCGCCGAAGCGGTCGATTCCGAGCACGTCCCCGTGGTCACCGACCCACCTCCACCAGCTCATGCTCGCCCCCGGCTCGACCGCCAGGCGCGCCGGCACGCCGGGCGGGATGACGCGCTCGCGATAGCCCGAGTCCTGCGCTTCAAACAGCTCCATGCAAGGCATCGAGACGACACGCGTCGAGGTCCCCTCAGCCGCGATCTTGCGCGCGGCCGCCAGCGTCGGGGGCACCTCGGCGCCGGTCGCGATCATGATCAGCTCGGGTCTGCCCTGCGCGCCGTCCTGGCTCGCGGCCGAGTCCCACAGGACATAGCCGCCGCACTCGAGCTCGCTCGCCGGGGCGATCCCCTCGGAGCGGTCGAGCACCTCGACGTTCTGGCGGGAGAGCAGCAGCGCGACCGGCCCGTCCTCGCGTTCCAGCGCGACCTTCCAGGCCGCGCTGGTCTCATTCGCGTCGCCCGGGCGGATCACCCACAGCTCGGGTATGGCCCGCAGCGCCGCATAGTGCTCGACCGGCTGGTGGGTCGGCCCGTCCTCGCCCAGCCCGACCGAGTCGTGGGTCCAGACCCAAACCACGGGAAGGCCCATCAGCGCCGAGAGCCGTACGCTGCCGCGCATGTAGTCGGAGAAGACGAGGAACGTCGAGCCGTAGGGCTTGACGATGCCGCCGTGAGCGCCAGCGCCGTTGACGATCGCCCCCATCCCGTGCTCGCGGATCCCGAAGGGCACGTTGCGCCCGGCGTGCACCCTGGAGAACTCGCCACCCCCCTCGAACAGCGTCTTCGTCGACTCGACGAGATCGGCGGCGCCGCCGATCATCGTCGGGGCGAAGGAGCCGAAGGCAGCCATCACCTTCTGACCGGCCACACGCGTGGCGATCTGCTCGCCGGCCTTGAACGCCGGCAGCGCCTCGGCCCAGCCGTCGTTGAGCTTGCCCGCCCAGGCGCGATCCCAGTCCTCTGTCAGCTCGGGAAAACAAGCGCGCCAGGCCTGGAAGCGCTCCTGCCACTCTCCCTGCAGCCCGGCGCCGCGCTCGTGCAGGCTCATGTGCCGATAGACGCTCTCATCGACCCAGAACCTGCGCTCGGGATCAAAGCCCATGACCTGCTTGGTCGCGCGAACCTCCTCTTCGCCGAGCGCGGCGCCATGGGACTTGGCCGTGTCGACCGCGTGCGGCGCCGGGTAGGCGATGTGGGAGCGGATCGAGATGAACGACGGCCGCTCGCCTTCGTCGCGGGCGGCCGCGAGCGCCCTCTCGAGCGCCTCGAGGTCCTCTGAGTCCTCGACGCGCTGCACGTGCCAACCATCGGCCTCTAAGCGCGCGGGATGGTTCTCACCGTCGAATGAGATCGAGGTGCTGCCGTCGATCGTGATGTGATTGTCGTCGTAGCAGAGGATCAGCTTGCCGAGACCGAAGTGCCCGGCGACCGAGGCGGCTTCCTGGCTGATGCCCTCCATAAGGTCCCCGTCGGAACAGATCGCATAGACGTTGTGCTCGACGATCTCCCGCCCGGGGCGGTTGAAGCGCTCGGCGAGGAAGCGCTCGGCCAGCGCCATCCCGACCGCGTTGCCGACCCCCTGTCCGAGCGGCCCGGTCGTGACCTCGATGCCGGGTGTGTGACCGCGCTCGGGATGCCCTGGGGTACGGGAGCCCCACTGGCGAAACTGCTTGAGATCCTCCAGAGCGAGCTCGTAACCGGTGAGATGCAGCAGGGCGTACTGCAGGACACAGGCGTGCCCGCAGCTGAGCACGAAGCGGTCGCGATCGGGCCACTGCGTGTCGTTCGGGTTCACGCGCAGGAAGCGCTTAAAGATCGTATAGGCGAGCGGCGCGAGCGCCATCGCGGTTCCCGGATGCCCGGCGTTCGCCTGCTGCACGGCGTCCATCGCGAGGCCACGGATCGTGTTGATCGACAGCTCTGCGATGCCCCTCTCCTCGTCCATGACCATCTCGGTAGCCGAACCGCGAGATTCATCTCTGACCGCCATCGCTTTCCGATGCTAGCGGCCCAAGCGCTAGAGTCGCCTGATCGTGTCAGAGCAGTTCTGCGATGTCGGCGGGGGCGTGACCCTAAGCTACGAGACCTTCGGCGATCCGGCGAACCCGACCGCGCTCCTGATCATGGGTCTCGGCACTCAGATGGTCGCCTGGCAGGACGACTTCTGCTTGGAGCTGTCCGAGCGCGGGCTGCACGTCGTGCGCTTCGACAACCGTGACATCGGACGCTCCACGCACCTCCCCGGCCGCCCACCGACGATCGCACAGCTGCTGATCCGCTCAAGGCGCGCCGCCCAGTACACGCTGGCGGACATGGCGCAGGACGCGGCAGGGCTCCTGCGCGAGCTCGAACTCTCCCCGGCGCACGTGATCGGCGCGTCGATGGGCGGGATGATCGCCCAGACGCTCGCGTCCCGCCACCCAGGCGCGGTCCGATCGCTCGTGTCGATCATGTCGAGCACCGGCAGCCTCCGCAGCGGACAGCCGGCGCTGCGGATGTACTCCGTCCTCTTGCGCCGCGCGCCGCCGGGACGCGATGCGTTCATCGCGCACATGGAGCGCGTCTTCACCGCGACCGGCTCGCCAGGCCTGAGCGACCCTGAGGACATCCGCAGGCTCGCCGCGCTGAGCTACGACCGCGATCACGATCCTGAGGGCCCCGGCCGCCAGCTCGCGGCGATCATCGCCTCCGGCAACCGCACCCCCGAGCTTCGCAGGATCACCGTGCCGACGCTCGTCATCCACGGGACCGCCGACCGGCTCGTGGCGCCTTCCGGCGGGCTGGCCACCGCACGGGCGATCCCCGGCGCGAAGCTCGTGCGCATCGAGGGCATGGGCCACGACCTGCCCCGTGCCGCGTGGCCCGAATTGATCGACGCGATCGCGGGGCACGCGGCGCACGCGGACGCCATCGGCGCCGCTCCTGCCAGCGCGCGCTCCTGAAGAACGCCTCATCAGCGCCCCCCCTTCCTTACAGGCCCCCGCGTGTCTTTCGGGCCTGTAGGGAGGAGGCTTCCCCTCAGCGTCCCTCCCCGCCGTGGGGCCACCGCCGTGGGGCCGGCTTGGCTGTGAGTGCTGTCAGCGCATGCGCGCGCCCGGTGGAACAGCTGTCGCTTCGCTGCGCCTGCCCCCGCGCACGCCTGTGCAGGTGCTGACGCCAGTGGGAGCGACGAAACGGCCAGCGCTCGTGAAGGGCGCGGAGCATCCGTTGCTCCTGGCAGGCAAACACTCTCATCTCCATCGAATTCCGCCCCTAACTAGGTCTTGCATCCTTGCTTGACCCAAACCCATTTTCCCCGAGGCCCTTCTCCTCGTCTCTTCGTTCACGGCCGCTTGGAGACATATAAATCACGTCTTACCCAGAAAGTCAACGGGTGGGCGCAGCGGACCGCCGAGTACGGCAACCGTCCATAACCCTTCACTCGAGCCGATCTGTGGTCGATGCGTATCAGCCGAACAGAAACCAACACTGAAAAAGGCAAACTCCCCGTCAGGCGACGACGCAAAGCCAGAGGTCTCCAACGAGATAGCTCGGCCGCCAGCAGATCTCACGGAGGACCGACGTGTTTTCGTCCGTCTTGACTCTTGTTGCCTAGGATCGGCGAGAGCGACTCGAGGGAGCGGTGACATGTTCGAGAACGTGCTAGTGGGAGTCAACGGTAGGCCCAGCGGCCGCGACGCGGTCGCGCTTGCGTCGTGCCTCACCGATCCCGAAGGGAAGCTGACGCTCACCCATGTGCACCCCGGCGAAGCGCATCGGCTTCACGCCGTCACCCCCGGCCTGCATGGCGAGGAGCACGGGGCCTCGACGAAGCTGCTCGAACGAGAGCAGAGCGAGCGCGTGGTGCGGTGGTACGCCACGCGCGACTGCTGTTCGCGCGAGGCGGTCACGAGATGGATTGCTTTGGTCATGGCTCCTCTGTCGGCCAGGCGGACCTTCACGCGGCGGGGCGTGAAGCCATCAGAGCCCGAGTTTGCGAACGCCTGTCTCGTCGAAGCCGAGGTGGTGACCAACCTCGTGACGCACCGTCTTGATGACCTGCAGCCGGAGGCGCTCGGGATCGTCCCCGAAGTCGCGCACGAGTGTGTCGCGAAAAATCAGGATCTCGTCTGGCAAGCCGCCGCCCCCGAGGAAAGGCATACCACCAAGCTTGGAGCCGACGTACATGCCGTACGCGTGGTTCTCGGCACCGCGGTCGGAAACGACGATCGCTACGTCCTCCAGCGCACGTTGGAACTCGATCGGCAGCTCGTCGAGCGCTGAACTAACGAGTTCCTCAAATCCCTGCTCGCTGTAATGCCGGTGTCCGCTCATGGCTTCGTGATCGTGCCGAGCGTCGCTCACCCGCTGCGCTCACGGGCGGAGCCTATCTCCGCAAGCCTCAAGCAGGCTCACTAACCGAACCAGCGTTCGACGCTCGCTTCGCCAGGCGAAAGGAGCCACGGCCCGATCCCTGATCCACGCGACCGCTCCGTCCACACCCTGTGCGCGAGCAGCGCAGCGGCCGCATAGATCGCAAGTGCGTTATCCGGCGTGCAGAAAGCCCAGCCACGGGATCGACGTGGAGACGACACCGAGGACGAATCGCAAGATGCCGAGTAGGAAGATCCCACCTGACCACTTGAGGTGGCTTTCACCGAGACGTCCGGCGAACGAAACGATCAAGAGCACCAGCATGATGAGATTGGTGATGGGGCCGACTCGGTCATCCCGTCGGAGCGACGGGCGGGAGGATCCTGGCCACTCTGCTGCGCGAGTTGCGCCGTCGCGGTGGGCGCTACGGGCTGGAGACGATGTGCATCGGCGGCGGTCAGGGGATGACCGGCATCTTCGAGAACGTTTTACCCACGGACGTGTAGGGCACTTCGCGAGTGGCGCACAAACTCGATCAACCGCGTCAGCCCCGACGCTTGCGGGAAACATGTGGTTGAGCCGAGACGCTAGTTTGCTGCGCACACGTAACGTGACGATCGGTTTTATGCGCCTAACGGGCTCTACTTGCCCCCGAGCGCGGGTGCACTTGGCCAGGAGATGAGCGATGGAGCACGACGACTTGCAGGACATGGTGCGCGCGGTAAGGCAATTCGTGCGCTCCGAGGTAGTCCCGGCAGAGACGACAATCGACGAGAACGATGCGATCCCCGATCGCATCCGTCAGCAGGCCATCGACATGGGCCTCTATGGGTTCGCGCTTCCCATCGAGCACGGCGGGCTTGGCATGACGATGACCGAGGAGGTGCAGCTCGTGTTCGAGCTGGGCTACACGACACCGGCGTTCCGATCGATGTTCGGGACCAACAACGGCATCGCCGGCCATGTGCTGATCGAGGGCGGCACGGACGAGCAGAAGCGCAACCTGCTGCCCGGACTCGCCTCCGGAGCGGTGACGGCCGCGTTCGCGCTGACCGAGGCTGAGGCCGGCTCTGACCCGGCCGGGCTCGTGACGCGCGCACGACGCGACGGCGTCGAATGGGTCATCGACGGCGCCAAGCGCTACATCACGAACGCGCCCGTCGCCGACCTGTTCATGGTCTTCGCCCGCACCAGTAAGGCCGAGAAGCCCAGCCAGGGGATCTCTGTGTTCATGGTCCCGCGCGACGCCGCCGGACTCAGCGTCGCTCCCAAAGACACAAAGATGGGTCAGGCCGGTGCCTGGACCGCCGACGTGTACCTCGACGAGGTCCGTGTGCCCGAGTCCGCGCTCGTGGGCGCGAGCGAGGGCACCGGATACCTAACCGCGATGCGGTGTCTCGCTCATGGGCGGCTGCACATCGCGGCCCTGTGCGTCGGGCTGTCCGAGCGGCTCGTCGACGAGTCACTGAACTTTGCCGTCGACCGCAGGCAGGGCGGCAAGCCGATCGCAGAGCACCAGCTCATCCAGGGGATGCTCGCCGACTCACAGACCGAATACCTGGCCGCCCGCGCGCTCGTGCTGGAGAGTGCCCGCGCCTACGACAGCGGCGCGGACCGGCGCATGGCACCCGCCTGCAGCAAGTACTTCGCCAGCGAGGCGGTCGGTCGCATCGCCGATCGCGCCGTACAGATACACGGGGGCGCAGGCTACATGCGGGGCGTGCCCGTCGAGCGCCTCTATCGCGACGCGCGCCTGTTTCGCATCTACGAGGGAACCAGCCAGATCCAGCAACTCGTCATCGCCGGGCAGATGGTGCGCAACGCGGCTCAGCCCGTGGGCGCATCGACCTGACCGCAGCTCGTCCCGCGAAGGCCAGGAGGTCGGCCGCCGCGGCATCGCAGAGTGGCACCATGGGAGGGTCGCCGGCGGCGCAATCATCGCTGGCCTGCCGCACACCAATTTCAAGGGATCGTGCTACCGCATGCGGGGCGCAGATCCGCCACGGGCCTGACGGCGCCCGGTCCGGGCAGATGCGACAACGTGTCCGGGCGATCGAAGTCCGCCGCGGCTGTCAGAGCCCTCTTGGCCCATACGCCGCACTCGGGACTATCGCTTGGCCACGCGAGCAAGCGCGTCGGTCATCACGAGCGAGACTGTCGAGTTGGACGAGTCTCGATAACACGAGCCCGTTGAGCGCCGGCTGCTGCTTTCGCGGATGAATGCGGAGGCTCGTCGCTCGGTCAGGGCTGCTGTTGGTCGTCCCAAGCGCAAGCGCCGACGACGCACACTCCTTCTGCGTCCGCGAAGACCGGGGAGCGCGACGAGCGCTGATCCCGACCGCTGGCTTCCAGTCGCTCATGCCGCCAGGAGCCCGAGAAAACGATCCGCGCATGGCGCGCGACTGGGGCCGGAGCCTCTAGTCAACGGTCAGGGACGGTGGCTCTGCGGCGTGCTCGCGCCGAGCTGCGCGAGGATGTCGCGCAGCTGCGCGAATCGTCGGGGGCCGAGTTTCTGCGTCCATTCGGCCTCGATCTCCATGACGATCTCGCGCATGGCCGCGCCCGCGGCGCGTCCGCGTGGCGTCAGGTGTACGCGCTTGAAGCGCTGGTCGGCGCTGTCCTGTGCGCGGGCGAGGTATCCGAGTGCCTCGAGCTGTCCGAGGAGGTAGTTCAGCGCCTGCTTGGTCATGCCCGTCCGGGCCGCTAGCTCCGACGGGCGCATGTTCTCGGGTCCCGGATAGAGCATGACGTTCAGGTGCGCGGCGACCAGGTCGCTGTATCCGCGCTGGTGCAGGCCGGTGAGCATCCGTTCGCGGACCGTTTCCCAGGGCACGCGCAGCAGCGCACCGATCAGCGGCGGAGGCGAGCTGGTTGAGTTTGTGGGTACGGTCAAGTCACTTGACAACATTAGCGGATGGGTGTAGGGTAGTCAAGCTACTTTACCCAAGCGCGCATTGCGCCAAGGAGACCACCATGAGCCAAGCCACTGCAGAGACCATCACCGTCGGACAGCTGGGCGTCCGCTTTCTCGTCGAGTCCGCCGACTCCAACGGCAGCGTGAGCGTGTTTGAGTGCTACGTCCCGGCTAACGCCAAGATGCCAGCGCCGCACAGCCACGACGCATTCGAGGAGACCATCTACGGGCTCAAGGGCACCACGACCTGGACCGTCGACGGCGAGACGATCGAAATTGGGGTCGGCGAGGCGCTATGTGTGCCGCGCGGAGCGATCCACGGGTTCCAGAACGGCGGGCGCACCGACTCGACGTTCCTCGCGATCGCCAGCCCCGGTGTCTTCGGACCCGCCTACTTCGAAGAGGTCGGCGAGGTCCTGGCCGCCTCCGCCGGCGGCCCGCCGGACCTCGCCGCGCTCGCGCAGATCATGCTTCGCCACGGGCTCACGCTGGCCCAGCCAGTCACCACCTGACCCCCGCCCCAAAGCGACCGAAGGAGACCCGCACTGCTGCTCTTGCGGGCCGAGCGAGCGTCCGAAGCGACGGCGGCGCTCACGCTCGCTACGGACGACCACCAGGCATCTCGGCGCCCGCTCACGAGACGCTCGCTTAGCCCCGGCGAAAGCAGTCGTCTCGCTGCCCTCGGCCGACGCGCTCGTGCATCGTCCCAAGCGATAGCCTGAGGCCCGATGGTGGACCGCTTCCGCTCCTGCTTGAAAGAAGCACTCTCGCCCTCGGCCTCTGTTCGAGCCAAGGCCGAGGGCATTCTCTCCGCGGGACGACTTCCAGCTTCAGCCGGCGCTAAGTCGGGCCAGCCATTCCTGCATGAGGGCCGTCTCGCCCTCGCTTCGCGCCCCGGGGTTTTGGGCGATCGCGGTGCTCAGTGAGATTGCGGCCGAGGCAAGCAGAGCGTCGCGCTCGGCCAGGTTCTGTTCGCGACTCGCGGGGGTTGTGATCCGGTCGTGGATCAGCAGTTCTACGGCGAGCTGATCCGCTTCGGCAAAGTCCTGCCCTGGCGCTGAGGGCGCGGCTCCTACTCGTACTGCAGCGCTTGCAAGACGTTGAGGCGGGCGGCTCGCCGGGCCGGGAGGATCGCGGCAAGCAGGCCGCAGACGATCGCGGCGATCACGAACACCACGAGCGTGCCGACCGGAATCGTGAAGGCAGGATATTCGATCGCCTGCCCGACCATCAGGGCGAGCACGATCCCCACGGGGATCCCGAGCGCCGCTCCGATCAGGGCCGTCACGACGCTCTCATAGCGGATCATGCGGCGCAGCTGTCGCCGCGTCATGCCCACCGCACGCAGCATCCCCAGCTCGCGGGTGCGTTCGAACACCGTCAGCACGAGCGTGTTCACGATGCCGAACAGGCTGACGATGATCGACAGCGAGAGCAGGACGTAGAGCAGGTTCAGCAGCGTATCGACGCTCTTCTCCTGATTGCTCTTGAACTGGCTCTCGGTTTGTATCTTCGCGTCGGGGAAGCCCGCAAGCGCGCTTTCGAGCGCGTGGGTGTTCGCGGCCGTGGCGCCGCCGGCGATGTCGATAAACGTGTAGACGCTTTGCGGGTTCTGGTATTCGGCGTCGAAGCGCGCCGTGGAGATGGTGACGTCGCCGTAGGGGGAGCCGCCCTTAGGCGGCTCGAAGATGCCGCGTATGTAGAGGTGCATGACCCTCGCGGTTGGGGTCTCGACGGCGATGGGCGAGCCCACGCGCAGGTGGAGTTCTTTCGCGTATTCCTTCGAGACGAAGGCCCCGGTTTCTGCCAGCTCGCCAGGGACCGCCGGCGATCCCGCCTGCCACTTCACCTTTATGACCTTGCTGATGTCAGGGGCCACGCCCGTGACGTTGATTTCGCCGCCGAACGCTCGGCCCGAGCCGGCGCGCACGCCGGAGACCACTTGCACGCCGGGCACATTGCGCACCGCTTCCGCCGAGGCAGTCGAGATCGGCGAGAAGTTGTTCGTGGCAGTGAGCGCGTAGTCGGCGTTGAAGAGGTCGTTGATCGAGCTCTCGAATGTCGACTTCAGCCCGGCCGCGAGCACGGCGACCAGCGTCACGAGGGCGAGCCCGATCATCAGCGCCGCGGCCGTCGAGGCGGTGCGCGTGGGGTTCCGCATCGCGTTGCCGCGCGCGAGTTTCCCGGCAGCGCCGCCGAGCCTCGTCCCGGGCCAGCCAAGCACCGAGGCGAGCGGCGGCACGAGCGTCTTTGCGATCATGGCCACGCCTACGAACACGGCGGCCGTGCCTACGCCGATGGCCACCAATCGCTGCGTCGTGGACAGCGAGCCGACGAACAGGCCGACGAGCATCAACGCGACGGCGCCGCCGATCGTGATCAACGCGGCGTAGGGCCCGAAGCACGCGAAGCGCGACGGTGGCAGAAGCGCGCCCTCGCGCACGGCCGCGATCGGTGGCACTCGGGTCGCCCGCATGGCCGGCCGCAACGCCGCGATCAGCGTGATCCCGACTCCCACGAGGAGTGAGACGATGATCGTGCGCGTGGCGAACACCGTCGCGGCCTGGGGCAGGTCGATCCCGAACGAGACGAACAGCGAGTTGAGCCCCTTCGCTAGCCCGAGGCCGAGGAACAGCCCCACTACCGACGCGAGCAGGCCGAGCAGGAAGGCCTCGAGCATTACCGAGCGAAGCACCTGGCGCCGGCTGGCGCCTAGCGTACGCAAGGTGGCGAGCTCGCGCGTGCGCTGCGCGATCGTGATCGACGTAGCCGCGCGAGGCCTTCAACATCCGCGAGTCCGGGTCAGTCAAGTTCATCTTTCCCGCGGGAGTCTCGGGCGGCGTGTAGGGGGTAGGTGACGCCCCGAGGCGGCGACCTCTGCTGT
>JBEKXJ010000010.1:0-73216 GCA_049512215.1 Solirubrobacteraceae bacterium
CTCGCCGTCTCTCTACGTTCGCCCTACGGGCTCACTCCGCGAGACGGCGACACCCCTACCCTGCAACAGAACAACACCCACCGACTCTCACAACGGGTGGACCCATGAACGGGGTCCGGTCACCGTGTCCGTCAAACGGGGTCCACTCCGGGCGTCCTCTTTGGGACTGGGCGTCAGCACACTCGCGGCAACTGCGCACGTCGACTCGCATCAATCATCTGGTTTTGACAGCCCGCTGACCCTTGCTAAGGTCAGCGTAATGTGCCTTACTCTGACCGAGGTCAGGTCGAGTCAACCTTTGGAGGTGGTCAACGATGGGCCTTGACAATCCGCTGCATATCGCGTTTCTGCTGGTGATCTTGCTGCTGGTGTTCGGCGCAAAGCGCCTACCTGAGATGGGCCGCTCGCTCGGTGAGGGGATGCGAGGCTTCAAGAGCGCCATCAACGGCGAGCCGGAGCGCCCCGCGATCTCCGCGCGAGCGGAGACGCCGGTCACGCCGGAGGCAGCGCTCTCGGTCGTCGAGACACCACGAGCTCCGTCCGCGCACTCCTAAGGACAGCGAGGCTCAGGCGGGGCGCACCCCACCTGCACCCAGCTGAAAGGTGCATCTGCCGGTGCACGCCAGCTGGCTCAACCAGGTCGAGATCTACCACTCGATCATCCAGCGCAAGCTGTCCGACCCCAACGACGTCGAGGACCCTCGCCCGCGCACTCAACGACGCCGAGTGCCGCTACAAGGAGATTGCCCGCCGCCTCGACTGGAACTTCACCCGCCAAGACCTCGCCGCGCTGCTCCAGCGCCTGCACGACCAGCCCTCGCGCGAGCCGCCACTTGCGCTCGCCTCCTGACCGCGACAGCAATTAAGGCGGGCAGCACGAAAGGCGAGCACACGGTCGATCTGTGCGGTTGCCCATGATGGCAGAGTCTGTCTTCACGCAAACGAACTCACGAGTGGAAGTGTCCAAGACCAGTCCGGCTCTCTCTCTAGACTTTGTCCGCCATGACCGCACGTGTTCGTCCGGGTGTGTTCTTCGACTCGCCGGCGGCGCTGCCGCGAGGGCGTCATGAGCTGTCCCGGGAGCAGGTTCAGGGCGCGCAGCGCCAGCGACTGATGATTGCGTTTACTGAGCTCCTCGCCGATCGCGGATACGCGAATGTGCGTATCAACGACGTTGCGAAGCGCGCAGCCGTTTCCCACGAGGCCTTCTACGACCTCTTTGCTAACAAGGAAGACTGCGCGTGCACGGCGTACGATCACTTCATCGAGGTGCTCGTGCGCCGCGTGGCCGCTGGACTGTCCTCGAGCGAGAGCTGGAGGGAGTTCGTCCAAGCGGAGCTCGATGGCTATTTCGGCGCGCTTGCGGCCGATCCCGTGGTGGCGCGTGCCTTTCAACTCGAGATGGATGCGGTCGGTGCAACGGCGCGGCAGCGTCGAAGGAAAGCACTGGGGCGGTTCGCCGAAGTGAGTACCCTTGCCCAGGAAGCGCTGCGGGAGACCGACCCGCTGCTCAAGCCGCATTCCTTCAGCGTGCACCTTGCATCGGTTTACGGGGTGCGCCAACTGGCCTGCGACGTTCTGGACACCGAAACGGAGCCGGACTTCGAGGGGCTGATCCCCGACCTCGTGGATTGGATTGTGGCCGCTTGGTATGGCGGGGAGGTGCCCGGCAGCCCGTAGAAGTTCTTCGTGGCCCTCTGCTCGTGCGGGTGGCTCCGGTACGCCTGGCGAGTGCGCACATCCGCACTCGGAACAACGGCCATGAGGCCGCGGAAAACGCGTCAGTCGAGTCGCCTAGACCGTGGATGACTGCGTTGGGTTGACAGCCCGGTGGACGCTTGGTATGTTCGGCGTAAGACACCTTACGCCGAGTAAGGGCGGGGGTGGATCAACCCAGGGAGGGATCTCATGTCCACGTATTCTCGCCGTACGTTCCTTACGCGCTCGGCAGCCGGAGCAGCAGGCCTGGCCGTCGCCAGTCCCACCGCGCGAGCGCTCGCCGCCCCCCTATATACCTCGTTCCCGACCAAGCCCGCGGTTAAGCCCGGCGCGTTGGCCGATGCTCAGACCCTGCAGAAGTGGTCGAAATACCTGGCGGGTCTCAACCCGCGCTACACCGGCAACGAAGCCCACCAAATCTGGATCGATGATCTCGCGAGCGCGATGCACTCGCTGGGGTGGACCACGACACGCAATACGCAGACGTTCAGCCGCTGGTACGCTTCCTCTTCCAAGTCATTTCCCCCGCTCAAAGTGGGCCGGAGCCTCAACAAGAACCTTCCCGTCGCGTCCAACTACCCCTACTCGGGTCAAACGCCCTACGGCGGTGTCGTGGGCGAACTCGCGTACGCCGGCAAAGGCAAAGCATCGGAATTCGTCGGGTCGTTTGCGGGCAAGATCGCTGTCATCGATGTAGCCCCGTTCGAGGTTCCCTTCGAGTTTCTCTTTACGCCGTATTTCGGCTTCGAAGAATTCAATCCGGCATTGCCCTACGATCGCTCGTGGCTCAGCGTGGGGCCGAGCTTGGCCGCGGCGCAAACGGCCGGTGCGCGCGGCGCGATTATCATCCTCCCCGATGTCGTTGAAGATGCGGAGGGACAGTATGGCCCGTTCAAGTCGCCGTTGCAGGGTCTGCCCGCCGTGAACGTTGATCTCGAGACTGGCAACGAAGTACGCGAACTGGCCAAAGGCTCGGAAAATTTCGCGCGCCTGACCCTGCCTGCCACAGTCGAGGAAAACTGCCCGACTGACTCGCTTCTTGCCGTGCTGCCGGGGAGCACCGAAAGCAAAGACGTCGTCGTAGTCAACACCCACACCGACGGACCTTGTCTCATCGAGGAGAACGGGGGTCTGGCGATGATCTCGATCGCGCAGCTCCTTTCCGCCATTCCCCAGGCGAAACGCAAGAGCACGTTTG
Organism: Solirubrobacteraceae bacterium; assembly: GCA_049512215.1. Lineage (GTDB taxonomy): Bacteria > Actinomycetota > Thermoleophilia > Solirubrobacterales > Solirubrobacteraceae > Palsa-744. Next base: position 2,918 of record JBEKXJ010000010.1, read on the forward strand.
CCTTTTACTTTGCCACCGGACATTTCGCATATGGAGTCACCTCGTCGGGCGCATATGTGACCGAGTACCCCGAACTGTTCGAACATACGAAGGCCGGAGTGACGCTCGAGCACCTCGGGTGCCCCGAATATCTCGACGACCACGTGAGCTCGTATGGGCCGACGGGTCTCCCGGAAGCCCGCACGGTCTTTGCGTCAAACCTCGCCGTGGCGGAAATCGCGCAGAACGCTCTCCGTGGGCTAGGCGTCACGCGATGCACCGTCGACAAGCCCACACCAGAGTTCTTCGGCGAGGGAGCAGCTCTGAACGCTGCGGGCATTCCCATGATGTCCTTCATCGCGGGGCCCGACTACCTGCTTGCCACCCGCAGCACGAAGGTGATGCTCGAACGGTTTGATGTCGACCAAATGGTGCTCGAGATCGAAGCCTTGACCCAGATGATCCTCAAGGCGGCGGAAACGCCAAAGGAATCGCTGACCTAACGCTACGGCAAGCGGCGACGTGCTGAGTAGCCAAGCGGTTGACCGCGAGGTCCCCGGGCGGAACCCCGGCCCCATCGTCTGGGACCGGGGTCTGACCGTCCTTCAGCGGTCGGCCATCAGATAACCAATCGCCGTTGCGCGGCTAGCTCGGCCTCGGGCTTTGAGCCCATCGGCGGACGCTTGCACGAGGATGTCACGGCTAATCCGGTTCGCAGACCCCTTATCTACTCTCCCCGTCACATACTCACGGAGACGCACTTGGGGTCCAGGTACTCTCGAGCGTCCGACTTCAGGGCGCTCCCTTACTCCCCACTAGAGGCTCATGGCCACATACTTCGTCTCCAGGTACTCCGAGATTCCCTCAAAGCCGCCCTCGCGGCCGAAGCCCGACTGCTTGACTCCGCCGAAGGGGGCGGCGGCGTTTGAGACCGCGCCCTGGTTCAGGCCGACCATGCCCGTCTCGATGCGCTCGCAGACGCGCAACGCGCGGGCGAGGTCGCGGGTGTAGACGTAGGCGACGAGCCCATACTCGGTGCGGTTGGCTGCCTCGAGCGCCTCCGAGTCGCTGGAGAAGGTGGTGATCGGGGCGACGGGCCCGAAGATCTCCTCGCTTAGCAGGCGGGCGTCGTCGGGAACGTCGCTGAGGACGGTGGGAGCGTAGAAGTAGCCGCGGCCGTCGAGCCGCTCGCCGCCGAGCAGGACGCGGGCACCCCTCACGAGCGCGTCGCTCACGAGCTCTGCGACCTTCTCGCGCTGGTTCTCGTCGATCAGAGGGCCGACATCGACGCCCGGCTCGGTTCCCCGGCCGACCTTCATCAGGCCCATCCGCCCGGCCAGCTTGGCGGCGAAGTCCTCCGCCACGGACTCGTGCACGTGGAAGCGGTTGGCCGCCGTGCAGGCCTCGCCGACGTTGCGCATCTTGGCCAGCAGCGCACCCTCGACGGCTGCGTCGAGGTCGGCGTCCTCGAAAACGAGGAAGGGGGCGTTGCCCCCGAGCTCCATCGAGACCCGCAGGATTTGGCGGGCAGACTGCTCGATCAGCGTGCGCCCCACCTCGGTGGAGCCCGTGAAGGAGAGCTTGCGCGTGCGGGGATCGTTCAGCAGCGGCTCGATCACCGCGCCGGAGCGCTTGGCGGTGAGCACGTTCAGGACGCCTCCGGGCAGGCCGGCCTCCTGGAGGATCTTCGCCAGCGCGAGCATCGACAGGGGTGTCTGCTGAGCGGGCTTCACGACCATCGTGCATCCGGCGGCGATCGCCGGGGCGATCTTGCGGGTGCCCATCGCCGTGGGAAAGTTCCAGGGGGTGACGAACACGCAGGGGCCCACCGGTTGGCGCATCGTGAGGATGCGGCCCTTGCCGGTCGTGTTGACCATGTAGCGGCCGTGTATGCGCACGGCCTCCTCAGAGAACCAGCGGAAGAACTCCGCCGCATAGGCGATCTCGGCGCGGGACTCGCTCAGGGCCTTGCCCATCTCGAGCGTCATCAGCAAGGCCAGCTCCTCGGTCTGGGCGACGATCGCCTCATACGCGCGGCGCAGGACCTCGCCGCGCTCGCGTGGCGCGGTCGCCGCCCACTGCGCCTGCATCTCGGCGGCGGCGGCGAGCGCCGCGAGCGCGTCCTCGGGCTGGGCGTCGGCGACCTCGATCAGCGGCTCCTCGGTGGCCGGGTCCTCGACGGTCAACGTGCCGCCGCCGGATGCCCCGCGCCAGCTCCCGGCGATGTAGAGCTCAGTGGGGACCATCTGAAGGACCGCCCGCTCCGCGGGGGCAGGGCTGCTGCTGCTCGCCGTCTGTGAGCTCATCTCTCCCTATGCCTGTCCTTCTAGGCGAATGAAACGATCGGCCGTTATCAGCGGCCGCGGCTCAGGGGAAGCCGGCTTGCGTCCGAGTCGGAGAGGGTGGCGAACGGGAGGCCCGCCGCACGAGCAGCTCCCCCGCCGATCTGGGTCCACCCGAGCACGGATGCTCACCATCAGACCAACCTATCACCGCCGACTCCCCCTCCTCGCGCTCATCACGGCGAGCCTCCTGCTGGGGTTCTGTGACGGTGTCGCGGGGGCGAGCGAACTCGTGGTCAGCGGGGCCGGGGACGGGCACGGCGTGGGCATGAGCCAGGAGGGGGCGCTCGGCTATGCCGAGCATGGCGCCTCCTATCAGGCGATCCTCGCCGATTACTACACGGGCACGACGCTCGGCCTTGCCCCGGCCGGGACATCCGTGCGGGTGCTCGTCGGGTCGAGCGTCCAGAGTGTCCCGCTCGAACAGTACGTGCGCGGGGTCGTCTCCGCCGAGATGCCCGCTTCCTGGCCGCTCGCGGCCCTCGAGGCGCAGGCGATCGCGAGCCGCACCTATGCGCTGACCGCCCATGCCGGCGGAGCGCGCTTTGACGTCTACGCGGACACCCGCTCGCAGGTCTATCGCGGAATCGCCGCCGAAACCGCCCAGACGAATGTGGCGGTCTCGGCGACCGCCGGGCAGATCGTCCTCTATGAAGGACGCCCGGCGACTACCTACTTCTTCGCGAGCTCGGGCGGGATGACGGAGAACATCGAGAACGTCTTCCTCGGCTCAGAAGCGGAGCCGTGGCTGCGGGCCGTGAGCGACCCCTACGACTCAGGGCCCGCCCACAGCTGGAAGCTCACGCTCAGCTTCGCCACCGTCGGCGCGCGCCTGAAGGGGCTCCTGAAGGGGGCCTTCCGCGGGATCGAAGTGCTCAAGCGGGGCGTCTCCCCGCGGATCATCTCCGCTAACCTGCTCGGCTCGGGGGGCCGGACGCTCATCAGCGGCCCCGAACTCGCGGCACGCCTCGGCCTCGACGCCACGTGGGCCTACTTCAGTATCGCCAGCGGCCAGTCCGTCACGCCCGAGCCCGATCGCAGCGCATGGGCGCAGCCGAGCCCGGCGAGCCCGGCGAGCGCGGGCGCAGCGCAGGGCGGCGAGCAGGCGCCCCCGGCTGGGGAAGCGACGCTCGCCGGAGGGGTCGCTGCCGGCTAGAAGCATTCAGCGCCTCGCGGCGCGCGCTCAAGGGCGCCCCCTCAAGGCGAGCGCATACGCTGCGCGGATGCCTGCTTCGAACTCGGGGCCGCTGCTCATCGCCGACGTCCCGTGGCTGCTCTATCGCTCGTTCTTCGCGCTGCCGAGGTCGATCACGGACCTCCAGGGCAGGCCGGTGAACGCACTGCTCGGGACGGTCAACACACTGCTCTCCTTCACAGATGCGCGCCTGCCGGCGCGCCCACCGCGAGGCGTGGCGGCTTGCATGGGTGCCGAGCAGGCCGACTACCGCGTGCGCCTCTACCCCGGCTATCACGCCCACCGCGATCGGATGCCCCCAGAGCTGGCCGAGCAGTGGACGAAGGCCCCGTCGCTGCTCGAGTCCATGGGCTGGACGGTGAGCGCGAGCGAGGAGCTCGAGGCCGACGACGTGATGTTCTCGCTCGCCCGTCTGGAGGAGCGCTGCGGCGGTCGCGCGCTGCTCATAACTGCAGACCGCGACCTCTATGGAGCGGTCAGCGAGCGCGTGGCGATCCTCGAGATGCGCGACGGCGAGCCCGCCGAGATCGGCCCCGCGCAGGTGCGCGAGCGCTACGGCATCGGGCCGGAGCTCGTCAGCGACTTCATCGCGCTTCGCGGCGACCCCTCGGACGGCCTCCCCGGCGCGCCGGGAGTCGGCGCGAAGACAGCCGCCGCGCTGCTGACGGCCCACGGCTCGCTCGAGGCTGTGCTGCTGGCCGCGCGGGCGGGGGGGGACGGGCAGGCGGCGTGCGCTCAGATGCGCCCGCGGATCGCGGCGGCGCTGCGCGCGAACGAGCAGCTGCTGCGCGCCTTCAAGGAGATCGCGACGCTGCAGGCGATCGAGCTCGAGCGGCCGCTCGACCGCGCCACCGACTACGCCGGCGGGGCGCGGCGGGCGCGGGAGCTGGGGATGCCGCGGCTGGCCGAGCGCCTGGAGAAGCGCCTTACGGCGTGAACTTGACCGTGATCACGTCGCCGTCGGCCATCACGTAGTCGCGGCCCTCGAGGCGCAGCGTGCCTCGCTCGCGGGCCTTCGCGTAGCCGCCCGCGTCGACGAGCTCCTTCCAGCCGATCACCTCGGCGCGCACGAAGCCCTTCTGGATGTCGGAGTGGATCTCGCCCGCCGCATGCCAGGCGCTCAGGCCCTGGCGCAGGTGCCAGGACTGGGCGGGCTTCGCCTCCCCGGCGGTGAAGAAGGCGATCAGGTGGAGCAGCGCGAAGGCCTCTCTGATCACGCGCTCGATCGGCGAGCCGGCTCCCGGGCCGCTGAAGCCGAGCTCTGAGCGCATCGCGGCGGCGTCCTCTTCATCGAGCTCGGCGAGCTCGGACTCGATGCGCGAGGAGACCGCGACAACGCCCGCCTGCTGGGCGGCGGCGTGGGCCGCGATCTCCGCGGGGACCTGTTCTGAGCCCTCGTCGACGTTCGCAACGAACAGCACCGGCTTGGAGGTCAGCGAGCCGAGGTCGCGTGCCGAGGTAGGTGCCTGCTCGGGCGCCGGCACCGTCCGCGCCGGGCGGCCAGCCGCGAGCGCGTCGATCACCTCGCGCAGCCACGCCTCCTCGGCGATCGCCGCGCGGTCGCCGCTGCGCGCCTGCCTGGCGACGCGCTCGACGCGGCGCTCGGCCTGCTCGAGATCGGCGAGCACGAGCTCCGTCTCGATCGTTTCGATGTCCTTCAAGGGGTCGACCCGGCCCTCGGGATGCACGACGCTCTCGTCGCGATGCGAGCGCACGACATGCACGATCGCATCGGTCTCGCGGATGTTCGCGAGGAAGCGGTTGCCGAGCCCTTCGCCCTGGTGCGCGCCCGCCACCAGCCCGGCGATGTCGTGGAAGTCGACCGTGTCCCAGACGATCTCCGAGGCGCCGAGGACTCGCGCCACCTGCTCCAGGCGCTCGTCGCGCACGGGCACGACGGCGACGTTCGGCTCGATCGTCGTGAACGGATAGTTCGCGGCCTCGGCGCCGGCTTTGGTGAGAGCGTTGAAGAGCGAGGACTTGCCGGCGTTGGGCATGCCGACGATCCCGATCTTGGTGCTCATCGGAGGGCCCCCATCGCCGCCCCGTTCGGCGAGGGCTCCTGCGAGCGCGCGCAAACGCTCGTCGGATCCGGTGCCCCGCGGCGCTCATCGCGCGTGCACAGCCCGGCGAGCGCCGTGCCGAGCACAGCTCCCGCGAGGATGTCTGAGGGGTAGTGCACCCCGAGGTAGAGCCGCGAGATCGAGAGGCTCCCCGCCAGCGCGTAGAGCGGAATCGCGGGCAGGCCCAGGCGCGAGTAGGCGAGTGCTCCGGCGAACGAGGTCGAGGCGTGGGCGCTCGGGAAGCTCAGCCGTGTCGGCGTGTCGATCAACGCCGGCAGGCCCTCAAGGCGCGGGCGCTCGCGCCGGACGAGGAGCTTGATCGTGCTGTTCAGCAGGTAGGCCGCGGCCACCGTCCTCGTCGCCCGCCGCCAGCGTCGTTTCTCGGCGGCCTCGAGCGCCTGCCCGAGCGCTCCGATCGCGAGCCATACAGCGCCGTGCTCGCCCAGCCGCGAGAACCGTGCAACGGCCCGCTCGGTACGCGCGCCGTGCCCGCGGCTGCGGGCCAGGCGCAGAAGCTGCTCCTCGGGCGAGCGCAACCTCTAGGCGCCGAAGCCGACGCGCAGCTCGTCGCTCTCGGAGCGCACGTAAACCACCTGGGCGAGGTCGAGCCGGACCGGACCCTCCTCGCTGTCGAGGTCATGCCAGCCGACGTTGCCGAGCGCGTCCGCGAGGGCCTTCAGCTGCTCGTCGCTGACCCGCAGCGCCAGCACCTGGCCGCCCTGGAAGCCGACGCTGATACGGCGCGGCCTCATCGTCATCAGTGGCCCTCGGCCGCGGCGGCCGGCTCGACGATCTCGGTGAGCACGCCCCCCGTCCCGCGCGGGTGCATGAAGGCCACCCGCGAGCCGCGGATGCCCGTTCGCGGCTGCTCGTCGATCAGCGCGAGCCCGTGCACCTTGAGCGTCGCGAGCGTCGCCTCGATGTCGGGAACCTGGTAGGCAACGTGGTGCAGCCCCGGGCCCTGCTTGGCCAGGAACCTGCCCACGGGCGTCTGCGCCGCCAGCGGCGCGAGCAGCTCGACATGGTTCTCACCGACGTCGAGCAGCACGGCCTCCACGCCCTGCTCCTCGACCACCTCGCGGTGGGCCACCCTCAGCTTGAAGCGGTCGCGATAGAGCTCGAGCGCGGGCTCGATCTCCTCGACGGCCACGCCGATGTGATCTATGCGGCTGAACACGCGTCGGAGTCTATAACCGCCCGCCCTCGCCCCCGCGATCAGCCCTCGCCCCCGCGATCAGCCCTCGCCCCCGCGATCAGCCCTCGCCCGGCCCGCACCCCCGCCTGCTATCGGAGGAAGGGCGATCGCGGCCGGTGAGGAGGTGCGGGCGTGGGGCGTGGCCGCCGCGACCACACGCAGACCGACCCCCGGCGCGCGCTCCATGCGGGGAACGCCCGCCATGATCCGGTCGATCGCATCGCGGTCGAGCACCTCGTGCTCGAGCAGCTCATGCGCGAGCGCGTCGAGCTGGGAGCGGTGGGCGACGATCAGCCTCTGCGCGGCGCGCCGGCCCTCCTCGATCAGATCCTGGCGCTCCTCGTCGCGGATGCGAAGCGTCGTCTCGGAAAGTCTCACCCCCCCGTCGGGTGAGCGCCCCATTCCGGCCGTGCCCATCGCGAAGTCGTGGACCATCGAATGGGCGATGTCGGCCACCCGCTTGAGGTCATCTGAAGCCCCCGTCGTGATCGCGCCGAACACGATCTGCTCGGCGACGCGCCCGCCGAGCAGCACCGTCATGTAGTCGAGCAGCTCCTCACGCGTCTTCAGATAGCGGTCCTCGGCCGGCAGGTTCAGCGTGTAGCCGAGCGCCCGCCCGCGCGGCACGATCGAGATCCGATGCACGCGGTCGACCGAGGGCAGAAGCTCGCCGCAGAGCGCGTGCCCCGCCTCGTGGAAGGCGACGACCTGCTTCTCGTGGTCGTTCAGCACCCGCCGCGACTGCACACCCGCGATCACGCGCTCGATCGCCGAGTCGAAGTCGGCGATCGTGATCGTGCGCCCTCCCCGGCGCGTGGCGAAGATCGCGGCCTCGTTGCAGATGTTCGCGAGGTCCGCACCGGTCAGGCCGCTCGTCTGCTGCGCGACGAGCCCAAGGTCGACGTTCTCGAGCGGCTTGCCCCTTGTGTGCACCCCGAGCACCCCGAGCCGGCCCTTCACGTCTGGGGGCACCACGAACACCTGGCGGTCGAAGCGCCCGGGGCGCAGCAGCGCGGGGTCGAGCTTCTCGAGCAGGTTCGAGGCGGCCAGAACGACGACCCGCCCGCTCGTCGCGAAGCCGTCCATCTCGACGAGCAGCTGGTTGAGCGTCTGGTCCTTCTCTCCGGAGATGTCAGAGCCTCGCTGCCCACCGACGGCATCGAGCTCGTCGATGAAGATGATCGCCGGTTCATGCTTGCGCGCGACCGCGAACAGCCGCCGGATGCGGGCGGCGCCGAGTCCTGCGAACATCTCGACGAAAGAGGCCGCCGACTGGGCGAAGAACTGCGCGCCTGACTCGTGCGCGACCGCCTTCGCGAGCAACGTCTTGCCGGTGCCGGGCGGGCCGTGCAGGAGGATCCCCTTCGGCACCTGCGCGCCGAGCTCCTGGAAGGGCTTCGGATCGCGCAGGAACTCGACGATCTCCTGCAGCTCTGCCTTGGCCTCGTCGACCCCGGCGATGTCGGCGAAGGACACAGACTGGGTGGACGCCGGCTTGATCTGCTGCGGCTTGATCCGCGGCATCACCTTCAGCGTGCGCCACATCACGAAGATCAGCGCCGCGAAGAACACCATCATCACGACCGGCGACCAGTTGTAGGCGAAGGTCTGGATTTCCTGAACGAGCGATGGACCCGGCGCGCCGGCCAGGGGTGTGGCGTGCACGGCCGCGGTGTGCCCCTGCGCATGGAGAAGCGCTCCATGCGCCACCGCGGCGTGCACAGCCCCACCGTGGGCAGAGGAAGCGTGGACGAGCGGGCCCTGGCTCAAGACGCCGCCCCCCGGTGCGCCGTGCGCCGGTCGAGCGCGCCAGCGCCGGCTGCGGCCGGCGCGCTCACCCTCGCCATCCCCCCATCATCCTCTGCTCCACGTTTGCCCTCCCTGGCTTGTCACCCTCTCTGACATGTGCCGTCCTTGGCATGCGCGGGAGTATGGGCCATCGCAGAGCCTTTGTCGAGCGATGTTTGCAAGACACCTCTCAGCAGAGCGCCGGGGGCTCGCTTGCCGCGGCCCTGCACACGCGCGAGCCGCGTCGGCGGGGAGCCCGCGGCTTCAGCCCAGGACGCGTATCGCGAGATCCGCGAACAGCTCTGTCGCGAGCTCGAGGTCGCGCACGTCGATGCGCTCGTCGGCGCCGTGTATTAGCGGCGCTGTTTGCAGCAGCGACTGATGGCGCTGGGGGAAGAAGCCGTAGGCCACGCACTCGGGGAAGGCGACCCGGAAGTGCCGCGAGTCGGTGAAGCCGGGAAGCACCACGGGCACGACCTGTGCGCCGGGGTCGCGTTCGGCGACCCACTCGACGATCGTGTCCATCAGCTGTGAGTCGATCGGCGAGCGGTTGCCGACGACGCGCTCGGTGAAGTCGATCCGCCAGCCGTCCGCGCCCGCACCCCCGAGGACCTCGGCTATCCCCTCGCGCACCTCCTCCTCGCCGAGACCGGGCGGGACGCGGCAGTCGACCCTGAGCTCGGCGCTGCTTGGAATCACGTTGATCTTCTCTGACGCCCTGATCCGGGTCGGCGTGAAGGTGACCCCGAGCATCGGCTCGAACATCGTGGCCAGGCGCGCGTCGGCCGCGCGCAGGCGCGCGATCGAGCCCTCGGGGTCCGCGGGGTCCTCGCCGATTCCGCGCAGGAAAGCCTGCGGCTCGCTCGTCATCCGGTAGGAGGGCTGACGGGCCGCCAGGCGCTCGAGCACCGGCGCCATCTTCAAGAGCGCGTTTTCGCCCATCGCCGGCATCGAAGCGTGCCCGGCCACGCCGTCGGTCGTGACGGTGAAGCGAAAGACCCCCTTCTCCGCGCAGCACACCCCGTAGCAGCGTCTGGCGCCGTACTCGAACACGGCTCCTCCACCCTCGTTCACGAGCATGTCGCAGCGGACCTTCTGCGGATGGGTCTCGGTGAGCCACTGCGCGCCCAGCGCGCCCCCCGTCTCCTCGTCGACCACCGCCACGATCAGCAGATCCCCGCGCGCCGGGCGCCAGCCCGAGCGTGCGAGCGAGGATGCGGCGGCGACCTCGGCGGCGACCTGGGACTTCATGTCCAGCGCCCCGCGGCCCCACAGGAAGCCGTCGGCGAGGTCCCCCGACCAGGGGTCGTGCGACCACTCGGCGGGGTCGGCGAGCACGGTGTCGACGTGGCCGAGATAGCAGAGCGTCGGCCCGTCTGCTCTGCCCTTCAGCCTCGCCACCAGGTTGGGACGTGCGGGTTCGGCGCCGAGCAGCTCGCATTGCAAGCCCGACGCCGTGAGGTGTCCGAAGAGGAGCTCCTGCGCCGCGCGCTCTGAGCCGGGTGGGTTGACCGTGTTTAGGTGAATCAGCTCCTGCAGCAGCTCCACGGCCTGCGCTCCGGGTGAGTCGGCGCTCATCGCAAGGATCCTAGCCCGATCTGCGCGAGCTCCTCGCGGCTCAGCGGGTAATGGCAGGCGGCGCGGGTCCCCGTGCCCTTTTCCTCCAGCGGCGGCTCGTTGACCGAGCACAGCGCTTGAGCCTTCGGGCAGCGGGTGTGAAAGCGGCAGGCCGCTGGAGGGTTCGCCGGGCTCGGGACGTCGCCGCTGAGCAGTCTTCGCTCGGCCCGCGGGGCGCTCGGGTCGGCGACCGGTACCGCCGCGAGCAGCGCGCCCGTGTAGGGGTGCCGGGGAAAGGAATAGAGGGCCTCAGCCGGGCCGATCTCGACGACCTTGCCGAGATACATGACCGCGACGCGGTCGCACATGTGGCGCACGACCGAGAGGTCATGGGCGATGAACACGACCGTCAGCCCGAACTGGCGCTGCAGGTCGCGCAGGAGGTTCAGCACCTGCGCCTGGATCGAGACATCGAGCGCCGAGACGGGCTCGTCGGCGATCAGCAGCTTGGGCTTCAGCGCGAGCGCGCGCGCGACGCCGATGCGCTGGCGCTGTCCGCCTGAGAACTCATGGGGGTAGCGGTTGTAGTGCTCGGGGTTCAGCCCGACCGTCTCCATCAGCGTCTGCACCGCGCGTTTGCGCTCGCCCTTGCCCTGCTCGAGGCCGTGGATGGCGTACGGCTCGCCGATGATCGAGCCGACCGTCTTGCGTGGGTTCAGCGAGGAGTAGGGGTCCTGGAAGATCATCTGCATCTCGCGCCTGACCGCCTTCAGGCGGGCACCCTTCAGCTCCGTGATGTCCTGCCCTTCAAAGCGGATCTCACCGGCAGTGGCATCGAGCAGCCGCATGATGAGTCGGGCGGTGGTGCTCTTGCCGCAGCCGGTCTCCCCCACGATTCCGAGGGTCTCGCCGCGGCGCACATCGAAGCTCACGCCGTCGACTGCCCGGACCGCGCCCACCTTGCGCTGGATCAGGATGCCCCGGGTGATCGGGAAGTGCTTGACAAGCTCGCGCACCTGAACGAGCGGCTCGCCGCCGGGGGGGGCGCCGGCGGGCCCAAGCGCGGTGCCGCGCTGCTCGCCGAGCGGGGAGCCCGGCTCTTCGCCGGCGCGGGCGCTCACCGGGAGTCCCCCGGCAGGCCGACCTTCGCCAGCGCCTCCCCGGGCATGCGCCCCGCGCGCAGCTCGGCCCACAGGCGCCTGCGGACCTCCGCGTCGAGCAGGCAGGCGACACTGTGGCTCTCATCGCCGGGCACCGGCTCGAGCGCCGGGTCGATGCGCGCGTGCTCGGGCTGGGCGTAAGGGCAGCGCGGGTGGAAGTGGCAGCCCGAGGGGGGGTTGATGAGGCTCGGGGGGGAGCCGGGGATCGGCACGAGGTCCTCCTCGCGCCCGCCACCAAGCGTCGGGATCGACTTCAACAGGCCCCAGGTGTAGGGGTGCTCGGGCGCGGAGAAGACGAGCTTGGTCGAGGCCGTCTCGACGATCCGCCCCGCGTACATGACCGCGATGTCGTCAGCAATCTCCGCGACGACGCCGAGATCGTGGGTGATGATCACGATCGCCATCCCGAGCTCGCGCTGCAGCCGTTCCATCAGCGCGAGGATCTGGGCCTGCACCGTCACATCCAGCGCCGTCGTGGGCTCGTCGGCGATCAGGAGCTTGGGCTCGTTGGCGAGCGCCATCGCGATCATCGCGCGCTGGCGCATCCCGCCTGAGAACTCGTGCGGGTACTCATCCACGCGCCTGGAGGGGTCGGGGATTCCGACGAGGCCCAGGAGCTCAACGGCGCGCGCGCGCGCCTTCGCCCTGGAGACATCGGTGTGGGCGCGCACGGCCTCGATCAGCTGGACGCCGACCTTGAAGAAGGGATGCAGCGAGGACAGCGGATCCTGGAAGACCATCGCGATCTCTTTCCCCCTGATCGCGCGCAGCTCCCTTTCGGAGAGCGCCACCAGGTCGCGACCTTCGAAGAGGATGCGCCCGGAGATGCGCGCGCCCTGCCCGCGCGTGAGGCCGAGCGTGGTCAGCGAGGCGACCGTCTTGCCCGAGCCCGACTCCCCGACGATGCCGAGCGTGCGCCCCCGGTGCACCTGATAGGTGATCCCGTCGACCGCCTGCACGACCCCGTCCTCGGTGGGAAAATCGACGTGCAGGTTCTCGACGCGCAGCAGCGGCTCGGCGGCGCTCACGAGTAGCGCACCCTGGGATCGAGGTAGGCGTAGGCGATGTCCACGAAGATGTTCGCCACGATGATGAAGAGGGCCGCGAGCAGCACCGTGCCCTGCACGATCGGAAAGTCAGAGTGGGTGATCGCGTCGTAGTTCAGCCGCCCGATACCGGGGATGTCGAACACGGTTTCGACTAGCACCGAACTGCCGAGCAGCACGCCGATGTCCAGCCCGAGGATCGTCATGATCGGGTTTATCGCCGCGCGCACGCCGTGGCGTAGGACCACCCGGCGCTCGCTCAGTCCCTTCGCGCGCGCGGTGCGGATGTAGTCCTCGCTCATCGTCTCGATCAGGCTGCCGCGCATCAACCTCGCATAGATCGCGGCGTTGCCGGCCGCGACCACCAACCAGGGGAGGATCAGCGAGGTGAACCATTTCACGGGATCGCTGGTCAGCCCTATGTAGCTGCCGGCTCCGGGGAAGATCCGGAACCGCCCGATGTCCGCGGCGAACGCGTAGAGCAGGATCAGCCCGAGCCAGTATTCGGGCGCCGAGACCAGCACCAGCGCTCCACCCATGCTGAAGCGGTCAAGGCGCGAGCGCGGCCGCCGAGCGGAGATGATCCCGACCGCCATCCCTGAGAACAGCCACACAACGGCGCCCCCAAGCACCAGCGAGACGGTGTCCGGAAGCCGGTTGAAGATGAGGCTCTTCACCGATGCCTGGCTGTAGTAGCTGTAGCCGAGGTTGAAGTGCAGGAAGATGCCCTTCATGTAGAGCCAGAACTGCGTGATCAGCGGCTTGTCGAGCCCGAGGTCGTGGCGGATCTCCGCGATGATCTTGGGGTTCTGCAGGCGGCCCGCCCGCAGCTTCGCGGGGTCCGCGGTCGGCAGGATGCGGAAGAGCACGAACGTCAGACCTGAGACGATGATCAGCAGCAGGACCCCCCAGAGGAGCCTGCGAATGATGTAGCGGGTCATGGCGAGCGGGTCGGAGCTGTCATGGTCGTTTGAGGAGCTGCATTCCGGGCTCGCCGGGGTGGGCCGCGCGAGAGGGCCCACCCCGCCGTCCGTTCACCCGCTTACTTCAGCGACGTGAAGTTGTAGTCCCAGGAGCCCTCGTTCCAGACGTCGCCGACGCCTGCGACGTCCTTCGACTCGATGTTCGGCTGCTTGTCCCAGTCGTAGGGGACGGCGGCCGCTTCCGCCACGAGTTCCCTGTCGATCTTCGCCCAGGCTTCTGCGCGGGCGCTGGTACCGACGACGCTTTCCGCCGCTTCCATCGCCTTGTTGATCGCCGCGTGGTTCACCTGGCCCCAGTTGGAGTTGGTTCCGTTGGTGACGATGTTCTTGCCGTCGAAGGGAACGCTCAGCACCGCCTGGGGGTCACCGAAGTCGGCGAGCCAGCCCACGTTGGGACATACGTCGATCTGTTCGCTGACAACACCGCAGTACTTCGAGTACATGACCGACTGATCGACGAGGTTGAGCTTCGTTTTGAAGCCGAGGTTCTTGAGCGCCTCGTTGGCGATTTCCGCATCCTCAGATGCGGGGTCGCCTGTGGAGCCCACGACCTGGAGCGTCGCTGAACCGGTGTACTTGCCGCTCGGATATCCCGCGAGCTTCATGTACTTGTCGGCGACCGCAATGTCCCCTTGGGGGTGTTCGTTGTAGTCGACGTTCGGCCCCGCGAGACCTCCGGCCTGTTCGAAGCCGGGGATTTCCGGGTAGATGAAGTGCGTCATCACATTCGTGACGAGATCGCCGCCTCGCGCCTTGTCCATGGCTTCGCGGTCGAGCGCCGCCCAGTAGGCCCTTCGCAGGTTCACGTTCGTGAACGGCCCATGGCTGTTGTTGATCGCGACATAGTGGTCGCCAGCACCAGGTGAGATCTCGAGCTGGTTGCGATACTTTTCATCGGCCAACTGGACGATCGACTGCGCCGGGGTGTCGTTCTGGACAAGGTCCGAGCCTTCCAGTACCTGGCGCCCGATCACGGTGTCATCACCGCCGATGCTGATGTTTATCTGGTTGAGGTAGGCCGGCCTGAAGTCGGTGCTCGGGTTCCAGTTGGGGTTGCGCACCAGCGTCGCGGACTTGCCCGGCTGGTAACCGATGCCGAGGACCTTGCCTTCGCTGTTGGCCTTCCACATATAGGGGCCTGTGGCGGCCTGGTAGTTGCCGTATTCGCTCGGTTTCTTGGCGTCGAGCTTTTTCGCGTATTCCTCGGGCACGGGGGCGCTGACCGGCAGCGCGAGCGCATCGACCACGATCTGCGCCTTCGGTTCTGTGAGGTGAAGGACGATCGTGTACTTGTCAGGCGTTTTGATGCCGGGGATCGGGCCGCCGCTGGCCTTGCTCGCACCTTCGATGGGAGCGAAGTAAGCGAGGAAGTAGGGGTTTGCGACGCTCGGGTTGGCGCCACGGTCGAGCGCGTAGGCGACGTCGGCCGAGGTGACTTCGCGGTTCACCGGCGGGCTGAAGTGCACGCCGTGGCGGATGTGAATCGTGATCGTCTCATGATCGGCGGAGATTTCCGCCGGACCGGAGGCGAGGTCGGGGCTGGCTTCGGCGAACGTGTTCGGCTTGTAGGAGAACAGCGGCCGCTGCGTCGCGTAGACCGCCTCGTAGTCGATCGCGAAGTAGGACTGCCCTGGGTCGATGTGTTCGAAGTCCTCGTGATTGAGGACGTTGAGCGTGCCGCCGCGTTTGCCTCCGCTCTGGGCCTCGCTCGCGGGGGTCTGGATTCCGCTTGCAACCTTGATCTGTGCGCTGCCCGAGCTCGATTTGCTGCTCGAGCCACAGGCAGACAAGGCGAGTGCGAACACGCCCGCAAACGCCACCAGCGTAATCGTCTTAGTCGACCTCGTCATGGGGCCTCCTTCTGATTGTCTTTCGATTGCCCGGGTCACCGGGCGGTCCTTGGGTTCAGGGCATCCTGCAAGCCGTCGCCGAGCAGGTTAAACGCGAGCACGGTCAAGAGCAGCGCAATGCCCGGGAAGGTCATGTACCACCAGGCGGTGTTGAAGATGGGGGTCGCCGCGGCGATCATCTGCCCCCAGCTCGCAGTCGGCGGGCGGATCCCGACCCCGAGGAACGAGAGGGCCGCCTCGAGCAGGATGTTCAGGGGGACCAGCAGGGTCGAATAGACGATGATCGGCGCGACGAGATTCGGAAGGATCTCGCGGAACATGATGCGCGTGTCTGACGCGCCCAGCGCGCGCGAGGCTTCGACGAACTCGCGCTCGCGCAGCGACAGCACGAGCCCCCGCACGATGCGGTACACATAGGTCCAGTTCGCGAGCGCGATCAGGAAGAGGATCTCCCCGAGACCGGGCTGGACCGTCCCTTTCAGGCAACCCCTCACCGCGCAGGCCGCGCCGATCCCGAGGCCCAGGAGCAGGAGCGGGATCGACAGCACGACGTCGACCAGCCGCGAGAGCAGCGTGTCCACGACGCCGCGATAGAAGCCCGCCAGCACTCCGAGCGCGACCCCGATCACGGTCGCTATGCCCGTCCCGAAGATCCCGACCTCGAGCGAGACCCTGGTTCCGTAGATGACCCGGGACATCACGTCCTCGCCCAGCTGGTCGACCCCGAAGGGGTGCGCCGCGCTGGGCCCGAGCGGGCTGCCGAAGGCGTTGGTGAGGTTCGGGTTCTGGGTATAGGGCCCCGGCAGGCCGAGCACTTTGACGACCAGCGGGGCCGCGAATGCGAGCACTATCAGAAAGACGATGAAGGCGAGCGACACGAGCGAGACGCGGTCCTGGCGGAATCTGCGCCAGAACAGCTGCAGCGGAGAGCGAGCCGCGATCTCGCCGCCGAGGTCGAGGAATTCAAGGCCCTCGCCGCGGGAGGGCAGGAGCTCAGGCCCGCTGACGCTCATGCTCTCAGCCCCCGGCCGCGGCGCCGGGGGGGCGCGAATACGCGGCTACACATCCCGGCGCCTGCTCGCCAACAGGCGCTGATCATCTCAACCTGGCCCATCCCTGCAAAGGAGTTCGACGCGCACTCACCCCCTACCTGCCGCGCGAGAACCGATCCTTGCGCCGATCGTCGCCCTCATCGATGTAATCCTAGGCGGCGTCGCCCGGGCTCGCGCGGCTCGCGCCCATCCGCGCGGGCCGCCGGGGGTGTGCGGGCTCATCCACCGGCGCTCACAGGCGGCCAGGCGAGCGCATCGCCGCCGCGATCTCCTGCCTCTCTCGCTGAAGGCGCTCTTCCCAGCGGGATACTGAGGTGATGGACACGCTGTTCGACGAGGATCCCCGACGCCCCGTGCGGAGCACCGACGGGGTCGGGCATCGCCAGGACGGCGAGCAGGAAGGCGGGGATGGCCGTCCGCTGGCGGTGCGGGTGCGCCCGCGAAGCATCGAGGACTTCGTCGGCCAGTCCCATCTGCTCGGCCCGGGCTCGGCGCTGCGGGCGTCGATCGAGCAGGGACGTCCGCACTCGATGCTGCTCTACGGCCCGCCGGGCTCGGGCAAGACGACGCTCGCGCGGATCGTCGCCGAGCGCTCGGCGGCCAGCTTCGAGGAGCTGAGCGCTGTCGCGGCCGGGCGCGCAGAGGTGCGCGCGGTGATCGAACGGGCCGCGCACCGCCGCAGCACGGGCGGCGCCCACACGGTGCTCTTCCTCGACGAGATCCACCGCTTCAACAAGGCCCAGCAGGACGCTTTGCTACCGGCGGTCGAGGAGGGCCTCGTGACGCTGATCGGCGCCACGACCGAGAACCCCGCGTTCGAGGTCAACGGCGCCCTGCTCTCACGTGTGCGGGTCTACGCGCTAAAGGCGCTCACCGCCGAGGAGGTCGCGAGCGTGCTGCGCCGGGCCGCGGGCAGGGCGATCGCGGTCGATCGGGAGGCGATCGACTTCCTCGCCGCACGCAGCGAAGGCGATGCGCGCACGGCGCTGAACGCGCTCGAGCTGGCCGCGGCGACCGCCGCCGAGCTCGGCGAGGAGCACGTCGGGCTGGCGCGCGTGGAGGACGCGCTGCAGCAGCGGGCGATCCTCTACGACAAGCAGGGGGACCGCCACTACGACTACATCTCCGCCTGGATCAAGGCCACGCGGGGGTCCGATCCGGACGCCTCGCTGTACTACCTCGCGGTCATGCTCGAGGGCGGCGAGGACCCGCGCTTCATAGTGCGCAGGATGGTGATCCTCGCCTCCGAGGACATTGGCAACGCCGACCCGGGCGCCCTCTCGGTGGCGACAGCTGCCGCCGCCGCGGTCGAGCACGTCGGGCTTCCCGAGGCGCGCTACGCGCTCGCCCAGGCGGCCATCTACCTCTCGCTCGCGCCGAAGTCGAACGCCGCCGGACGCGCGCTCGCCGCCGCCGAGCGCCACGTGCGCGAGCACGGCGCCGCGCCGGTACCGGAATGGTTGCGCTCGGGTCCGCTGGCCGAGCTGCGATCGGCCGGGCAGCTGAGCGGGGACTACGACTACCCCCACGAGCACCCCGGGCACGTCTCCCCACAGGAGCTCCTCCCCGAGGGCGTGACGGGTACACGCTTCTATCAGCCCGACCGAACCGAGGGGGAGCTGGCCGCACGCCTTGAGCGGGTGCGCTCCGAGCGCGGGCGGGAGCGGTGATAATCGCGTGGCCATGAGCGCGTCCACGAGTGGGTCCCTTGCCCACGAGAGATTGCTCGCTCGCGACCCCGCGACGGGGGCGGCCCTGGGAAGCGTACCGGTGACGCCTTCCGAGCAGATCGAGGCAGTAATCAGGGAGGTCGCCAAGGTGCAGCCGCTGTGGGCGCTCCTGCGGGTCAAGGACCGGGCCCGTTACATGCGCAGGATGGCCCAGGCGGTGATCGATGATTTCCTCGCGCTCGAGCAGGGCCTCGCGCGCGAGCAGGGGCGCCCGCGCGCCGAGATCGCCGCGCTCGAGCTGCTGGCGGCGATCGACGCGCTGATCTGGATCGCGCAGGACGGGGCGGATGTCCTCGGAACCCAGCGCGTGCCGAGCAGCCGCTCGCTTGCGATCGCCAGGCGCGCGCGCATCGCATATGAGCCATATGGCGTCGTCGGGGTCATCGGCGCCGGCAGCGCGCCCTTCGCCCAGCCGCTCGGGCAGATCGCCGGCGCACTGCTCGCGGGCAACGGTGTCACGTTCAAGCCCGCTCCTCGCGCCTGCCTGGCGGGCGAGGCGATCATGCGGGTGCTCACGCGCGCGGGCCTGCCCGAGGGGCTCGTGCGGATCGTGCACGGCGGCGCAGGGGCCGGCTCGGCGCTCGCCGAGGGCCCGGTCGACAAGATCCTCTTCACCGGCTCCCCGGTGGTCGGCCGCGTTCTCGCGCGCGCGTGTGCCTCGCGCGAGAAGGAGGTGGCCGTGGAGCTCGGCGGCAAGGATGCGATGCTCGTGCTCGCCGACGCCCAGGTGCCGCGTGCGGTCGCGGGCGCCCTCTGGGCGGGCTGCGCGGGGGCGGGACAGGCGCGCGGCTCGATCGAGCGCGTGTACGTCGCCCGCGAGATCTCAGAGCGCTTCCTCGGCGAGCTCGTCGCGGGCGCCGCTGCGCTCACGGTGGGTGATCCGGCGGACTCGCGCGTACAGGTCGGGCCGCTCGCGTCCGCCCGCCGGGCCGGGCACGTCGATGCGCTCGTGGGAGAGGCGCTCGCGCAGGGCGCCCGCCTGCACTGCGGCGGGCCGGTCAGCCCGCCGGGCTGTGAGGCAGGGGCCTTCTACGCGCCCGCGGTAATCACCGGTGCGACTCCCCAGATGCGCGTGCTGCGCGAGCCGCTCGATGGCCCTGTGCTCGTGGTCACGCCTGTGGACTCCGTCGAGCAGGCGATCGCGCTCGCCAACGCCGGCGACTATGGGCTGGGCGCCTCGGTGTGGACCGCCGACCGCTACCAGGGTCTGCGCATCGCGCGCGAGCTGCGGGCCGGCATGGTCTGGCTCAACGACCACCTGCCGGCGCCGGCGGTCTCACGCGGCCCATGGGGCGCGGCCGCGGGGGCCGGGCTCGGGCGGACCCTCGGCCGGGCGGGGCTGAGGGCCTGCGCGCAGGAGAAGCTCATCACCTGGGATCCTCCGCAGGTCCGTGGGCTGTGGTGGGGCCCTTACGACGACGTGAGCGCCCGCGCGGCATGGGCGATCGCGATGTTGCGCTCCGCGCGCGAGCCAGACCGCGCGCGCGGTCGGCGTGGAGGCGCCGTGGCGATAGCCCGCGTCGGAGCGCGCGCGCTGGGGCGAGGTCTGCCGCACTGACACTGAGAAAAGCGCGCGAGTCAGAGGCGCGGGCTGCACTACTCTTCTAGCAATGCCCGCCCAGGCCTATGCAGGCAAGCAGTGCGTCTGCCAGCTGCGCAGGGAAGTCTGCGACCAGAGCTGCGTGCAGGGGATGCTTGAGACGCCCTTCTACATCGCCTGCCTGAAGCTCTCCGACCGCCGCTGCCTGGTCGTGGGAGGCGGAGCGGTCGGGCTGGAGAAGGTCGAGGGCCTGCTCGCTTGCGACGGCGAGGTCACGCTGATCGCGCCCGAGGCCGAGCCGGAGCTCGCCGAGCACGCGCGCGAGGGCTCGATCAGATGGGAGCGGCGCCCCTACGCGGGGGCGAGCGACCTCGAGGGAGTGTTCATGGCGATCGCGGCGACCAACGACACAGACGTGAACATTGCGGTGTTCGAGGACGCCGAGCGGCGGGCAATGCTCGTGAACGTCGTCGACGTGCCGCCGCTGTGCAACTTCATCCTGCCGGCGATTGTGCGGAGCGGGCCGCTGGCGATCGCGATCTCGACCGCGGGTGCCTCCCCGGCGCTGGCCAAGCGCATGAAGAGGGAAATCGAAGGGCAGTTCGGTGAGCATTACGCGCGGCTGGCGCTGCTTCTGAACGAGGCGCGCGGATGGGCCAAGGGCACATTGCCGACATATCAGGAGCGCAAGGAGTTCTTCGAGGGGATCGTCAACGGAGACCCGGACCCGGTGTCGCTCTTGCGCAGGGGCGAGGAGCAGGCGGTGCGCGACTTGATCACACAGGCGCAGAGCGCGCACGCGCTGGCGGTCTCGAGAGCCTGAGCGTGCCCGCGCTCCAGGTCGAGGGGCTTGCTCGCCACTACGGTGAACGCGAAGCGCTGAGCGACGTCTCTCTTTGCCTGGAGGCCGGCCGGACGCTCGTCGTGTTCGGGCCGAACGGCGCCGGCAAGACGACCCTCCTGCGCGTGCTCGCGACGCTGCTGCGCCCGCATGCCGGCCGCGTGCGGGTGCTCGAGCGTCAGCTTCCCGAGGAGGCGTGGGCGGTGCGCGGGCGCGTGGGCCTGCTAGGTCACGAGCCGCTGCTCTACCGCGAGCTCACCGCGCAGGAGAACCTCCGCTTCCACGCCCGCCTGCACGGCGTCGCCGAGGAGCGGGTGCAGGGCCTGCTCGAGGCTGTGGCCATGACCGGCCGCGCCCGCGAGCCCCTGCGCACGCTCTCGCGGGGGATGGTCCAGCGCATCGCCGTCGCGCGGGCCGTGCTGCATGACCCGGAGCTGCTGCTGCTGGACGAGCCACACGCCAACCTCGATCCCGCGGCGGTCGAGCTCATGCGCCCGCTGATCGGTGCGGCCTCCGGGCGAACGCGGGTGATCTGCAGCCATGACCCGAGCGGCGGACTGGCCGAGGCCGACGTCGTGCTCGGCCTACGCGCGGGGCGACCCGCCCTGCTGCGCGCCGCGGCGGAGGTCGATCCTGCCGAGGTTGCGGAGCTCTACCGATGAGCACCGTCACCCGCGAGGCACCCGCGCCGCAAGACAGCGAGCCGCCCGGCGCGGCCCGGGCCAGGGCGCCGGGAACGTTCGCCACCGTCGCTGCGCTGCTGCGCAAGGAGCTGCTCGTCGAGTTGCGCACGCTGGAGTCCGTGCCGGGGATGTCGCTGTTCGCGGTCACGACCTTCGTGGTCTTCCACTTCGCGCTGAACCGCAATGTGGTGGAAGGCGATCTCGCTGGCGGCATCCTCTGGGTCACCCTGCTCTTCGCAGCGATCCTCGGCGTGAACCGCCTGTTCGTCGCCGACGCCGATCAGGGGGGCTTCGACGGCTTCTTGCTGGCGCCGGTGGACCGCAGCGCGATGCTCCTGGCGAAGGCCGCGGCGCTGCTCGTCTACCTCGTCGCGCTCGAGCTCGTGGCGGTACCGGCCTTCGCCCTGCTGCTGCTCGGGCCTCCACTCGGCCATGCGCTGCCGGGCCTGCTCGCGGTTCTCGCGCTCGGCGACGTGGGCGTGGCGGTGATCGGAACGCTCGTGGCCGCGCTGGCCGTTCGCACACGCGCGCGCGACCTGCTCGGCCCGCTGCTGGCGCTGCCCCTGCTCGTGCCGATCGTGATCGGCGGCGCGCGCGCGAGCTCCCCGCTGCTCGTTCTCTCCCATCCCGCGGCGCCGCCTGCCCGCTGGCTGATGACCCTGGGGCTCTATGATCTTGTGTTCGGGCTGATCGCCTACGCCCTCTTCGATTTCCTTCTGGAGGACTAGAGAAAACCGATGTACGGGAAGGGCCTGCGCGCGCTGAGCATCTCCACGGTCGCCGTGATGGCGATCGCGCTCGGCCTCGTCTTCTTCTACGCCCCGCTGGAAGCCGAACAGGGGTTCCTGCAGAAGATCTTCTACCTGCACGTGCCGCTCGCGATCATCGCGCTCTGCGGCTTCGTCGTCGGCGGGATCATGGCGATCGGGCATCTGCGCACGCGCGACCCGCGCTGGGACATGCGCTCCTACGTGGCGATCCACATGAGCCTCATCTACGCCGTCGCCACGCTCATTACCGGTTCGATCTGGGCCAAGGGCTCGTGGGGACACTGGTGGGTGTGGAGCGAGCCCACGCTCGTCTCCTTCTTGATCGTGTTTCTGCTCTACGCGACCTACCAGCCGCTGCGTTTCGCGATCGAGGACCCCGAGCGCCAGGCTCGCTATGCCTCGGTGTTCGCAATCACCGCCGGCGCGTTCGTGCCTATGAACTTCATCGCCGTGCGCCTCTCTACCGCCTACCTGCACCCGCGGGTGCTCGGCAGCACCTCCAACCTGCCTGGGCAGATGGCCCTCACCTTCCTGGTCTCGCTGCTCGCGTTCGCGCTGCTCTTCACGACCCTCTGCAAGTGCGAGCTGACGGCCAAGCACACCCGCGCCCAGCTGCGCGCGCTGCGCCGGCTCGCCGATCGTCGCTCGCGGGCAGGCGACCCGGAGGGCTGGGCCGGCGAGGGCGCGGACGCGCTCACGCGCAGGCCCCGCAGCGCGGCCCCGAGCCTGCAGCCAGCCTCAGGAATGAGCGCTCGCGCAGCCGGAAGGCCGGGCCTTTAGATGAGCGCGCTCCCGGCCGAGCTTCCCGCCCTGCCTCTACACGAGGCGGGCAAGTACGTAGCCGCCGCCTACGTCGTGGTGTTCGCGCTCGTGCTGATCTACGTGGTGATCATGGCCGTCCGCCTCAGCCGGCTCGAGCGCGATCTCGGCGCGCTGCTCGAACGTCCGCAGGGCGCGGCGGAACCGACAGGAGATCCGGACGGCTCGCGCGATCCGGACGGCTCGCGCGCGGAGTCGGCGGTCATATGAGCGAGCTGCTCACCCTCGGCATCTCGCACAAGACAGCGCCCGTGGCACTGCGCGAGCGACTTGCGTTCACAGAGCGCGAGGCGAGTGAGTTCGCCAAGCAGGCCACTGCGACCGCGGAGGTGCACGAGGCTGTCGTGATCTCCACCTGCAACCGCACCGAGGTCTACCTCGTCGTGGGTGACCCGGTCCGCGCCGAGTCCGAGGTGCTCGGCCTGCTCGCCCGGCGCGCCTCGATCCGGCCGACCGAGCTCGCCGAGGCGATCTACTCCCCCCGCAACTGCGACGCGGCCCGCCAGCTCTACCGTGTGACCGCGGGCCTCGAGTCGATGATCGTCGGCGAGGCCGAGATCCAGGGGCAGGTCAGACGCGCCCACGAGCAAGCGATGGCGGCGGGCTGCACGGGACCGCTCACCAACCGCCTCTTCGCCGCCGCGCTGACGACGGGCAAGCGCGTACGCTCGGAAACCGAGATCGGCTCCAGCCGCGTGAGCGTCCCCTCGGTGGCCGTGGACCTCGCTCTCAGCGTGCTCGGGACGCTCGAGCGGCGCCACGTCATCATCCTCGGGGCCGGCGAGACGAGCGAGCTCACGGCCCGCGCGCTCGCAGATCAGGGTGCCGGCACGATCTTTGTGGCCAACCGCCATGCCGACCGCGCCCGCAGCCTCGCCGAGCGCTTCGGCGGCTCGGTCGTGGGGCTGGACGGGCTTGTTGAGCAGCTGCATCTCGCCGACATCGTCCTCTGCTCGACCTCCTCCCCCCATCCGATCGTCGGGCGTGAGGAGCTCGAGCTCGTGATGAGCGAGCGCTACGGACGCCCGCTGCTGCTGATCGACATCGCCGTGCCCCGGGACATCGCTCCAGGCTGCGGCGAGCTCGAGGGCGTCACGCTCTATGACATCGACGACCTCCAGGCGCTGGTTGCGCGTAACCTGAGCACGCGCGCCCGCGAGCTGCCGCAGGCGCTATCGATCGTCGAGGAAGAGATCCAGCGCTTCGCGCGCTGGCTCGGGCAGCTCGACACGCTGCCGACGCTGAGCGCGCTGCGCGAACACGGCAGCGCGCTCGTGGAGCAGGTGCTCTCCGAGAACCAAGGGCGCTGGGAAACGGCCTCGCCCCGCGACATCGCCCGTGCCGAGGCGATCGCGCGCGCCGTGATGAACCGCCTGCTGCACGAGCCGACGATCCGCCTGCGAAGCCTCTCCGAGGAGCGCGGGCATGTGAGCGTCGAGGTGGTGCGCGAGCTGTTCGGGCTCGCGGACACGGAGGCGCAGGAGCCGCCGTCAGCGGAGTTGGCGGAGGTCCACGACCTGCGCCGCCGACGCCGGCGCTGATGCGGATCGGAACCCGGCGCAGCGCACTCGCACTGGCGCAGGCCGCCCAAGTGGGCGAGTTGCTGGGGGACTGCGAGATCGTCTCGATCGTGACGAGTGGCGATCGGGGCGTGGCGGGAGCTGATAAGTCGCGCTGGATCTCAGAGCTCGAGGACGCCCTGAAAAGCGGGGAGATCGATCTCGCAGTCCACTCCGCCAAGGACCTACCCGGAGACCTCGCGCAGGGCCTGTCGCTGCTCGGGGCCCCCGGCCGCTCAGCTGTCGAGGACGTGCTCTGCGGTGCGAGTGGCCTTGACCAGTTGGAGCGGGGCGCCCGGGTGGGCACGAGCAGCATCCGCCGCGCTGCACAGCTGCGCGCCGCTCGCGAGGATCTCGAGGTCGTGGCGATACGCGGCAACGTCGATACGCGCCTGGGCAGGCTCCGGGCCGGCGCCGGCCCGGGCCCGCGGGCGATCGTGCTCGCGCGCGCCGGGCTGCAACGGCTGGGTCGAGAGGCCGAGATCGGGGCGGTGCTCGACCCGCGGCTCTTCGTCCCCGCACCGGGGCAGGGGGCGCTCGCGATCGAGGGGCGTGCAGAGGACACACGCGCGCGCGAGGCGGTGGCGGAGATCACCAACCCGGACACATTCGCCTGCCTGCTCGCCGAGCGCGCGCTGGCGCGCGAGCTGGGAGCGAGCTGCCACACGCCGCTCGGCGCCCAGGCCTTTCGATACCACGGCGAGACGCGCCCCGGCCCCGGCCGGCGTGGGCTGTGCCTGCGGGGGTGGGTCGGGCTTCCGGACGGCTCGGCCTGGGCGAGCGACGAGGAGCTCGGCGACGCGGCGGACCCCGAGGCGCTCGGTCGCACACTAGCCGCGCGGCTGCTCGCAGCCGGGGCACGGGAGATCCTGAGCCGAGCGCAAGAGATGGCGGCGGTCGCATGAGCGAGGGGATGAGCGAGGAGCCCGTGCGATTGTGAGGACGGACCGGCACACCGAGGAGGCCCGGTCAAGCGGGGCTGGGGGGCGCGTCTATCTCGTCGGCGCCGGGCCTGGCGACCCCGGTCTCTTGACCGCGCGCGCACTCGAGCTGATCGCGGCGGCGGACGTGATCCTCCATGACCGCCTGATCGCAGACGCGGCGCTCGACGGGGCTCGCGGGGATGCCGAGCTCGTGTTCGTCGGCAAGGAGGGCGGAGGAACCTCAGTCCCGCAGGAACAGACGCAGGCGCTGATGCTCAAGCGCGCGAAGGAGGGCAGGACCGTCGTGCGCCTGAAGGGCGGCGACCCCTTCGTGTTCGGGCGCGGCGGGGAGGAGGCGCTCGCGCTGCGAGCGGCGGGTATCCCCTACGAGGTCGTCCCCGGCGTGACCGCGGGCGTGGCCGCGCCGGCCTACGCTGGCATCCCGGTCACCCATCGCGGGCTCGCGACCGCCGTGGCGCTCGTGACCGGACACACGCGAGCCGAGGACTCCTCTGAGAGAGAGCCGGGGGCGTCAGGGGACGGCCCGGCGAGCGCGCCCGAGGGCGAGAGCGCCATCGACTGGCCCGCGCTCGCGGCCTTCCCGGGGACGCTCGTGCTCTATATGGGAGTGCGACGGCTGGCCCAGATCGCGAGCGCCCTGATCGCCGCCGGTCGTCCCGCCTCAGAACCCGCAGCGGTCGTGGAAAGCGGAACGCTCCCCGGCCAGCGCACCGTCACGGGCACCCTGCAGAGCATCGCCGAGGCGGTCCGCCGGGAGGGCATCCGTCCTCCCGCGGTCACCGTCATCGGACCCGTCGCCGCGCTTGCCGAGCAACTCTCGTGGCTGGAGCCGCGTCCCCTCGCCGGGCGCAGCGTGGCGGTCACGCGCGCGCGCGCGCAAGCGAGTGGGCTGGCGGGGAGACTAAAGGCACTGGGCGCGAGGGTCGTGCAGGCGCCCGTGATCAGCACGCGCATCCTGCCCGGGCCGCCGCTCGACCCATCCGGCTATGACCTGGTGTGCCTCACGAGCGCCAATGCCGTGGGTGCGCTGTTCGAACGGCTCGCGGCCGGCGGCCGCGACGCACGCTCGCTCGCCGGGGCACGGGTCGCGGCGATCGGCCCAGGCACGGCCCGGGCCCTCGCCGAGCACGGCATCGCGGCCGATCTGCTGCCCGAGAGCTCGGTGGCCGAGTCGCTCGTGGAGGCGCTCATGAGCGTGCCGATCAGCCGCGCGCTCCTCGCGCAAGCGCGCGAGGCTCGCGGCGTGCTCGCAGAGGCACTCCGCGCAAGGGGCGCCGAGGTGGAGGTGCTCGCCCTCTACGAGACTGTCGCCGAGCCCCTGTCCGCGCGGGCGTTGCGCGCGGCGCGAGAGGCCGACTACATCACCTTCACTTCATCCTCGACCGTTCGCTTCTTCTTGCAAGCCGCCGCCTCCCCCGACGTCGTGCAGGACGGCGAAGCGCACCCGAGCTCCGCTGGAGAGGAGCAGCTCCCCCTGCTCTCGCCCGCCACGCGCATCGTCTCGATCGGGCCCGTGACAAGCAAGACGCTGCGCGAGCACGAGCTCGAGCCCGACGTGGAGGCCGAGCGCCACGACGTCGACGGCGTCGTGAGCGCACTGCTCGCCGACGCGGCCGTGCGCGAGCGTCGATGAGCGCGCAACCCGGTGCTCCGGCTCGAGTCCGGGGCGAGCGAACTCGCGACTTGCACATCGCAGGGCCGCGATGAAAGCGCTCGGCCGTCCCCGCCTGCATCTGCGCCTCACCGACTCGACCAACGAACGCGCGCGGGAGCTCGCGATCGCCGGCGCACCCCACGGAACGCTCGTCACTGCTTCCGCGCAGAGCGCCGGGCGCGGGCGCCAGGGGCGGCGCTGGTCGGCGCCGGCGGACAGCGCGCTGCTGATGTCGCTGATCGTGCGCTCGCCGCCCCCCTTGCTGCCGCTGATCGCGGCGGTCGCGATCTGCGACGTGGCCGGAGAACAAGCCAAGATCAAGTGGCCCAACGACATCGTGGTCGTCGGGCCGGGGGGGCTTCTGAAGCTCGCGGGCATACTCGCCGAGGGTCGCCCGCAGCAGGGCTGGGCGGTGGTAGGGATCGGCCTGAACGTCGCCGTGAGAGTGTCCGAGCTCCCCACGGAGCTGCGCGCCCGGGCCGCAACGATGGGCAGGCCCGCGCGGGAGATAGAGCCGACGCTCGAGCGACTTCTCGACGCGCTCGAGCGCAGGCTCACTGAGCCGGCCGAGTCGACCCTGGGTGCCTGGCGCTCGCGCGACGCGCTGCGCGGGCGCGAGATCACCTGGGCTCAGGGGCGCGGGCGAGCGCAGGGAATCGACGGCCTCGGGCGCCTCATCGTCGCGCTTTCAGACGGCGAGCGCGCGACCCTCGACGCGGGTGAGATTCACCTCGAGCGGACCAGCTGAGGGACAATTGCGCGCCGCCGGGCGGGCCGCCCGGCGGGCCGGCGGTGATCAGCCGGTGCCGTGCTCGGCGGCATGGTCGAGCGCCTCCTGGACGTTGCGCTGGAGGGTCTCGTCGACGCCGACCCCCACCCCGGCGCGCCGCCCATGCTCCGGCTCGCTCGAGTGTGACTGTCTGCGCAGCGTCTCGGTCGGCGGCCCGGGACTCTGCAGACCCGAGGCCAGCGGCGTAGCCCCGTTGCTGAGCGTCCCGTTCGTAGAGCCCTTCGCGCCCCTGCGCCGCCGCCGGCCGTTGCGCGCCCGGCGTTTGGGGAAGTTGCGCAGCAGCTCGCGCGCCAGCGCGGGAGGCTTGCGGGCCATGCGCGTGCGCGCGCCGCGCAGCGCCTCCTCGGCCTCCGGGGTGTGCGCGAGCGCGGCGGCCAGCAGCGCCGCGGCCAAGCGCCTGTCCTGCTTGCGCGCGGCATGAATAAGGCGCCGGGCGTTGCGCGCATGCGCGCCCCCCGCCGAGTTGACGAGCAGGCCGAGCAGCCGCTTGGTCTCCGGCCAGCGCTGCACCGCGTACTCCTCGTGGACGTCGCGCGTGTACTCCGCCAGGCGCCAGATCCATGCGTTGGCCTGATCGCGCCTGCCGATACGCCGCTCGACCAGCGCACGCAGCATGATCTTCGTTGCCTCCTTGCGCTCCTCGCGGGGCCAGCCGCCGATAATGTCGATCGCGGTGTCGAACGCATCGGGGTCGTGCAGCGCGGCGATGTCGCTCAGCGCGCGCAGGCGCAGCTGCGAGTTCCTGTTGCGCTGGACCGCCGTGATCAAAAAGCGGCTCTTCAGCTCGCCGGTGCGGTCGAAGTGGAGCATCGCCCGTGCTCTGCGCCAGCCGTTGGGGGCCACGCGCGCTCCCGCGAGCGCCGCCCATACGTGCTGCTCGCCGTAGTCGAGGTTCTCCACAGCGATCCGCCAAAGCTCGCGCTCGAAGACCGCGAACCGCCGCTCCTCCTCCGCGCAGACCGGCAGCACCCGGCGCTCGACGCGCATCCTGCGCCCGCGTCCGCGGCGCACCGGACCGACGACGACCGCACCCCCCCTGTAGACGTCGCGATCGAGCAGCGAGTGCAGCGTCACGACCGGGTCATCGTGCTTGGTCGCGGGATGGACGAAGTCGACGACGAGCCCGGCCTCCTTGCCGGGGTGTCGGCGCGTCACGCGCCCGACGCGCTGCTGATAGATGCGCTTGGACGCGGTCGGGGCGAGGTGCACGCAGACGGTCGCCCGCGGGCTGTTCCAGCCCTCGGCGAGCAGCTGGGCGTTGATGAGCACGTCGATCTCCCCGCGCTCATAGCGCGCGAGGATCTCGGCGAGCTCGCGCTTGGGGGTCTCGCCGGAGACGGCCTGAGCCTTGATCTGCTCCGCCCGGAACGCCTCGGCGAGGTTGTAGGCGTGACGCACGCCCGCTGCGTAGACGACGCCCGGCACGCCGTTGAAGCGCGTCCTGTAGAGGTTCGCCACGGCGAGGTTGAACGGCTGCTGGTCGAGCAGCTTGGCCAGCTCCTCCTGGTCGAACTCTGTGTCGACCTCGCCGCGCCTGAGCGGGACCTTGGCGATCGTGCGCACACCCACGCCCGGGGAGATCCGTACGCAGCGCAACGGCGCGATCACCCCCCGCCGCGCCGCCTGGGCGAGGTCGAAGCGCGAGGTCTGAGTCGGGAACAGATCTGTCACGTGGCGCGCGATCAGCGCGCCCGTCGCAGTCATGCCGATGAAGATCGGCCCGGTCCAGTTGCGAATCGCGCCGCTCGTCTTCTCCCCCAGGGCGGTGTGGGCCTCGTCGCAGATGACGATCGTGTAGGCGCTCGAGATCTTCCCCGCGTTGCGCACGAACCACTGATAGGTCTCGACGGTCACCGGCCCCTTGACGGAGTCCTCCCCTTTCAGCAACGGGCGGCTGATCCGCTTTGAGTAGCCGCGGTCGCGCAACTCGCCGTTGAACTGGTCGACCAGGTTGCGCCGGTGGGTCAGGATCAGAACCCCGCCCGTCTGCGACGCCTCGACGAAGCCGAGCGCCGCGACCGTCTTGCCGGCCCCGGTGGCGTGCTCGAACCAGAATCGCTTGGCGGCGTTGGGGTCCTCGGGCTGCTCGGCGAGGGATTCCTGCTCATCGTCGGACTCATCGACCCAGTCCTCGGGCTCCTCCTCGGGATCGCCCTCCAGCTCGGGCTCCTCCTCGGGCTCCCCCTCGTCGTCCTCGTCCTCGAGCTCGTCCTCGAGCTCGTCCTCGTCCTCGTCGGGCGCGGCACGCTGAACGGGCCCCAGGTCCTCATCCTCGTCCTCATCCTCCTCGTCGAGGTCCTCCTCCTCGTCGTCCTCATCCGCCGGCTCGGGCTCGGCCGCCGGCGCCGCAGCGGCATGGGAGCCGTTCGCCGGGCCGATCTCCTCCGGGCCGAGGATGTCGGCCGAGGCCAGCAGCTCGGGCGAGGCAGCGGCGCGAGCGGTGCCGTTCTGGGCCGGGCTCTGCGCCGCCGCGAGCAAGGCCACGAGCGTGCCGGACAGGGCGTCGACCTGGTGGGCTGAGAGCACGGTGCCGTCCACCAGCTTGGGCTCCTCCTCGGAGAGCAGCCGCTCGAGGCCCAGCAGCAGCGAGAACTGGCCTCGCCAGCTGGTCGAGGGATGCTTGGCCTTCGGATCGGCCTCGAGCTCGGCGAGCGCCAGATCGACAGCGCGCCGGCGGGGCGTGCCGGGCGCCAGCGCCACGGCGGCGTCCTCCCCCTCGTGGAGGAAGCGCTCGCGCACGAGCTTTTCCGCGCGAGAGATTTCGGCGGAAGTTGGAATGGGCGCGGCCGCGAGGGCCACTGAGGTGGGCTCGGCCATTGAGGCTCTGGACTTCGAGACGGAGGCTCCGCCGAAAGTGGCTTCGGCGTGACTCGGAAGAACCGGCGCCCAGTTGGCGCCGTTTGCCGGATGCTCGGAGCGATCCGACACTTAACGTGTCTGTGAGGATACAGCAGGTCGAGGCGTGATTGAAGGGGCGCGTTTCTGGCACCCTTAGCGGCGATGAGCAAGGAGCGCATATGGATCGCGACGGGCGGCACGGCGCTGCTCGTCCTGCTCGCCGTCGGGCTGCTACAGCTGGCGGGCTCACGCTCGACCACGGCGGCGCCTGCGGTCAAGCTCACGCTCGCGCAGATGCGCGCGCGCCTCGTGGGGTCGCCCGCGCCGCTGGCCGCTCTGCACGCCCAGGCCGGCGAGCTCCTCTCGGGCGGCGAAAGCTCGCTCAAAGCGCGCCTGGCGGAACTGCGCGGGCGCCCGCTGGTGATCAACAAGTGGGCTTCTTGGTGTCAGCCGTGCCGGGCGGAGTTCGGCGCCTTTCAGCGTGCGTCCCTCTCGCAGGGGCGCACGGTGGCGTTCATCGGGATCGACTCCGGCGACTCGAGCCGGGCCGACGCGCTCGCCTTCCTGCGCTCCTTCCCCGTGAGCTACCCGAGCTACTACGATCAGAGCGGGCGGCTCGGGGAGACCGTGACCGGCTCCTCATTCACGCCGGTGACGGTCTTCTTCAACCGCCACGGCGGCGAGTACATCCGCCAGGGCCCCTATCCGAGCTCGGCCAAGCTGGAACAGGACGTCAGGCGCTACGCGCTTGAAGCTTGAAGCCTTGCCCGAGATCCGGATCGACCCGCTGAGCGGGCAGAAGATGATCGTGGCCGGCGAGCGCTCGCGCCGGCCCGGCGGGGAGCCGGCCTGCAAGCCGCCCGAGCCGATCGATCCCGAGCGCGACCCCTTCGCAGAGGGGCACGAGCAGCAGACTCCACCCGAGCTCTATGCGCTACGCCCGGGCGCCGGCTCCCCCGACTCGCCCGGCTGGACGGTGCGGGTCGTTCCCAACCTCTACCCGGCGCTCACCCCCGGGGGCGAGCGGGAGGGGCGCCGGCACAGCGAAGAGAACGGCCCTCGAGACCGGCTCGCGCCTGAGCTCTTCCACTCGCGGCCCGCCACGGGTGCGCACGAGGTCATCATCAACAGCCCCCAGCCGGTGCTGTCGCTGGCCGAGCTCCCGGTCGAACAGGTACTCGCCGCCATGGAGGTGTGGCGTGAGCGCATGCGCGCGCACGCCGCCAGTGCCTATCTGCAGCTGATCGTCAACGAGCGGGCAGAGGCGGGAGCGTCGCTGCCACACACCCACGCCCAGCTGTACGCGCTCGACTTCGTGCCCGCCGCGGTGGCGCGCGAGCGGGAGCGCTTCGGCGCATATGCGACACGGACGATGGGCCATGACCTGCTCTCGGATCTGGTCGCGGCGGAGGTGCGGCTGCGCGAGCGGATCGTGGCGATCGACGAGGAGGCCGTCCTGATGGCCCCGTATGCCTCCCGCCTGCCCTTCCAGCTGATGCTCGCGCCGCGGAGGGCCCGCGCGCGTTTCGAGGACGATGGGCCCCTCGGCGCCCACCTGCTGCATGACGGCCTGCGTCGGCTCGCGCGCCACCTCGGATCGAGCCCGCCGCTGAACCTGTGGGTCCGCACCGCTCCCCGGGGCGCCGATCACTTCTGCTGGCGGGTCGACGTGCTCCCGCGCCTGACCCACATCGCGGGGCTCGAGCTCTCGACCGAGCTGAACCTCAACATCGTCGCACCCGAGCGCGCCGCGGCGCTGCTCCGCGGCGCTTGATCGCTCCCGCTAGTCTGCCGGGGTGCCTCCCGAGGAACGCTTCCTGCCCCGCTTCGCGGCCGAGCCTCCGCAGGAGGAGCTGCCTTACGGGCGCTGGGAGGAGCGCCTGCGCGAGGAGTTGATGACCGCCTGCGCGGAGCTTGACGCGGGAGAGGATGAGCTCGGCGACCCGGGGGAGATCGCCTGGTATCCCGATCGCAGCTGGCACGGGCGCACCTACGTACCCGCGACCGCGCTGACCTCCAACGGATACGAGCTGTTCGGCTACGTGCGCTTCGTCCCGACGGGCGAGAGCTCAGAGGCGCAGCAGTTCTCTGCACATGTCGACTTCACCGAGGAAACCGCCGAGCGCAACCCCGACTGGCGGATGGACCTCTGCGAGGAGGTGATCGGCGCCTGGCGGGGGCAATCCGGCGCCGTGGCCGCGATGACGCTCGTGTGGGGCCGCCCGCTTCTCTCGGGGGGCAAGATCGTCACCGCGGAGCTGGCTGACCTCGCCGTGGACCAGTGCGAGCTGATCGACGAGCGCTTCACGCTGATAGCCCCCGACGATTACCGCCACGACCTCCTGGAGATCAAGCTGTTCGATGCCAGAGGCCGGGAGCTGGCGCGCGAGTCGCTCTATGCCGGTGAGGACGGCGAGGAGCCGGACGCGGGGGTATAGCCGCGGCGGGGGCTCGGCTGCTGGCGGCCTTGGCGGCGCTCAGCCCGACCGCCGGCGCCAGCGCGCTCGGCCGGTACCGGCTAGTTCGTCCCACTCGCCAAGTGGGTCGTTGAAAACCGCGTACGCGACCTGGGACTTCGCTGGAAAGCCGGGTGCCGAAGGGCTCTCCGGCCTGGTCTACGACGACGGCGCCAGCGGCCCGACGGCGGTGAGCGCGAAGGAAGCCGAAGACTCGCTTCAGAAACTGTCCGAAAGGCACCTCGCCTCCGAAGCTCAAGGCAGCCCAGGTGCATGCCGGCCAGGGCCTCATGGAACCAGCCGCCGAGGGGGGCCTTTACACCTGGAACGGCACGGGAGCGATAACCCCGATCCAGCGCTATGCGGAAATGCTCTCCGGAACGGGCCTGAGGTAGGTCGACGGCAGTGAGTGGTACTTCCCGGAAAGGCTGACGATCGACACCGGCGTCGTCGACCACGGCAACGCAAACCCGGGCCAGGAAGTACTCGAAGTCAACTCGACTATGGGTGACGAGCTCCCCACGTCGATGCGAATGCTCGCGATCGCGACCGGACTAGGAAAAGAAGGAGTTCTCAAAGCCACCGAAGCCCTCGCCGAACAGTCGCACTTTCCCAAGTCAAACCTGACACTGATCAACGAGGCAGCGAATTACGCTCACAACGACCCGGCGGGCGGCTATCCGAACAACGTGTTCGAACAACATGTTCTTCAGCCACCTGATCCCCTTGCTCGATGGGCTCTGAGCGCCCCGGCAAGAGCAACCCAGCGATGGCCAGCCGTGCGGTCATCGCTTGGTTCTGCCGGGAGTGATCTCGGGCCGAGCGCGAGCGTGATCTCGCCGCCGGCTTGACCCGCCCGCTTGGACTGCTACTTCGCCGCTTGGACTGCTACTTCGCCGCTTCTTTGCGTTCCACGTCTTTGAGGGCCTTCACTTCTGCGGCTTCTTCGCGGGCGAATTGCTGGCGAGCGGCCTGTTCGGCGGGGGTTTCACTCGCCGGGGAGCCCTTGGTCTTCTTCTTCGAGCCCTTCGTGCGTTTTTCTGAGCCTTTCTTTGCGCGTCCGGAGCCCTTCTTCCCCTTCGCCTTCTTCGTCTGTGCTTCAGCGGCTAGGCCCTCTGCGCTCTTCTTGGCCGCTTCCAGCCTCTTCTTTGCTTCGGCTTCCGAGGCCGCTTCTTGGCGCTTGACTTCAGCTGCCTCGGCTGCTTCCTTCTGCTTTTCTTCGCTGCCCGCCACCCCTTCGGCACCCGTCGACGCTTCTGCGCCGGATTCCTTGCCCTGCCCTTCACCGCTTGCGGAGGACCCGCCGCAGCCGCCGGCCGAGCCGGCGAGGACCGCTAGGAGCAGCGCGATGAGCGCAAGCCGCGGGATCTTGCGGCGCCCGCGCCGGTCAGCTGTGTGCTCTGCTTGACTGTTCATTGAAAGGCCCTTGGCTTTTGTCCTTCGCAACGCCTGCGACGTAGTCGAGGACTACTGGTTGAGTTCTTTCTGCCTGACTTCCTGCTGCTTCTTCGCTTCCCGCTCGGAAGCCTGTTCTTCGTTGCGCTGGACTTCTTGGCGCTTTTTCGCTTCCAGTTCGGAGGCCCGTTCCTTCGCCCGTTTGCCTTCCTCGCGGCTCTTCGCGCCCAGTTCGGAGGCCTGTTCCTTCGCCCGTTTGGCGTCTTCGCTGCTCCTGGCTGCGAGTTCCTGTTCTTTCGCCCGTTTGGCTTCCTCGCGGCTCTTGGCTTCGAGCGCGGAAGCCTGTTCCTTCTTCTTGACGTTCGTTTCGCCGAGCTGTTCCTTCTTCTTGGCTTCCTTTTCGGCGGCTTGTAGTCGCTGCTTCGCCTGGGCCGCCGCGGTCGCCTCTTTCTTCTTGGCGTTCGCTTCGCCGGCTTCTTCCTTCGCTTTGGCTTCTACGCCCGCCAGGACTTCGCGGTCTTTGACGATTTCAGCGTTTTCCTGTCGCTTCTGCGCGGCTTCTTCGGTTCGTTCGAGTTCTGCAGCATCTTGACGTGTCTTCGCCGCGGAGACTTCCGCCGAGCCGGAACCGCAGCCCGCGATCGCGCCGACGACGGTTACCGCCATGAGGCAAGAGAGCGCGGTTGCAAGGAAGCTGCGGGCTTTCACCGGATCACCTACGCATGCGCCGGCGGGCTGGCCGGCGGGCCGACACCCTGATCCGGCCCAGACGCAAAGCGGACGCCCCCAGCGGCGCCCGCCGACCGAATTGGGCGCCGTTTTCCGCTGCAAATAATCGCCGAAACATGACATTCACGCTACCAGCCGCTGCTGTGATGCTCAAGCGGGTGACCCGCGCCAGATCGCCGCTGATCGGCTTTCAGGAGGAATGGCACGCCTTGCATATGGCATAGTCGAACGCTTGGGACTCTCTTCCCGGGGCAGGCACGTGTCAGAGGACCAGGATTGGCGACTGAAGATCAGCCTCGAGGGGCAGACGCGCGGCGCGCTCGACCGCCTCATCGGCCGTCTTCGCGGCCCGGACGTCGTCCACGAGTTGCAGAGCGCCGTACCCCACGATGTCGTGCTCACTCACGACGGCCGGCTGCTGTTCGCATACACGGCGAACCGGGCGCTTCTCACCGCGACGCAAAAAGCGATCGAAGGCGTGCTGAGCCGCGAGAACGCCAAGGCGGACATCTGTGTCAGCCACTGGGATGACGGGCTCGATGCCTGGCGCCAAACCGATCCACCACGCGAGGAGGAGGAGGAGGAGGAGGAGGAGGAGGAGCGCGTGCGGGGCACGCCGCCCCGTGACGCCGGTGGGCTCGAGACACGCACGATGGTGGCGAGCGCGGGCAAGCTCATCCGAGGCTCTTTCGAGCAGTCGCTGCTCGAGTGGGCGAGGGAGCTCGGCCTGGAGTGCACGATCGTCGAGCATCCGCACCTGCTCAGGACGCAGGTCGCCTTCACCGTCACGGGCAGGAGACGCAAGCTCGAGGAGTTCTCTGAAGGCCTCAGAGCCGTGCAGGCGGCCACGATCCGAGCCGAGGGGCTCGTGATGCTGAGCCCGCTGTAGCCGGCCGGCCGCTGCTTTTCAGAGAACTCAAAGCTCAGGCCTGCCCGTGAGTCGCAGTCCATGACGAGGTGCAAGCGCGCGGCTGGCGCGGGGAGCCACTGCGCGTGCCAATGAACTCGCCGGACTACAAGAAGAACGCCATCAACGCCGGCTCGACCGGCGACCGGGAGGATCGATGACAGAACGTGCTCCGGCGATGACAGAACCGCTCAAAGCGCCGACGAGCACCCTCACGCAGGAGCATGAGCGGCGCGGGCGCGAGCTCGCCGGGGGCGAAGCGCCCGCGCATGCTCGACCACGAACCGGTCGATGATCTTCGCGCCCGAGCGCTCGTCGGCGAGATGTTCCGGGCTTGGGCACTCGCCGAGCACCACCGGAACCTCCGCTCGTTCGCTCTGCTCGGCCGTGACGATGATTTGGGACCTGAGATCGATCTCCCCTTGATTGTGAGGCGGTGTTCGATCCCCCGAGAAGGAAGGCTGGCGCACCTGTCTGAGGGCTGAGTAAAGCCAGCGTTAGAGGCTCCTCAGGATCGCGCTCGGCTGCGCGCCGGGCAAGGGCCCTCCCATGCGCAGGCTACCCGGGCTTTACCCGCCCGGGCGCGAGCATCTACCGGCGGGCTTCGATCACCTCAGCGTCGTGACCGATTCATAGCCTGAGCCGGGGTGCACGCGGAGAAGACCGTCACCCAGGAGAGTCACCCAGTCACGCACGAACACCTCACTGCCGGGAGTCGTGGACTCCGCGATGCAGTTCACCTTCAGCGCATCTTCACGCTCACAGCTTCCGGCGCTCACATCTATGCCTGCGCCCCAGTATGCCCGTTCGTAGACCGTGATGGCAAGGCGAGCTCTCGCGGTGCTGAGGTAGGGGGCCGCGGAAGCCGCGGGCGAGAAGGCGAGGGCGAGGAATGCCCCTGCGACTGCGTTTCGGAGTCCCAGCCGGGGCATCGGCAAACATTGTTCGCCGTCGCTCGGACACCTCCTCCGGCGTGCTCTTGGTTCGCAGCGGATGCCCCCGCCAGGAGTCGAACCTGGATTTACCGCTTAGGAGGCGGTCGTCTTGTCCATTGGACTACGAGGGCTTGGCCCTCGGCCTTGAGAGGACCCGCGGGAAGGCTACCGCTCGCCGGGTGGGTCAGCCGCGGCCTCGCCCGCGAGACGCTCGAGCTCCTCGCCGACCATCCGGTGGGTGATCCATTCGTCCATCGTCTGCGCGCCGAGGCGCCGGTAGAAGCCGAGCGCGAGCTCGTTCCAGTCGAGCGCCGCCCATTCCAGCCGCCCGGCGCCCCGCTCTCTCGCGCGCGCGGCCACCGCCGCCAGCAGAGCCCTTCCGACTCCCCCGCCGCGGTGGGCCGGGCGCACGAACAGATCCTCCAGCCAGACCCCCTGAATCGAGAGGAAACTCGAGAAGGTCGGGAAAAACAGGGCGTAGCCCGCCGTCTCGGAGCCGCGGCGGGCGATCAGCGCCTCGGCCGCGGGGCGATCGGAGAACAGCGCCTGCTCCAGCCCCTCCTCGGTGGCCCGCAGCTCGTGCTCGAGACGCTCGTAGGCGGCCAGCTCGCCGAACAGCTCCAGCAGCAGGGGCACGTCCTCTGGCCCGGCGGCGCGCACGACGGGCGCGTCGGCTTGATCCTCGCGAGCGATCGCGCTCATCGGTCGGGTCGGTCGGGATAGACGTCATCGATCGTGCTCAGCGCAACATAGGGGGCGCCCGCAGCCCGCTCGATCGCCTCCGCGCCGCCGGCCAGCCGGTCGAGCACGCTGATCACCCCGCAGATCTCATGTCCTGCCTCGCTTAGCACCTCGATCGCCGCGAGCGTGGAGCCGCCGGTGGTGACGACGTCCTCGACCACGACGCAGCGGTCATCGCTCGTGAGCGGCGGTCCCTCGATCCGGCGCTGCAGTCCATGCGCCTTGGCCTCCTTGCGCACGAAGAAGGCCGTCGCCTGCGCTCCGCCCGCGAGCGCGGCGCAGGCCACCGGGTCGGCGCCCATCGTCATACCTCCGACCGCCGTGCCGTTCCAGTCTGAGACCTGCGCGGCCAGCAGCGTCCCGAGCGCCGCAAAGCCCGGCGGACGCAGGATCGCGCGCTTGGCGTCCACGTAGTAGAGGGCCAGGGCGCCGCTCGTCAACCTCACCTCCCCGATCACGAGCGCGTGCGTGCGCAGCTCTCTGACCAGACGCCCGCGAGCGCCCGTGAGCGCGCTCGTATATCCGGCCGGACCGTCCATCGCGCAATCTAATCTAGCGGTGTGCTCTCTTCCATCGTCCGCTTGCTGCGCGCCGCCTCGCTCGTCATCTGCGTGATCGTTCTCGCCTCGTTCGCGGTCTTCGCGGTCAACCAGACGAGCTCCGCATCCACCCATCAGCAGGAAGAGCTCTCCAATGGACCGACCCCGAAGGCCGCCACGTCGTCGGGTGAGGGGTCCATTCACAAAGCGCTGGATGAAGCCTCCAACAAGCTCACCTCGCCGTTCAAGGGCATCACTTCGGGCTCGAGCAGCGAATGGGTCATCCGCGGTGTGAACCTCCTGCTCGCCCTGATCGTCTACGGCTTCGGGCTCGGGTATCTCGCGCGCTTCTTGCGCGTCAGGGTCTAGCCCGCCCGGCGGGGCTTGCCCCGAGCAGACTCAAAGACAGCGGCGGGGGCCGCGCCGATGCGCTAGGGACCGGCGTTCGCGCTGAGGTTGCGGCTGCCGCCGCCGCCCTCGTTATAGACATCCACCGGGGTGCCTTCCCGGACCCATGCAAAGATCGCGGCGGCGTCGGGGATCGGGACGCGCAGGCAGCCGTGGCTCGCCGCGTACGGCGGCACTTCCGCGTAGCCGTGGATCGCGTAGCCGCCGATGAAGTAGTTCGAATCGACCATTCCCTTGGCGTTCACCCCGGGGGTCTTTGAGTACACGCGGAA
The DNA here is from genome assembly GCA_049512215.1 of Solirubrobacteraceae bacterium. Lineage (GTDB taxonomy): Bacteria > Actinomycetota > Thermoleophilia > Solirubrobacterales > Solirubrobacteraceae > Palsa-744. Next base: position 41,678 of record JBEKXJ010000010.1, read on the forward strand.
ACGACCGACCACGGTCGGCGTCGAGGGCTTGCCGGAGCTCATCGAGTAGATCGTCCGCACGCGCCCTCCCGGTTCAATCTCGGCGAGCAGCTGCCTGGTCAGGTCGGCCTCGACGTGGCGGCCGTCCCCGGGATAGTGCACGTGGAAGCTCCCCGCCCTGCGCAGCAGCAGTTCGAAGAGGTGCCTGTCGACATCGGGCACGCGCGCAAGCCCGGTCATCTTGCGGTAGGCGATCAACGCGCGTTCGGTTCCTTCGTCGAACACCCCCGTCAGCGGCACGGCGTAGTGGAGCACGTTGAGCTCTGACTGAAGCAGACGCACCGACGCACCCTGCGCGCCGGGAGCGATGTTCGGCGAGATGAAGCGCACGCCGGGCGAGCGCCCGCTGAAGGCGCCCTGCTGTGGCGTCGCGTAGTGGGCCGCGCGAGCTTGCACGAGCCCGGGCGAGACGCTTGAGTAGCTGACGTGGAACTGGCCCGCGCCGTTCCCGATCGCAAGCACGCTCACCGTCTTGACCGCGACCTTGCGTCCGTCACGATAGAAGCTGACCTTCACCGTCTGCCCACCCACGTATGGGACGACGATGCCACGAACCACCATCCGCCCATCCAGCAGCTCGAAGGGCGGGCTGCCGCCGACCTTCGCCAGCAGGAGTTTGACCTGCCCCGGCGCCGCGCTCGGAGCAGGCGGCACGGGCAAGGACGGTGCGCCGGCGGGCGAGGCGGCGGACGCGAGCGCGGGGACTGCCGCCGCCGAGAGCAACACGAGCAGAAGCTCGGCTGCTCGACGCACTCCGTTCATGAGCCTGATCCTAATGCAGCCGTCTTGCGAACCGGTGGCTCGGCGCCGATCAAGCCTGCGCGCTTGAAGGACAGCACGAGCGCGCCGATCGCCAGCAGCGCGCTCGCGATCAGCACGAGGCCCCGCCGCCAGCTCCAGTCCTCGAGGCTCGCAAAGGCAACCGAGTTGTTCAAGGAGTGCGCCACGATCGACGGGTACAGCGAGCCCGTGAAACGGTAGAGCAGGCAAAGCCCGAAGCCGAGCGCTGCCAGCGGCACGAGGTCGAGCCCCGGCGCAGAGCCGGCGTGCACCCCCCCGAACAGCAGCCCGGTAAGCACGGCCGCGGGCAACGTGCCCCGCCAGTTGCGCAGCGCCGTGAATATGAGCCCGCGGAAGAGGAACTCCTCGCAGATTGGCGCGACGACGCAGGTCAGCGCGGCACTGAGCAGCAGCAGCGTCGTGCCTTCGTTTGAGCCGAGCTCTTCGAGCAGCTTCTCCCTGCTCGGGTTGACCGCCTCCGCCCAGGCCGCGCTGAGGATCACGAACAGGAACAGCAGTGAGATCACCATCAGCGCAGCCCGACCCCAGCCGATGCCCGGGCGCCGCAGCCCGAACTGCCAGGCTCGCACGGCGCGCCCGCCGATGTGAGCGCAGTAGACGGCCGCGCACACGAACGCCAGGTCCTGCACGAAGGTATCGGCGATTGTCAGTCCCGGCGGCGTGTGCGAGCTCGAGATCGTGACCCCGAAGGCGAGCGCCGGCAGGTCGACCGCGAGGCCGCCGGCCGCCGCGAGCAAGAGCCCTCCCACCAACGCGAGCGGGGCCGTCCACACCGGCCAGTCGGTCTCGGGCGAGCGCGCCGGGTCGCTCGCAGGCGAGCGCACCGGGTCGCTCGCGGGCGGCTCCGGCGATCGGGGCTCGGTCGGGTTCTGCCACGCCAGAGGAGGCTGCCTCTCGGCGCCATCCACAGGAAGGCGATCGTCCATCGCCTAGGCCACCCAGTGCCAGGTCGCGAACTCGGTCGCGAAGAGAGCCATTAACAGCGCGGAGACGACGAGCGCCGGCCGCTGCGCGCGCGGCCGTGCCGCCAGCCATGCCGCGAGCCAGATGCCCAAGGGGAACAGCACGACGAGAAAGCGGGGCAGCGACATCAGCGGCTGGGGGGCGACAGGGTAGGAGAGCGGCAGGGCCAGCGCGGCGATCACGTAGGCGCCGTAGGCGAGCGGCAGCAGTCGCAGCACGCCCACGAGCGCCGGCACGGCCGCGATCAGGAAGGCGAGCAGGAGCAGGTTGTGCCCAGCTGTTATGTACGGGCTGCCGCCCGCAATCGGGAAGTAACGGTGACGGCTCTGGAAGGACAGCAGCTGACGGGTCCCCTCGAACGCCGCCTTGACCCCGTCCCACACACCGAGATAGGGCCCGGCGAAATGCCGGCCCCATACGTCCTGCGCGTGAAACGGCGCCGTCGCGTCTCCCCCGGAGAGCCCCAGATAGCCCATGTAGAGCACCAGCCCGGCGGGTATCAGCCCCATCCAGAGAACATCTCTGCGCATGCGGTAGCGTGGGCGCAGCCTGGCGATCGCCGCGCTCGCCGCGCGATACGCCCTCGCGGAGGCGCTCTGCGGCTGATCGGAACCAGCCGGCCCCGCATCTTCAAGCTCGGGCGGGCGATCCTCGCGCGGCCCGTAGAAGTAGAGCATCAGCGCGGGCAGCGCCAGCACCAGGCCCGTGCTCCGCGTCGCGCCCGCGAGCGCGCCGAGCACGCCCACCCACGCCCAGCGCCCCTGGCGCGCGCACCAGAAGAGCCCCACCGAGAGAGCGAGATAGAGCGACTCCGAGTAGACCGCTGAGAAGTAGAAGGCCATCGGCGCAAACGCGGTCACGCTCACGGCTAGGCGAGCCACCTCAGCCGACCGCCCGCCAGCGCTCCCGGTACGTCCCGCGCGAGCTCGCCCGACGGCTGTGAGCTCGAGCGTGGTGAGGCGGTGGATGCCGTAGAGGGCCATTGCCAGGGCGAGCAGCGACAGCAGCACGCCGGCGAGCACGGGCGGCACGCCGAGCCCTGAGATCGCCGCGAGGCCGAGCGGGTAGAGCGGGAAGAAGGCCGCGCGCGGAGCCGTGAACGAACCGAGTTCGGGGCGGTAGCCGTAATGCGCGATAACCAGATACCAGGAGGCGTCCCAGCGTGCCGCCGGGGCCGCCAGGAGGTCACCGAGCCAGCCGAATCCTCTGGTCACACCCGGCGGGTTGAAGGCGTTGCGCACCGGCCCAAAGCCGGTGGCCGCGAGCGTTCCCATCCCTGCCGCCCACACCAGCAGGCGCGAGCTCCACAGCGCCCGCCAGCTCTCGCGCACAGCCGTCATGTGCACGCGGTCGACCGATCGCGGCTCGGCTTGCGCCCGCGCCCTGCGCCCAGACGCTCCTGCGAGAGCTCGGCGCGGGGTCGGCGGATGCTCGACGGGGACGGTCAGCTCGCCGACAGTGCCTGGGGGGAGGAGCTCCGCGGTGTCTGGATTCATGAGGGTGTGGCGCCGGCGGGAAGGCCACGGCAGCGCGAATGGCAGGAAATCACACTTTCCAGCGGTAACCTCGGCTTGGTCACGAGATGTCTCGACAATCACGACAACGCCGGCGCAGGCACAACCGAGCCGGGCCCACGCGGATCCTCCTGCTCGGTGGCGGGCTCTTCGGCGGCGCGGCGCTCATCGGCACGATCGTCGCCGCGGCCTACGTGCTCAACGTCGCCCAGTCCGCCCCGGCGCTAAAAACCCTGCACCCGATCCTCAGCGGAGGCTCATCGCAGGTGTTCGCCGCCGATGGAACGCGCCTGGGCTTCATCGAGTCCGATCAGCTGCGCAGCCCGGTCGGCTGGAGCGAAATCCCCGCAAACCTGAAGAACGCGACCGTGGCGATCGAGGACCAGCGCTTCTACAAACACCACGGCGTCGATGTCACGGGGATCTTCCGGGCGGCCGTCAAGGACATCAGCAAAGGCGCCGCGCTCCAGGGGGGCTCGACGATCACGATGCAGCTGATGCGCAATCTCTACCTAGGCGACGACAAGCACACTCTCCGGCAGAAGATCATCGAGGCCAAGCTCGCGCTCGAGTACGAGAAACAACACAGCAAGCACTCGATCCTGACCAGCTACCTCAACAGCGTCCCCTATGGGACCGTCGGCGGCCAGACGGCAGTCGGCGTGCAGGCGGCCGCGCGCATCTTCTTCGATAAACCCGCCTCCCAGCTTGACCTCGAGCAGTCCGCGCTGCTCGCCGGCCTTCCCCAGGCGCCGTCGCAGTACAACCCCTTCAGCGACGCCTCCGCAGCCAGAGAACGGCGCGACGAGGTGCTCAGGAAGATGGCAGAACTGCACTACATCACCAGCGGGCAGGCGTCCGCGGCCGAGAGGGCGCCGCTGGGCGTGAAGCTCGGCACCTACTACTCCCAGCGACGAGAGGACTTCTTCTTCGAATACGTCCGCGAGCAGCTCGTGAACCGCTACGGCGCGAACACCGTCGAGCAGGGGGGCCTGAAGGTCTACACCACGATCAACCTGAACATGCAACGGCTCGCGCGCAAAGCGATCGCGGAAGTTCTCAACGAGCCCGAAGATCCGGCCTCCGCGATCGTCACGCTGAATCCCGCCAACGGCGACATCGAGGCGATGGCCGAGTCACAGAGCTATGAGCAGTCGCAGTACAACCTCGCGGCCGACGGGCATCGCCAGCCAGGCTCGACGTTCAAGGCGATCGACCTCGCCGACGCGCTCTCGCGCGGGGTCGACCCCTACAGCACCTACTACCTCTCGCACACGCTCTACCCCGGCTGGCTGCCGGCTTATCCAACTTACGAAGTCAAGACCTTCGAGGGCACCTCGCTGAACAAGTCGATCAACCTCATCGATGCCACGCTCACCTCCGACAACACCGTCTACGCTCAGCTCGCGGCCGATCTAGGCGAGGAAACCGTCACCAAGATGGCCTACGCGATGGGTGTCAGCACCCACCTCTCGAGCTACCCGGCCGAAGCACTCGGCGGGCTCACCCTCGGCGTGACGCCGCTGGAAATGGCCGACGTCTATGCGACCGTCGCCGACGGCGGGTGGCGCAACAGCCCGATCGCGATCACGAAGGTCGTGTTTCCCGACGGGAAGGTCGACAACAACTGGGGCCAGCCCCACCGCGTGAGGGTGCTCAGTGAAGCCGTGACCGGCGAGGAGACCAGCATCCTCGAGCAGAACGTCCAGAGCGGCACCGCGACGCGCTCGGCGATCGACTGTCCGACCGCCGCCAAGACCGGGACTACGAGCGAACTGGTCGATGCCTGGCTCGACGGCTACACCCCCGACTACTCGACCGTCGTATGGATGGGATATCCAAACAGGCGAGTCTCGATGACCGACGTCCATGGCGAGCCCCAGCAGGGTGGCTACCTTCCGGCGGAAATCTGGCACGACTACATGGCGGCTGTCAACGAAGGCAAGCCCTGCGTGCCCTTCCCCCAGTCCAAGGAAGCGATCTCCTACCACCCGTTCTTCGGCAAGTTCGCCAGCACCGGTCTCTCGGCCGTGAATCAGTTGGGCGAAGAAGCCGGGCCGACAGCAGGGCGCAGCTTCGGCCACGCCCGGGAAACCCGCGGCACGCAGAATAGGGGCGGCGCCCCCAAGGCCGCCCCCGCGCCGAGCCGGCCTGCCCCACCCTCCCCCAAGGCCCCGTCGATAAGAACAACCGGTGGCGCCGCCCCGGGCTGACCGGCCGTTCAGCGAGCACCTTGAGACCTCCGCGCCCGTACGCTGGTAGTTTGACGCTTCAGGCTGAAACGAAGGGTCGCCCCCAACCGGGTGCTTGGCCCAGATCGGATGTGTCGTGGCGAAGGAGGACAAGGTTGAATTCGAGGGCGAGGTGATCGAGGCCCTGCCCAACGCGATGTTCCGCGTCAAGCTCGACAACGACCACGTCGTGCTCGGGCACGTGGCGGGCAAGATGCGGCGTTTCCGGATCCGCATCCTCCCGGGGGATCGTGTTCGCTGCGAGCTGTCCCCCTACGACCTGGACCGCGCGCGGATCGTCTACCGTCACCGCTGAGCACCGGCATCGCTGAGCACTCCCTGATCGAATCGATCGCGGCCGAGCTCACGCTTGCGCCCGCGGCAGGCGAGAGGCGGACAGCAGCGCAAGCCGATCGCACGAGCGTGCCCGTCGGCTGGAGCGCTCCGCGGGGATCGAGGATCCTGCGCGGGATCGGAGACGACGCCGCCGTCGTGCGAGCGCGGCCGCTCTGCGTAACCTCCATTGACGCGCTCGTCGACGGCGTCCACTTCCGCCTGCGCCCGGGCTGGGCGACGCCGGCAGAGGTGGGCCACCGGGCATTGGCGGGTGCGCTCTCAGACCTCGCGGCAATGGGCGCGCAGGCGGGCGAGGCCTACGTGCTGCTGGGCCTGCCGCCGGGCTTCGCCGAGGAGAGCGCGCTCGAGCTGATGCGCGCCGCGAAGGCGCTCGCCGAGCAGACCGCAACCGCGATCGCGGGCGGCGACGTGGTATGCGCCCCCGCGCTGACCGTCGCCGTCACCGCGGTTGGCTGGGCAGACACCGAGCAGGAGCTCGTCGGGCGAGACGGCGCCTTGGCAGGCGACCTCGTCGGGGTGACCGGCCGCCTCGGCGGCGCGGCGGCGGGGCTGGCGGTGTTGGAGCAGCGCGCCGCGCGCTCAGCCCATGCCGAGCGGGCACTCTCGCGCATGCGCCATCCGTGGCCGCGACTGAGCGAGGGCCGCGCCCTGGCCGCCGCCGGCGTCCACGCGATGATCGACCTCTCCGACGGAATCGCCACCGACGCCGCTCACATCGGGCGTGCCAGCGGAACCCACCTGCGGGTCGATCTCAAGGAGCTACCCCTGGAGGAGGGACTTGCGGAGATCTGCGCCGAGCTCGGGGTCTCCCCCTGGCGGCTGGCGGTCGCCGGGGGAGAAGATTACGAGCTCTGCTTCTGCGCCTCGCCCGATGACCGCGGGCGCGTCGAGCAGGCGGTGCGCGCTGCCGGCGAGCTCGAGGTCACATGGATCGGGGAGGTGCTGAGCGGCGGGCCTCCGGGGCTCACGCTCTTAGACGAGCGGGGTGACGTCGTGCGGATCGAGGGATACGAGCACCGCTGGTAGGGGTGCCCACGGACGCGCCCGCGGCGCGGACAGGCGCGCTTCGATCGGCCCGGCCACGACGCCACCCGGCAGCAGGCGGGCGGCGCCGACGGGCACGGTGCGGGTGAGCCGGGCGTAGACGAGCAGGCGTTTGGCGGCGCTGAACAGAGGCGTGCAGGCCGAGAGCACGAGGCGGGTGTAGCCGATCTCGGCGACTGCGGCGTTCACGCGGGTGGGCGCTACCACGCGCTGGCCGGTGACGGTGTAGGTGAAGTGGGCGTAGGGCATGTTCAGCAGCACACGACTGCCTGCTCGGAGAGCGTCGATGTGCCGGAAGGGCGCCAGATAGGTAGTTCTGTGCCCGGCGATCGCGGTCGTGCCGGGGATGCCGGGAAAGGACGTTTCCGGGTAGATGCCCGGCCCGCTCTTCAGGTCTTCGCTGTCGGTTCCCTTGACCATCACGTAGCTCGCGCCGATGCGCGGGATCACGATCCGTCCCACCGCGCTGCCGTTGGGCGCGTGGCGTTCGAGATCACGCGCCAGGAACGCGATCCGTTCACGCTCGTCCGATAGCTTCGCGAGCACCCTCTGCTCGACCGGTGTGGGGTTCGTGCGTTCGACCTTCGCCAGAGACCCCTTGAGATGATCCTGTCTGAGCGTCGCGTAGAGCGCGGAGATCGGCTCCTGCCACACGAGCGTGACGACCGCGTCGATCAACGCGAGCGCTCCCGCGAGGATCAGCCCCGCCGCCAGCGCACGCAGCCCCCGCCGCGACCACGAGGGGCGCTGCGCGCTGGGCGCACCTCGCCCGTATGAGCGCTGCCGGGCAGCCCCGCCGGACAACCTGCGTCCGCGGGGCGATCCGGAGTTGAATGGGAACTCGCTCACCGCCCGACTATCGTCGCAGAGCCGACTCGGTCCCGCCGAGAGATCCCGGGCCGGCATAGGACAGCGGGCCGCGAATCGTGATCTTTGGCGGCGCTCGGTGCTGGCTGCCGGGGAGCTCGCTGGCCGGTGAGAGGGCGAGCATCGCCGCCGTGGCCGCGCAGCCGAAGCTGAGGCTCCACAAGATCGCCCCGAGCACCCCGAAGTGCCCGGCAGCGAGGAGCAGGACGGCCGTCCATGCCACCCCCCCGGGCCCGAGGCCGAGCTGATCGGCGTAGAAGGCGATCAGCAGCACGAGCGGAACGAGCGCGAGCGCCACGAGCGCGAGCACCGCGAGCGCTCGTGGGCGCAGCTCGGGAGAGACCACGGGCAGCCACAGATGCAGCGCCGGCAGCAGCAACAGGACTGTGTAGGGATTCCAAGCCCACGCGATCAAACTTACACCGAGGAGCAGCAGCAGCATCGAGAGGCCCGCCGCTTCCGGGTCCGGACGGGTCCCCCACCCGAGCCGCCGCATGATCACGCGCCACAGCATCCAGGACAGCAAGAAAACGAGCGCGAGCGCAACGACTGCCGCCGCGGCAGAGCCGTCGAAGGGAAGCGCACCGCCGAGCACCGCCACCGACGGCGGGGCCGCGAGGACGCCGAGTGATCCCATCACGTAGGCGAACAGGGCGCAGGCGAGGAACGGGAGCGCGCAGGAGAGCGTCCACAGCGTCCAGCGCCCGACGGGCGCACGCCGGCGGCGCAGGCGCGCAAGGCCGTCGGCCGCGAGGATCAGCGGGCCGAGCAGGAGCGCGCCGGCGAGCAGTCGCAACGCCCACGCCGGAAGGATCTTCTGCTGTATGAGTACCCCCGTCTGCATTTCGGAGGGAACTTCGCCGGCCACGTCGAGCGCGTCGACCGTGCTCAGGACCGCACGACCAAAGCCCGCGAGCCTTTCGGCGCTGACGGGGGCCCGCGGGGAGGGGCCGCCTTCGCCGGAGACCTGCACGAGCACCGCCGGGAGCCCGCCGGCGTTGAGCGGCCCCTGCTCGCCGGCGGCGAGCGGGAACGCGAAGTGGGCGAACTGGCCGAGTACGCTCGGAGCCCCGGGGTCCCATCCTGTCTCCTGGGTGATCGCGTCTGCGACCGTTCGCTGCAGCTGCTCCGGAGCGGAGCCGAATGCATCCGAGTAGGGCACGACGAAGGGCCTCTTGGCACCCAGCCCCGCGAGGTCACCCAGCACGATCGCCGCGTCGAAGGGGCCGTGAGCGTTGGCGAGGAAGTCCGCCGCGCCGGCGTCGCCGCCGCTGCCTCCGCTCGTCGACACGAGCACGATCGCCCGTCGCGTCTCGCGGGCCGCGAAGACACGCGCGAGCTCGAGCAGCGCCGCCGTCCCGGAGAGCGCTGCCTGCGAGCCCCTTGCGGCGGCGTCGCGGTGGGCGAGGATCACGATCGGCGGAGCGCTCGTCGAGCCCGGCCGCTGCGCGATCACGGTGCTCAGCGGCTTCTCTCCGTCGATCGTCGAGCCTTCGAAATGCCGCACACGCACCGAGAAACCGCCGGCGGCGGCACCACCAAGGCCTTCGATCGTGTGGGCGATGCGCTTGGCGAGCGCCTCGTCGCCGGCGCTACCGGGGCGCCTGGAGGGGAATTCGGCGGCCAGGCTCTGCAATTCCGAGAATGCAGGCGCTCCTTCGAAGGCGTCAGGGGCCAGCGTCGAGGTGAGCGGCGCCGGACGCCCCGTCAGGGAGAAGGCGGCGATCGCAAGCGCGAGCATGAAGGGCACGAAGGCCAAGCGGTAGAGGCGCCCGTTGAGCATCTACCTAGACCATAGTTCGGGGGTCGGTCTCGCGCGCGACTGCGAAAAGGCCGCGTGCAAAAGATACGCGCGCGCCTTCGGATATCGTGCGGGCGCGTGCTCCAGCCCGTGGCCGTTGCCAACAAGACGCTCGCCGATTACACGCACATCTGCGGTCGCGAGCTGATCGCCGAGATCCGCGAGCTGGCCGAGCCTTTGCAGGGCCAGCGCGTCGTGCACATATCGGCGACCGCCTTCGGCGGAGGCGTCTCGGAGATCCTCTACACGCTCGTGCCGCTGATGCGCGACGTCGGCCTGGACTGCGAGTGGCAGGTGATCTACGGGCGCGAGGAGTTCTTCAATGCGACCAAGCTCATGCACAACGCACTACAGGGGGCGCCTCAAGATCTGGACGAGGAGCAATGGGCGACCTGGCAGCGCTACGGCGAGATGAACGCGCGCGAGCTCTCCGGCGGATGGGACGTGTGCCTGGTCCACGACCCCCAGCCGGCGGCCCTCTGCGGGCTCGTGCCCGAGAAGGCGAAGGGCTGGGTGTGGCGATGTCACATCGATCTGTCGACGCCCAACAGGCAGACGATCGCACGGCTGATGCCTTACATCGAAAACTATCCCGAGTCGCTGTTCCACATGCACTCGTACGTGCCCGCGGGAATGAAGGGACATGTCAACGTCGTGCCGCCCGCGATCGACCCCTTGACGCCGAAGAACATGGCGCTCTCGCCCGAGGACGGAGCGTACGTCTGCGGGCAGTTCGGGATCGACGTCGACCGGCCGCTGATCTGCCAGGTCTCGCGCTTTGATCCCTGGAAGGACCCGCTGGGTGTGATCGACGCCTATCGCTACGTCAAGGAGTCGATGCCGGAGGTGCAGCTCGCGCTGGTGGGTTCGATGGCCAGCGACGACCCCGAGGGCTGGGACTTCTTCAACGCGACCATCGCCCACGCGGACGGCGATCCGGACATACACATCCTCAACAACTTCAACAACGTCGGGGCGATCGAGGTCAACGCGTTCCAGTCGCACGCGGACGTGCTGATCCAGAAGTCCACACGCGAGGGCTTCGGCTTGACGGTGTCTGAGGCGATCTGGAAGGCGCGGCCGTTCATCGGCGGGAACGTCGGCGGGATACCCCTGCAGATCGAGGACGGCGTCACCGGGTTCCTGGTCTCGAGCGCCGAGCAGTGCGCGACGCGCGCGCTCGAGGTCCTGCGCGACCCCGAGCTCGGCCGAGCGCTCGGCAGGCGCGGCAAGGAGCATGTCCGCGCGCACTTCCTCACGCCGCGCTACCTGCGCGACTACCTGCGCATCTTCAACGAGCTGAAGGAAGCATGAGCCGCGATCCGGCACAGCGGGCTCCGCTCGTGCTGGTGAGCAACCGCGGACCGGTCACCTTCCATGCCGGCGGCGAGGTCCAGCGGGGTTCGGGCGGTCTCGTGACGGCACTGAGTGGTCTGGCGAGGAACCGCGAAGCGACTTGGATCGCCTCGGCGATGTCAGAGTACGACGCCGAGGTCTCGCGAAGCAACGGCGGGCGAGCCTTCCCCGTGCGCGCGCCCGGCGGGAGCGAGTTCCACGTACGGCTCGTCATCAGCGATCCAGAGGCATACCAACGCTTCTACAGCGTCTTTGCGAACCCGATGCTGTGGTTCATCCAGCACTACCTGTGGGATCTCTCCAACGCCCCGGACATCCGCCGCGAGGAGATCGAGGCCTTCGAGTTCGGCTACAACGCCGTGAACGAGGATCTCGCGCGGGCAGTCGTGGAGGAGCTCGAGGATGTCGAGGAGCCGGTCGTGATGGTCCACGACTACCACCTCTACACGCTGCCCGACCTCGTGCGCCGGGCGCGTCCTGATGTGTTCCTGCACCACTTCATCCATATCCCCTGGACGCAGTCGGACGCGTGGCTGGTGCTGCCTACGCGGATCCGCGAGGAGATCTTCGCGGGCCTGCTGGCGAACGACATCGTCGGCTTTCACACGCGCTCTTACAGACGGAACTTCCTGCAGTGCTGCCGCGACCTGATGGACCTGGAGGTGGACTTCGAGCGCGGGGTGGTGCAGTTCGGTGAGCGCGAGGTCTGGGTCAGGGCATATCCACTGCCGATCGACCACGAGGCCACTCGCCAGATCGCGCAGGGCGCTCGCGTCGGGGAGTTCGAGCAGGATCTGCTCCTGAGGCGCAGGGACTTCATGATCCTGCGCGTCGACCGGGCCGACCTGAGCAAGAACGTCCTGCGCGGATTCTCTGCTTTCGACCTGTTCTTAGAACAGCATCCTGATTTCTCGGAGCGGGTGACCTTCGTGGCGCAGCTGATGCCCTCGCGAACCGACGTCCCGCAGTACGCGGAGTATCTCGAGCGGATCGAGGCGCTCGTGGCGGTCGTCAACCACAGGCACGGCACGCCGGACTGGATGCCGATCCAGTTGAAGCTGCGCGACGACCTCGAGGAGGCGATGGCGGCCTACAAGCACTACGACGTGCTGCTGGTGAACGCGATGTTCGACGGCATGAACCTCGTCGCCAAGGAGGGGCCGATCGTGAACGAGCGCAAGGGCGTCTCGATCCTCTCGGAGAACACCGGCGCGCACGAGGAGCTGGGCGATTTCGCGCTGTCGGTCAACCCCTTCGACATCCAGGAGCTGGCCAACTCGATCTACGCGGCGCTGACGATGGCTCCGAGCGAGCGCCGCCGCCGCGCGGAGGGACTCGTGGAGATCGTCACCTCGCGCGACCCCGGCGACTGGATCGACGAGCAGCTGGCGGACATCCGCGCGAAGGGCCGCTCGCGTTAGGAGCCAAGGGGCGTCCACGGCGAGGTGGCCGCGCGAGACGCCCGATGCGCCGCCGAGACCTCCCGGCCCGACCCGCTAGTCTTCCGGACAGCCCCGAGCATGACCCTACCCGCATCCACATACGACCTCGTGCTTCTCCTTGACCCGCAGGTCGAGGAGCTCGCGCGCGCGAAGATCGTCGCCGACGCGCGCGCGGCGATCGAGGCTCAAGGCGAGCTTGTGCGCCAAGACGATTGGGGCGACCGGGCGCTGACATACCCGAACGACCGCAAGACGAACGCCGAGTACCACCAGCAGCAGATCCACGCCGGTACGCCGCAGCTGATCGGCACGCTCGACCGCTCGCTGCGGATCATCGACGGCATCCTGCGCTATCGCATCATAAAGCTGAAGCCTGGCGTGCCGGAGGCACCGGACGTGCGGGCAGGGGCGCCGGTGGCGCGTCGAGCGGGCCCCGAGAGCCAACTCGAGCAGGCCCCGGCGGCCGTGCCCGAGCGGGCGGCCGAGCCCTCAGCGGTGGCCGAGATCGAGCCGGCGACCGAGACCGAGCCCCATCTCGAGCCGGAGACTGCGGCCGGCGAGCCCGCCTAGAGGCTCTCGGTGCCGTGTGCCGGATGGGGGCGCGTTCCCGCTCGTGTCTCGTTTCTGCGGCTACCATTCGCACATGAGTTGGGCTGAGGACGTCAACGAATCCGCGAGCAGCAGGACCGACGTCCTGCGTGCCTCGCCGCCGATGTTCGACTCGAGGCTGCTCGATGCCCTCTCGCGTGTGCATCCGGCGGTGCCTGTCGTGATCTTCGTCCCGGCGGTAGTCGCACTCGTGGCCTGGGCGCTGGCGAGCGTCAGCCTGATCGTGACGCTTGGGCTGGCCGCGGCCGGGTACGCGCTTTGGACGCTGTTCGAGTACTGGCTGCACAGGATCGTGTTCCACTTCGAGCCGGAGGAGGGGCTCGGCGCGCGCATGCACTGGATCATCCACGGCATCCACCACGACCACCCGAACGACCCCCTGCGGCTCGTGATGCCCCCGGCGGTGAGCATCCCGCTCGGTGCGCTCGTGTTCGGGATTCTCTACCTGATCTTCGGCGCCCGCTACGCGCCGGGCCTCGGCGCCGGCTTCTTCGCGGGCTATCTCGTCTACGACATGATGCACTACTACCTGCATCACTTCCGCCCCCGCGGGCGCTTGGGAAGGATGCTGCGCGAGCGCCACATGCGCCATCACTTTCAGGACGAGACACGTGGCTTCGGGATCAGCGCGCCCTACTGGGACGAGCTGTTCGGCACCTCCCCGCGCGATAAGCGATCCTCGCAACAAGCGGACTCCTAGGGGGCCGGCGCGCGAATAGCGCCCGCAGGCCCCTCTAGACTCAAAGAAGGGGCGAGCTCGAGCGGGTCCGAGGGTTTCTTCAGCGCCCGCATACGCATACCGACGAGCCAAACAGCCGGACCGGACAAGCAACGAGCCGAAAGGAAGAGCAGCCGTGGCCGCCACCAACATCAACAGGGTCGTGATGACCGGAAACCTGACCGCCGATCCCGAGCTGCGTTCGCTGCCGAGCGGGATGTCGGTGTGCAGCCTGCGCATCGCATGCAACACCCGCCGCAAGAACGCGAGCTCGGGCGAATGGGAGGACAAGCCCAACTACTTCAACGTCACGGTGTGGGGCGCGCAAGGCGAGAACGCGGCCCGCTACCTCTCGAAGGGGCGCCCCGTCGCGATCGACGGGCGCCTCGAGTGGCGTGAGTGGGAGGCACAGGACGGCACCAAGCGCCAAGCAACCGATATCATTGCCGATTCGGTGCAGTTCCTGGGTTCGCGCGAGGAAGCCTCCGCTCCAGGCGGGTCCTTCGAAAATCGTCCGGCGGGCAACGGGGCTTCCGAGGGCAGCGACGTCCCGCCCGACGAACGGGACTTCCAGCCCGCACCTGTCGCCGGTCCGACCGGCGACGATGACATTCCGTTCTAGCCAGCCACGTTCCAGCCAGTACAGCGAGGTATCTGTGTTTCCCACCCCAGCCATATCCGACCAGCGCCGGCGCGGCGCAAGCTGATGGCGAAAGCACGCGGTCGCGGCAAGCCGGTCCGCCGGCGAGACAAGAAGGGCGGCCCCGGAAGCGGCCGGCGCAAGCCATGCCAGCATTGCCGTGACAAGATCGAGCAGGTCGACTACAAGGATGCGGCCTCGCTGAGGAAGTTCATCTCAGAGAAGGGCAAGATCCGTTCGCGGCGGATCACGGGCTCCTGCCGGCGCCACCAGGTCCAGATCGCCCGCGCGGTCAAGCGCGCCCGCGAGCTGGCGCTCCTGCCCTATGTCAACGAGGGCGGCCGCGAGGACAGCCCCCGCCGCGAACGCGGCGATCGCGATCGCGATCGCTAGGAGCCTGCATGCCCGAGGCGATTCTCCTGAAAGACGTCGACTCGCTCGGCGAGCAGGGCAACGTGGTCGACGTGTCCAAGGGCTATCTACGCAACTATCTCGTCCCGCGCAGGCTCGCCCAGCCGGCGACGAGGGGTGCGGTCGAAGCGATCCGCCAGCGCCAGCAGGCCGCCGAGCGAGCCGCGCGAAACGCGATCGAGAAGGCGCAAGAGAACGTGAACCTGCTCAACCGCACGGTTCTCACCGTGCCTCAGCAGGCCGGCGCCGACGGGCGCCTGTTCGGGTCGGTGACCGCTCAGGACATCGCGACGGCGATCAAGGAAGCGCGTGGCTTGAAGATCGATAAACGCAACGTGCACCTGCCGGAGCCGATCAAGAACGTCGGCACCTACATGGTCGTGGTCGAGGTCGTCGAGAACGTGACGGCCACGATCAAGACGATGGTCGTCGCCAAGAAGTAGCGGCTCTTTCGCGGCTCCGTCCCCGCCCTGTGCGAACATGTGTTCGTGGAGAGCGAATTCTTCCGAGATAGCGGGGAGTCCGTCCGGACGGCGAGGGCGGCCGATCTAGACTCGCCGCAGACATGAGCGCCGTCTCGACAGCCAACGGCGCAGCCGGTTCCACAGCGGGCGCGATCGCCCCCCCGCACAATCTCGACGCAGAGCAGTCGGTGCTCGGCGCGATCCTGCTCTCCGATCGCTCGCTCTACGCCCTGGTGATCGAAGAGGGCCTGAGGGCAGAGGACTTCTATCGGGATCGCTACGGGACGATCTATGAGGCGATGCTCGCGCTCTACAACGAAAGCGAGCCGGTTGACGTCCTCACGGTCACCGATCGCCTGCGCCAGCTGGGAAAGCTGAAGGACATTGGGGGCCCCGCGACGGTCGATGAGCTCACCGGGGCCGTCCCCGCCGCCGGGCACGCCCGCCGCTACGCGCAGATCGTGCGAGAGAACGCGCTGCTCAGGCGCCTGCTGAAGGCCTCCTACGAGATCCAGGAGAGCGTGCTCGGCCATCGGGCCGCCCCGCGCGAACTGGTCGAGCAGGCCGAGAAGGCGATGCTCGAGGTGGCCCGGGACGATCGCCATCAGGACTTCCGCGGGATCGGCGAGGTGCTGGACGAGGAGCTCGACAAGCTCCACCGGCTCTCGCTCGAGGGCACATCTCTGACCGGCACGCCGTCCGGGTTTAAGGACCTCGATGAGATCACCGGCGGCTTCCAGCCGGGCAACCTCATCATCGTGGCCGCCCGCCCGGCGATGGGAAAGAGCGCGCTGGTCTGCAACATCGCCGAGAACGCGGCCGTCGAGCACGGGCGGCCGGTGGCGCTGTTCTCGCTGGAGATGGCCGAGGCCGAGCTGGCCCAGCGGTTCGTCGCCTCCCAGGCGCGGATCAAGGGTGAGGAGTTGCGCAAGGGCCGCGTGTCCGAGCAGCGCTGGCCGAAGATACTCAAGGCCTCACAGCTCCTGTCCAACTCTCCGCTGTGGGTCGACGACTCCAGCGACGTTGGAATGCTCGAGATCCGCGCGAAGGCACGCCGGCTGCACAGCCAGTGCGAGGACGGGCTCGGGCTGATCATCATCGACTACCTGCAGCTGATGCGAACCGACAGCCGCTACGACAGCCGCGTGACCGCGGTGGGCGAGCTCAGCCGCGGCCTGAAGATCCTGGCGCGCGAGCTGGAAGTCCCCGTGATCGCGCTCTCGCAGCTCAGCCGCGCGGTCGAGCAGCGCCCGGACAAGAAGCCCCAGCTGTCCGATCTGCGCGAGAGCGGGAACCTCGAGCAGGACTCCGACCTGGTGATGTTCATCTACCGCGACGAGTACTACAACGAGGACTCCGAGCGTCCCGGCGAGGCCGACCTGATTATCGCCAAGCACCGCAACGGGGCGGTCGGCAAAGTCACGCTCACCTTCCAGAAGGAGTACCCGAAGTTCATGAACTACGCCGGCGAGCGCTACGTCCAGTGAGCGCCGGCCGTGAAAGCCCGGGCTCTCGCGCCCTGGAGCCGCTGCAGCCGGGATCGCACCGCCTCGCGAGCGCGCTCGGAGAGCCGGCATGCGCGCTCGGCATCTGCGACGGCAGCGGGTTCGTCGTCGATGAGGCGACGAACACCGCGACGGACTGTCGCTGCCGCGCCGGTCGCATCGCGGTCGCTCGCACGAGAAGCCTCGCCGGTCGCATCCCGCGCAGATACCAGGGCGTCTCCTTCGATCGCCCGCCGGTCAGTGACATCGCAAGAACCGCCCCCGACCAGATCCAGTCGGTCCGCCGCTACGTGAGGGCGGTCGGGGAGAACCTCGACGCCGGCCGCGGCCTGTGGATCCAGGGCGACGTCGGCACGGGCAAGACGACGCTCGCGATGCTGGTCTCCAAAGCGGCCCTCGACGCGGGACGGTCGGTGGCTATCTACTCGCTTCCACGCCTGCTCAACCTGCTGCGGGAGGCGATGGACTCAGAGCAGGGCAAGCTCGACTTCCTGGACCGGCTGACGGCCGTCGATCTGCTGCACATCGACGATCTCGGAGCCGAGAACCGGACCGATTGGGTCCTCGAGCAGCTCTACTCGATCGTCAACGCCCGCTATGAGGCAGAGCGGGCGATCGTGGCGACGACCAACCTCATGCCCGACGAGCTCTCCGAGCGGCTCGGGGCGCGCACGGTCTCTCGGCTGGTGGAGATCTGCGGCGATCTGATCCCCCTCTTCGGAGAGGACCAAAGGCGCGAGTTTCGTGCTGAGCGCCAAGAGATCGGCCGGCAGACGGCCTGAGCCTTGCTCGCATGCGCGACGGGCCTCTGCGGGGCAGAGCGCACGTGCCGCAAGCGAGGCGCCGGGGCCTCCCTAAACTCTCATCAGATGCCCGGAATCGTGATAGTCGGCGCCCAGTGGGGCGATGAGGGAAAGGGGAAGATCACCGATCTGCTCGCCGAACACGGCGACGCTGTCGTGCGCTTCCAGGGAGGCAACAACGCGGGGCACACGATCGTGAGGGGCGAGGAGGAGTGGAAGCTCCATCTGATCCCCTCAGGGATCCTCTATCCGGGCAAGCGCTGCGTGATCGGAAACGGCGTCGTGATCGACCCGAAGGTTCTGATCGACGAGCTCGATGCCCTGCGCGCGCGGCGGGTGGATGTGAGCGGGCTGCGCATCTCCGCCAACGCCCACCTGATCATGCCCTACCACCTGCTGCTCGATTCGGCTGGCGAGGCGAAACTCGGAAGCCTGCAGATCGGGACGACACGCAGAGGGATCGGGCCGTGCTACGCCGACAAGGCCGCGCGGCTCGGGATCCGAGTTCAGGACCTGCTCGACGAGAAGATCCTGAAGAAGAAGATCGTCGCAGCGATGGAGCCCAAGCGCCTCTCGCTGCGTCCCTTCGAGAAGGATCCGGCGCTCGACCTGCACACGATGACCGAGGAGTACCTGACCTATGGTCACCGCCTGGAGCAGCACATCGCCGACACCGCAAAGCTCATGTGGGAGCTGCTTGACGACGGCAAGAACGTCATCTTCGAGGGCGCCCAGGGAGCGATGCTGGACATCGATCACGGCACCTATCCGTTCGTCACCTCATCGAACCCGCTGGCCGGCGCAGCCTGCGTGGGCACGGGTGTGGGGCCGAAGAGCATCGACGAGATCTGGGGCATCTCCAAGGCCTACACGACGCGTGTCGGCGCGGGGCCGTTCCCGAGCGAGCTGCACGACGCGATGGGCGAGACGATCAGGCAGCGGGGAGGCGAGTTCGGGACAACGACTGGCCGCCCGCGGCGCACGGGCTGGCTGGACCTCGTCGCGCTGCGCTACGCCGCACGCTTGAACACGATGACGGCACTGGTCGTGACCAAGCTGGACGTCCTCTCGGGCCTCGACCGCGTGCAGGTGTGCACGAGCTACCGGGGGGCCGAAGGAGCCGAGTTCGATGACTTCCCCTATCACCAGACGGTCCTGCACCACACGACCGCCCAGCTGACCGAGATGCGCGGCTGGAAGGAGGACCTGGGGGAGTGCCGCACGCTCTCAGACTTCCCCGACGGGGCGCGCGAGTACCTCGACTTCATCGCCGAGCGCCTCAGGGTGCCGGTGACGCTCGTCGGCGTGGGCCCGGGACGCGAGCAGGTGGTCTGGACGCAGGACGGCCTTGAGACCTTCGTCGCGCAGGACAGCGCTAGTGCAGCTGGTCGATGAACGCGTAGATGACCATCACCCCGACGATGACGAAAACCCTCAAGCTCCACAGCGCGGTCCGCGTGCGCCTGCTCAGCGCTGTCGGCGGGAGGGGCCTGGAGGTCTCCGCCACGAACTGATCGCGCTCGAGGAACATGATCAGCTATGCCCAAGAGACGGCCCCGGTGGCGGCTCTTGGCTCTAGCCTGGTGGGAGATGGACGACCGTCAGCGCAGCGCTCCCTACCTCGACGCGCTCGTCGCCTACGCCGCGCGCAGGCCCGCGCGTCTGCACGTCCCCGGGCACAAGGGGGGGCCGGCCGCCGATCCCGGGCTGCTCGAAGCCATCGGCGAGCGTGCCCTCAGTCTCGACAT
Source organism: Solirubrobacteraceae bacterium (assembly GCA_049512215.1). GTDB lineage: Bacteria > Actinomycetota > Thermoleophilia > Solirubrobacterales > Solirubrobacteraceae > Palsa-744. Next base: position 60,991 of record JBEKXJ010000010.1, read on the forward strand.
ACCCGCGCTGACCTATGGGATCGACGTCGGCGTGGATCCCACCCCCTTCGAAGAGGCCCAGGAGCTCGCGGCGGAGGCCTGGGGCGCAAAGCGCGCCTGGTTTCTGATCAACGGAGCCTCCCAGGGCAACATCGCGGCAGGCCTCGCGCTCGCCCACCACGGCGGCGAGGTCGTGCTGCAGCGCAACGCCCACTCGAGCACGATCGACGCGCTCATCCTCTCGGGCCTGCGCCCCACCTTTGCGACGCCAGAGCTTGACTCCGAGCTCGGGATCGCCCACTGCCTCGCCGAGCAGACGCTCGACCGTGCGCTCGCTGATACGCCCGGCGCGGTCGGCGCCTGGGTCGTCTCCCCGACCTACTTCGGCGCCGTCGCGGACATCACGCGGCTGGCTGCGGTGGCCCATGATCACGGTGTCCCGCTGATCGTGGACGAGGCGTGGGGCGCTCACCTGGCCTTCCACGAGGAGCTTCCCGAGCACGCTCTCGCGGCGGGCGCCGACCTCGTGATCTCGAGCACGCACAAGATCGTGGGCAGCCTCACGCAGTCGGCGATGCTGCACCTGGGAGCCGCGGCGGGCGCCCTGATCGACGAGGACGCCGTCGACAGGGCCGTGACGCTGACGGAATCGACCAGCCCCAGCTCGCTGCTCACGGCCTCACTCGACGCGGCCCGGCGCCAGGCGGCGGTCCACGGGCGGGAGCTGCTAACCGAGACGATGAAGGTCCTCTCACAGGCGCGGGGGCAGATCCGCGCGATCGATGGTCTCGAGGTGCTCGACGAGCGCATGGCCGGGCGAGCCGGGGTGTTCGCCTATGACCCCCTGCGCCTCGCGGTCGACGTGCGCGGCATCGCCGCGAGCGGCTACGAGCTCGCGCCGCTGTTGCGCGAGATCGGCGACATCAACCTCGAGCTCTACGGCCAGAACGTGCTCGTGGCGGTGTTCGGCATGGGCGAGCGCAGCCACGCGGAGGCACCGCGGCTGGTGAGCGCGCTGCGCACGGCGGTCGAGCGCGTGGGCCTCGACCCCGGCGGGACGCTCACGAGCTTCGCGCCGCCGCCGCCCTGGGGAGAGCTGGCGATGACCCCGCGCGAGGCGTACCTGGGGGCACAGGAGGTCGTGCCGGCAGCCGAGGCGGCGGGGCGGATCGTGGCCGAGTCGCTCGCCACATATCCGCCGGGCATACCCAACGTGCTCCCGGGTGAGCGGCTCACGAGCGAGACGCTCACCTACGTCCAGCAAATGCTCGAGCTGGGCGGGAGCGTGCGCGGTGCCAGCGACCGCCAGCTGAGGACGGTGCGCGTGGTCCTCGAGGATCGTTCAAGCCGATGCCGGCCCTAGCCTAGCCGGCGTACATCGCCTCGATCTCGGCCGCGTACTTCTCGGCGATCGGCTTGCGCTTGAGCTTTATCGTCGGCGTGAGCTCGTCGCCTCCGGGCAGCCAGTCGCCCTCGATGATCGTGAACTTCTTGACCTGCTCGACTTTTGCGAGCTTTTCGTTGGCCGCGTCGATCGCCTCAGCCACTGCCGCGCGCACGGGCTCCTGGCCCGCCAGGGCCTCCAGCGAGCTTGCCTCGATGCCGTGCATGGCCGCCCAGGCCGGCGCGAAGTCCGCATCCAGGACGATCAGCGCGGTGTTGTAGGGGCGTCTGTCCCCGATGCAGCATGCCTGGCCGATCAGCGACGAGGCGCTCTTCAACGTCCCCTCGATGTTCGCCGGGGACATGTTCTTGCCGGCCGCGTTGATGATGATCTCCTTCTTGCGGTCGACGATCGTCAGATAGCCGTCCTCGTCGAATGTGCCGATGTCGCCTGTGCGCAGCCAGCCGTCCTCGGTGAATGCCTCGGCTGTCTTCTCCGGGAGGTTGCGGTATCCGAGCATCACCACATCGGACTTCACGAGCACCTCGCCGTCGCTGTCCAGCTTGATATCCACGCCCGGTGCGGGTGGCCCTACCGTCCCGATCTTGATCTTCCAGCTGGGGTTCACGCTCCCCGACCCGCAGGTCTCGCTCATGCCCCACAGCTCGGCCAGTGGCAGGCCGATCGCATGGAAGAACTCCAGCACCTCCACAGACGTCGGGGCGGCGCCGACGTTGATCGCCTCGATCTGGTCGAGCCCGAGCGTCTCCCGCAGCCCGGCGAAGATCTCCGCGTCGGCCTCCGCGACCTGCTCGGCGAGCTCGGCCGGTACCGGTTCGCCGGCCTGCTCGAGGCGCACCTTGCGCAAGCTCGCCTCGAGCGCGCTCTGCATCACTTCGCGCCGCTGCTCGGGCTGACTGGCGAACATCGTCTCCAGCCCAGCCTTGAGCTTCTCCCAGATCCGGGGTACCGCAAAGAACCAGCTCGGGCGCACTTCGGGCAGGTAGGAGAGGACCTGGCGCGGATCATCGCAGCAGGTGATCTGCAGGCCGTAGACAATCGGCACGTAGTGGTGGGCATCGCGCTCGGCCACGTGGGCCGCGGGCAGCCAGGAGATCACGCGCCCGTCGCGCGGGAATTCGATCAGCTGCTCGAGGCCTTCGACGGTCGCGAGCAGGTTGCGGTGAATCAGCTGCACGCCCTTCGGCGGACCGGTCGTGCCCGAGGTGTAGATGAGCGTCAGCACATCGCTCGGCCGGATCGCGGCGACCGAGGCCTCGACGTCGAAGCCCGGGTTCGAGCCCTCGACCTCCGAGAGCGCGATCGTCCCCGGAGGCGGCTCCCCGTCGACGACGATGACGTGCTCGAGCTTCTCCAGGCCCTCGCGCGCCTCGAGCACCTGCGGTAGGTACTGCTGCTCGCAGATCAGGAGCCGCGCTTCGGCGTCGGCGACGACGTACTGGATCTGGTCGGGCGCGTAGGTGTTGTAGATGGAGAAGGGCGTCGCGCCGAGCATCATCGCCGCGAGGTCGCAGATGTGGAACTCCGGGCGATTGGACAGCAGCAGGGCGATCGTGTCGCCGCGACCGAGGCCGAGCTTCGCAAGGCCCCCGGCAAGCTCGTCGACGCGGGAGCGCAGCTCTCCCCAGGTGATCGTGAACTCATCACCCTTGGTGCGGATCGCGACATCATCGGCGCGCTCGGCCGCCGTGATGCGGAAGGCCTCGGCGACCGTCGCCGCATTCACCGCCGAGCGCTCGCCGGTCTTTGAGTGCGTGGTTGAGCTGTTCATCGCAACCCCTTTGGTCGGGCCTCCCACATGCATCTTTGCATTTTCTTCACTCGCCGGCTCTGAAGGAGCGTCCCCCTCGCGTCCTTGCCTAAGCGGCGCGCCATTAGCATCGGCCGTGCACCGGTTGCGCTAAAGGCGCCGGCACAAGCCTTGAGCATTCATCTGTCCACTCTCCAGGAGGCTCGATGTCCTACGAGACGCTGCTGTATGAAACCGCGGACGCGATCGCCACGATCACGCTGAACCGGCCCGAGCGGCTGAACACGATCGTGCCGCCGATGCCTGAGGAGCTCGAGGGCGCGGTCCACCGTGCGATCGCAGACCCGGAGGTCAAGGTGATCCTCCTGCGCGGCGCCGGCCGCGCCTTCTGCGCAGGGTTCGACTTCGCCGGGGGCTTTCACCACTGGGATGAGCACATCACCACCGAAGGATCCTGGGACCCGGGGAAGGACTTCGTGGCCGCGACCGCGCCGAGCCTCGGCGCCGTGCCGAAGTTCATGAGCCTGTGGCGCTCGCCGAAGCCCGTCATCGCCCAGGTGCATGGCTGGTGCGTCGGCGGGGGAAGCGACATGGCGCTCTGTGCCGACCTTGTGATCGCCAGCGAGGACGCCCGCATCGGCACCCCCTACTCGCGCATGTGGGGCTGCTATCTGACCGGCATGTGGCTCTACCGCCTGGGGCTCACCAAGGCGAAGGAGTTCGCCCTCACGGGCAGGCCGCTGTCCGGCAGCGAGGCGGCAGAGGCGGGCTTGATCAACGCCGCCGTTCCGTTCGAGCGTCTCCAGGCGGAGGTTCGCGAGCGCGCTGAGCAGCTCGCCACGATGCCGCTCTCCCAGCTCGCCGCGATGAAGCTGATCGTGAACCAGGCATATGAGAACATGGGCCTGGCCAGCACCCAGCTGCTCGGCCCTGTGCTGGACGGGCTCATGCGCAACACGCCCGAGGCGCGCGCCTTCATCGAGCTGGCCGAGAGCGAGGGCGTGAGCGCAGTCGTCTCGCGCCGCGACGCCCCCTTCGGCGACTACAGCGAGGCTGAGGCGGCGGGCAAGCCTGACCCGGCGAACGTGATCCTCGCAGACCCCCAGGAGCGGTGAGTGCGCCCGCGGTGAGGATCGCTCGCGGGTCGCCCCTTGGCTCAGGTGCTCTCCGGGGGGTGCCCAGGCTTGACCGCGCCGTAGCGGCTCCAGTGGCGCGCGGGGATCGCGTCGGGGTCCTTGTACCAATACCAGGTGCAGGGGTCCTTCGAATAGTCCTCAGGGGGATCTGAGGGGTAGAGCGGATAGCCGGACCACTGGATCGGCAGCGACTCGTTCATGAAGCTGCAGTGGGTGCAGTAGAGCGGGAACCCCTTGCGCTGAAAGGACCAGTCGTGCGCCCCGCGCGTGAGGCCACCGTCGGGCAGGCCCTCGTATGCACCGTTGCGCACCAGCCGCTGTCCCGAGCCGCAGGGATTCATCGTGAACGTGACCTTCTCCTCGTCCTCGCTGATCGTGAAGCTGCCCGGGTTCGGCCCCACGCCCGAGCAGGAGTGTGCGCGCCATGTGGCCGCCAGCAGACCTACGAGCTCGCGCCGGTCGAGCGCCACGATCGCGTCATGGTGACGGCGCCAGCCTCGCCCCATGCTCTGCCTCCACGCCTCCGCCACGCCCTCCTCGCCCAGTCGCTGCTGGATAAAGGAGACGAGGTCGAGCACGCCTGCCGCCATCAGGTCGTGCAGCATCTGCCACTCGTGCTTCATCTCGCTGCACAGGCGCCTGGCCTCTTGGAGCTCGCCGGCGTCGATCGCCTCCACGGCGCGGTCCATCGTCGGCCGCGAGAGCTGCTCGAGCTCCTGCTCGGAAAACCAGCGGTCTGTCATCGTCTCCTCCTTCGATGATGATCGGGCTTGCATTGTGACCGAGACACGCAGGGCGCTCGTCACGGGCGCGGCGCGCGGGATCGGCGCGGCGATCGCAGAGCGCCTGGCCGCCGAGGGCCTAGAGGTCCTCACGCTCGACCTCCACGAGGGTTGCGATTTCACGCTCGACGTCGCCCGGGACAGCTTCCCCCCGCTCGAGGACGTCGAGGTCTGCGTGGCAAATGCGGGAATCACGACGACGATCGCGCCGGCTCACAAGATGAGCGCCGAGCAGTGGCAGCGCGACATCGACGTCAACCTGACCGGAGCCTTCCGCACCGTGCAGGCCTGCATCGGCGGGATGCGCGAACGCGGCTATGGCCGGATCGTCGTGATCTCCAGCATCGCGGCACTGGGGGGCCTCGCAGGGCAGGTCGCCTATGCCGCCTCGAAGGCCGGACAGCTGGGAATGATCCGCACGCTCGCGAGCGAGAACGCGGGCAAGGGGATCACCGTCAATGCGATCCTCCCCGGTCTCGTGGCGACCGAGCAGGTGCTCGCGATGCCACAGGAGGTGCGCGAACGGGTGCTGTGCGCCGTGCCGACAGGGAGGCTCGTCGAGCCCAGCGAGGTCGCCGCCGCCGTGGCCTTTCTCGCGAGCGCCGAGGCGGCCCAGATCAGCGGGCAGGCGATCGCGGTCGACGGCGCCGCCTCGCTGCCCAGGCTCTCGCTCGGCAGCGAGCGCCGCTAGCCTGGGCCGCATGGACGAGCCTGTAGAGATCAGCCACCTGATCAGAGTGAGCCTGTCGGCCGTGGTCTCGGTGGCGTGCCCTCTCGACGAACTAGAACCCGGCACAAGCTCGACCCCTGTGGGATCATATTGACGCAGGGTTATCTAACGCGGGGATTGATGCGGGGGTAGGTGTGATCCGCTGCGCGTATTGCACACAGGAGAATCAGGAGGGCTCAAGGTTCTGTGCAGGCTGCGGGACGCCGCTGGGCGATGCGCTCGAGTGCGTATCGTGCGGAGCCCCCAATCGAGCTGATCAGAGCTTCTGCGGGGAGTGCGGCGAGCCGCTGCGCGCGCGAGGCGCCCCGGCCGGCCGTACCCCCAGCGTGGGCCCGCCGCTACCCCCGCACATAGCGACACAGCTTCGTGCCACACGCGGTGCGGTCGAGGGCGAGCGCAAGCAGGTGACGGTGCTGTTCGTCGACGTAAAGGGCTCGATGAACCTCTCCGAAGCGGTGGACACCGAGCAGTGGTGGGCGATCATGGACCGCTTTTTCGAGATCCTCTGCGATGGGGTGCACCTCTTTGATGGTCGGGTCGAGAGGTTCACGGGCGACGGGATGATGGCCGTGTTCGGCGCCCCGCTGGCCCGCGAGGATCACGCCCGGCTGGCGGCTCATGCGGCCCTGCACCTCAACGCCGAGCTCGCGCGTTATGCGCAGGAGCTGGCTCGCGAGCAGAGCCTTGAGTTCGCGGTGCGCACAGGGCTCAATTCGGGTGAGGTCGTCGTCGGCACGATCGGTGATGAGCTGAGCGTCGAATATGCCGCGATCGGTCATACCGCCGGTCTGGCGCAGCGGATGGAGGGGCTCGCGGAGCCGGGCAAGATCTTCATCACCGAGAGCACGGCCAAGCTGATCGAAGGCTACTTTCGCCTAAGGGAGGCGGGCGAGTTCGAGGTCAAGGGAGCGAGCTCCCCGCTGCGTGTGTTCGAGCTCATCGGCACCGGCTCGGTGCAGACGCCGCTCGAGCTTGCCCGCGCCCGTGGTTTCTCACGCTTTGTCGGACGCGAGTCCGAGCTCGGCAGGCTGCAGTCGGAGCTTGAACGCGCGCTGGCTGCTGACGCCCGGGTGGTGGGTTTGGTTGGCGAGCCCGGGATCGGCAAGAGCCGGCTGGGCTACGAGTTCGTCGAGGGCTGCCGGCTGGATGGGCTTCTGGTGTGGCAGGGATACGCCTCGGCGCACACGAGCGCCATGCCGTTCGTGCTCGTGCTCGAGCTTCTGCGCCTGTACTTCGAGATCGAGGAGGGCGATGATGGTCCGCGCACGCGGGAGAAGATCTCCGAGCGTTTGGGGGCATTGGAGGCGGATTTTCAGCAGGAGCTGCCGCTGCTGTTTGATTTCCTCGGCGTGCCCGATCCAGAGCGTCCTTTGACCCGGATCGACCCGGCGGCCCGCCAGCGACAGCTGTTTACGATGATGGACCGCCTCAACCTCGCGCGCAGCCGGCTGATGCCGGCGGTGATCGTGCTCGAGGACCTGCATTGGATCGATGCGGGCAGCGAGGCTTTCCTTGAGAGCTTCATCGCCGGCCTGGCCGGCACGCGGACGCTGCTGCTGGTGAGCTTCCGCCCAGAGTACCGGGCGCCTTGGATGGAGAGCCCTCACTACACCCAGCTGAACCTGGGGGCGCTCGACCGGACCGCCGCTGATGTGCTGTTTGCTGACCTGGCGGGCTCTGACCCCTCGATCGACGGCCTCGCCGAGCTCGTGCGCGAGCGCACCGCGGGCAACCCGTTCTTTATCGAGGAGATCATCAAGACGCTCGCCGAGAGCGATGATCTGGAGGGCAGCGCGGGCGCCTACCGGCTGACCACGACGATCGACCAGGTCGAGATCCCGGGCTCGGTCGAGTCTGTGCTGGCGGCGCGCATCGACCGGCTCGCAGAGCACGACAAGCGCGTGCTACAAACGGCCGCCGTCGTAGGGCGGCGATTCGCGGTGCCGGTGCTGCGCCGGGTCGCCGGCCTGACTGACGAGGAGCTCGAGGCCGCGCTGCGTTCGCTCAGTGCGGCCGAGCTGGTCTTCCGACAGAGCTCCAGCGGCGAGGGCGATTACGTCTTCAAGCACTTCCTTACCGCCCAGGTCGCCTACCGCTCACGGCTCGCGTCCAGGCGTGCTGAGGTTCACGGCGAGGTCGCAGTTGCGATCGAGGAGCTCTACTGCGACTCGCTGGACGAGCAGGCGGCGCTGATCGCGCACCATTGGGAGCGCGCCGGTGAGGCTCTAGCGGCCGCCCGGTGGACTGCTCGGGCGGCAAGCTGGGCCGCGTCCAACGACCCGCGCGAGGCGGCCCGCCGCTGGCGCGAGGTGCAACGGCTGCTCGATCCCCTGCCTCGAACTCCAGAGGGGGAAGCGCTGGCGCTCACCGCGAGCACGATGCGACTGATGTTCGCCTGGCGGCTCGGCGTCCTTGACGACCAGACACCCGTGGATTTCGGGCAGGAAGCAGCTCAGGTCTACCGCGAGGGCAGACGCCTGGCCGAGCAGGGCGGCAGGCTCGACGTCCAGGCGATCCTCGCCACCATCTATGCCGCGCTTCGCGAAATGGGCGGCCACGCTGCGGAGGAGCTCGCCATGGACGGGCTCACGCTCGCACGCCAGACGGGCGATCGCGCACTGCAACTCGCGGTGCTGCCGGCGCCGGTCAAGATGCTCTATGAGCGAGGGCGCTACCTCGAGGTCATCGCCCTGGCCGACGAAATGATCGCGCTTGCAGGCGAGGATGTGAAGCTCGGGGCAGGCCGCGTGCTGACGAACCCCTTCGCGTTCCTGCTCATATGGCGGGGGCTCGCGCACGCCTTCAGCGGACGCTTGGAGGAGGGCCGCTACGGACTCCAGCGTGCCTTATCGGTCGCGCAGGAGCAGGGCGACGTCGAGGTTGGGTGCTGGTCGCACCAGCTGCTCACGAAAGTCGCCGACCTGGGTGGGGCGCAGGCCGAGGAGGCGCTGAAGCACGCGCGCATGGGTGCGGAGCTCGCCGAGCGCACAGGCGGTAATTTCTCTCGTGTTTCAGCGTACTGTTCGCTGGGTCTGGCGCACCTCCTCGGCGAGGAATGGACGGCGGCGATCGCGGAGCTTGAAGAGTCGCTCGCGATCGCCCGCCAGCGCCGCGTCGGCCTGGAGTTAGAACCACAGACGCTCAGCTACCTCGCGCGCGCTCGGCTGGGCGAGGGCCAACCGGGCGGCGCGCTCCAAGCAGCCGGCACCGCGGTGGGGCTGGCGCAACAGAGGCGCACGAAAGGGTGGGAGCTGCTGGCGCGTCTGGCGCTCTCCCAGGCGTTGCGAGTCGGCGAGGGCGCGAGCGCGAGCGCGGCTATCGAATCCGAGCTGCAGCACTCACTGGCACTGGTCGAGGAAACCGGCGCGCACGGTGTTGAGCCGCGGGTCCACGTCGAGCTCGCAGAGCTCGCCCGACTACGCGGAGAAGAGACACGCTCCGAGCGCGAGCTGCGCATCGCGCGAGGGCAGTTCCTCGACATAGGTGCGCCTGCCCGGGCCGAGCGCGTGCTCGCAGGCGCCGGCTGACCCACGCGGCGCTTATATCGGGTCGTTCACCCGTGGGGGGGGATCCTCCGGCTGTCGCCGCTTACGACCCTTTTTGTCGGTGCGACCCGTGCCGAGGCACTCGCGGCAAATGATCCAGCTGGCGCTCTGTGGTGCCCCGGGCGCTGACCACGAGGTCCAGCCCGACCCCGCGCAGGTCGCGCATCGGGCGCTCTCGGGGATCTGCTTGTCGTGCAGGGGCATAGCGTGAGCCTACGCCCTCGGGGTCAGACGAGCCTGGCCCCGGTGGGTTCGCCGGCGATCGTGGCAACCGGGCCCCACCCGCACGTCTATTCTTTCCTGCCAGCTGCTCGGGCGAGGGGGAACGGTATGAGAGTGGGCATGCGCAGTGCGTTGGGAGCTTCGGTTGTGACGGCGATCCTCGCGTCGGTGGCCATACTGGCGCTGCCGGCGGTCAGCTCTGCCGCCCGCCTTCCGGGCTTGCTGACGGGGATGGGTGGCCGGCACCCGTTCGACGTGCGACCCGCCGTCGTCAACTACACCGGAGATGCGTCTGGCTTTCTCGGCGGTTTCGATGGCGGAAAGGCGAGCGACCGCTTCGGACATATGATCTGGTCGAGCTGGACGGGAACCGTTGCTGTCGGTAGCGGCGCGGTGTGGCTCGATACCTGCGAACCCGATTGCGCACAAGGAGTCTTTGTGCCGTACGCGGTGAGGGTGCGCGCTTTCGCGCCTCGTGACGGGCACTTTACGCGCCTGACGTTGCGCTTCGACGCCGGCGGCGACGCGATTATCGATGAGCGTGGCATAAGCGCGCTCCGAGCGCCCGGCACTGGTCCGTCGAGCGAGTTCTACGAGTACTTCATCGTTCACTACTCGTCATCCCCGCTGCCCACCGGATAGCCGGTCTGCACGCCGCTTGTTGCAGACGCAGGCCCTCGCTGCGATCGCGCACCGGAGTTGAATGACCGGTCGATCTTCAGCGCGTCGACGGCGACCCCCTGGTCGACGCCTGAAGACTGTCTGGGTCACCCTGAGTGTCGCTGAGGCCCAGGAGCTTCTCCGGTCATTGCAAGATTGGGGCGAAGAGGTCGACGAGCGTCGCCTCGATCCAGCCTGGCACACTCACGTAACCGACTCAGACGGTAATGAGCTGACGATTGCCGTCACACCCGAGGGAGGCGCCCGGTGGGGGCCCTGCAGGCGCTGACGACGCGGCACGCCGGCCGTTGGGGAGACAGCCGCAGCCTGGGCGAGTATTCGGGAATGTCCCTGGAGCAAGACGCGGCTTTCGGGGACAGTCGCACCGGTCGCCCGTGACCACCGTGGCATGATCCCTGGCGGTGCTTCGGATCGCTGCGACCTCGCTGGTTCTGGTCGCGACCGCCACGCTCGCCGCAGGGTGTGGAGGTAGCGGACACAGCGCTGCCGAAGCGCATCTCGCTGCGCTCGCCAACGCCGTCTGCCGCGAAGCCGAGAACCTGGGCCCGCATGGTCGTCTGAAAGCGGAGCTTGCAAAGCTTCGCGCCCAGTTGAATTCGGACCAAAAGCTACCTCGTGTAGCCACCTATGTCGCAGATGTCCAGGCAAGCGACAGATTGCAGGCCGCGCTGAGCAAGCTCTCCTACAAGGAGTACCAGCCTGCCGCCTCCACGCTTCTGAAAGAGTCCTCCCGGCTCGAACGCAAGATCCAAGCCCACTTGAAGGCCCTCGGCTGGACCTGCATGGGCACGGGACTGTGACTCGGCTCAGGCGCGCGCTGAGGCACACAAGCTCTAGACGTGCGGTGGGGGATCAGCGCCGCGCGGAAGGGCGGAGCGGAGAGCGCCCTAGCCTGGGCGAGTGTTCGGGAATGTCCCTTGATCGAGAGCGGCGACGAGGGTGGGTAGATCAACCTGACGCGACCACGCGACAAGGTGGGAGGCGTTAGTGTCCCGGCATGTCGAGCGGGACACACCGCCGGGGTCGGGTGCGCGTCAGCTACTCGAGCGTCACGGCGACGATCGCGCTGTTCTTGAGTCTAGGTGGTGCTTCTTACGCAGCCTTTTCGCTGCCGGCTCACAGCGTCGGCGCCCGCGACCTGCGGGCGGGAGCAGTAGACACCGAAGCGCTGGGTTTCCCTCTGGGTGCTACGAGCGTGACGAAAGACTCGCCAGAGGATCTGCTGAAAGGGGCGTGCAACGGTGCGCTGCGGCCCGGCGAAACCCCACCTCCGTGCCCGCTCCTGCGCTTTGGTGGATCGTCGCCAACTGAGCTACGGGTAGACACGCACCATGCTGGACACTTGCTCATCTGGGCCATCGCCGGTGTCGACAACGAGGGCGTTGCGGATACGCAGGCGAAAGTCTCCTACGCCGTGATCCTTGACGAACGAGCCGTTAGCAGTGGCGAGATCACAGTCGCGGGAGGTCAGCAAGAGCAGGTGCCGATTCAGGCACTCGTCCGAGTCACGAGCCGCTCGCACACGGTCGGCTTCCAGATCAGAGCCGAGTACTCCTCCTACGGACCAGGCGATGTGATCGTCTCGCCCGTGTCGATTGTGGCGGTGTCTCTGCCGTAGTCGTCGCGCTAGGAAAGCAGCAGCCGCCTGGGCCAGTGTTCGGGAATGTCTCTCGGTGCCTGTCGCGAGGCGAAGGCGCGGCGCCCGGTGTGTTCAGGGAGCCGGGCTTTTCTAGCTGGTCAGCCGGAGGAGTTCCGCGAGCAGTTCTGGACCATACGGGCGCGGCGCTCCGAAACCGGCCGCGAAGCGGTTGAGATCCCGTCCTCGTCCAACGCAACCGTGAGCCCCGCGCTTGCTCAGACGCTCGCTGTCCCGCGAGGCTGTTTCGCAAAGGTTGCGGTGAACGCCTGCGCGGGCGTTCGTGGTGTGTTTCGCGCTGTCGACTGCCGGGCTGGTCTCGGCGGCGGTGCTGGGGGTGACCCGAGCGGGCGTTCCCGG
>JBEKXJ010000011.1:0-72639 GCA_049512215.1 Solirubrobacteraceae bacterium
TCGATCTCCGCCGACGGCCGGTACGGTACGTCTCACGGCGTAGGCCTCCTTCAATCGTCTTGCAGGACATGAGAGAACCTACGCCGTCACCTCGACAGCACCCGAAGCTATCTACAGCACTTCTGAGACGCAACCGTGGCCTCGGAGGCGCCCGCTTGTATCGCGAGCAGCAGCGAGGCGTCGGGGTTACACACGCACGATGCCCACGACCACGGACGCAACCGACGACGGCTCGGCCACAACAACTGGCGCGATGCTCACTGGCCTCGGTTGGGAGTTCGTCGAATCCCAGTTCGGCTTCTGCCTTCCGTTCCACAAATGAACGCCGTGATCCACCGGAACGCGAACGCGCTCGCGCCGATTAAGCGTCGTCGCGAGCCTGGCCCTGCGGCGACGGCGGCTTGCGACCGTGTGGCGGAGTGAGTGCATCCAAGGGGGAGTCGACGCTGGAATGTCGAAGCGACACGGCAAGACCGAGCTGGATCTTCGCCGGTCGGGGCCTAGCGAGCGTCCAGCCGCACCGAGCGCGCCAGAGCTCCCAGCCGCCTGAAGCCGGGCCGCCGCTTCCGGATTGCGCCGAGGAGCAAGCGTCTCCGCAAACGTCCGGCTGACGCCTGGTCTGGACGACGAACAGTCGCCGACGCCGACGCCGACAACACGATCACGACTGCTTCGCCATGGTGAAGCGGAAGTCCGCCGAGCGGAGCCCGAGACGACTGCCGCTCGTCCCAGGCGAGCGTGAGCGACAACGGTGTGCTCGCGCTCACAACTCGCGCATTGCGGAAGCGTCGCGACTGTCCGCTGAGCGTGCGGATATCTTCAGAGTGGAGTCAGGTAGCTGTGGAAATACGACCGGACTCCGGCCGGGTCGACCCTTTTGTCCAATTCGGAAGCGGAGCCTCAAGTCGGGCCAACACCCGGCCGAAGCTGCTACCAAGTCAACCGTCGCTCAGGGCAAACCCGTCGCGAGACGGGGACGCAAAGCCAGGGATCTCTCCGAGACCGCCCGGTTGCCGACCCAACAGATTCGGCCTTGGTTCGCGTGGCAGATGGAGGTCCTGAGATGCCCCATATAGTTCACCCTCGGCAGGTCCCGAGCACCGTGGCCAGGCGCCGTGCGCGCTCTCACCCTGCGCGCTCTCAGCGTCGAGGTGCTGCCCAAGACCCGAGCAGTACGGCGGAGACTGGGCGGCCGATTCTGAGAAGCCAGCGTCTGGCTCCATCCGTCAAGCAGTTCGCGCAGGTTGCCGTTGCGACGCTGCTCGTCGCCGGTTTCCCGATCGCGATCGTCTGGTGGCTGCGCGCCTCGGGAACGATCTCGTCGGCCGTCCTGTGCGTGCTCCTCGGAATGGGCCTGTCGCTCGGTGCTTCGCATTTGGGTTGCGTGCTGTGGGAGAAGCGGCCTGGTTCTGAAGACCTGCTGTTCAGTGAGTTGATGATCTGGGGGTACCTGCATCGCTTGCGCACCCAGCATCGGCTGGCGTCCGCGCTGGACACGCTCGGGCCGATGAGCCAAACGCAGCGACGCGTCGTAGACGGCCTGAGCACCAAGGAGCGAGCCAAGCGTCTGGAGCGTCTAGTCGCGGGGATAGAGACGCGCGACCCTTACCTTCATGGTCATTCCCGCAGGGTGGCCCGTCATGCCTGGATGATCGCTAGACGGTTGGGCCTCCCACGCGCCGAGGTTGCCCGGATTCGCACGGCGGCCGCCATCCACGATGTCGGGAAGATCAAAACGCCGAAGACGATCCTTCACAAGGCTGGCCCGCTGACCGACGAGGAGTACGAGGTGATAAAGCAGCATCCGGGCGACGGGGCGCTGATGGCTGCCGTGCTCCGCGATCCAGAGCTGACATCGATGGTTGGGCACCATCACGAGCGTCTCGACGGAACCGGGTATCCGGACGGCCTATCCGGGGAGGAGATCCCACTCGGGGCACGGATCATCGCCGTCGCTGACACCTTTGACGCGATCACCTCCAAGCGTCCTTACCGGCCTGCAAGTCCACACAAGAGGGCGATCGACATCCTCAAGGTCGAGGCAGGAACAAGGCTTGACCCGGCCGTCGTGCGCGCGTTCTGCGGCCACTATGCCGGTCGACGCCCGCTCGCCCTGTGGGCATTCGTCGCGGGTCTGCCGGAGCGAGTTGTCTCGTGGCTCGGCGGTAGCGTCGCCAGTGTCGCCTCGGCGGCCAAGGTGGTGGCGGTTGCGGCCCTCGTCGGCGGCGCCGCGGTCACGTCGTCCACGCTTGGGTTGCAGGTCGCCAAGCACCATCCGCCTAAGACCCGCTCAGACTCGACGATCGGGCCACAGGCTCAAATCGCTGGCTCGGCGTCGGTGAAGGCGTCCATCATCCCAAGCGCAGCCGTGACGCCGAGGAGTCCACATTCCAGCCGGGTGCGACACGCGGTCACCCGGGCGGTTCGCGACGGAGCGCCGACTGCTGGTGCCACCGTGGCGCAGCCCTCGGCCCTTGGCACGGCTAGCGGGGGTTCCAGCCAAGGCACCGGACCCGGAGGGGGCGAAGGGGTGGTCGCAGGCAAGAGCGAAAGCCACAAGGGCAAGACCGAAGAAGCCCCCAGCGAAGCCAAAACCGAAAGCCCGAGCAAAGGCAAAAGCGAAGAAAGCGGCAAGAGCAAAGAAACTCACGCCAAGAGCGAAGAAAGCGCCGGCAAAGGCAAGAGCGGAGAAGCCCACGGCAAGAGCGAAGAAGCCCACGGCAAGAGCGAAGAAGCCCACGGCAAGAGCGAAGAAGCCCACGGCAAGAGCGAAGAAGCCCACGCCAAGAGCGAAGAAAGCGACGGCAAAGGCAAGAGCGAAGAAGCCCACGGCAACAGCGAAGAAGCCCACGGCAAAGTCAAAGAAGTGGTCAAAGAAGTGAAAGGCAAAGTCGAAGAAGTGCTCGGCAAAGTCACATGAGCCCCCGGCACGGAACGGCTCCGGCCCGCATCCCAAGCGCGAGCCCATCGCACGCCACCCGCTCCCCCGCATTCGACCCGAAGCGACACTCAGCGCAGGACCGCTGCAGACGCCCGCCTTGGACGAATCTCGACAGCGGCGGCCGACGGCCGGAACACGCCTGCTTACGCAGCGCAATGCGGAAGTGTCAGGCTCGATTGCCGGCGAGATCACCCTGCGCACGCAGCGTCAGGGCGAGGTTGTGCATCAAGCTCAGCGTGTCGGGGTGCTCAAGCCCAAGGACCCGCCGGCAAACGTCCAGCACCTGCGCCGGCTCCTGCGCGACCTCCCCAGGTCGCCAAGCGCGCCACCGGCACTGACATCAGCTCCGCCTCCTTGCCAAGCCCATCTCCGTGTTGAGCAGCCCACACACCCTCACGCGAGCAGCGTTCAGCCCGTCCCGTCGCATACCGTAAAGCACGGTCGGTACCTCCTCTTCGAATGGCCGGCCGCGCGGCTGCAATCCGCGCGCGCCTTGACTCACGCCGTTCGACGCGGAGGACCGGCCACCTGCTACGCCGACCTGACGCCGCCCTGCTCATGCCATCTTTGCGAGCGTGTGCGGCTCGCTCGCGGCCAGCTTGAATGCCCGAGGAAAGCGGCAGTGAATGTGAAGCTCGGCCCGGGCCGAGCTTCCGGCTGATCGCGGCCAGGGCGGTGCGGCACTCCGCAGCCTCCCGGGTGATCCTCTCCGCCCCAGGCGATTGGCCGGTGCCCGGCCTCTCCGAGCATGTGCCGTGCGCGCTCGAGGTCCTCGGCTCCCACCTGCGAAGCGAACCCTGTCGGACGAAGCGGAGCGGGTGGGAGGCTCAGTCTCGCGGCACCAGCGCGGAACACCGATCGACTCTTCGGCCCCGCCTGCTAGCTGAGCGGAGCGCAGGCCGTGAGTCCGTAGGGGTGGGCGACCTTTGCGAAATCGCCGAACACATCCGTGGTGACGAGTCTCGGGTTGCTCTTGATCTTGTTCAGATCCGCCTGGACCAGCTGGAGCATGCGTGTCACGGTGGCCTGGTCGCCGGACGGCGTGCCCAATGCCCTTATCCCTGTGATCTGAGCTTCAACGGAGGGCACATATGTGTCCTTCACCGCGGCAGCGATCACCACAGGGATGGGATCACTCGCCAACTTCGCATTCGCCGCGCTGAGCGCAGGGTCGGCACTTGCGCAGATCGCGTTCGCCTTCGCCACGAACTCCGCCTTGGCGATCGCGGTGGTTGCCGTCGATTTGGTGCTGCCGCTGCCGCCTCCACAACCCGCGGCGCCTAGAGCGACCATCAGCATCCCGGCGATCGCGGTCCCCCAAAGCCGGCCGGGCCGGGGAGTCCGTGTGGTCGCAGGAGTCGGTTTGTAAGGCAGTAGTCTGAGCATCGGGCTCTTCCAAATGGTGTGGCGACTCCGCAGCCTGCGCGGAGTCGGCGAGCGGAATGTCGAGCTATATGTCCCTGTCGCATCTCAGCGAGTCGATCTTGAGTGGCGCACGAACACTTGCGGGCCAATGGGACAAGGGCCGACCCACCGAGGGCGTCACAGACGAGCGACGGCTGAGCGAGGATTGCGTGCCCCGATTATCTGTCCAGAGGAGACGGAGACTCGACAGAAGCCTGCTTTCCAGTCCGATTCTCCAATCGAGAGTGGCCACAAGCGAAGAAGGCGATCGTGCCCGAAAGCGAAACCCACGGCCCCACCGCAGTCTCTCCATCCGAAGCGCCATCGTTGTCGACCTCGCACCTGGGTGGGCTGCGGCGCCTGAAGACGCTGGGCCGGGGCCACAAGAGCGTCTGGGCTGCAGGCGCGGTACTGCTGGTGCTCGCCGGGACGCTTGCGTCGTTGCTCGGCGCGCGCGCAGTGGCGCACTCGGATGTCGACAAAGCGCGGCTGGCGTTCCACCTGGCCTCAGCCGAGATCGCCTCGAGTCTCAAACAGGCCATCCAGCACGAGGAAGACCTCGTCGTCGGCGCAAGCGCTTTCGTTAGGGGCAACCCGAATGCATCCCCAGCCGACTTCGACAGGTGGTCCGAATCGGTGTATGCGATGCAGCGTTACCCCGAGCTCCAGAACATCGGTCTGGTAGCGCTGGTGCCGGCGTCGCGCCTGCCAGCGTTCGAGGCTCGCTTGGCCGCCAATCCCGTGCGACCCCTGGGGCCGCAGTCGGTGGGACCGACGGGGACTTTTCAGATCCTGCCGCCGGGTAAGCGGCCCTACTACTGCTTCGCCGTGGCCGGGCTGGCAAGGAGCGTCGCTACCTATCTGCCCGCGGGCGTGGACTACTGTGCGCTTTCACCGCAGCTCTTGCTCGATCGCGAATTCGGGCTGACCGGCTACGCGCCGGTCATAAACGGGGAGACCACGACGTTGGGAGTGGAGACCCCGGTGTACCGCGGTGGGGTCGTTCCCTCGACCGCGGCGGGCCGAAAGCGGGCGTTCGTGGGATGGCTAGGCGAGCTGCTCGCGCCCAACGTCGTGTTGAAAAGCGCGCTTCAGGGTCACCCGAGCCTCGCCGTGACGTTCCGCTACGATTCACGCTTCTCGCACGTCGCGTTCACACGCGGGTCCGCTCCGGCCGGCGCGCAGAGGACGACGATCGATCTTGTCGTCGGGCGAGAAGCCTTGGGTAATTCGCGCGAAGGCTGGACTGTGAAGACCTTTGGACCCCGGGTCCCGAGCGGCGTGTTCGGCAACTGGAACTCGCTCACGCTGCTGATCGGCGGAAGCCTCCTGAGCGTCATGCTCGGCCTGTTGGTGCTGGTTCTCTCAACCGGACGCATGCGAGCGCTGTCGCTTGTGCGCGAGAAGACCCGCGAGCTCTCCGAGAAGAACCGTGAGCTCTCGCACCAGGCTCTGCACGACACGCTGACCGGGCTACCGAACCGCGCCCTCGTGCTCGACCGCGCCGAGCAGCTGCTCGCGCGGGTCGCACGCCAGCCAGGCACGGTCGCCGGCGCGTTGTTCATCGACATCGATGGCTTCAAGCACGTCAACGACAACCTTGGACACGCGGCCGGAGACCGGCTCCTGAGGACCGTGGCGGAACGGCTGCGGGGCGCGGTGCGCGGGCAGGACACCGTGGGTCGTCTCGGCGGAGACGAGTTCGTCGTGCTGGGCGAGCTGACAGTCGACGAGGTAACGCTCGATCTCCTCGCCGACCGGCTGACCGAGGTCTTGCGCGAGCCGGTTGAGGTCGACCACGGCCGAAAGACGATCTCGGTCACGGCCAGCATCGGGGTGGCGGTCGGGCAGTATGCGACCCCCGATGCCCTGTTGCGCGACGCGGACCTGGCCCTGTACTCAGCCAAGGCGGCCGGAAGGGACCGCTATGCGCTGTTCGACGCGAGCATGTACACGGGCGTGGAGGGTCGCCCGGAGCTCGAAGTCGATCTAAGCGTCGCAGTGCACGACGGGCAGTTCTTCCTCCTCTACCAGCCGATCTTCGACCTTCCAAGCCGCGAGTTGGTCGGCGTTGAGGCGCTCATCCGCTGGCGCCATCCGCAGCGAGGCGTCATGCTTCCAGACAAGTTCATCCCGCTGGCCGAGGAGAGCGGGCTGATCCTGGCGATTGGCCGCTGGGTTCTCGATGAGGCCTGCCGCCAGGCGGCGGTGTGGGCTGCGGAGGGCAGGCGGATCGGCGTCTCGGTGAACGTATCCGCATATCAGCTGGGCCGGAGGGGATTTGTCGAGGACGTTCGGAGGGCGCTTGCAGAGTCGGGGATAGAGCCCTCATTACTGACGCTCGAGATCACCGAGACCACGCTGGTGCGCGACGTGCCTGCTGCATGTGAGCACCTCGAGGCTATTAGGGCGCTCGGCGTACGCATCGCAATCGACGACTTCGGCACCGGATACGCGTCTCTCTCACACCTGCAACGCCTGCCGGTCGACATCCTCAAGATCGACAAGAGCTTCGTGGCGGCATTGAACAACGGGGGCTGGAGTCGCGAGCTGCTCCAGGCCAGCGAGCTGCTCCAGGCCATACTGGGCGTGGGCCAAGCCCTCTCGCTGGCGGTCATCGCGGAGGGCATCGAGGAGCAGAGCCAGATGGCCGCACTCGTGGCGATGGGCTGCGAGATGGGCCAGGGCTTCCTCTTGGGCAAGCCCAGCCCCGCGGAGGTCATCAAGAGCCTGCTGGGTCCCGGTGCGGCACGTCGAGCTGTTGGTTCACCTGCCGTGTGACGCGTCTCGGGCTGGCAGCCAATGCGGTAGTCACCGGCCGTAGTGCTGCTTCTGCGGCCAGGCTCCACCAGGTCGGGGGTGGTGGACTCGTCAGACATAGCCTGGTGATTATCCCGCAAGTCACCCGGACCTCCGCGCTCGCGTGGAGCGCGAGCGCGGCGTCGAAGATGCGCATCCACGAGCTGAATGATTTATCTTCGACCTACCCCGCGTTGAGCGTGCGCCAACGTCGGCGTGTCAAGTTCTTCTAATGCTTTCCAACGGTGGATCACGTAGTGGCCTTGTTCGTGGCGCGCTCGTCGCGGTGCTGGCGGCGATCGTGGGTGTGCTCGTCGGGCACTTCCTGTGGAGCGCGGCGAGCACGATCCGACTGAGCTCAGCGTCCAACAGGTCGTTCGGGCCGTTCAGGTACGCCGGGACGGGTGGTGCATTTGGCTCCGCGGGTGGCGCGGGCGAATACGGCGGCGGACGCTACGGCTCGGGTGGCGGCCTCTTCGGTCCCGGCGGCGGCTCGGGTGAAAATGGCAACAGCTCGGGTGAAGGGGCCGGCGCCGCGTCTGGCTCCGCCGGCGGCGTTTCCAGCTCGATTACCACGAAGGTGGATCCCGCGCTCGTCGACATCAACACCGATCTCGGCCTCGAGGGTGGCGAGGCGGCCGGCACCGGCATGGTTGTCACCTCCACCGGCGAGGTGATCACCAACAACCACGTGATCACCGGTGCGACGAAGATCACGGCAACGGACGTCGGCAACGGCACCACCTACGCGGCTCGCGTGGTCGGCTACGACTACGGTCATGACATGGCGGTGTTGCAGCTGGAAGGCGCCTCCGGTCTGAAGACGGCGAGCTTCGGTAACTCGAGCTCGCTGAAGGTCGGTCAGAGCATCGCGACGATCGGTAACGCCGGCGGTGCCGGCGGGACGCCCAGCGCGGCCACTGGACAGGTGAGCGCGCTCGACCAGTCGATCACCGCGGGCGACGAGCTTGACGGCGGCCAAGAGCATCTCAGCGGCCTGATCCAGCTAGACGCCGATCTGCAGCCGGGCGACTCGGGCGGGCCGCTTGTCAACAGCTCCGGCGAAGTCCTCGGCATGGACACCGCGGCGTCGGCGACCTTCCAGTTCGAGGCCTCGGCCAACGAGGGGTTCGCGATCCCAATCGACGAGGTGCAGACGATCGCCGGCCAGATCCGAGAAGGGCACAGCTCGGGCACGATCCACATCGGTGCGACCGGCCTGCTCGGAGTGCTCGTGCAGGGCCAGAGCAGCGAAGGCGCGCTCATCGAGAATGTGCTTTCCGGCACACCGGCGGCCGGCAGCGGCCTCAGCGCCGGAGACGCCATCACCGCCCTCGACGGCACCGGCGTCAGCTCGCCGACGGCGCTCACCGAACTGATACTCCAAGAGCATCCGGGCGACAGCATCCGGGTCACCTGGCGGACACCCGCCGGCGAACAGCAGACCGCGACGATCACGCTCGCCGAAGGCCCGCCCGAGTAATCGAGCGCTCGACGCCGATCCCGCCAGCCCGCTTGGCGTAGCCGGCCACCGACGGCACAGTCGCGCGGAGTGGCATCGTTCACCCGCGATGCCACGTCCTGCTTCCCGAGTTCGGTGCGCGCCCCGCCGGCGAGGTGAGCGCCCGCGAGTGGCAGCTGTTCATCGACCGCCTCGCAGCTGTTCATCGACCGCCTCGCGCGCGAGGGGTCTGTCGCGCCCGCGGATCGCAAACCACCTCGCGGTCGTGCGCGCGATCTGCGCCTGGGCCTGTCGGCCCACTCGCCGCCTCGTGGCGGAGAACCAGACGATCGGCGTCGAGCTGCCGCCTGTCGATGAGCTCGCCCGCGACCGCGCCGCGACGGCCGAGGAGGCCGAGGCAGCTGGCACCGGCCGGCGCCTGCCGATCGCGGCGCCGCTCAAGCCGATCCTGATGCGGGCCTCCATGCTCCAGGGGCGCCCCGAGCGCGGCCGCGTCCTCGGGCGGGTGTCGGTCACTTCCGGGCGCCTCGCGCCCAGGGCGATCAAAGTCTGGAGCTCCGCCGTGGCTGCCGCCAAGCTGCGCGACGAGGAGCTCGCGCTCGACCCGATCGGACTCCACGAATGCCGCCACACCTACGCGAGCTTCCTGATGGTCGCCGGCTACACGCTGCGCGAGCTCATGGAGTACATGGGCCAGAGATCGCTGCAGGCCACCGAGCGCTACGTGAAGCTGCTGCCGCCGCCGGCCACCGAGCGCTACGTGAAGCTGCTGCCGCCGCCGGCCGGGCCCGATCGTCGTCGCCGACCGCCTCAACGCCTACCTGGCCGCCCGAGCGATGACCTAATGTGCAAACAATGTGCAAACAATTGTCAGCAGCGGAGCGGTTCATGGCAGTTCGTGGCGGTTCCGCCGACGAGGCTGCCGGCCACGGTTTTCCCTGCAAAATGGCCGCTTTGCGGGGCTGCGTCTCGATGCCGGAGGAGGGACTCGAACCCCCGACACGCGGATTATGATTCCGCTGCTCTAACCGACTGAGCTACTCCGGCGGGATTGCGCAGTTTAGCCTCGTGCAGATGACGCCACCTATCCTGCTCGCCGTACCGAACGTGTCTGAGGGTCGCGAAGAGGCGACGATCGCCGCGATCGGGCAGGCTTTCTCCGGCGCCGGTCTCAGACACGAGCGTGCGAGCGGTGCCGGGGAGACCAGTGCGGGCTCGGCGCTCGGCGTGCGTCTGCTGGACGTGCATTCCGACCCTGATCACCATCGCTCGGTGTTCACGCTCGCCGGCCGCCAGGGTGAGCTCGCGCAGGCGCTGCTCGCCGGAGCGCGGACGGCGGTGGAGCGGATCGACGTGATGAGCCGGGCGCGGGGTGAGCGCTCAGAGAGCGGCCAGCATCCGCATGTCGGAGCCCTCGATGTCGCTCCGATCGTCTATCTCCAGGCCGAGAGTAGGGGGGCGGCCTGCGCCGAGGCGCTCGTTGTGGCGGACCGGATCGGTGATGAGCTCGGAGTGCCGGTGTTCCTCTATGGCGTGCTCTCGCGGACCGAGCGCAGACCCGCGAGAGGCCGCGCCGAGCTGCGGCGGGGAGGGGTCGGCCTACTGGCGCGGAGGATCGCTGCGGCGGAGAGCTCGGCGGTGGCTCTCCCGCAGGCCCAGGAGAGGGGCTCAGCGGGCAAGATCGCGCTCTCGCCCGATTTCGGTCCCTGCGCGCTGCACGCGACGGCGGGTGCGAGTCTGGTCGCGGCGAGGCCGCCGCTGGTTGCTTTCAACCTGCAGCTCGCTCCACCGGCAACGCTCGCCGATGCGCGCAGGATCGCGGCGCTCATCCGGGAGGGCGGTGAGCTTGGCCTGCCGGGGGTTCGTGCGATCGGGGTGCAGCTGAGCCGAGGCCTCGCGCAGCTGTCGATGAACGTCGAGCGTCCCTTCGAGGTCCCCCTCAGCGAGATCCTCGAGGCAGCGGGGCGGCACGCCCGCGTGCAGAGCGCAGAGCTCGTGGGGCTCGCACCGCGGGTTGCATTGGAGGGTTTCCCCGAGGATGTCCCGATGCCGGGGTTCGACGCCGAGCGCCATGTGATCGAGAACGCACTAGGCTGCTAGGCATGGCTCAGACGAGGCGCAAGCGCCGGACCAAGCATCGCGGCAACGCGGCCGGCGTGATCGAGTCGAGGGGGCGCACAGGGCGCAAGCCGACGGCGGCCGAGAAGAGCGGCAAGGCCCGTGAGGCGGCACAGAAGAAGGAGAAGCTCCTCGACAAGCGCGATCGCCCACCGACGTGGCGCGGCGCCTTCTACCGTTCGATGTTCGCCGCCGTCCTGATGCTGCTGGCCGTGCTCGTCCTGTTCAAAAAGCCGAACCAGGCGATCGCGCTGTTCCCGATCGTGCTGCTGATCTACGTCCCGATCAGCTACTACAGCGACCTCTGGATCTACAGGCGCCGCCAGCGCAGCAAAGCCCGGCGCGGCGGCGGGAAGGCCGCGTCGCGATGAACGGTCCGGATGTGCGGGGGTTCACCGTGGGTCCCGTCCAGGAGAACACCTACATCGTGCGGGCCGACGCGCAGGCCAAGCGGGGGGTGATCGTCGACCCCGGCGAGGAGTCCGAGCGGCTGCTCGAGGCGGCGCGGGAATTGGGAGTGGCCATCGAGGCGATCCTGATTACCCACTGCCACTTTGACCACATCGGCGCTGTCGCCCCGCTCGCGAGGGCGACGGGCGCACCCGTCTACTGCCCGGAGATCGAGCGGCCGGTGCTCGCGGACGTGATGAGCTGGGTGCCGCCGGGGTTCGGGCCGTTCGAGAGCTATGAGGCCGAGCACACCCTCGCAGGGGGCGAGCAGCTGAGCATCGCGGGACTCGAGATCGATGTTCGTTTCACCCCGGGACACAGCCCGGGCCATGTCTCCTACGCGATCGCTCCCGGTCCAGCCGAGCTCGCGCAGGGCGCGTCGCAGGCCGTCGGCGAGGCGGGCGGCGGCGGGGCCGAAGGGCGGCAGAAGGCGCTCTTCTCCGGAGACGTGCTCTTCCAAGGGTCGGTCGGCAGGGTCGATCTCCCGGGCGGCGACTGGGCGACGCTCGAGCGCTCGATCGGGAGCTTGCTGAGGGAGTTTCCGGCGCAGACGGCCGTCTACCCGGGTCACATGGGCGTGACCACGCTCGGACGCGAGCGCGACACGAATCCGTTTTTAAAGGGCCTCGTCGGCGAAGACCGTCGCGTCGGCATCCCGGTGAGGGCCCCCGCGGACGCGGCGTCTGGCGGAACTTGAGCGAACCGAAGATCAAAGCCCCGCGCGGCACGTTCGACGTACTCGGTGAGCAGTCGACGGCGCGGTCGGTATTGGAGGCTCGCGCGCGGTCGCTGCTCGAGGGGGCCGGGTATGAACGGATCGAGACGCCCGTCTTCGAGGCCACAGAGCTCTTCGCCAGGGGGGTCGGCGAGTCGACGGACATCGTGCGCAAGGAGATGTTCACCCTCACCGACGCATCCGATCGCTCGTTGACTCTGCGTCCCGAGGGAACCGCGCCCGTGTGCAGGGCCTATGTCGAGCATGGGATGCACAAGCGCCGCCAGCCGGTGAAGCTGTGGTACCTCTCGAGCTTCTTTCGCCACGAGCGCGCCCAGGCAGGGCGCTACCGGCAGTTCTGGCAGGTCGGGGCCGAGGCGCTCGGCTCCGAGGATCCGGCGGTGGACGCGGAGTCGATCGCGCTGCTGGCCGCATTGCTCGCTGAGATGGGCGTCAGGGATATCAGCCTGCGACTGTCGAGCCTCGGCGGGATCGAGAGCCGCAGCGAGTACCGCGAGCGTCTGCAGGCGCATCTGCGCGCGCACGAAGAGAACCTCTCCGAGGAGGTCAGGAACAGAATCGATCTGAACCCGCTGCGGGCGTTCGACTCAGACCACGAAGGCACCCGGCGCGTGATGGAAAGCGCGCCGCGGCTGCTCGAGCACCTGAGTGATGAGGACGCTGAGCATTTCGCGCAGGTGCGGGCCATGCTCGAGGACGCGAATGTCGCCTATGAGCTCGACCCGACGCTGGTGCGAGGCCTCGACTACTACACGAGGACCGTGTTCGAGTTCAGCTCGCAGGCGCTCGGCGCGCAGAGCGGGGTCGGTGGTGGGGGACGCTATGACCGCCTTGTCGAGCAGCTCGGGGGCCCACCGACACCGGGCATGGGCTGGGCCGCCGGGATCGAGCGGATCATGCTCGCGGGAGATCCTCCACCAGGGTCGCCCGCACCGGTGGAGGTGTTCCTCGCGCACGAGCGCGACAGCAGGAGGACCGCGTTCGGCCTCCTTCTCGCGGCCCGCTCGGCGGGGCTGACCGCCCAGATGGAGCTTGGCGGACGCTCGCTGAAGGGTCAGCTCGGGCACGCAAACGCGCTCGGAGCCCGCTATGTGGCGATTGTCGGCGACGGAGAGACCGTCTTGAAGGACATGCAGGGGGGCGGGCAGGAGCGACTCGCGACCGACACAGTGGTGCACGCGGTGCTGCGCGGGCTGCGCACGCTGTGAACGTGGCGCGCGCCGACAGGCGCCATCGCTCGGCGATCAGTTGCGAAGCGTCCAAGGCATTTTGCGCCGTTCAACTCAGCGCCCCGAAATGCCGAAGGAGAGGCGATGACGCAACTCTCCCGTCCCTTTCAGATCGCGCTGGTCGCGATGGGCCTGCTCGCCGCGGTGTGGTTCCTCGCCCTGCGCGGGCACCCGGCAACCACCGGCGGCTCGGGCTCCTCGGCCCCCTCCGCGGCGACGTCTACGCCCGCTACGGCGACGTCGAAGCCCGCTACGGCGCCGTCGACGCCGGCTAAGAACCCAGCCGCGCCCAGCGCGGTCTACCACGGCTCCGCGCCGGGGGTGGAGGGCCTGACGCGGGCGATAGCCAAAGCTCACGGTGCCGTTGCCGAATCCCAGCGCAACGCCAAGCGAGTTGAAGAAAGCTCCGCCGAGGCCTCCGGCACGGCTCCCGCGGGAGCCGTCGGAGCGACATCGGCGAGCGGCTCGAGCGCGACCTCTAGGCCCAGCTCGAAGGGCGCGAGCAGCTCTGCAGCCGTGCGCTCCTCGACCACCCCCGTGGGCTCCTCGACCGTCCAGAAGAACGCCTCCGCCGGCGCCTCCGGTAGGGCTCAGACGGGCACGGCAGCTGCCGCCGAACCGCCGGCAGCGAAGATGATGACGATCGTCGAAAGGCAACTGAAGCAGGGCAAGGTCGTGACGGTCCTGTTCTGGAATCCGCAGGGCGCCGACGACGTGGCGGTGCGCCACGAACTCGATGCTGCCGACCGTGCGCTTGGCGGCAAGGTCGCCGTGCACGAGGCGCTGGCCAGTCAGGTCGGGAGTTTCGGCGCGATGACCCAGGCCATCCCGGTGGACGAGACCCCGACGATCCTGATCGTGAACGTGCAAGGGCAGGAGACGGCCCTGACTGGCTTCACCGACGCCTTCTCGATCGAACAGGCGATCGAAGAAGCGCGCCACATCTCGCCGTAGACTCAGCGGCGTGAGCGACGCCGAGAGCCTGGTCCAGCATCTCGAACGGCCGCTCGGACGCGGACATTCGCCCGCGGGCGCCTTCACGGGGGCGGCGGGCGGCGCCGCGTGCGGCGACCTCATCCGGGTATCGATCGCGATCGATCCCTCGAGCCCCGAGGCGCGGATCGAAGACGCGGGCTTCGACGCGAGCGGTTGTGGCACGAGCTTCGCGGCGGGGAGCGCCGCGGTGGGCCTCCTGCGCGGCGCCCCGCTGCTGAAGGCGGCACGGATCGGCGCCGAGGAGATCGCGGCTGAGCTGGGCGGGCTCACGCTCGCGAAGCGTCACGCGGCCGAGCTGGCAGCCGATGCGCTTCACCGCGCCCTCGGCGGCGCGGCTCGCGAGGCTGCCGCGCTCACGCCCCGGCCGGGCCGCACGCTCGTCGCGATGAGCGGTGGTGTCGACAGCGCGGTGGCGGCGCTCCTGGTGGCGGGAGAGGGCGCGGAGACGGTGGGCGTCACGCTCGAGCTGTGGTCTGACCCCGAGAACGACGGCGATCTGAGCTGCTGCTCGGCGCAGGCGGTGCGAGGTGCGCGCGGGCTAGCGCACGCTTTGGGGATGCCCCACCTCTCGATCGACCTGCGCGCGGAGTTCCGCGCCGGGGTCGTCGAGCACTGGCTCTCTGAGCGGGCCGCGGGGCTGACACCGAACCCCTGCGTGCGCTGCAACGGCCGTGTCCGCCTCGACGCGATGCTCGAGCTCACCCGGCGGTTGGGCTCAGAGACGCTCGTTACCGGTCATTACGCACGGATCGAGCAGGGGCCTCTGCTGCGGATCGCGGCTGACGAGTCCAAGGACCAGAGTTACGTGCTCTCGACGCTCGCACCCTCCTCGCTCGCGCGGCTGCGCTTCCCGCTCGGGGAGCTGGCCAAGCCGCAGGTGCGGGCGCTCGCTCAGCGGGCGGGGCTCGCGGTCGCGGGAAGGCGCGACTCACAGGATCTTTGCTTTCTGGCGGGCACCCGCCAGGGGGACTTCCTCGAGCGTCACGGCGGACTCACGGCGCGGCCGGGCCCGATCGTGGATCGGGAGGGCAGGATGCTCGGCGAGCACGCGGGCGCTCATGTCTTCACGGTCGGCCAGCGTCACGGGCTCGGGGTCGGCGCAGGGGGGCCCTTCTACGTGCTCGCGACGGACGTGGGCGCGAACACCGTCACGGTCGGTCCGCGCGAGGAGCTGCTCGCGCAGCGGCTGATCGTGTCCGAGCTGACGCTCCATCGTCGCGGCGGAGAGGTGAACGGCGTGCGCGTGCGGGCCCACGGAAGGAGGTTCCCCTGCCGCCTGGATGAGGACCTCGGCGCCGGGCACCACGCCGGTGCTCGCATCGAGCTCGAGGAGCCGGCCGAGCGCACGGCCCCGGGGCAGCTCGCGTGCCTGTACGCCGGCGATCTCCTCGTCGGCCACGCCACGATCGCTCACCTTGCGCCCCGGACGCGGCCTGAGATCATCCATCGATGACCTCAGATGAGATCCGCGAGCGCTACCTGCGCTACTTCGAGGAGCGCGGGCACCGGCGCATCCCCTCGGCCTCGCTCGTGCCCTCTGCGCACGATCCCTCGGCTCTGCTCACGGTGGCGGGCATGCACCCCCTGAAGCCCTACTTCCTGGGTCAGGAGACCCCGCCCGCGCGAAGGCTCACGAGCTGCCAGAAGGTCTTTCGCACGGTCGACATCGACAACGTCGGCAACACCGCCCGGCACCTGACCTTCTTTGAGATGCTCGGCAACTTCTCCTTCGGCGACTACTTCAAGCGTGAGGCGATCGAGTTCGCATGGGAGCTCTCACGTGAGGTGTTCGGCTTCGAGCAGCGCGATATCTGGGTCACGGTGTTCGCGGGCGACGAGGACCTCGGCCTCGGCCCTGATGAGGAAGCGATCGCATGTTGGCGCGAGGTCGGGGTCGAGCCGCAGCGGATTGTGGAATGCTCTCGCTCTGAGAACTTCTGGCAGGCGGGACCAACCGGCCCGTGCGGTCCCTGCTCGGAGCTCTACATAGACCGCGGCGCCGAGCACGGCTCGCCCGATGACCTCCCGGGCGGAGAGAACGAGCGCTTCCTGGAGTACTGGAACCTCGTCTTCATGCAATACGACCAGCAGCCGGCCGACGGGCAGGCCGCTCAGGCGGCGCCAAGCGCGAGCGCCAACGGGGATCGCGCAAGCTCGATCCTGAAGCCTTTGCCTGCGAACAACATCGACACCGGCCTCGGGCTCAACCGCCTGGCTGCCATCCTCCAGGGCAAGAACTCGGTGTTCGAGACCGACCAGTTCCAGCCGCTGATCGAGCTCGGGGAGGAGCTCTCGGGGCGGCGCTACGGGCAGGACTTCACCGTCGACCGTGCGCTGCGCATCCTCGCCGACCATTCCCGTTCGATGACCTTCCTCGTCGCCGACGGGGTCGTGCCCTCCAATGAGGATCGTGGATACGTGCTGCGGCGCGTGATGCGCAGGGCGATTCAGCAGGGCCGCACGCTCGCGCTCGAGCCCGGGTTCCTGACCCGTTACGCAGAGCGGGTCCGCGAGGTCATGAGCGGCGCCTACCCGGAACTGAGCGAGCAGCGGGCCGCGATCGAGGAGTGGCTCTCCGCCGAGGAGGAGGGCTTCTCGCGCACGCTCGAGCAGGGGATGTCAACGCTGCGGCTGCATATCGATCAGGCCCGCGCGGCGGGGCTCACCTCGGTGGCGGCCGGCGAGGTCTTCCGCCTGCACGACACCTACGGGTTCCCCTATGAGATGACCAGCGAGCTGCTCGCCGAGGAGGGGCTGTCGATCGAGGGCGACTACGAGGCGCTGATGGATGCCCAGCGCGCCCGCGGGCGGGCCAGCGCCCGAGGTGGGAGCCCAGACGCCGGACGCGCGCGCGAGGCCGCGATCTCGTTCGCCGGCGCGAGCGGCTTTTTGACGCGCTTCACGGGCTATGAGACCGAGGAACAGCAGACGACGCTGGGAGCTGTGCAGAGCATCGGCGCAAACGGCTCGGAGCGCTCGAGCGACGGGGATGGGGTGACGGCGTCCGCGGGTGAGCGGCTTCTGGTCAAGCTCGCCGATTCCCCCTTCTACGCCGCTGGCGGAGGCCAGGTCGCCGACGTCGGCACGATCGAATGCGATCAGGGCGACTGTCGCGCGCGCGTGGAGGAGGTCTTTCGGCTCGGAGACGATCAGGCGCTGGCCGTGACGGTCGAGCGGGGATCGCTGCGAGTGGGCGAGCCGGTCCTCGCCCGCGTCGATCGGCTCGCAAGGCACGCCACCGAGTGCAATCACACCGCGACTCATCTGCTGCAGGCGGCGCTGCGCGAACGTCTTGGCACTCACGTGCGCCAGGCCGGTTCCTATGTGGGACCCGAGAAGCTGCGGTTCGACTTCAGCCACGGGCAGGCGCTGAGCGCCGCGGAGATGCGCGACGTCGAGGACCGTGTGAACGCGTGGGTCGCTCGCAACGATCCCGTGCGTCCGCTCGTCACGACGCTCGAGGAGGCAAAGCGCCTCGGCGCGATGGCGCTTTTCGGAGAGAAGTACGGCGAGGTCGTGCGCATGGTGGAGATCGGCGACGGCCACTATTCACGCGAGCTGTGCGGTGGCACGCACGTGCGCTCGACGGCCGAGATCGGTTTGTTCCGCATCTTGAGCGAGAGCTCGAGCGCCGCCAACGTGAGACGGATCGAGGCGGTCACCGGGCCAGCGGCGGTGGAGCTGCTGCGCGAGCATGATCGCCTGCTTGCAGAGCTCGCCGCGTCGCTTCGCGTCCGCCCCGAGGACGTCCCGGAGGTGGTGCGCAAGCTCGTGAGCGTGCGCAAGGAGCTCGAGGAGGCCTCAAAGGGAGGCTCAGAAGCGGCCGCAATCGACCTCGATGCGCTGGTCGCACGGGTCCGCGACGCAGCGGGAGCCCCCGTGCTCGCGGCGGTCGTCGATGTGCCGGATGCGAAGTTGCTGCGCGACCTCGCAGACCGGCTCAAGGGCCGGATCGGCGATGCGGCGATTCTGCTCGGGAGCGCTGCGGACGGCAGGGTGCATCTCCTCGCGAGCGTCGCGCCCGCGTTGGTGGAGCGTGGGGTCAAGGCGGGTGCGGTGGTGAAGGCCGCGGCTGCGATCGTCGGCGGAGGGGGTGGGGGCCGCGACACGCTCGCTCAGGCGGGCGGGCGTGATCCGGAGAAGCTCGAGGAGGCTCTCCAGGCGGGTGAGGCGGCCATCATCGCGGCCCTGGAGGGCTGAAGGCCGCGATGCGCGTGCTGGCCCTCGACTATGGAAGCGCGCGCTGCGGCTGTGCGCTCAGTGACCCCACCGGCACGATCGTCACGCCGATCGAGTCGGTTGCGCGGCCGGCTAGCAAGCGTGGGCTCGCGAGGATCGGTGCGCTCGTCCTCGAGCGCGAGATCGAGCGGGTCGTGGTCGGGTTGCCGCTCTCCCTGCGGGGCGCAGACACCGCTCAGACGCGCGAGACCCGGGCGTTCGCTCAAGCGCTTGCGCGCCGTCTCGGCGACGGGGTTCCGGTGGAGATGCACGACGAGCGCTTCACCACGCGCATGGCCCAGCGCATGGCTGGGCCGTTCACCGCGAGCGAGGATTCGCGGGCGGCCGCGCACCTGCTCGAAAGCTGGTTGACAACGCGATCACGTTAGTGTCCGCCCCTTGTCCCACGCCAGACGATCAGAGCCGCCTCACGAGCGCACACAGCAGGAACGCGAACTCGATCGCCAGGCACGAGCCCGCCGCCGCGCCGCGCGATCCGCGAGCCCTGATCAGGGTGAGGCGCCCGAGGCGCCACCGGCCGTGCAGGAGCCGCCGCCGGGCGCACAAGGCGAGGACCTGGCCCCGCGGCCGGTGGATGAGCCGCCCGTGCCCCCGCCGTTGCCAGCCCACGTCGATGAGGCGCCCTCCGTGCCTTTCGCGGTCGAGGAGCCGGTCGGCCACGGACCGCCCGCGGCCCCGCGTCCGGTCTCGGGCGAGCCTCCCGGACCCGCATCGGCGCCCGGCGGAGCTCCCCCTCGGCTGCCCGCGGCGGGCGTGCGGCGGAGAGGCGTGAGATCGCCGATCACGCGGGTCGCCGCGCTGCTGGCGTTCCTGGCGGTGATCGCGGCGGTCCTGCTCGTAGTGGACTCGCTGCGCGACCCGACACACACCAAGATCCCCGCCGCGCCACAGGTCGTGAAGGTCGTGATCCCCGAGGGGCAGACGGCCGCACAGATCGCACAGATCGCTGCCGCCAGCGGCCTGAAGGGCAGCTATCGCGTCGCGTCCAGGCGCTCACCGCTTCTGAACCCGGTGCACTACGGGGCCCCCCATGGCACGAGCTTCCTCGAAGGCTTCCTTTTCCCGGCGACCTACGACATCTTCAGGGGGGCTCCCGTCAGTCGACTCGTGAGCGAGCAGCTCGCCGCGTTCAAGGAAAGCTTCAGCGCGAGCTTCTCGGCGCGCGCGCGTGCCCTGCACCTCACGCCGTACGGGCTGCTGACGGTCGCCTCGATGGTCGAGCGTGAGGCGCAGGTCCCGGGGGACAGGGCGAAGATCGCAGCGGTCATCTACAACAGGCTCAATGACGGGATGCCACTGGGGATCGACGCGACGATCTACTACGCGCTTGAGCGCCAGAAGGGAATCGCCACCTACACGCATGAACTGACCGAAGCCCAGCTGCACCAGGACTCCCCCTACAACACGCGCCTTTACGCCGGGCTGCCCCCGACTCCGATCTCAAACCCGGGGCTGGCCTCGATCCGCGCCGCCGCCTACCCCGCCCACGTGCCGTACCTCTACTATGTCGCGGCGGCCGACGGCTGTGGTGAGCAGAAGTTCTCGACGACCTTCAGCCAGTTCGAAGTCGACGCCGCCTCCTACCGGGCGGCAGTGAAGAAGAACAAGGGGCATCCCCCAACCTGCAAGAGGAAGTGATGCCCAGGCTCGGCGTTCTCGGCTGGCCGGTCGCCCACAGCCGCTCGCCGGCGATCCACAATGCCGCATTCGCGGCGCTCGGAATGCAGGGCTGGCGCTATCAGCGCCTGCCGGTCCCCCCCGAGCTGTTCGCCGAGACGACGCGCGCGCTCGGGCGCTCGGGCTTCCTCGGGGCCAACGTGACGATCCCTCATAAGCAGGCGGCGCTCGCGCTGGCCGATACGGCGAGCAGCACGGCCGCCGCGATCGGCGCCGCGAACATGCTCACCTTCGCTGTGAACGGGACGATCGCCGCCGAGAACACCGACGCGCCGGGCCTGATCGCAGCCATCGGGCAACCGCTCGCGGGGCTCCGAGCGCTCGTCCTCGGTGCGGGGGGCAGCGCTCGTGCGGCGGCCTGGGCGCTGCGCGAGGCGGGCGCGAGCGAGGTGTCGATCTACAACCGCACCTTCGAGCGCGCGCAGACGCTCGCCACCGAGCTCGGGCTGCGCGCGGTGCGAGCCCCGCAGCCCGCAGAGGTGCTCATCAACTGCACCTCTGTCGGGCTGGAGCGAGCGAGCGGTCCCGAGGGCATCAGAGAGCCGGTGAGCGCTCCCGAGGCCACCAGCGTCGGGCTAGAACGCTCGGCCAGTGAGAGCGAGGCGCTCAACCAACTCGGGCTGACGTTCGATCAGGTCGGTGAGTACTCGTATGTCATTGACATGGTCTATCGTGCCGGCTCCACGCCGCTGCTCGCAGCCGCGCGAGCCCACGACGCGCGCACGCTCGATGGGCTCGAGATCCTCGTCGCTCAGGGCGCGCTCAGCTTCGAGCTGTGGACGGGCATGCAGCCTCCGCTCGAGGTCATGCGCCAAGCCGCCAGGGACTAGCCCGGCGTCGCCTCAGGCGCCTGGTCCGCGCCCGCTATGAGCGATTTCACCGGCCAGTCGGGCCCCGACCTGCATGCGATGCTCGGGTTGGACAACGATCCCGGCGCCGACGTCGAGCCCCTCGTGGAGCTGCTCGCGGGCTCGCCGGCCGATGTCGAGCTCATCGCGCCGACGCGGGCCGAGCCGATGGTCGAACTCGAGCACGGCGACGTGCAGGAGCCCGCCGGGCAGGGGGGCCCCGAGGCAGCCGCGCCCGCGAGCCCGACAGAGAAGGGCGAGTGGTCGGGCATCACCATGCCCTCGCAACGGGGCTCCTCGCCGCGCTTCCTGACCGACGTGATCGTCGACATGGGCCTGGCCACGCGCGAGCAGGTGGAGGACGCGATCGAGACCTCGCGCAGCTCGGGGACCACCCCCGAGCGAGTGCTCGCCGAGAGGGGCGCGCTCACGCCCGACGGCCTCGCACGCGCGCTGGCCGAGCGCTACGGACTCGACCACCTCGACCTCGGTGTCTTCTCGGTGGACATGGGCGCCGCCAACCTCGTGAGCAGCACGGCCGCCAAGCGCTACAACGCGGTACCGGTCGCCTTCACCGACAAGCGCACGCTGCTGGTCGCGATGGCGGATCCGTCGAACGTGCTGGCGGTGGACGACATCGCGATCATGACCGGCTATGAGATCCGGGTCGCGGTGGCCCCACCGGATGACATCGCCGCGCTCGTCTCGCGCCTTGACCGGCTCGAGGACGTGGTCGGCCAACCCGACGCCCACAGCGAGGAATCCGAGGAGGCGGGTGAGGTCGTCGACCTCCACGAGACCTCCGATGACGCGCCCGTAGTCAAGCTCGTCAATCAGATCGTCGCCCAGGCGGTCGAGCGCCGTGCCTCCGATGTGCATCTGGCCCCCGACGGGCGCGAGCTGCGGGTTCGCTTCCGCATCGACGGGGTTCTGCAGGATGTGACGACCGTCCCGCGGAGGATGGCCCCGGGAGTGATCTCGCGCGTGAAGATCATGGCCGACCTGAACATCGCCGAGCGGCGCCTGCCGCAGGACGGGCGCGTCGGGCTCTCCGTCGACGGGCGCCATGTCGACCTGCGCGTGGTGACGCTTCCGAGCGTTCACGGCGAGTCGATCGTGATGCGCGTGCTGGACAAGGCATCGGTGGTCGTGCAGCTCGAGAAGCTCGGGATGGCCGAGGCCGCGCGCGAACGCTTCGAACGCGCCTGCCGGGAGACGCATGGCGCGGTGCTCGTCACCGGGCCGACGGGCTCGGGCAAGTCGACGACGCTCTACGCCGCGCTCCAGAAGCTGAACACGCCCGAGAAAAACATCATCACGGTCGAGGACCCGGTCGAGTATGAGATCGCGGGTCTCACCCAGGTGCAGGTCTCGGCCAAGAACGGCCTCACCTTTGCGACGGGATTGCGCTCGATGGTGCGCGCCGACCCCGACGTGATCATGGTCGGCGAGATCCGCGACCGCGAGACCGCGCAGATCGCGGTGGAGGCGGCGCTCACGGGCCATCTGGTGCTCTCGACCCTGCACACAAACGACGCGCCGTCGGCTATCTCGCGGTTGACCGAGATGGGCATCGAGCCGTTTCTCGTCGCCTCGGCGATCGACTGCGTGGTCGCCCAGCGCCTGGCGAGGGTGCTCTGCTCGAGCTGCAAGCGGCGCGCGATCATCCCCGCGAAGGTGCTCTGCGAGAGCGGCTACAAGGCGCTGGTGGACCTCGAGGCGTACGAGCCGGTGGGTTGCCGGCGCTGCGGCGGCAGCGGCTACCGGGGGAGGCTCGGCATCTATGAGGTGATGAGCGTCTCCGCTGAGATCCAGACGATGACCCTCGAACGCACGACGGCAGAGGCGATTCGTGACGTCGCGGTTGCCCAGGGCATGAGACGGCTGCGCGACGACGGCCTGGAGAAGGTCAGGCAGGGTCGCACCTCGATCGCCGAGGTCGCGCGCGTCATCGGCACCAGTTGAGCGGCGTGCCCCGGGAGGTACTCTCCCGCCGCGGGCTCCCCTTCGTCGAACATTCGTCCACTCTCGCCCGGGGCGGTGCGCGGCCGGCTCACAGGGGGTCGATGGGCGGGACCATGGACGTAGATTTCGCAGACCTGCTGATGGAGGTCGTCTCCCGCCGCGCCTCCGACCTGCACCTGAGCGCAGGCGCCCACCCGACCGTGCGCGTCCGCGGGCGGCTGACGCCGCTCGAGGAGTACCCGACGCTGTCGGGGACCGACACGCGCGAGATCGTCTACTCGATCCTCAACGGCGATCAGCGTCAGCGTCTTGAGACCAACTGGCAGCTGGACTTCGCCTACTCGATCCCCGGCCACGCCCGCTTCCGTGTCAACGCCTACTACCAGCGGGGCGCGATCGGCGCGGCCTTCCGCCTGATCCCGTTCGGGCTGACCTCGATCGACGAGCTGGGACTGCCGCTGGCCGCGCACGAGTTCACGCGCCGCCCGCGCGGATTCGTGCTTGTGACCGGCCCGACCGGCTCCGGCAAGTCGACCTCGCTCGCGGCGATGATCGACGAGATCAATCGCACGCGCGAGGAGCACATCATGACGATCGAGGACCCGATCGAGTTCCTGCACGGCCACAAGAAGTGCCTGGTCAACCAGCGTGAGCTCGGATCAGACGCGCACTCCTTCGCCGACGCCCTGAAGGCCGCTCTGCGACAGGACCCCGATGTGATCCTCGTGGGAGAGATGCGCGACCTCGAGACGATCTCGACCGCGCTGACCGCGGCCGAGACCGGCCACCTGGTGTTCGCGACGCTTCACACCCAGGACACGGCTCAGACGATCGACCGCATCATCGACGTGTTCCCGGCCCACCAGCAGGGACAGGTCCGGGTGCAGCTCTCGGTGTCGCTCCAGGGCATCATGACCCAGCAGCTGCTGCCCACCGCCGACGGCTCCGGACGCGTCGTCGCGACCGAGGTGCTCGTACCGACCCCGGCCGTGCGCAACCTGATCCGCGAGGGCAAGACCCACCAGATCTCCTCGGTGCTGCAGACCAACTCCGCCGTGGGTATGCAGACGATGGACGCCTCACTGGCCGGGCTCGCGCGCGAAGGCAAGATC
The DNA here is from genome assembly GCA_049512215.1 of Solirubrobacteraceae bacterium. Lineage (GTDB taxonomy): Bacteria > Actinomycetota > Thermoleophilia > Solirubrobacterales > Solirubrobacteraceae > Palsa-744. Next base: position 23,977 of record JBEKXJ010000011.1, read on the forward strand.
ACCCAGAAGCTCGCCGAAGCCCGATCCTCGACGCCGGAGGAGCTCGCACGTCTGCTGGGAGCCGGCTCGCTCCAGGCGGCATAGGAGGCCCCGGTGAGCACCTACGTGTTCAAGGCCATGGATCTCGCCGGCGTGAAGGCGCGGGGCGAGGTCGAAGCCGACTCCAAGCAGGCCGTCTCCGACCAGCTCAAGCAGCGCGGGCTGATCGTCCTGGACATCGCCGACAAGCACGCCTCGCGCGAGATCCAGCTCGGCTTCATGAAGAGCGTCTCGGCGACCGAACTCGCGATCTTCTCGCGCCAGCTCTCGACGATGATCTCCTCGGGGATGAGCATCCTGCGCTCGCTCTACGTGCTTGAGGAGCAGACCGAGAGCAAGTTCCTGAAGGAAACGATCGTGGCCGTGCGCAAGGATGTCGAGGCCGGCCTGTCGCTGAGCGACGCCATGTCGCGCCACCCGAAGGTCTTCAACCCCCTGTTCGTCGCGATGACCCAGGCCGGGGAGATGGGGGGTGTGCTGGAGAACGCCCTGCTGCGCGTGGCCGACCAGCTCCAGAAGGACGCTTCGCTGCGCCGCCAGATCCGCTCGGCGATGGTCTACCCGACGCTGGTGATCATCTTCGCGATCGGGGTGATGATGGGGCTCGTAGCCTTCCTCGTGCCGGTGTTCGAGGGTGTCTTCAAGCAGTTCGGGGGCGAACTGCCGGCCATGACGAGGGTCTCGGTCTTCCTCTCCCACATGGTCACCGGCTACTGGTGGCTCGTCTTCGCCGGCACCGGGGGCGCGATTTTCGGGTTCCTGAAGTGGAAGAAGTCCTCATGGGGACGCCCGCAGTGGGACCACTTCCGCCTGCGCGTCCCGATGAAAATAGGAGTGATCGTCCAGCAGGTCGCGGTGGCCCGCTGGTCACGCACGCTCGCTTCGCTCACGAGCGCCGGCGTGCCGCTGCTGCAGGCGCTGGAGATCACCGGCAGGACGGGCGGAAACGTCGTCGTCGAAGAGGCGATGGACGGCGTCATAGCCTCGGTCAAGCGGGGTGGCACGATCGCGGCGCCGCTTGCACAAGCCCCGATCTTTCCCTCGATGGTCACGCACATGGTCGGCGTGGGCGAGGAAACGGGCGCGCTCGACGCGATGCTCGACAGGATCGCCGAGTTCTACGAGGACCAGGTGGAGGCCTCTGTGAAGGCGCTCACCTCGATCCTCGAGCCGATCATGATCATCGTGATCGGGAGCATCGTCGGCTTCATCGTGATCTCGATGTACCTGCCGCTGTTCGAAGTCTATAACCACATTGAATAGCCGGGCCGCGCCTCAGCCGTTCGCCGGCCGCGGGCCGATCTGCACCTGCCGAGGGCCTTTGCCGGCGAGCACAGAGAGCGACAGGTGCCCATCGAGCAGCTCGAGCAGCTCAGCTCCGACGAGCTCGCGCCGCCAGCCTGTAAGCGTGCGCACATCGGGCTCCTCGCCGTCCCCACGCATCGAGGCGACGATCATCTGCAGGTCGGCCCTCGTGGCCAGCAGCTCGTAGGCGAGAACGGCCTCGCGGGCACGCGCGCGAGCGAGGGCCTCAGCGAGGGCGACGAGCGCCGCGTCCTCGGGCTTGGGCGGGGGCTGGCGTTGCTCGAGCTCCGGCGGGTCAAGCGGCCGGCTCTGACCGCGGCGCACAGCTCCGAGCAGGTCCCCCACATGCCTGCGCGCCGGCCCAAGCCCCCTGATCCTCTCGAGCTCGGTCTTCTCCTGGGGCCTGCGCTTGGCGATCTCCATCAGCGCGGCGTCGCCCAGGACGCTCTGCACCGGCCGGTCGTTACGCTCAGCCGTGCGCTCGCGCCACTCCACGAGCTCGCGCGCGACCGACCGCGCCGGTCCACTCAAGGCCGCGATGCGGGGCAGGCGCGCGAAGATCGTCTCGAGCTCGCGCGCGTCGCTTGAGCGCTCCAGCGGCTCGCACTCCTCGCGCGCCCACTCCAGCCGCCCGAGCGCGGCGAGGCGGCGCTCGAGCTCAGCTGCCAGCTCGAGCAGATGCACGACGTCCTCGCGCGCATATGCGAGCTGCTCGGGCGAGAGCGGCCGCGTGTCCCAGCGCGTGAAGCTCGCGGTCTTGGCCACGCGCAGCCCGAGCAGCACTCCTAGCAGCTTCTCGTAAGAGCATTGCGCCGCCATCCCCGCAAAGCCGGCGGCGACCTGCGTGTCGAACACGTTCCTGACCTCGGTTCGAAAGCACCTGCGGAGGAGCGCGATGTCCTGGCGACCGGCGTGCACAACCACCTGGACCCCCGGGTCGGCGAGTAGCTCGGTCAGCGGGCCCGCGTCGAGGCCCTCCTCGAGCGGGTCGACGATCGCGATCCGCTCGGCGGTGTCTGTGGAGTCCGGAATTGCGAGCTGCAGCAGGCACAGAAGCGTCCGGTAGCGGCCCTCGCCCATGAACTCGGTGTCGAGTGCGAGCTTCCCCGCCGCCCGCGCGCCGGCTGCGAGCGTCCGCAGCGTCTCGCTGTCGCTCTCGACGCTCACGGTCTCGCTCCGGGGAGCAGCCACAGCACCCCGTGCTGGGAGAGGCCGGCCTGCGCGGAGACGTCCGTGCCGTGTGCGCGCACCCAACGCGCCGGGGCCGAGCAGGCGGCGTTCAGCGCGGAGCCGTGCGGGGGGCAGAAGGTGTTCAGGAAGGCGTAGCGGACCCGCCCTGCGGCTATGGACCGCTTCAGCTCGGGCACGGTTGTGAAGACGCGCCCGTCGTAGGTGGTGAGGACGAGGATCGGCCGCGCGTCCTTGACGATCAGCGACCCGATCTGCGTGGCCGACTCCGCGGCGACCTCATAGCGCGCGCCGTTCTGATGGGCGCGCAGGTAATTGCTGATCAGCCGCTGCTCTTCGCCGGGCAGGGCGCCCACGTAGCCGGCATCGGTGACGTGGTCTTCGATCGCCGTGAAATCGGCGGCCAGGGGGATCGCGAGCACCGCCAGAAGCGTCATCGCGAGCACCCCCCAAGGCGCCATCGCCGAGCGCAGCCGGGAGGGAATCGCGCTCATCCGTGCGAGCAGCGCGAGCGCGATCGCGCCGAGCGCTCCGGCGAGCGCGACCCACCACTCATCCGGGCGCCCGTAGAGCAGGTGCTCGCCGTAGAGGATCACGATCACGAGCGTCGCGATGAGGATCACCAGGCGGGCGCGTCCCCGCGCCGAGGCGACCCAGCCCGCGCCGATTCCGAGCACCGCGGCGACCGCCGGCGTGAAGCCCTCCACGTAGCGCGGATGCAGGCGGGCCATGTCGCTGAACAGCACGATCCCTATGAGCAGCCACAAGCCGAGCCCGGCTGCGACCGCGCGCCGCATCCGCTCGACCCCTGTGCCCTCGCCCGCTCGCGCCGCGAGCACCTCGGGGGCCCTCGGCGGCGCGAGCACCCCGAGCCCGCCCTGCGGAGCGTTCGCGGCGACGCGCTCCGGCTGCTTGAGGCCGCCGCGTGCTCCATCCGCTCTGCTGTTGGCCCGTGGCCCGTTTGCTCCCCTGCGCCTCAGGCCCCAGAGCAGCGCCGGGATCCCGAGGAGCAGCGCAGCGAGCAGCTCCAGGCCCAGCCGCTCGCCTGAGAGAGGTCCGATCCGCGCGAGCAGGCGGGTCGGGGAGGGGGGCACGATCGGGATGTGATCGCGCTCGGACTGGGTCGCTTCTGGATAGTGGTGTCCCGGTTCGTAGACCGTGAACTGCGGTTCGGGGGATTTGCCGCCGAGGCGTTCGGTTCCGTTGAAGACGAACGCCGCGTTCCAGGCGCTGCCGTTCGTCGAGCCGATCGCGTAGGGCCGCTCATGCGCTGGCGCGAGCAGCGTCGCCGTGAGCCACGAGAGCGCCACCACCACGTACACGGCGCCCGCGAGCACGAGCCCGCCCAGCCGCCGCCTGCGGGTCCAGGGCAGCCCCAGGTAGGCGAGCACGGCCAGCCCCGGCAGCGCCACCAGCGACTCGAGCAGCTTCACGTCGAACGCGACCCCGAGCGCGGCGGCCCCCGCGAGCAGCCAGACGCTGCCTCCGCTCTCCACAGCGCGCACCACGAACAGCAGGGCGAGGATGAGCAGCAGCATCATCACCGCGTCCATCGTGTCGCTGCGCGAGGTGATCACCTCGACGGGAAGCACCGCGATAGCGAGTGCCGCCGCGAGCGCGGCGGCGACCCCCCACATGCGCCGCACGGCCGCATAGAGCAGCGGGACAGAGGCGATCCCCGCGAACGCCTCCGGCAGCTTGAGGGTCGTGGAGGAGAACCCGAACAGCTTCACGCTCGCCACCTGCAGCCACAGGTCGACTGGGGGCTTGTCGATCGAGACGCTCCCGCCGGGCTCGAACGCGCCGAAGAAGAAGTTGTGCCATGACAGCGTCATGCTCCGCACGGCGGCATCGTAGAAGGGGTCGGGCGAGACCTTGTTGATGTACAGCAGCCGCAGCACCGCCGCGCCGAGCGTTATCGCCGCGAGCGCGAGCCACTCATAGTGTCGCCGGGGTCCTCTCATGCACGGAACGCTAGTCTCATCGCCTCGTGGCGAGCGAGAAAAGCGACAGCGAGGATCTCACCGAGGGCTCTCATGGGCCGCGGGAGTGTATGCCCTGCCGCGGCAGCGGCCGGGTGATCTCCAATCTCGGTGGCGTCGCGAGCACCGTTCCCTGCCCCTGGTGCGCCGGGGGCGGGGTGCGTCTCGCGGAGAGCGACGCACAAGCTCGATGGCTGGACGGGGAGGGCCCGGCCGCGGCCGGAGTGGAGGCCTCTCCCGAGCCGGCCGAAGACCCGCAGGCGTAGGGCAAGGCGGGCGGCGGGCGGCGGCTCACACGGCGGGGGGGTCGGCTTTGACTACGCCGGGCGGGGCGGGCCGCTCGCAATCTGTCCAGGCTCACTTATGCGGCGCTAAAGCCCGCACGCATGCTGGTCGATGCACCGGCTGACAAAGCCAGTGCCAAGGTGCCAAGGCAAGTGTCCGAAAGGATACATAGCAACGCCGGCGGCTCTCGCAAGGGGGACGCATCGTCGCTTGAGACGGATAGCCGAGGGCTGGCGCCCAAACCCGGATCCTAAGGAGGATTCACATGCTCAATCGACTGCGCCAGCGCTCCCAGGATGAGGGTGGTTTTACCCTTATCGAGCTTCTGGTCGTCATCCTGATCATCGGCATTCTCGCCGCGATCGCAATTCCGTCGTTCCTCAACCAGAAGAGCAAGGCGTATGACGCCTCGGCGAAGGAGCTCGCTCGTACCGCCCAGACCACGGCCGAGACGATCTCCACCGACAACGGTGGTTCATACGCGAAAGTGACCACCACGGAACTGCACGCCTATGAAAAACTGCTCCCGACGACGGAATCGGAAGCGGGCTCCAACGCCTACCTCCTCTCCGCATCAGGCGCGGCCGAAGAATACACGGTCACGACAAAGGCCTACAACACCGGTGATGAATTTACGATCAACCGGAACACCGAAGGAAAAATCACCCGCACGTGCAAAAGCTCGAAATCCGGTTGCTCGGGAGCCTCGTCCGGCAGCTGGTAGTGGAGTGAGCGAAGCTTCACGCTTCTCTCCAGAAGATCAAAGTATCGCGCAAGAGGGGCGGCCCGGCGGGCCGCCCCTCTTGCGTTCCGGCCGCTGCGGCTCTGCCAAGACGTCCGGCACAGCTGGCTAGAGCTCCGCAATGAGTCCTGCAACTGTCGTGGACACGGGTCTCGCGCCGATGCGCCTCTATGCTCCTCCGGTCACGTCCAGCGCTCAGAGCGCCCGAGCAGGGCTTCACCCTCATCGAGCTTCTCGTTGTCATCCTCATCATCGGTGTGCTCGCCGGGATCGCGATCCCGTCGCTGCTGAACCAGAGGAGCAAGGCGTATGACGCCTCGGCGAAGGAGCTCGCTCGTACCGCTCAGACCACGGCGGAGACCTACGCGATCGACCACGGCAGCTTCACGGGCATGAACCTGACTGAACTGAAAAAATACGAAACGGGCCTGCCGAGCTGCCCCGAAACGAAAAACGCATGCCTCTCTTCGGTGACGGTCCCGGGCGAAAATGAATACACGGTGACGACCGAAGCCGCGACCACCAAAGACAAATTCACGATCGCCAGATCGCCCAGCGGAGTCGTCACGCGGACGTGCACGAGCACGATCAACGGCTGCTCGGGCGCGAGCTCCGGCAGCTGGTAGCCCTGAGGGCCCGGGCGGCTCAAGGCGCGCGGCCGAACGGCCGATCAGTTCCCATGGAGGCCGTCACCTTCGCCGGAGTTCTCGGTGCGATCGTCGGATCGTTTCTGAACGTCGTCGCCTACCGCCTGCCGAGGCACGAGTCGCTCATCAGGCCCGCCTCGCACTGCCCCCGTTGCGGGACGCCGGTGAAGCCTTACGACAACATCCCGATCCTCTCCTGGCTGTTTCTGCGTGGCCACTGCCGCAGCTGCGCGGCCCCGATCTCCCCCCGCTACCCGCTCGTCGAGGCGCTCACCGGCTCGCTGTGCGTGGGAGCCGTGCTCGCTCACCATTCGCCCGGCGGGATCGCGCTGGCCGTCGCGCTGATCCTGCTCGTCGTACCTGCTGCGCTGATCGACCTCGAGCACCGGATCATCCCCAACCGCATCACGGCGCTCGGGGCGGTGCTCGCGCTCCTCATCGGGCTGGCATTGGACCCGGCGGGAGAGCCCGAACGGCTCATCGCCGCCGCGGGCGCCGGCGGCTTCTTGCTGCTCGCCGCCCTGGCCTACCCGGGCGGCATGGGCATGGGAGACGTCAAGCTCGCCGCCATGATGGGGCTCTTCCTCGGCCGCGCGGTCGCCCCCGCGCTGCTGATCGCGCTGATCGCGGGCGTCCTGCTCGGCGCAGCGGTGATCGCGCGCAAGGGGGCCCGCGAGGGGCGCAAGACGGCCGTGCCCTTCGGTCCCTTCCTGGCACTCGGAGCGCTCGTGTCGGTCTTCGCCGGGCAGCAGCTCGTCGACCTCTACGTCAACCACTTTCTGCACTAGGCCCTGCAGAGGCCCTAAAGAGCTGCGGCCTTCCCGCCGATACCTCCCCCGGGCGCTCCGCCCCCCGCCGGGCGAGAGCCGCTCATCGGAGATGCAAACCCCCTCCCCCAAGATGCAAATCCCCTCCCCGAACATCAAGCTTGGCCTCCCGAACATGAAGCTCGGGCGCAAGCACGGCCGCTCGGGCCCCGACGTCGTCGGTCTGGACATCCAGCCTGGTCTGGTCGCGGCGGTGCAGGCGCGTGTGAACGGCGCGATCCTCGCGCAGCGCGCTGCGGTGCTGCCGCTCCCGGCCGACATCGTCCGTGAAGGCGAGGTCGCGGACGCGGATGTGCTCAGCGAGGTCTTGCGCGAGCTTTTCCACGACAGCGGGCTGAGCAAGCGCGTGCGCCTGGGTGTCGCAAACCAGCGCACCGTCTTGCGTACGCTCGAGCTGCCGCCGCTGAGCGACGGTGGCGAGCTCAACGCCGCCGTGCGCTTCCAGGCCCAAGACCAGCTGCCGATGCCGCTGAACAATGCGGTTCTCGACTTTCACCCGCTCGGCATCGTCGACACGCCGGCCGGCCCCCGCCAGCGGGTCGTGCTCGTGGCCGCTCAGCGCGACATGATCGAGCGTCTGCTCTCGGCCGTGCGCCAGGCCGGCCTGCAGCCGGAGGGCGTCGACCTCTCGGCCTTTGCCCTGATCCGCTCCCTGCACCGTGCCGGCGACGCCGAGGATGATCGCGTCCTCTACCTGAACGTCGACGGCCTCACGAACCTGGCGATCGCGGAGGGAACCATCTGCCGCTTCACCCGGGTCGTGGGCAGTGGCCTTGAGGGCATGGCGAGTGAGCTCGCCGAGCGCCGGAGCATCGCACTGACCGAGGCACGGGCGCTGCTCGGCGCCGTGGATCTGAACTCCCCCGTGCCGCTCGAGCCGGGCCAGGCCCCGCCGCCGGAGGCTGTGAGCGACCGCGACGTGCGCGTGCCCGCTGTCGAGGTGCCCGAGAGTTCTTCAGATCAACGGGCTCGCGAGCTCTCGATGAGCTACGCCGAGATGTCAACGGCCGATCAGGCCGAGGACGGGCAAGAGTCGCCGGAGTTCTCACAAGCGCGGCTGGACGCGGACGTCTGGAGGGTTCTCGAGAACGGCATCCGCGAGATCTCCGGAGAGGTCCGCAACTCGCTGGACTTCTACCGCTCACAAGACGGTGGCGGTGAGGTCTCCCGCGTCGTGCTGAGCGGCTCCGCGCTTGACATCTCAGGCTTCACCGACGCGCTCCAGGCCTCGCTGGGTGTCGAGGTGCAGGGCGCGTCAGTCGAACTGGCCGACGAGAGGCTCGCCGAGCAGGTCGCGACCCACCGCCTGGCGGTGGCCACCGGTCTGGCCGCGATGGAGGCACCTCGATGAGAGCTGTGAACCTGATCCCGGCCGACCAGCGCGGCGGCATGGGGCGCTCGGGCGCAGGCGCCTACGCGGTGCTCGCTCTGCTCGCCGGCCTGGCCCTGCTGGCGCTGCTCTACGGCACCGCCCGCCACGAGATCTCGAGCCGGCGCGCGCAGGCCGCCGTCCTTGCCTCCCGCGTCCAGCAAGCCGAGGCCGCCGCGGCCAAGCTCGCGCCCTACACGAGCTTCCTCGCGCTCCGCGAACAGCGTCTGCAGGAGGTCGCGCAGCTGGTCGACTCGCGTTTTGACTGGGCCCACTCCCTCCATGAGTTCGGCCGCGTGCTTCCCCCCGGCGTGTCTCTGAGCACCCTGACCGGCACTGTCGGCGCGGCCAGCGCGACCGGCTCCCCAGCTTCAGCCGGCTCGCCCTCGAGCTCCACGGCGTCACCCGCGGCCAGCGCCTCGACGGCCGTCGCCTCGGCGACCCCGCCTGGCAGCCTTCCCACGTTCACCGTGAGCGGATGTGCCACGAGCCAATCGCAGGTCGCGCTCACGCTCGACCGCATGCGCCTGATCGACGGTTCCAGGGAAGTCACGCTGCAGAGCTCAACCAAGACGGGCTCAGCCGGCGGTGCCGGCGGCAGCGGAAGCGGCGGATGCGCCAGCGGGGACGCGAGCTTCACCATCCTTGTTAGCTTCGCTCCGCTTCCGAGCACATCGGCAGTCAGCTCCTCGAGCACGGCTGCGGACACGACCGCCAAGGTGACCTTCGGTGGCAGCTCCTCGACCACGACACCCACAGGGGGCGCGCGATGACTGCCCGCGATCGTACAGTCCTGATAGTCGTCTCTGTGATCGTCGTGCTCGCGGCCGTGTGGGTGCTGGCCGTCTCGCCCGAGCGCCAGCAGGCGAGCAAGCTCGCCGCGCAGCTCAGCGCGGCGAAGAGCGAAGCCGCGAGCGCCCAGGCCCAGGCCGCGAGCGCGCGCGCGGCTGAGTCGCAGTACGACTCGGCCTACGCCTCGATCGTGAGCCTCGGTAAAGCCGTCCCCTCGAGCCAGGAAGTGCCCTCCCTCATCTACCAGCTCGCGCAGGCCACAAACCAGAAGAACGTCGAATTCGCCTCGATCGCCACGGGCTCGGGTGCAAGCTCGAGCGCGCCGGCGAGCGCGTCCGCTGCGAGCGCCGCCGCGTCAAGCGGCGTCAGCCAGATGCCGTTCACGTTCGTCTTCAACGGAACCTTCTCCGGCCTCGACCAGCTCTTCGAACGGCTCAACCGCTTCATCGTGCGCACCCCCTCGGGCGGGTTGCAGGTGAGCGGGCGACTGCTGACGGTCCAGAGCCTCAAGCTTGCCCCTACGGCGGGCAGCGGTGGCGGGCAGGGCGCCGGCTCCGGGCAGCTTTCGGGCACGATCACGGCAACCGCCTACGTCCTTCCGGCGGTGCAGCCCGGATCGAGCACGGCAGCGGGATCCGCTCCCGCGAGCGCTACGCCCGTATCGGGAGGCGCGAGCTCGCCGACCGCTCCCGCGATAGTGAGGGTGAACCCATGAGCGCGTTCCTGAAGTCCGTCAAGACCGATCTCCTCGACAGGCGTCTGCTGCCGGCCCTGATAGCGCTCGGTGTGGCGCTCCTGGCCGCGGTCGCCTACGCCGTGCTCGGCGGCTCCGGCGCGGGCAGCGTGCCGACCCCGACGGCGCCAATCTCGACGCCCGTCTCGTCGGCCATTACCGTGACCCAGGTTCCGACGGGCGCCGACGCCGCGGTGGCCGAGACGACCGGCGGGTCCGCCCATCAGCACGGTGGTCAGGCACGCAACCCGTTCGCGCCCCTGCCCGGGAGCACGGCGACCTCCGCGTCCGGCGCCAAAGCCGCCGGCTCCGCGACCTCCGGCTCCACGACGCCCGCGGGCTCGCAGACGACCTCCGGGTCGGGCTCCTCGGGGGCCGGCACGAGCTCGGGCTCCACGAGCTCCGGTTCGGGCTCCACCTCGCCGAGCGGCGGCGGATCGGAACCCACGACCCCGTCCAAGCCGTCCACGCCCCCGACGCCCAAGATGGCCTATCGGGTCGCCGTGCTGTTCGGCCTTGCCCCCAGCGCCACGACGCCCCAGAGCACACAGCTGACGCCGTTCTCGAACCTGCAGCTCTACACACAGCTGCCGTCGTCCAAGCAGCCTGTGGTCGTCTTCAGGGGCGTGACCCACGGCGGCATGAGTGCGGCCTTCACGCTGGTCGGGGAAGCGATCATTCACGGTAAGGCCGTATGCCGGCCGAGCGCCTCGCAGTGTCAGGTGATCGACCTGGCGCCCGGGCAGGAAGAGCAGCTCGAATACCTGCCCGGAGAAGGCCAGCCGATCGTCTACCAGCTGAAGGTCGTGAGCATCACCGCGAGCAAGGCCTCGACGGCCATCGCGCAGAGCGTCCTGCTCAAAGAGTCAAAGCCGGGGTTCGAAGTCCTGCGTCAAGCAGGCCTGTTGGCGCTGCCGGGGCTTCGCTACTCCCAGAAGGCGGGGGTGCTCGTGTTTGTCGGCCGCTCCGCGCTCAGCGCCCGCACGCGGCGCGTCACGCGCCCGTAGCCGCAAAGGCCAAGTCAGCAGCGCGCGCATAAGCTAGGGGCGTGTCGCTCCGTCTGATAACCGCCGGCGAGTCGCACGGCCCCGGCTTGACATGCATCGTCGAGGGCCTGCCCGCGGGGCTCGAGCTCGCCCCTCTGGACCTGAACGACGATATGGCCCGCCGTCAGCTCGGCCACGGCCGTGGCGGGAGGATGAAGATAGAGCGCGACGCCGCCGAAATCACCGGGGGCGTACGCCACGGCCGCACGCTCGGTGGTCCGATCGCTCTGCAGGTCAAGAACCGCGACTACGCCAACTGGGAGGAGCGGATGAGCCCCTGGCCGGTGGCCGACCGGGTAGCGGAGGTGCACCTGCCCCGGCCCGGTCACGCCGATCTGGTGGGCCTGCAGAAGTACAAGCAGAGCGACGTGCGCAACATCCTCGAGCGGGCCTCCGCCCGCGAGACCGCCGCCCGCGTCGCGGGCGGGGCGCTGTGCAAGGCGTTCCTGCGTGCGCTCGAGGTTGTCGTCTACTCGCACGTGATCCAGATCGGATCGATCAAGGCAGCGGCCGGCGAGCGTGCGCTCGAGCCGCGGGACTTCGCGGGCGTCGATGGCTCTCCCGTGCGCTGCCTGGACGCTGAGGCCACGAAGGCGATGGTTCGCGAGATCGATGCGATGCGCAAGGCAAACGAGTCGCTCGGAGGCGTCTTTGAGGTGCAGGCTTTCGGCCTCGTGCCGGGCCTCGGCTCGCATGTGTCCTGGGAGGAGCGCCTCGACGGGCGCCTGGCGATGGCGATCTGCTCGATCCAGGCGCTCAAGGGTGTCGCGATCGGCGATGGATTCACGGTCGCCGGTCTCCCGGGCTCCGAGGCGCATGATGAGATCTTCTTCTCCTCCGAGCGCGGCTACTACCGCGAGACGAACCACTCAGGAGGCCTCGAGGGTGGCATGACGACGGGCTGCCCCCTGCTCGTGCGCGGTGCGATGAAGCCGCTGCCGACGCTGACCAAGCCGCTCCGATCCGTGGACACCGAGACCCACGAGCCCGCGCAGGCGCTGCGCGAGCGGACCGACTCCTGCACGGTGCCCGCCGCGGGCGTCGTGGGGGAGGCGATGGTGGCGCTCGTGCTCGCGGACGCCTACCGGCGCAAGTTCGGCGGCGACCACATAGACGATGTCGTTGAAGCGGTGCGCGCCTACGAAGAGCGGATCGGATGGCGCAGATAGAGCGAGAGCCGGCCCCGGCGTCCGGGCAGGGCACCGGGCCCCTCGCCGCGGCCGCGGCCGCGGCGGCGAGCGATCCTCGACCGGCGCTCGCGCCACGGGGGGCGCTCGTGCTGATCGGCTTCATGGGCGCGGGCAAGTCGACGGTGGCGGGCGAACTGGCGACGGCGCTCGGCGGCGAGGCGCTCGACAGCGATCTGGTCCTCGAAGAGCGTCTCGGCCATCCGCTCGCGCACGAGTTCGAGCTGCACGGGGAGTCCTCGTTCCGGGCGCGCGAGGAGGAGGTCGTGTGCGAGCTCCTGAGCGCTGCCGGGCCCGGCAGCGTGGTCGCGCTCGGTGGCGGGAGCATCCTCTCAGAGCGGGTTCGCGGCCTGCTCGCCGCGCACCTCACGGTGCTGCTCGACGTCGACCCTGCCCTCGCCTGGGAGCGTGTGCGCGCGGTGGACCTCGATGCCGAACGGCCGCTCGCGCGCGATCGCGAGGCGTTCATGGCTCTTGCCGCAGCGCGGCGCGGGCTCTATGAGCGGCTCGCGGACGCCGTTCTCGACTCGCCCGCGCCGGGCACGGCCGCGCGGGCAGTGGGGGCTCTGCGCGCCCTCTCCCAGGCGCCGCCGGGCACGCGCCTGCTGTGGGCGAGCTCCGCCTCCGGGGACTATCCGGTCCTGATCGGCAGCGGGCTTCTGCGCCCGCGAGCTGCCGGCGAGCTCGAGGCGCTCTGGCCGCTGGACCGGGCGCGCTCGCGGCCGTTCCTGGTCAGTGATGAGACGGTCGCCGCCCTCTATGGCGAGCGGCTGGGGAGCCTCGCGGGGGCCATCACGATCGCACCCGGCGAGCAGCACAAGACGCTCGCGAGCGCTGAGCGCGTCTGGCAGGGCCTGCTCGCCGCGGGTATGACCCGCGCTGACCACCTCGTCGCGCTCGGGGGTGGTGTCGTTGGCGATCTCGCGGGCTTCTGCGCCGCCACCTACCAGCGCGGCGTGCCGGTCGTGCACGTGCCGACGACGCTCCTGGCTCAGGTCGACTCCGCCTACGGCGGCAAGACAGGGGTCGATCTGCCCGAGGCGAAGAACTATGTCGGGGCCTATCACCAGCCGGCGGGAGTGCTCGTAGACCCCGACACGCTCGCGACGCTTCCGGGCGCCGAGCTCGCGGCCGGCTGGGCGGAGGTGCTGAAGACCGCGCTGATCGCCGGGGGAGAGCTGTGGGAGAAGGTCGCGGCGGGCGCAGAGCTCGACACCGAGATGATCCTCGCCTGCGTGCGCACGAAGCTCGCGGTCGTCGCCGCTGATGAGCGCGACGCCGGGCGCCGCCAGGTCCTGAACCTCGGGCATACGGTCGGCCACGCGATCGAGACCGTGAGCGGCTACGGGCGCTATCGCCACGGTGAAGCAGTGGGGCTGGGGTTGCTGGCCGCACTGCGGCTCTCCGGAAAGGATGCTCTGCGCGCTCAGGTGCGCGGGCTGCTTGAAGACCACGGACTTCCGGTCACGCTTTCGGATGTCTCGGTGGATGTCCTCGTGCAGGCGACCGGCCGCGACAAGAAGCGCCTCGGGGCCGGCGTTCCGTTCGTGCTCGTTGACTGTCCCGGTGAGGTCAGGACGGGCTGTGAGGTCACCGCAGAGGACCTGCGCGCGGCCGTCGCGGAGCTCGTGAGATGAGCGGCGCGGGCTATCGCATCGAGGTCATGCACGGCGTCAACCTCGACCAGCTCGGCCGCCGCGACCCGCTGCTCTACGGCTCGCTGACGCTCGCGGAGCTCGAGCTGCAGATCGAAGCCCACGCGCGCGCGCTGGGCCTCACGACGCGCTTCTTCCAGACCAACCATGAGGGCGTATTCGTCGAGCGCTTGCACGCGCTCGCGGGCCAGGCCGAGGCGATCCTCCTGAACCCGGGAGCCTGGTCACATTACGCGTGGGCGATTCGCGATGCGCTCGAGATCGCGGCGCTGCCGGCGCTCGAGATACACCTCTCCGACGTCGAGCATCGTGAGCCCTGGCGGCGCGTGTCGGTCATCCGCGAGCTCTGCTTCGCGACCGTGTCGGGGCGTGGCCCCGACGGCTACCGCGAGGCGCTCGGGCTTCTGCGCGAGAAGCTCCGGGGCGAGGGCGCGTGAGCGGAGCCTCCGCAGCGAGTCGAGCGCTCGACCGGGCCGGGCGTCTCGCGGCCGAGCTGCGCGAGCGCGAGCTCGACGCGTTGCTCGTGGAGACCCTGATCGATCTGCGCTACCTGACGGGCTTCACCGGTAGCCATGCGCTGGTGCTGATCGCGGCCGAGGGGCAGGAGCGCCCGAAGATCGCCCGGCACCGCTTCCTCACTGACTTCCGCTACGCGACCCAGTCGGCCGAGCAGGTGCCGGAGTCCTTCGAGCGCGAGATCGTCCCCGGCGGAGATCTGCTCGAGGTGGCGATTCGCTCGCTTCCCGACACGGGCGGGCGGCTCGGCTTCGACGAGTCGACCGTCACGGTCGCCCGGCACAGGCGTCTTTCCGAGCTACTCGGAGCGGGATGGGAGCTGATCCCCTTCGCCGGGGCGGTCGAGCGGCTGCGGGCGGTCAAGGACGCCGGGGAGATTGCGCGCATCCGGGCCGCCGCCGAGCTCGCGGAGGAGGCGTTGCGAGAAGTCCTCCAACAGGGTCTCGTCGGCCGTAGCGAGCGCGAGGTCGCGATCGAGCTCGAGCTGCGCATGCGTCGGCTCGGCGCTCAGGGCCCGAGCTTTCCCTCGATCGTCGCCGCGGGCGCACATGGAGCTCTGCCGCATGCCGAGCCGCGCGAGCAGGAGATCCCACGCGATGTGCTGCTGACGATCGACTGGGGCGCTCTGCACGAGGGCTACTGCTCGGACTGCACCCGCACCTACGCGACCGGGGAGGGGATCTCCGCGCAGGCGCGTGAGATCTACGAGCTCGTGCTCGAAGCCCAGGAAGTCGGGGTCGCGGCCGTCAGGGCGGGTCGAACGGGGCGTGAGGTCGACGCCGTTGCGCGCGCTGTGATCGAGCGGGCCGGGCACGGCGAGCATTTCGGGCACGGGCTCGGTCACGGGGTCGGCATGGATATCCACGAGGGACCCCGGCTCTCGCGCACCGCCGGCGAGCAGCCGCTGCTCGAGGGGAACGTCGTGACGGTCGAGCCGGGGGTCTACCTGCCCGGCCGGCTCGGCGTGAGGATCGAGGACCTGCTGGTCGTCGGCGCGAGCGGGAGCGAGATCCTGAGCTCCCTGCCCAAGGAGCTCACCGTCATCGCCTGAGCGGGCGCGCTGCGAACGCGAGGCTCTCCGCGATCGAGGACGAGGGCGATGAGCACGAGTGGCAGGAACCAGAGGATGTATGTGAAGGAGTAGTAGCCGTCGCACACCTGCACGGCGATTAGCACCGCCGCGGAAGCAGCGGCCAGTCCGACGGCATCTTGACGTTTGGGCTTCCACAGCAGCGCGGCGGCGAATCCCCCGCTCAGCGCGATCAGCAGGCCGTGGAGGACGCCTGCGGCGGTCTTGATCCACGCCGCGAAGGCCCCGTAGTCGACGCGCGCCCAGATCGAGTAGCCCGGGTTGCGCTCGAACTGAAAGCCGAATGTGCGCGTCAGGAACGTGCTCGCGCCGCTGTGGGCCAGGGCGGGCACGAAGATGAGCCCGCTGGCGAGCGTGAAGGCGGCGGCGAAGCCGAGCAGTGCCCGTCGGCGATGCGCTCCGGAGGGGTCGTGGGCCGCCATCACCGGCACGAGCGCGAGCGGGCTGAGCTTGCTCCAGGCGGCGAGCGCCAGCATCGCGCCGCGACGGACCGGAGAGGAGGCGAGCAGGAGCGTGGCGACGAGCGCGGCCGCCACCATCGAGTCGTTGGAGCCCAAGCCGGCGGCGTAGAGGGTGAAGGGGAACGCGAGCCAGGCGTAGGCGAGCCTGACCCCTGTGCTCGGGCTCCTGACCCGGCGACCGAGGGCGAACAGGAGCAGGGCGGTCAGCAGGTCGAAGAAGAGCGCTGTCAGCCGTGCCGCCGTGGTGGCGGTGGCGACGCTTGCGAAGGGGATGTACGCCTCGTAGTTGAGCGGGCCGTATGTGTCGAGGTGAGGGTCGTAGCCGAGGTGCGCCACCAGCGCCCGGTCAGCCCCGTAGAGGGGTTCTCCGTGCAGGATCTTCATCGCGCCCTGCACGCCCCCGTAGCCGACGTCGGTGTTCACGCGCGAATCGAGCGTCCACCCGGCGTGAACTCCGGCGAGAACGACGATCCCGACGATCAGCCACGAAGCTCCCAGCGTGGGCGCAAGCGCACGCCCTTCGCCCTCACCGCGGTCCCGGGAAGGCTTGGCCGGATCGCGGCGAAGCAAGCGGGCGGCGATCGCCATGCGCACACCCAGGTAGACCAGCGGCGGGTAGATGAACAGACACGCCAGCCAGCGCGACTGACTCCAGCAGCTGAGCGCGATCGCGAACGAGAGCAGCACCAGCAGGTCCAGATGAAAGATGCGCCGCAGATGAGAGAAGTCGATCAGCCCGAGCAGGAAGAGCCCGCAGAACACGAAGAGCACCCACGAGTGCGACACGGCCGGGTATGTCCAAACGGAGTTCCCGAGCGACGGCAGCAGGGGGGCGGCGGCCAGCAGCGCGATGAAGCTCATACGCGCCGCCAAGCGCGCCCGCGCGCCCGCGGGCCGAGGCGCGGGCCCGGCAAGGACAGGGACACTGCGAACCATCAGAACCGTTATCGGCCGGACCCGGGAGGCTCTTGACGGGGTGGGCCCCCTGACGGGAACGGGCTTGCGGCTCGAGCGTTAGGTGGAGGCGGCGGTTCGCACCGCCGGCCGTGCGCGCCGCGAGGAGCCAGATAGCCGGCCCGGCGCGTACAGACGGAGCGCGAGTGCGGCGATCAGTGGCAGCGTCCAGGCCAGGAAGAAGGCCGCCTGAGCATCGGGGGAGACGTGCGAGGGCAGCCACTGGTAGCTGACCCAGGCAAGGGCCGTGCTCGAGAGCGCAAGCACCGGCGGGCCGGCGTTCTCGCCACGTAGCTCCCAGGCCAGGAGCGCGAAGATGAACGGCAGCGCGTAGTAGTC
Organism: Solirubrobacteraceae bacterium; assembly: GCA_049512215.1. Lineage (GTDB taxonomy): Bacteria > Actinomycetota > Thermoleophilia > Solirubrobacterales > Solirubrobacteraceae > Palsa-744. The sequence goes on from JBEKXJ010000011.1 coordinate 41,134, forward strand.
GGTGTCCCACGGGTCAAGGACGCAGCGAAGCGCCAGCAGGAGCGCGAGCAGCAGCAGTGGGCTGCCCGGGCGCCTGTGCCGCCAGGCCAGGAGCGTCAGCGGCAGGGCCAGCATGATGATGAGCGGGTGGGGCAGGCCCGTCAGCCATGCGGGCGCAAGCCGCCATTGCGGGTGGGTGCTCAAGGGTGCACCGACCGGGACCGTCCGCGGGTGCCCGCTCGGCGCGGGCACGTGGTTTGGGGTTCCGAGGAACCACCAAAGCTCGAAGGGCTGGAAGATTTCCTGCTGTGCCAGCGCGGCGCCGCTTGTCTGTGCGGCGAACCCGCCGGGGGAGGCTAGCGCGAGCGGGGCGAGGATGATCGCCGCCGTCGCGCCGGCGGTCGCCAGGCAGATCCCCGCCTGGCGCCGGCGCCGCACCCCCGGGCGTGACGGGAGCGCCCACAGGACCGGCCCGAGTGCGAGCAGGGCCCAGTCCTTGTTGGCGATCGCCAGGCCAAACAGCGCTCCAGCCCAGACGGGGCGGCCCCGGCCCGAGAGCAGCATCGCCGCGACACAGAGGCATGCGCCCAGCAGCTCCTCGGGGTGACCGACTTCAAGCGCGCGCAGCGTTAGTGGGTTGGCCACGCAGATCCCGAGCACGACCGCCCGCGAGAGCGTCGAGCGCCCGGCGGCCCGCATCTGTGCACACAGCCACACGGCCAGCACGGCCGCGGCCAGGAGGCATGGAAGCGCGACCATCCGGTAGACGGCGAGCTGCCCGCCGCCCCAGACGCCGGGGATAAGGGCGAAGGGGGCGCGCTCGACGAGCGATCCGCCGTAGGCGGGCGCGAGCCGGAGGAACGCCAGCACGTGCCCGTGCGCGAGCGCCTCGAAGGCGGGCTGCGCCTCGATTTCATAGTCGCTCCAGGCGAAGCCATAGAGGCCCAGCCACGCGATCGTCACGCAGCCGGCCGAAGCCATGAACGCGCACAGGGCGTTCTCGCGCACTCTCCGCATGTATTCGGCATCGGCCTGCCACAGCGGGGGCTTGAGCGTTCTCTGGAAGCGCCGTCCGTGACCCAGCACCGCTCCGTCACGCCGATCACGCCCAGGCAGCGCCCCAGGCCAGCGCAGACGGCCTCGAGCTGAGAGCCATCGAAGCGCTCGCGCATACGCGCCGTCGCCGTCGCGCATAAGCGGCCGTGAGAACTTCGAGCCAGCGAGCGCACGACACGCCGCGAGCCCCGGGGCTGGCTCCTCAGCTCCCCTCAAACACGCGCCGCCGCGCGCATTTCACCGACCAGGACCGGCGAGCAACCGTCACCCGCCAACCCCGATCCAGGGATGTCCTCTGACCGTCCGGCAGCCTGGATGCTCCGCGTTTGCGCCCAAGATGCCCTACGAGCTACCAGCTGCCGCTGTTCGCACCCGAGCAACCGTTTTTGGTGCTTTTGCATGTGCGGGTGATTTTTCCTTCGGTGTTCCGGTTGATCGTGAATTCGTCGCCCGTGTTGTAGGCCTTTGTCGTGACGGTGTACGATTCGGCTGTGCCCGACGCCGAGAGGAGATAAGCGTTGGAGCCCGCTTCCGCCGACGAGGTAGGGAGCAGTTTTTCGTATTCGTGTAGGGTTTTTTCGGTGACGTTGGTGTATGAGCCACCGTTGTCGGTGGAGATCGTCTCGGCCGTGGTCTGAGCCGTACGGGCAAGCTCCTTTGCCGAGGCGTTGTACGCCTTGCTCTTCTGGTTCAGGAACGAGGGAATTGCAATCGCCGCGAGGATCCCGATGATCAGGATCACGACCAGAAGCTCGATGAGTGTGAAGCCGCCCTCCGCCGCGGAGGGCCGTCGTTCCCGGTGCATGTAGCCGTATCGACTGGTTGCCGCGTGCGCTTGAGTCCGCACCCCAAGCCGCGATGAGGGGGCGATTGGGTGCCACACGCGCAAGATCTTGCGTCTGTGATCACCGTCAGCTACCCCGAGCCTGCTCAGCCGGTCGAGCTTGGCCACGACGACGCCTTCCGTTTAGCGTTCTCGATCCTGGCCAAGAGAGCGTCGAGGCCTGGGCGGTCGAGCTTTCCGCCGGACTGGTCGAGGTCTTCATGTCATGCGTCGATCTCGACGCCTCAGGTCTTCATGCCATGCGTCGATCTCGACGCCTCGGAGCTTGGCCCAGCCTTCGATCTGCTCGCGCTGCACGGCAGGGGAGATGAAGCTGTCGCCGGCTCGCCCGAGGACACGGGACACGCGGATGTAGCCGTCCGTGCGGGTCGGCTTGCTCACCTGCTTGGATCTTTGGTACCGCTACGCTTGGTAGGCATTTTCCGGGGCGTCCATTCTGGCGATTCGGCGTCTAGATCAACTGTATGGAGCGTATTTCGTCGTGGCTATAAGCACCAACCAATTCAAGAACGGGAACCACATCGACGTCGATGGGACGGTCTTCAAGATCCTCGACTTCCAGCACGTCAAGCCGGGCAAGGGGGGAGCCTTTGTCCGCACGAAGCTCAGAAGGGCGGCCGACGGCAACGTGATCGACCGGACCTTCAGGGCGGGGGAGAAGTTCCGCTCGGTGCGGACCGAGTCCAGGAAGATGCAGTTTCTCTATGCGGATGGCACCGACGCTCACTTCATGGACAGCGAGTCCTTCGAGCAGCTCGCGATCGCCGAGAGCGCGGTGCGGGATGCGCTGCGCTGGTGCAAGCCGAGCAGCGAGGTCGAGGTCCTGTTCATCGACGATGAGCCAGCCGACGTGCAGCTGCCGAGCGCTGTCGAGCTCGAGGTCTCCCAGACCGATCCGGGCCTGCGTGGGGACTCGGTCTCGGGAGGCGGCACCAAGCCGGCCACGCTCGAGACAGGGGCCGTGATCCAGGTACCGCTCTTCGTCGAGCAGGGCCAGCGGATCCGTGTCGACACGCGCTCGGGCGACTACGTCGCCCGAGCATAGGATGCGCCGCTCCGATCAACGCAGGGCCGCTGTGGTGGCGCTCTACCAGCACGACCTGACCGGGCGGCCGCTGACCGAGACGCTCAGGCCGAACGACTCGATCTTCGTGCGCGCGCTGGCGCATGCGGCGGGCGATCGCGCGGAGGAGCTCGACGAGGTGATAGACCGCCATTCCCACGGCTGGTCGGTGACGAGGATCCAGCCACTCGAGCGGAGCATCATGCGGGTCGCGCTGATCGAGATGCTCCATCCGGACCTGGTGCCCTCTGAGGAGCCGATACCGGCGGAGGGGGCGATCGAGGAGGCCGTCGAGAGCGCGAAGACCTTCTGCGGCTCGGATGCGCCGGGGTTCGTGAACGGGGTGCTGGGGGCGGCGCTGCGCGAGGTGCGCGAGAATGCCCGGATCACATGAGCCGTCTCGAGCAGCTCGACGACCTGATCGCGCGCCTCGAGCGCGCCTCCGAGCAGCTGCGCTCCGGCGAGCTCTCGGCGGACGCCGCCGCGACGATGGTCGAGGACTGCGCGACGCTCGCGACCCAGGCGGCGACCGAGCTCGAGCAGCTCACGCGTGCGGAGGTCTCGGCTCCGGCGCCGGGACAGGACACGCTGCTTTAGTGTCCCGACCCGAATATGTTGATGGCCGCGCCCGCTGTGAACGCTGAGTACCCGGAGCACCTGCGGGAGGAGGTCGAGCGCTACCTCGAGGCGATGCGCTTCTCCGAGGAGGCGCTGACCGCGGGGCTCGAGGAGGCGATGCGCTACTCGCTGCTGGCGGGCGGCAAGCGCATCCGTCCCGTGCTGACGCTGGCCACAGCGCGAGCGCTCGGGCTCGAGCAGCGCGAGGTGCTGCCGTTGGCGGGTGCGATCGAGCTGATCCACACCTACTCGCTTATCCATGACGACCTGCCGGCGATGGACGACGACGAGCTTCGCCGCGGGGCCCCAACCTGCCACGTCGTGTTCGGTGAGGATGTCGCGATCCTGGCCGGCGACGGGCTCTATGCGGAGGCGTTCCACCACCTGCTGACACACCAGCGCGCCGCGCCGGAGAGGCTGCTCGCGGCGGCCGCCGAGCTCGCCGCGGCGACGGGTGTGAACGGCATGGTGGGCGGGCAGTATGCCGATGTCAGCCCCGATACGCCGCCGGGACCGGCGGCATTGCGGCGCCTGCACGAGCTCAAGACGGGCCGTCTTATCGGAGCCTCGGTGCTCTGCGTACTAATGTTGACCGGGACCGGAGATGGACCAGAGCAAAATCCCTTTCGCCGTTTCGCAGCAGAGCTGGGCATCCTGTTCCAGATCGTCGACGACATCCTCGACGTCACGGGCACCGACGATGCGCTCGGCAAGCCGCGTGGCAGCGATGAGCGTCAGGGCAAGCGCACCTACGCGAGCGAGTTCGGAATCGATCGGGCCAGGGAGCTGGCGGCCGAGTCCCACCGGATGGCGCGAGAGGCGCTCGCCGAAGTCGACGCTTGGCATGGGCTCGACACCAGAATGCCGCAGACCGGGGCGCCGGCGGCAAGCATGAGCGCCGAGCTCGCGGAAATAGCCGACTTCGTCTACACGCGCACCTCATGAGCCTGCTCGAGCAGATTGACGGTCCCGAGGACCTCCACGAGCTCTCCGAGCAGGAGCTCGCCTCCCTGGCCCAAGAGGTGCGCGAGCACATCATCGACACGGTCGGGGAGATCGGCGGGCACTTCGGCGCCAACCTCGGCACCTGTGAGCTGGCCGTCGCGCTGCACTCGCTGCTGGACTCCCCCCGCGACAAGATCCTCTGGGACGTCGGCCACCAGGCCTACCCGCACAAGATCCTCACCGGCCGCGCCGAGCGTCTGGGCACGATCCGACAGTACGGGGGGCTCGCGCCGTTCTGCTCGATCGAGGAGTCCCCGCATGACATCATGGGCGCCGGGCATGCCTCGACCTCGATCGGCTACGCGGTGGGGATCAAGGAAGGGATGCGCCTCGGCGGGGGCCAGCACGATGGGAAGGTCGTGGCGGTGATCGGCGACGGGGCGATGACCGGCGGCGTGGCCTTCGAGGCGATCGGGCAGGCGGGTGGCCTCGGCACGCCGATCGTGGTGGTGCTGAACGACAACGGCATGTCGATCGCGCCGAACGTGGGCGCCCTCTCGAGGTACTTCAACCGCATCCGGCTGAACCCCAAGCTCTGGCATGCGCGCGCGGGCGTCGAGGGCGGTCTGACCCGGCTGCCAGGCGGGATCGGCGCGGCCTTCGAGCGGCTGGGCCCGCACCTGAAGGAGTCGATCAAGGCGTTCTGGGCTCCGGGACTGTGGTGGGAGGAGCTCGACTGGGCGTACATGGGTGTGGTCGACGGCCACGACGTGCGCGCGCTCAGAGAGGCGCTGCGTGAGGCACTCGCCGCCGAACGGCCGGTGGTCGTGCACATCGCGACGGTCAAGGGCAAGGGTTTCGCACCCGCCGAGGAGGGCGGCCTCGAGGGGATGGAGAAGTGGCATGCGGCCAAGCCGCATTCGATCCTCAACGGATTCCCGACCGGTCCCGCGCCGGTGGGCGCGCTCTCGCTCTCCGCGCCCGTGAGGACGCCGGCGCCCCAGTACACCCAGGTGTTCGGCGAAGCGCTCCTGCGGGAATGCGAACGCGACGAGCGGGTGGTGGGGATCACCGCTGCGATGAACTCGGGAACGGGCTTGAGCATCCTGCAGAAGGCGATGCCCGAGCGCTACTTCGACGTCGGGATCGCCGAGCAGCAGGCGATCCTCTTCGCGGCCGGGCTGGCACTGGAGGGCGTCAAGCCGGTGGCGGCGATCTACTCGACCTTCCTGCAACGGGCCTATGACCAGATCGTGCATGACGTCTGCCTGCAGAAGCTGAACGTGGTCTTCGCGATGGATCGGGCCGGCCTGGTCGGCGACGACGGGCCGACCCACCACGGGGCGTTCGACATCGCCTTTCTGCGCTGTCTGCCGAACATCGTGCTGATGGCGCCGCGCGATGAGGCGATGCTCGTGAACATGCTGCGCACCGCGCTCGAGTACGACGACGGCCCGATCGCTCTGCGCTATCCCCGCGGGGAGGGCACGGGGGTGGCGCTGCCGAGCTCAGGCCAGGCGATCGCGATCGGCACGGGTGAGATCCTCCAAGAGGCCGAGGTGGGCGGTCCGGCCGTGCAGGCCGGTAGACGGGTTGCGCTGATCGGCTACGGGAGCGGCGTGGGCAAGGCGCTCGAGGCCGCCGAGCAGCTGAAGGGGCGGGAGATCGCGGTCACGGTGGCCGACGCTCGCTTCGCCAAGCCGATCGACGCCGGCCTGATGGCGCAGCTCGCGGCCGAGCACGACCTGCTCGTGACGGTCGAGGAGGGCGTGCTCGCGGGTGGCTTCGGCTCAGCCGTCTGGGAGACGCTGAACGACACGGGCGCGACGCCGCGCATCCTCAGGGTGGGGCTGCCCGACCGCTACGTCACGCACGGCAAGCCGGCGCTGCTGCACGAGGAGGTCGGCTTCACCGGTGAGCGGATCGCCGAGCGCGTCGCCGCGGCCATCTCCGCTCGGCATTCGCTGATCGTGGGGGCCTGAGAGCGTTTGATGGGGCCGCCGCCGGCGGCCCGCGTGCGAGGGTCGCTGGAAGCAGCGGGCCCCCCTGCTCCCCGGCCAGGGAGCGCCGCTCAAAGGAAACGACCCGCCGGGGAAGCGGGCCGTCTCGTGAGGAGGGATTCAGGAGTGATGATGTTGCACTCGTGATCTCCTAGCATGATGCCTGGGTCGGCGGAACCGTTGTGTGACATAGATCACAGAGCGCTGGGATGAGGCCGCTGCACGGGTGCCGGTTGTGTGTAAGGGTTCGCCTGCGATGGCAAAGCAGCGCCTGGACACCCTGCTGGCCGAGCGCGGCCTGTTCCCCTCGCGCAGCCGCGCGGCCGCCTCGGTGATGGCGGGGGAGGTGCGGATCGGGCCGGGCGAGCGCCGCGCTGCGAAGCCCTCGGAGCTCGTCGATGCCGACGCTCAGGTGAGGGTCGCGAAGCGTCCTGCGTTCGTCTCGCGTGGTGGGACCAAGCTCGCCAACGCGCTCGCCGCCAGCGGCCTGGACGTGGGGGACCGGCTCGCGCTCGACGTAGGGGCCTCCACAGGCGGCTTTACGGACTGCCTGCTTGCGCGGGGAGCCCGGGAAGTGATCGCACTGGACGTCGGCTATGGGACGCTCGCCTGGAGCCTGCGCAGCGACCCGCGCGTGAGGGTCATGGAGCGGACGAACGCCCGCGCGCTGCGCCCGCAGATGCTGCGCGGAGCGCCGGCGGCGAGCGGACAGGACGCGAGCGGGAGCGATGCCCTCCCCGACCTGGCGACGATCGATGTTTCGTTCATCTCGCTGACGAAGGTGCTGGGGGCGGTTCTGAGCTGCCTGGCGGCGGACTATGACGTGCTCGCGCTCGTCAAGCCCCAGTTCGAGGTCGGCCGCGAGCGGGTCGGCAAGGGAGGGGTGGTGCGCGAGCCGAAGCACCGCCGGGGGGCGCTCGTCGCGGTCGGTGAAGCGGCGCTCGAGCAGGGCGCGAGCGTGCTCGGTTACCACTCTTCGGGGCTCCCCGGGCCGAAGGGCAACCGTGAGACGTTCGTGTGGCTCGCCGACCGCGCGCGTGCGGCCGGAGTGCGCGACCCCGGCGAGCTCGAGCGGATGGCGCGTGAGGTCGAGCCGTGAGGGAGATGACGGTCTTCACGCACCGTCGCCCCGATGACACGACCGCTGCTCTGGAACGCCTTGCCGAGCAGGCGGCGCGGGCCGGGGTGAGCTTGCGCCTCGACGAGGAGGAGACGCGCAAGCATCGCCTGGGCGCCCGGTCCGGCCTCGCCTTGGATGCGCCTGTCAAGGACGACGTCGAGCTGTGCGTGGTGCTCGGCGGTGACGGGACGATCCTGCGGGCCCTGCAGCGCTACGCGGGCACCTCGGTGCCCGTCTTCGCGATCAACTTCGGCGAGATCGGCTTTCTCGCGACGGTCGAGCCGCAGGACATCGAGGAGGGGATCCGCCATGCGCTGAGCGGCGACTTCGAGCTGCTGCGCCTGCCGGCGATCGTCCTGGAGCCGCCGCGCGAGCGGCTCGGGGCCGCGGAGCCGGGCGCGGGCGGCTCCCAGCAGAGGGCGATCAACGACGTGGCGATCCACCGCAAGGTGGGGGAGAGGGTCGCCGAGATCGCCTACGCGCTCGACGGCGAGGTGGTGGGGAGCGTGCGCTGCGACGGCCTCGTGGTCGCGACCCCGGCCGGGTCCACAGGTTACAACCTGGCCAACGGCGGCCCCGTGATGGCGTGGGGGGTCGAGGGCCTGGTCGTGTCGTTCATAGCGCCCCACTCGCTGACGGCGCGTGCGCTCGTGGTCGCACCCGCGGACAGGCTGACCATCCACAACCGTTCGCGCGAGCCCCTCGACGTCGCGGTCGACGGGCGTCCGGCGGGGGAGATCCCCGCCGGCGAGATGATCGAAGCGCGCTTCGTCAACGAGGTCGGGACGATGGCGCAGCTCGCGGGCACCTCCTTCTATCGGAGGCTGCGCGAGAAGTTCGGGCACCTCGCGAGCTGATCAGGCGACGCCGGCGCGGCGCGGGTGGCCTGCGGCGGGCCTCCCCGGCTCCGGGCTCCCGCCGGGGCCCTCGCGGTGCATCGAGGCGATGAAGTCGTCGAGCTGCTCGCGGGAGAAGCGCCTCTGCCCGCCCGGCGTCCTGTAGCAGCTGACGTGACCGGCGTCGGTCCAGCGGCGGATAGTGGCGAGTGAGACGCCCAGGTAGCTGGCGGCCTGGGAGCTCGTGAAGACGAGCCGGTGGTCGTTGCGGGGACGGGCGGCTGGCAGGGATACGGGCATGTTGCATGCTTCGCCAGAAAGCGCTGAGAACTTGAGCGGCGCCGAGCTTTGTGGACGTTTGCTTCGCTCGAGGGGGACTCCCGCCCGGGCCTCGCGCCGTCGCCCGCTGGCGTCAGCTGCAAGCAGACCTGCAGGAACCTCCGCAAACTGGACATTTCCCCCAAAGCTCCACTATCCTCGTCAAACCTACTCATAGGTGCGAGCTTCCTTGAGGATGGAGCCAGACGGGTGCCGCTGCAGTTGCCCGGTGATTCTGGAGGTAAGGAGATCAACATGAGTTACACCCGCTAAGAAGTGTTGGAATCAAACAAGACGATTTCGAGGGCGCCGCGAAGCCGGTCGTAGATCGGTCAGCGGCGCCCTCTTGGTCGGGCGGCTCATCAGCTCAGCCGCGTGAGGGCTGGGCCATTTTCCGCACGCGCTGCTCGAACGCGAGCTCGGCCTCGTAGTCGGCGTCGTCGTAGTCAGCGACCTTCTCGAGCCCCTCGCGCTCGAGCATCGCAATGAAGCTCTCGACCAGCTCGGCGTCGAGCTGGTGCCCGGCGCACTTGCGCAGCTCCTCCATCGCCTCCCCGGGCGTCATCGGCGGCCCGTAGGCCCTTCGCATCGTCATCGTGTCGTAGGTGGAGCAGATCGCGACGATCCGCGAGGCGAGCGGGATCTCGTTGCCGATCAGCCCGGCCGGGTAGCCGCCGCCGTCGACACGCTCGTGGTGGTAGAGGATCGCATCGGCGACGGCCCCGTAGCCATCGAGCTTGCCGACGAGCGCCGCCCCGTCCTGGGGGTGGCGGCGGATCACTGCCCAGTCGTCGTCTGTCAGTTGATCGGGGTGCAGGATCCGGTCAGACCAGGTGAACTTGCCGATGTCATGGAGCAGGGCCGCCGTGTGGATCACCTCCTGCTCTGACTCATCGCAGCCGAGCTCGATCGCCAGCGCCTTCGCGTAGCGGGCGACCGCGGTGGCGTGCCGGCTTGTCGTGCGGTCGCGCAGCGCGAGCGCGTCCATCAGCATCGTGAGCACCCCGAACTGCAGGTTGGCGAGGTGGATGGAGCGCGCTTCGAGCTGGTCCGCGCGGTCCTCCGAGCGCAACAGGGCCGTCGTGAGGTTGTGGAAGATCAAGAGCACGAGGATCGCGCCGAACAGCACTGGCAATCCTGCATTCGTGTAGGCGAGGGCGAGAATCGCCGCGAGCAAGCCCGTCGCGAGGTGCCCCGGAAGCAGCGGGATGAACGCCTCACGCACCTGGCGTGCCAGCGGCCTGCCCTCCTCGGCGTGGACGTCCAGCGCGACGAGCGCGAAGTTCAGCGCGATCGTCACTACAAAGACGGCGAACACCACGAGCCCGAACGTGACGCTCTTCGCCATCTGCTGATTGCCCGGATCGTGGATGTCTCCGAGAAGCGCGCGGGCCATCAGCGCCCCGAGCACTGGAAAGACCGAGAACGTGAAGAGGTTGTTCAGCCATCGCGACGCAGGCAGGCGCCTTGAGGCCGACGTAAGGATCGCCGCTGCGAGACCGAATGACACCGCTGGGGCCGGCCCGAGCATGGTCATGCCCAGCACCAGCGGTATGTGCGCGGTCGTGAGCTGCCCGCTGCCGATACCGACGTTCAGCCGGTGTCCGACGAGCACCAGTACCAGCAGCAGCCCCACGAGGGTGAGCGGCTGCCATTCCTGGGTGCGCGAGAGCCACGCCGCCGCGCCGACGGCGCCCGCCAGCGCCAGGCCCTCGGCCACCCAGAAGAGACGTGTCGTGAGCTTGAGCATGTCCGGGGGCTCCTGTTGTCCTTAACGGCCAAGCGGGCGTCGTCCTTAAGGGGCAACGGCTGCACCGGACGCTCGGGTGCCCTCATACAGTTCCGGCGCCGGGGGCGGGCGAGGCGTCGAGGTAGCGCGCTCCGCTACCCGCCCGGCGCTATCGGGAAGGAGCTTCGGGCTCAGTGCGGCGAGGACTCGCCCACCGGCGCGGGCAGCGCGTCCACCCGGTCGGGCTCTTTTGACGGCCCGCCGTGGCCTGATGGCGCGGGCACGACGGCCGGCTCGCTCCCGCCCCCCAGCGGTATGCGGGCGAACACGATCGTGCAGGCCGCTGCGCCGAGGCCCACGATCAGGAAGGCCACCCGCGCCGAGCTGAGCGCGACGAGGGCCCCGCCGAGCGAGAGCCCCACGGCCGGGGTCAGCGCACCGATCGATTCCAGGGCGCCCATCACGCGTCCCTGGAGATGGTGCGGGGTGAGCCGCTGCACGGCGCTGATCAGCGGTGCCCACTGCACTCCGTTGCCGATGCCGCCGAACAGGGCTGCCACGCACGCGACGGGCAGGGAGGGTGAGAGGGCGAAGCCGACGTAGGCCAGGCCGACGGCGAGCGTGCCGGCACTCACCATCCTGCCCAGCGGTTGGTCAGCCGAGCGCGCGAAGACGATGCTCCCCAGAACCGCGCCCATTCCCCAGGCCGCCACGAGCAGCCCGTAGCCGCGGTCGCCGGCGTGAAGGGTCGCCTTCGCGTAGGCGACCTCTATCGGCGCGGCGGACTCGAAGAAGACGAGCGCGAGACCCTGCGCGAGCAGGAGCGCCCGCAGCGAGGGCACGGCGTTGATATGGCTCCACGCCGCCCGCAGCCGCAAACGCACCGACTCGCCGGCGGCCTCCTCGACGTGGGGGTGCAGGTCGACGAGCAGGGCGCCGCAGATCAGGAAGGTGACCGCGTCGATGAACAGCGCGGTCGGCGCGCCCGCGGCGGCGACGATCGCGCCGCCGAGCGCCGGGCCGAGGACGAAGGTCCCCGAGAAGGCGACGTTGAGAGCCGCGTTCGTCGCCCGTTCCGCCGCGTGCTCCTTGCCGTCGGGGCCCGCATCGACGCCGGCCGCGCCTGCCTCATCCCCCTTGAGCTCCGCGCGGGCCGTTCGCGCCGCCGCGGTGCGCAGGAGCGCGCTCGCGGCGAGCGCCGCCGTGCCGTCGAGCGCGACAAGCCCGAGCACGCCAGGCAGCCAGAAGTGCCACAGGAGGACCGCGAGCGCGGTGGTCGCGGCTGCCTCGAAGAAGTAGAGCGCGCTGAGCTCGCGCCGGCGGCGCGAGGCCTCGACGCGGGCGACGAGCGCGGGGACGACGAACGCCGGCACGACCTGGCCGGCGATCAGCACGGCCGCGACCGCGAGGGCGCTGTGCGTGTGGTCGAAGACCGCGAGCGACACCGCGACGGTGCCGAACCACGTGCCCAGACGGTTGATCGTGTAGGCCGCGATGAGCCTTCGCAACCGCGACGAGCGGAGGGTTGAAGCCACCCCGCAACGCTAGCGCCTGTCCGCGACGGGACCCCCGGGGTCGGGACCGCAGGCGACCCGTCGGCCGCCCCTCGATGCTGCTCGGGCCGCGCCGGGGCCGCTAGGCGCGGGGACTGGGACTCTCAACCGGCGCGCCGGCGCCCAGAGAGATGATGGGCAGACCCGGGTGCCTGCGACCGAGCGTGTGGATCAGCGACGCGGCGGGCACGTCGCCGATTGCGCCGCTGAATACCACCATGCGGCTGGACGGGGCCCGCTCGAGCACCTGGGAGAACTCCGCGGCCTCCTCGAACGTCGTGCTCGCCGGCAGCCTCTGCGCCAGCTCGTCGAGCACGGCCGAGCGCCGGCCGCGGTCGCTGCCCGCCACGAGGACCGGGCAAGTGTTGCGCACGAGCCCCAGCTGCGCGCGGGTCCCAGTCAACGGCGTATCGCGCCCCTCGGCGAGGCCAGCGTCCGAGCGGGGCTCGCGTGCGTCGAGCAGCCGCATCCCGGGGGCCTTGCGGCGCCGCGGAAACCGGGGCTCGCTGCGTCTGAGCGCGCTGATCGTCATGGGACACATTCTCGGCCCTCCGCGCACGTTTGTCTGCCGGGCGAACGGTGCCGATCTTGTCGTCCTAAAGGTGCAGGAGCACGTCGTCCCTGAGGCACGTCGCGATCGGTCCTGGCAAGCCGCTACGGTCTTTGCTGATGGACGCCGCCGCGCCAGCTGTGAATCGACCGATCGAGGTGGTCATCGCCGACGACCATGCGATCGTCCGCGACGGCATCCGCACGGTCCTCGATCGGCAGGCCGGAGAGTTTCGTGTCGTGGCCGAAGCCGCCGACGTGCCCTCCACGATCCGCGAAGTGCGCGAGCACAAGCCGGACCTGCTCACGCTCGACCTGACGATGCCCGGCGGCTCGAGCCTCGCGGCGCTCCCGTCATGCTTCATCGCTCACCCGTCTCTCGCGGTCGCGATCCTGACGATGCGCGAGGACCCCGAGTACGCCCGTCAGGCGCTCAGGGCGGGCGCGCGCAGCTACGTGCTCAAGGAGGCCGAGCCGGCAGAGCTGCTGCAGGCGTTCCGCCTGGCGGTGGCGGGCGTCAACTACCTTCACCCCCGGCTCGGAGCGCTGATGGCAACCGGCGAGGATCCTCCCGGCGAGGGCGTCGCGCTCTCAGAGCGCGAGCGCGAGGTCGTGAGGCTGATCGCCAACGGCTACACCAACCCCCAGATCGCCGAGCATCTGCATGTCGCCGAGCGGACCGTCAAGACCTACCGCGCCCGGGCGATCGAGAAGCTCGGGTTCTCCTCGCGCGCGGAGATCACCGCCTACGTGCGCCGCGTCGGCCTCGCCGAGTAGCCCAATCCTCGGTCCTCTCGCGCCGGGCCCCGCCTCGAGCGCGCGCACGGTTCCCGCGCTAGTGGTCGACGACGTCCCTCCCGGCGGCCTGCGCGCCCGCCGAAGGGCGCCCCGCGAGTGACACGAGCAGCCGCACCGTCGTCCCGCGGCCCGGCGCCGGGCCGAACTCGAGCTCTCCTCCGACGAGCTCCGCGCGCTCACGCATGCCCGACATACCGAAGCCTCCCTCCAGGCCATCTCCGCGGGGGCCCAGCCGATCCGCACCCGGGAGCCCCTGACCGTCGTCAGTCACCGACACGCGCAGGACACCGTCGCGCTCGGAGAGATTGACCACCGCGCTGGTCGCGTTCGCGTGGCGGCTCACGTTCGTGAGGGCCTCCTGGACGATGCGGTAGATCGTGCTCTCCAGCTCGGCGTCCAGGCGCCGCGCTGACCCCGGGCCGCTGGGCTCCGGGCCCAGGTCGATCTCGGTCTTCACGTCCAATCCGTCGATCGCCCGAGCGCGCCTGGCGAGCGCCTGCAGGGCGGCTGCCAGCCCGAGCTCGTCCAGCGCCGCGGGACGCAGCTCGGTGATGAGGTGGCGCAGCCCGTCGATCTCGTCGCCGATGCCCTCGAGTACGGCTTCCACAGCGGACTCCAGGGCCTCCCGGTCGTCGAGGTCACGGGCGTTCGCGAGCTTCAGGCGGAGCCCCCCCATGCCCTGGATGGTCTCGTCGTGGATCTCCCGCGCCCAGCGTGTGCGCTCACGCTCGCGGGCCTCCATGCCGTAGCGCAGACGCTCGATCTCGACCGAGCGCTCCGCCGCGAGCCGCTGCGCGACGCTGGCCGCGAACGCGCCCAGCGCCTGGCGGTCGGGATTTCGGAACCCACCCTTGCTGCGCAGGGCGATCACGAGCCCGCCGCCGCGTCCCTCCATGTCCAGCGGCTCGACCAGGGCTGCGCGTGCCTCGATGCCCAATTCGTGCAGCCATGCGGCCTCCCGGCCGCGAGGGCGATCGAGCGCGACCGGCTCGCCCGCAAGGTAGAGCGCGCCCAGCGCGCTTCCCTGCACGGGAACGATCCGCAGGCGGATGCTCCCCGCTCCGCTGGAGGCGGCGACACGCAGCTCGCCGCGATCCTCGACCATGATCAGCAGCGTGTCCGCCTCGAGCAGCGCGAGCCCGCGGTCGGCCATCAGGCGCAGCAGCCACAACTCTGATCCGGAGAGCACTGAGGCGGATTATGAAGGTCCGGGCCGCCCGAGCGCGGGCGGGGAGCCGCTCGCGTGCGCGGCAGCCTCTGCGAGGCTGGCGGCCGAGTCCCCGCCGCGGCGGCGCTGGGCTGCGGTCCGGGTCTCCGCGAGCAGGTCCTCCGCGCTCGCGTCCTTGCGCCATGTCGCAAGACCCACCGAGATGCGCAGCGGCATGCGCGTGCCCTCGGCTTCGACCTTTATCGCCCGCAGCCTGTCGAGCACCCTCCTGGCCACGATCTCACCGCGCGGGCCGTCGGCGCCGGGCAGCACGACCAGCAGCTCGCTCGCGCTCGGCCTGCCGATGCGGTCAAAGCGGCGCAGCTGACGACGCAGCGTCGTGGCCGCGTATGCGAGCGTCCGCTCGGACAGCTCGCTTCCGTGCTCCCGCGCGAGCTCCTCGAGGTTGACGATCGTGACCAGCAGGCAGCTGAGCGCCGTACCTCCTCGCCCGGCGCGGCCGATCTCCTCGTCCAGGCGCTCCCGCAGCTCCTGTGCGGACAGGCATGCGATCGGCCCCGGGGGGAGCGGGTCAGGGCGCGGATCGGGTTTGCTGGCAGCCATGCCGTAGGCGGACGAGTGTAGGAGGAGGTCGGTCTCAGACGGGGTCCGTCCCGCCGGTACTCGAGAGTATGCCTGCTTATCGGCATCCCGCGGGCGGGACTTCACCCCGCCGCCCGACGGGCTCCCGCAGGGAGCCTCATCAAAAGCGCTAGCGCTCGTGCGATCCGTCGGCATGCGCTGCTAGACCCTTTGGTTCATGCTCCAAGAACTTCGCGTCGAGAACCTCCTGCTGATCGAGCGGGACGAGTTGCGACTGGCCCCCGGGTTGAACGTGCTCACCGGGGAGACCGGTGCTGGCAAGACGGTGCTCGCCCACGCGCTCGATCTGCTCCTCGGAGGTCGCGCTCGTCCGGGCATCGTGCGCCCGGGGGCGAGCGAGGCCTACGTCGAGGGCATCTTCGACCTGCCCGATACCCTCAAGGACGTGCTCGCGGAGAGGCTCCCCGACGACGCCACGGAGGTGATCCTCGCCCGCCGCGTCGGCGCCGAGGGGCGCACGCGGGCATACCTGAACGGTCGCTCGGCGACGGTCGCCGACCTGCGCGAGATCGGCGGTGAGCTGCTCGCCTTCTACGGTCAGCATGAGCACCGCAAGCTCACCCTCTCGACCGCGCAGCTCGGGATTCTCGACGGGTTCTGCGGGGCCGAGCAGCAGGCCCGCCTGCGCGTGTGCGCGCGGACCTTCGCCGAGACGACGAGGCTCGCGGGCCGGCTCGATGCCCTGCGCGAGATCTCCGGGGCGCGGGAGCGCGAGCTGGACCTGCTCGAGTACGAGATCGCCGAGATCGACGCCGCCGCGCCCGGCCCACGCGAGTACGAGGAGATGCTCGCCGAGCGCGAGCGCCTGCGCCGGCTCGACGCGCTCTGCTCGGCCGCCGGTGCCGCCGCCGAGGCGCTCGCCCCCGACTCGCCCGATGAGCCGGGCTTTGTGCAGGCGATCGCGGCCGGCGTCTCGCGCCTGGAGGCGCTCGCCGGTCTCGATCGGAGTCTGGACCTGCTCGCCGAGCGCTTGCGGGCGCTCGTCATCGAGTCCGGGGATCTCGCCGTCGAGCTGCACGACTACGCCGAGCAATCGCCTGCGGGCGGCTCCCGCGAGGGCTGGGAGTCGCCCAGCGCGGGCGAAGGCGGCCTTGGCCAGGGCGCGCTGCTCGATCAGCTCGAACAGAGGCTCGAGCTGATCGACCGCCTCGTGCGCAAGCACGGCGGCAGCATCCAGGCCGTCCTCGACCACGCCGACTGCGCCCGCGCGCGCCGCGAGGAGCTCGCCGGCGCAGAGGTCGCGCTCGCGCAGACCACCGAGCAGCTGAGCAAGGCGCGAGCCGAGCTCGGGGAGCACGTCCTCGCCCTGCGCGACGCCCGCGCGGCCGCGGCCCCGCTGCTCGCGCTCGCGGTGCGCGAGCAGCTCGGCGCGCTGGCGATGCCCGAGGCCTCCTTCGAGGTGGCCCTCGGCGAGCGCGAGGCCGGGCCCTCCGGGAGCGACGCCGTCGAGTTCATGATCGCCCCCAATCCCGGTGTGCCCGCCGGGCCGCTGCGCGAGATCGCCTCAGGCGGTGAGCTCTCGCGGGTGATGCTCGCGATCATGAGCGTCGCCAATGCCCCCTGCACGGACGCCACGCTCGTGTTCGACGAGGTTGACGCGGGCATCGGCGGGCAGACCGCGCGCGCTGTCGGCGCGCGCCTGCGCGAGCTCGGGCAGAGCAGGCAGGTGCTCTGCGTCACGCACCTGCCCCAGATCGCCTCGCTCGGCGAGCGCCACTTCTCGATCGTCAAGGACACCACCGCGGAGCCGACGCGCGCGGCGGTGCTCCAGCTCAGCGAGCCCGAGGTCGTCAGCGAGCTCGTGAGGATGCTCGGGGCCGACAGCGACGATTCGACCGCGCGCCGCCACGCCCGCGACCTGCGCCGCGCGGCCTGAGCGGGTCGGGCCCTGGCAAGCACCGCGCTTTGCGCCCGTGGGCGTTACTCTCGCTCGATGGCCGTGACTCGACCCGGGCCCACGAGCGATCCGCAGGCGCCGCTCCCCGCGGCCGATCCGCTCGCGCAGCAGAGCACCGTCAGCGGCCCGGTGAGACCCGGCCGGCGGACGAAGCTCCTGGTCAAACATCTGCGGCGCGGGGACATCGCCCTGATCGACCACCTCGACATCGATCGGGTCTCGGCCGAGGAGCTGATCGCGGCCGGGGTCATCGCGGTGATCAACTGCAGCCCCTCCTCGGGCGGGTCCTATCCGAACCTGGGGCCGCAGCTGCTCGTCGAAGCGGGGGTGCTCCTGCTCGACCTGCCCACGGACTCGCTCTTCGACGCGGTCTCCGACGGGGATCCCCTCGTGATCACGGTCGCATGGCCGCAAGCGCAGCCCGGAGCAGGGCGCGTGCACCGAGCGCCGGTCGGTGAGGTGCTGCGCAAGGGGCAGCTGCTGGCGCGCGGCGAGATCCTCGACCTCGCGAGGATCTGCGCGGAGACCGAGGCCCGCCGGCGCGAGATCGGAGAGGCGCTCGAGCGCTTCGCCCACAACACGATCGAGCACATGCGCGAGGAGCGTGAGCTCCTGGCCGGGAGGATCGAGCTACCGCGCTTCAGGACCGACTTTCGTGATCGCCCGACGCTCGTCGTCGTGCGCGGCGTCGGCCATCAGCGAGATCTGCGCGCGCTGCGGCCGTTTATCCGGGACATGCGCCCCGTGCTCGTGGCTGTCGACGGGGGCGCTGATGCCCTGCTCGAGGCCGGTCTGACCCCCGACATGATCGTGGGGGACATGGATTCGGCCGGAGCGGCCGCGCTAGGCTGCGGCGCCGAGCTCGTGGTGCACGGCTACTCCGACGGGACGGCCCCCGGGCGTCGGCGGCTCGAGCAGCTCGGGCTGCCGTTCAAGCTCGTTCCCGCGCCCGGCACCAGCCAGGACGTGGCGCTGCTGATCGCCGCCGAGAAGGGCGCCCGCCTGATCGTCTCGGTCGGCTCCCAGTTCAATCTCGTTGAGTTCCTCGACCGCAACCGCAAAGGCATGTCCTCGACCTTCCTCACGCGCCTGCGCATCGGCGAGATCCTCGTCGACGCCAAGGGCGTCAGCCGGCTCTATCAGCCGCGTCCCGGCCTCACGCCGCTGCTCGTCGTGATCGCCGCCGGCCTGATCGCGATGGCCGCCGTGATCTGGATGACCCCCGCCCTGCGCGACGTCGCAGAACTGCTTTGGCTGAAGCTCCGGTTGCTGGCCGATGTTTCAGCGGCCGGCCTCTAGCGCCTGAGCCCCGCGCGAACTGCCCTCGATGTTCGACTATCGCTATCACGCCATCTCACTCGCGGCGGTCCTGTTCGCGCTGGCCCTGGGCGTGCTGATCGGCGTGGCCATCGGCGACTCCAACCTGGTCTCCTCCGCCAAGAACGGGATCGTGCACCAGCTGAACTCGGAAGTCAGCGGCGCGCGCCACCAGGTCGGCCAGCTGCAGTCCAAGCTCGCCGGCAAGGAAGCATTCGCGGACGGCCTCTATCCGCTTGCGGTCCACGCACTGCTCAACGGCCGCAGCATCGGCCTGGTGTTTCTCGGCGGCTCCTCTGATGAGGTCAACGACCTCGTCCGTGCAGCGGTCAGCCAGGCGGGCGGCAACGTCCAGACGGTCGTGGCGGTGCGCGAGCCGCTCGACCTCGCCGGCATATCCCGCGAGGCGGCCGGGACCCGCTTCGCGGCCCTCGCCGGCTCCACCCGCCTGGTCGAACGCTTCGGCGAGCTCGCCGGGCGCCAGCTCGTCAGCGGCGGGCCGCTGGTCGACCGCGAGCTGCTCAGCCGCGTGCGGGCCAGTCTTCTCAGCGCCTTCGACGGGCAGCTCGCAAAGCTCGAAGGGCTCGTCCTGCTGCGCGACGAGCCAACCGGCATGAGCGCAGCCCAGACCGAAGCGAGCTCCGCCTTCGACACCGGGCTGCTGACGGGCGTGGCCGCGGTAGGCGTCCCGGCGGTGGGCGTCGAGCTGACCGGCGCCGAAACCTCGCAGATCCGTTGGTACAAGAGCAGGAACATCTCGAGCGTCGACGATCTCGACGCGACCGCCGGTCAGGCCGCGCTCTTGTATGCGCTCGCCGGCGACCATGGCGCCTTCGGCGTGAAGCCCACCGCGGAATCGCTCCTGCCGAGCGTCACCGCGACGGGCAGCCAGCCCTGAGCGCGTCCGGGAGTACCGCTAGCTTTCACCCATGCACGCCCTGCCTTTCATGCTCGCATTCGCGAGCGCCACGCTGCTGGCGCCGGCGCTCCTGCGGGCGCTGAGCGAGGGCGGGCATACGAAGGCCAACTACCGCGGCCGCCTGCTGCCGTTCCCGCTCGGGGTGCTCACGCTTGCGTCGGCCCTCCTCGCGCTGATCCCGCTGATGCTCCTCCAAAGGCTCGCCCCGACCGGGGTCTTCCATCCGGAGGCGCTCCCGATCGCCGTGTATGCGCTCGGGGTGCTCGCGCTGGGCCTCCTCGACGACACGCTCGGCGAGGAGGGTCCCGCCCAACTCGCCCATCCCGCACGCCCGCCCCGACGGGGGTGGCGCGGGCACGGCGCCGCGACCCTGCGGGGTGAGCTCTCGACAGGGGCGCTGAAGGCAGCCGGCTCGCTGGGACTCGCGCTGTTCGCGATGAGCCGCCTCGGCCTCTCGACCGGGCGCTGGCTGCTCGCCGCAGGAGTGCTCGTGCTCGCCACCAACGCCTTCAACCTGCTCGATCTTCGCCCGGGACGCTCGACCAAGGTGTTCGTGCTGCTCGGCCTCGGGCTGCTGATCGGCTCGGCTGACCCGCGCCCGCTCTGGACGCTCGGGCTGTTCGCGGCGCCTGCGCTCGTCGCCGGGTTCTACGACCTGCGCGAGCGGGCGATGCTCGGCGACACGGGCGCGAACCTGCTAGGAGCGCTGGCGGGCCTGTGGCTGGTGCTGACCCTCTCCGGGGCCGGCCAGCTGGTGGCCCTGGGGCTGCTCGTGGCGGTCACGCTCTACGGGGAGCTCCGCTCGATCTCCGGGCTCATCGAGCGGACACCGGGGCTGCGCGAACTAGACTCTTGGGGCAGGCCCTCATGAACCCGCATTTCCCCGACCGCCACGCCCAGGCCCCGAGCAAGACCCGGTTTATCTTCGTGACCGGTGGCGTGGTCTCCTCGCTCGGCAAGGGGATCGCGGCCGCCTCGCTCGGGCGCCTGCTGGTCTCGCGCGGGCTTACGGTCGGCCTGCAGAAGTTCGACCCCTACATCAACGTGGACCCCGGCACGATGTCGCCCTACCAGCACGGCGAGGTCTTCGTGACCGAGGACGGCGCGGAGACCGACCTCGACCTCGGCCACTACGAGCGCTTCACCGATGCGAACACGAGCCGTGCCTCGAACGTCACCGCAGGCGGGATCTATGACGCGGTGATCCGCCGCGAGCGCCGCGGCGACTATCTGGGTGGCACGGTCCAGGTGGTCCCGCACATCACCAACGAGATCAAGCAGCGGATAGCGCTGATCGCCGAGTCGAGCGATGTGGACTTCGTGATCACGGAGATCGGCGGAACGGTCGGCGACATCGAGTCCCTGCCCTTCCTTGAGGCCATCCGCCAGTTCCCGGTCGACGTGGGCCGGCGCCGGTGCTTCTTCATCCACCTGACGCTAGTTCCCTACATCGGGCATGCGGGCGAGCTGAAGACCAAGCCGACCCAGCATTCGGTCAACGAGCTGCGGCGCATCGGTATCGCCCCCGACATGCTCATGTGCCGCTCTGAGAGCCCGCTCTCGCCTGAGATCCGCAAGAAGATCGCGCTGTTCGCGAGCCTGCCGCCCGAGGCGATCGTCTCGGCCTGCGACGTCGACAACATCTACAAGGTGCCGCTCACGTTCCACGAGCAGGGCGTCGATGACTTCATCCTCGAGCACTTCGCCCTGCAGGCGCCGCCCCCGGAGATCTCAGGCTGGCGGGAGCCGATCGAACGCTCCGAGCGCGCGAGGAGGACCGTGCGGATCGCCCTCGTCGGCAAGTACGTGCAGCTCGAGGACGCCTACCTCTCCGTGACCGAGGCGCTTCGCCACGCCGCCTCCCTGCAGGACAGCAGGGTCGAGATCGATTGGATCGACTCAGAGCGCCTGGAGTCCTCCGCCGATCTGCCCGGCGCCGGGGGCGGGCAGATCGCCGCCGAGGGGGCTGTCCCCCCGGGCGTCGAGGAGGGGACCGGCCGAGAGGATGCTGACGTGCCGGGATCTGGGCTCTCTCCCGATGAGCTGCTCGCGCGCGCCGACGGCATCCTCATCCCCGGCGGCTTCGGAGGGCGCGGCATCGAGGGGAAGATCGCCGCGGCCGGCTTCGCACGCGAGCGGCGCATCCCCTACCTCGGCATCTGCCTGGGGATGCAGGTGGCCGTCGCCGAGTTCGCCCGCAATTGTGCGGGCATGGAGGGAGCGAACTCGACCGAGTTCGACATCGAGACGCCCTACCCGGTGATCGACCTGCTGCCCGAGCAGAAGGAGGTCGCCGATCTCGGCGGCACGATGAGACTCGGCGCCGACCCGATCAAGCTCCACGCCGACACACGGGCCCGGCAGATGTACGGGGAGGCGGTCATCTATGAGCGCCACCGCCACCGCTATGAGGTCAACAACCTTTTGCGCAAGCGCCTGCAGAGTGCCGGCCTGCGCATATCGGGCACCTCGCCCGATGAGCGCCTGGTCGAGGTGATCGAGCTCGATGAGCATCCCTTCTTCGTTGCCTCACAGTTCCATCCGGAGTTCAAGTCTCGCCCCGAGCGTCCCGCGCCGCTGTTCCGCGGCTTCATCTCCGCGGCGCTGGAGCGCGCGGCGGGACGCGAGGGCGGGGCGCAGGAGGGCGGGGCGGAGCGCGAGGACGCCGCGGCGCGTGCGGGCGCTGCGGAGATTCCCTTGTTCGCCCGGCGCGGCGGTGAGCGTGAGGCCCGGACAGATGTCCCGCAGCGCGCCGGTCAGCCGTGACAGCCGGCGTGCTGGACTCACGCGTGGGGACACTCGAGCGGCGCTACCTGAACGGCACCTTCGCCGAGCTCTGCCGCATCGAGAGCCCGTCCGGGCACGAGCGGCGGTGCGCCGAGCGCGTGATCGCCGAGCTGCGCGCGCTCGGCGTGGAGGTGCACGAAGACGAAGCAGGGGCGCTCACGGGCTCCGACTGCGGCAACCTGTTCGCGTTCATCGAATCCGGCCAACAGCGACGCGGTGAGGGCGGACCGTCCGCCTGTGGGCGCTCGCTGCTGCTCTGCGCGCACCTGGACACGGTGCCCACGCCGGGGCCTGTTGAGCCGGTGCTCCTCGACGGCGGCTGGGAGAATGCCAACGAGGGGATCCTCGGAGCCGACAACAAGGCGGCCGTGGCCGTCCTGCTCGCGCTTGCCCGCCACATTCACAACGAGGGGGCGCCCGTCGACGTCGAGCTGCTGTTCACCGTCGGCGAGGAGAACGGCCTGCGCGGTGCCCGTGCCTTCGACGTCTCGCGCTCCAGAAGTGATTTCGCATACGTCTTCGACCACGCCACACCGATCGGTGGGGTGATCATCGCCTCGCCGAGCCACTTCCGCATCGAGGCCTCTTTCCATGGTGTGGCCGCGCACGCAGGTGTGCGCCCACAGGAGGGCCGCAGCGCGATCCTCGCCGCCGCTCGCGCGATCGCCTCGATGACGCTCGGCCGCCTCGATGATGAGACGACCGTCAACGTCGGGAGGATCTCCGGCGGCAGCGCTATGAACGTCGTGCCGGATCGCTGCTCGCTGCTCGCGGAGGTCCGCGGGATCGATGACGAACGGGCCGAGGCAACCGTGGCCGAGGTGGTCGACCGCGTGCACGAGGCCGCGAACCTGCCGGACTGCGACTGCGATGTCGAGCTCAGCGTGCAACGGACCTGCTCCGGGTATCGCCTGCCCACCACCGCGCCGGCCGTCCGCGCCGCCGAGGCCGCGCTCGCAGCGCGGGGCCACGAGCCCCTGCTGATCGCGAGCGGTGGAGCCTCGGACGCGAACGCGCTGGTGGAGCACGGCCTGCAGACGGTCAACCTGGCCAACGGCACCGAGCGCAACCACGAGCCGGGTGAGCGCGTCGGCGTAGCGGCGCTCGAGGAGATGCTCGAGGTCGCGCTCGCTCTTCTCGACGAGGCGGCGGCCCTTCCGCAGCGCGTCGCGAGCTAGCCTGCGCCTCCGATGCTGAAGCTGCGCCATGCGATCGTGCTCAGTGCCGAGCCGGCGTCCCCGGCGCCGGCCGGCGGAGCCGCGCGAGCCGCTGCGCCGCAAGGTGCGCTCGAGCAGGAGCTCACGGTCGAGCTCAGCAACGCGGGCGCCGGCGCGCGCCGCCCTGCGATAGCCGACGTCGCGCTCGTCGGCAGAGCGCAGATGGGCGATGAGGTCATCGTCAACACCCAGGCGCTCGATCTCGGGCTCGGCTCGGGTGGCTTTGACATCGTCCACGTCAACCTCACGCGCGGTCTGCAGGGCGATGACTCAAGCGGCGCTCACGTGATGAAGCTCAACTACACGAGCCTCCAGCACGCGGTGACGCCGGTCGAGGACGAGGTTCTGCAGCTGCCGCTCGAGCGGCCGGTCGCGGTGCTCGCGCTCCACGGCCAGCTCGCGGCGGTCGCCTGGGCCTTCGCCCAGGGGGCCCGGACGGGCCGGCTGGGCTACGTGCAGACCGTGGGCGGCGCCCTCCCGGGCGGTCACTCGCTCACCGTTCGCCTCCTGCGCGAGCGTGGCCTGCTCGCGGGCCACCTCACGGCGGGAGCGGCCTTCGGCGGAGAGGGCGAGGCGATCACGACCGCCGGGGCGCTGCACCACGGTCTGCACGCACTCGGCTGGGATGCGGCCGTTTGCGGACCGGGACCGGGGATCGTCGGCTCGAGCTCGCAACTCGGCCACGGCGGCTTGGCCGCGCTCGATTCTGCCCACACCGCGCTCGCGCTCGGCTGCCCGACGCTGCTGGTGGCGCGGATGTCATCGGCCGATGATCGCCCACGCCATCGCGGCATCTCCCACCACACGCTCACGGTGCTCGACCTGCTGCTCGGGCCGGTGACCGTGGCGCTCCCAGCGGGGATGCGCTCGCCTGCGGGCTCCGAACTGCGAGCGAAACTGGGGGCGGTCTTCGCAGGAGGCTCAGAGCCCCTCAGCGAGCAGCGGCCAGTCGCGCTCGATCTCGAGCGGCCTGTGCGCATCGCCCGCCACGACTGGCGGCGTGCTGTCGTTGACCTGCCCGCATACGCCGCCTGCGGCCTGCCGGCGCAGACGATGGGCCGCGGCCTGACCGAAGATCCGCTCTTCTTCGGGACGGCCCTCGCGGGGGGCAGCGCGCTCGCCGAACTCGCCACGCAGTCGAGCACCGGGGCGGGCACGGAGGAGGCGGGTTGAGCGCCGCGCCCGACGGCGCCCCGCGTGAGCAGCCTCGAGCCGATCGGGTCGGCGCCCCGGGCGAGGGGTTTCAGGCGCTCGGCGGCGAGAGCGTGTATGAGGGCCGGCTGATCGAGGTCCGCATCGAGCGCTTCCGCCACTCCGACGGCGCGGAGGTCACCCGCGAGATCGTCCGCCACAAGGGGGCGGTCGGGATCGTGGCTCACGACGCGGAGTCGCTGTGGCTGGTGCGCCAGCCGCGTGAGGCCGTGAACGAGCCCGCCCTGCTCGAGATTCCCGCAGGGCGCCTTGACAAGGAGGGGGAGGAGCCTCTTGCCGCCGCCAAGCGCGAGCTCGCCGAGGAGATCGGGCTCCGCGCGCGCAGCTGGGAGCCGATCCTCAGCTACTACTCGAGCGCCGGCTTCACGGACGAGCGGGTGCACCTGTTCCTCGCCACGGACCTCCACGAGTCGAGCGCCGAGAGCGGGGAGGAGGAGCGCATCGAGATCGTTCGCTGGCCGCTCGAGCGGCTCGAGCAGGCGATCGAGGGGTGCCTGGATGCGAAGACCCTGATCGGCCTGCTCTGGCTTGCCCGACGGCTGAACGCCTGATTGCCGACCAAGGAGGCCACGCAGGAAAGGCGAAGCTGTGAGCAGTGAGCCCTGTTGAGAGCCCCCCGCCTGCGGAGAGGACCGCGCTCGAGCCGCTGGTGCTCGATTTTCTCGCCTACCTCGAGCTCGAGCGGGGCCTCTCGAGGAACACGCTCGAGGCCTACCGCTCCGACCTGCTGCAGTTCGCTGCGTTCCTTGACCGGCGCGGCCTGGACGTCTTCACGGTCAGTCACGGCGAGATCGCCGCCTTCCTATCCGAGCTGGCAGCCGGCAGGGAGGGGCGCCCGCCACTCGCTGCCGCGACGCTCGGGCGAAAGATGGCGTGCCTGCGCTCCTTCTACCGCCATCTCCGCCGCGAGGGAGCGATCGAGCATGACCCCACGGCCGATCTGCGGGGACCGCGCAAGACGCAGCGTCTGCCGCGAGTGCTCTCGCGCGAGGAGGTCGCCCGCCTGCTTCGCGAGCCGCGCGGCAGCGAACCGCGCGCGCTGCGCGACCGCGCCCTGCTCGAGCTCATGTACGCGTGCGGCCTGCGTGCCTCGGAGGCGATCGGGCTCGAGCTGGGAGACGTGGACCTCGAGGAGGCGATTCTCTGCGCGCGGGGCAAGGGCTCAAAGGAGCGCCTCGTGCCGATCGGCCGCCAGGCCGTCGCAGCGCTCTGCGCCTACTGCGCCAGCGGGCGCCCGGTTCTCGTCGGCGCCGCTGTTGAGTCGCGCCTGTTCGTCAACCGCCGTGGCTCGGGCCTGACGCGCCAGGGCCTCTACAAGATCGTCCAGGGTCACGCCCGCGGCGCGGGGCTCGACGCGAAGATGAGCCCGCATACGCTGCGCCACAGCTTCGCCACCCACCTGCTCGCCGGGGGCTGCGACCTGCGCTCGCTGCAGGAGATGCTCGGACACGCCGACCTGGCGACGACCCAGGTCTACACCCACCTGTCGGCCGAGCGCCTGAAGAACGCGTATTTCAGCGCGCACCCCCGCGCCTCACGCTGACGGCGACCCCTAGGCTTCGGGCATGCCCGAGCTTCCGGAGGTCGAGACGATCAGGCGCCAGCTCGTCCCGCTTGTCGAGGGCCGCAGGCTCGAGCGGATCGAGATCCTCGATCCACGCTGGTCGCTTCCGCTCGCCCCCGAGGAGCTCACGACGGCGCTCCAGGGGCGGGAAATCGAGAGCCTGCACAGGCGCGGAAAGTACCTCGAGTGGCGCTTGGGAGGCGACGTTCATCTCGTCCAGCACCTGCGGATGACCGGCGCCGTTCTGGTGGAGCCTGACCCCGACCCCGCCCACACGCGGGTGCGCTTGGAGCTGGGCCCGAAAGACGTCGGGCGCTCGGGCGGGGCTGCCCGCTCTCGAGCCGCGCGCGGGCTGCGGCTCGTGTTCGTCGACCCGCGCCGCTTCGGCACGGGCCAACTGCTGCTCGGCTCCGAGGCGCTCGAGGCGTTCTTCGCCGCGCGCCTCGGCCTGGAGCCCTTCGAGGAGGGATTCACCTCCGGGCATCTGCGTGCACTCGCGCGGGGGCGCAGGGCGCCGATCAAGGCGCTGCTGCTCGACCAGCGAATGATCGCCGGCATCGGCAACATCTATGCCGACGAGGCTCTCTTTCGCGCCCGCGTTCACCCCCTGCGCCCGGCCGGGGGTCTCTCGGCAAAGCAGTACTCCAGCCTGCGCGAGAGCGTGATCGACGCGCTGCGGGCCGGCATACAGGCCCGCGGGGCCACGATCGATGACTTCCGCCACGTCGATGGCCTGCGCGGCTCCTTTCAGGACCAGTTCCTCGTCCACCGCCGCGCCGGCGAGCCGTGCCCGTGCTGCGGGACGAGCATCGTGAAGATGCTCGTCGCCGGCCGCGGGACCTATGTCTGCGAGAGCTGCCAGCCCCGGCCCCGGCGACGCCGCGCGCCGAGAGACTGAAACAAGCCTGGTCTGCCGCGCGGGGGCGCGGCCGGGCGCTGCTTCAGGCCGCGAGCACGTCGTCGAGACGGCCGCTCTCGGCGGCGGCCTGAACCTCGGCGAAGCCGCCCAGGAGGCTCCCGTCGACGATCACCTGCGGGAAGGTCATCATCCCCGTCCGCTCCACGAGCTCCACCCGGCCGACGGGATCCTTCGCGAGGTTGATCTCATCGAACTCCGCGCCCCGCGCCTTCAGGAGGCCCTTCACGCGGGTGCAGAAGGAGCAGGGCTCCGTCGTATAAACGGTGATCTTGCTCATTACTTCATAAAGTATAGCAACGGTGTCCGTGCGCCGGCGGCCCGCATTCTCCGACGGGCCGAGTCGCTTTGCCGGGCAGGGCGCCCTTGCCCGAGGCCGCCCCAGAGTCCCGCCGCCGGCGAGCCTAGACTGAGCGAGCTCATGGGCGGGCCTGTCAAGACCGAGGCGGTGGTGCTGCGATCGATGCGCTATGGGGAGGCCGACCGGATCCTGCACCTCTACACGCCGAACCGCGGGCGCGTGAGCGCGATCGCGAAGGGCGTGCGCCGCACCCGCAGCCGCTTCGGGGGGCGTCTGGAGCCGTTCTTCCGCCTGCGCATCGAGCTGCACGAGGGGCGCGGGGAGCTCCTGACGGTCACGGGCGCACAGACCCTCGAGGGCCACGCCCGCCTGCGCGGGGATGCGAGAGCGCTCGATGCCGCCGCGCGCGCCTGCGACGCGGTGGGACGCCTGTTCGAGACCTCCGAGCCCCATCCGGGCGTCTTTAACCTGCTCTGCCGCAAGCTGTCGCTGCTCGACGAGCAGGCGTCCGCTGCAGGCGGATCCTCGGCCGGCCGCGCGCCCGCCCTGGCGTTTCGCCTGAAGCTGCTGCTCGCCGCCGGGCTTGCCCCCCAGCTCGCCGCCTGCGCCTCCTGCGGCGAGCGCGAGCACCTCGTCGGCTTCTCCGGGGCGGCCGGGGGGGTCGTGTGCGGGGCGTGCGAGGCCGGTTCGTTTCAGCTGGGCGGCGATGCCTACCGCTTCATGACCGAGGCCTTCGCGCGTTCGCTGACCGAGGCGCCCGAGGCTCCCGATGCGGCTCTCGGACAGGTCGAGCGAGCCATCTCCGCGACGCTCGAGCATCATGCGCACCTGCGCCTGATGCCGGCCGTGGCCCGCTCGCGCTGATCTCAGCGGCGCTGAAGCGATCGTGTCGTTCCGCTGCAGCTATCGTGTCGTTCAATGGATGAGGGACTGCCGATCGCCTACGAGGTGCTCGAGAAGGGCGTTCCGGTGCTGGCCAGCGACGGGGAGCAGGTCGGCACGGTTCACCACGTCGTCGCCGCGCCCGAGCAGGACATCTTCCACGGCCTGGTGATCACGAGTCCTGGGCATGGCCGGCGTTTCGTCAAGGCCGCCGATGTACTCTCGCTGCACGAGCACGGCGTCGACCTTCGCATAGACACGGCCGCGGTGCAGAGCCTGCCGGAGCCGCACGGCGGGGCGCCGGTCTACGACGAGGATCCGGGTGCGATGAAGGGATGGCACCACTGGGTGAACGTGATTACCCTGCGCGGCGATTGGAAACGCGAGGGCTGAGCGGCCCTCGCGCGGCCGGAGCCCAACCGAGCGGTGAGCAACGCCCGCGAGCAGGACTCGGTCGCAGCCGGTTTCGCGGAATCCGTTTGCGAGCAGGAGCAGCGGCTGCTCTCGCCGCTCGCCGCGCGCTCCTATCCCGCGCACAGGGCGCGCGAGGAGGAGGACTGCTCGCTGCGCACGCCCTTCCAGCGCGACCGCGACCGCATCGTCCACTGCAAGGCGTTCCGGCGGCTGACGCACAAGACACAGGTGTTCGTCGCCCCGCGCGGCGATCACTACCGCACACGCCTGACGCACACGCTCGAGGTGACGACGATCTCGCGCACCGTCGCCAGGGCGCTGCGCCTGAACGAGGATCTCGTCGAGGCGATCGGCCTCGGCCACGACCTCGGGCATCCGCCGTTCGGCCATATCGGCGAGGAGATGCTCGACGCTTGCCTGAAAGAGCGCTTCGGTCAGGGATTCCGCCACTACGAGCACTCGCTGCGGGTCGTCGATCACCTGGAGCGCGACGGGGCCGGTCTGAACCTGACCGAGCAGGTGCGCGACGGGATCGCCCGCCACTCCTCTCGCGCGCCCCTGCCTGAGACGCTCGAGGGTCGCATCGTCAGGGTGATCGACCGCGTGGCCTACATTAACCACGACATCGACGACGCCGTGCGGGCGGGGCTCCTGCGCGAGGATGAGCTGCCGGAGCAGCCGATCGCCGTGCTCGGCGGCAGCGGCTCGGCGCGGATCGACGCGCTTGTCCACGACATGGTCGAGTACTCAGCCCGCGCCGGAGACATCGTGCAGGGCCCGCAGGCCGGCCCGGCGATGAAGGAGCTGCGGGAGTTCATGTTCGAGCACGTCTACCTCGGGCCCGCGGTGCGCGCCGAGCACGAGAAGATCGCCGCCGTGGTCAAGCGGCTGTTCGAGCACTACGTCGAGCGTCCCGAGCGCCTGCCGGGCTCCCCGGCAGGAGCTCCTCACGATGAGCAGCGCCTCGCGCGGGCGGTGACCGACTACCTCGCGGGCATGACCGACCGCTACTGCATCAGGCAGTACACCGAGCTGCAGGTGCCGCAGGCCTTTGCCCGCTAGCGTTGCCGGCCGTGGCCCTGTACACGAAGGAGTCCAAGGACCGCGTGCGCGACGCGGTCGATTTCGTCGAGCTGGTCTCGGCTCGCACCGAGCTACGGCGTGCGGGACCCGCCCGCTATGAGGGGCTCTGCCCGTTCCACGAGGAGCGCACGCCGTCGTTCGGGATCGACCCCGGCCAGAAGGTCTACCACTGCTTCGGCTGCCAGGCCTCAGGTGATGTGTTCACGTTCGTGCAGGAGACCGAGGGGGTCGACTTCAAAGGCGCTCTCGAGCTGCTCGCCGAACGCTACGGGGTGGAGCTGCAGCGCGAGCAGGAGGACCCGCGCGAGGCCGATCAGCGCAGGCGGCGAGAGCGGCTGCTCGAGCTGCTCGCGCGCACGAGCGCCTACTACGCGCGAACGCTGTGGGAGTCGGGCGAGGCCGCCGGAGCGCGCGAGTACCTGGTGGGCAGGGGCCTCGGGGAGGAGATCCTGAAGAGCTTCCGCGTCGGCTATGCCCCGAGCGCGTGGGACCGCGTCCTGATGGCCTCGCGCCGGGGCGGCTTCTCCGAGCAGGAGCTCTACGAGACCGGATTGGCCCAGCGCTCCAAGCAGAACGGCCGGCCCTATGACCGCTTCCGCTCGCGGATCATGTTCCCGCTCAGCGACATCCGCGGACGGGTGCTCGGGTTCGGCGCGCGGGCCATGCGCGAGGAACAACGGCCGAAGTACCTGAACACCTCAGACAACGAGCTCTACCACAAGGGTCTTCACCTCTACGGCGCGGATCTCGCGCGAGCTCACGCCACCCGCGCGGGACAGGTGATCCTCTGCGAGGGCTACACCGACACGATCGCACTCCATCAGGCGGGCATGCGCAACGCCGTCGGCCTGATGGGCACCGCCCTGACCGCCGAGCAGGTCGGCGAGCTCGCGCGGATGGCCCAGACGGTGCTGCTCGCCCTCGACGCGGACAGCGCCGGGCAGGAGGCGATGCTGCGCGCCTCGACGCTCGCCGCGAAGCGCAAGCTCGAGCTGCGCGTCGTGCCGCTCCCGGAGGGCTTGGACCCGGCCGAGCTGCTGCAACGCGAGGGCCCCGATGCGATGCTTGCGGCAGTGGAGCGCTCGGTGCCTTTCGTGCGCTTCCGCGTCGAGCGGGTGCTCGCGGGCGGTGAGGATTCAAGTCCTGAGGGCCGCGACCGCATGATCGAGGAGCTGCGCCCGGTCTTCGCGAGCCTCCCGCCGAGCGCGATGCGGATGGAGCTGACGAGAATGGTCTCCGGCCGCCTGGCCCTGCCGGACAGCGTGGCCGAGTCCCTGCTCGCCGGCGGTCCGTCACGGGCCTCACAGCGGGGCGGGGCGGGGCAGGGCGGGCGGCCGCGTGAGGGTCGCTCAGGGAGCTCAGCCCAGAGCGGGGGCGGGCTGTCGGGGCGAGGGGACACCGAGCGGGCGTTCCTCGCGCTCTGCATCGCCTGCCCCCAGGAGGGAGCGCTCGCGCTGGGGGGCCTCGATGTCGAGGAACATTTCGGCAGCGAGCTGCTGCGCCGCGCCGCCAGACGCCTGCGCGACGGAGACCTGAGCGAGCCGATGGCCGAGCTCTCCGGCGAGGAGCGAGGGCTCGAGGAGGATGCGGAGCTCAAGGGGCTGCTTGCAGAGCTCGTCGTCGAAGCCGGCCGCGAGCAGCCGGAGCCCGCGATGCTCGAGGTGCAACGCCTGCAGCTCGAGCTGGCCCGGCTGGATCGGGCGATCCAACGAGCACGCGCTCGGGAGAGCGGCGACATCAGCGACCTGGCGACAAGACGCGCCGAGCTCAAGCGCGAGT
>JBEKXJ010000012.1:0-72115 GCA_049512215.1 Solirubrobacteraceae bacterium
ACACGATCGGCGTCGAGGCTGTCACCTCGATGAGCACGAAGCTCCGCTCCGCGGGCCTCGCGCTCGAGAGCCTGCCGGGCCCGGCGGCGGTGCCGCCCGGCCTCTCCCCCTTGGAGATCTCCCGGCGCAGCCTTGCGCTCGCAAAGGCCGGGGTGATCGGCGTACGGGAAGGTCCCTCCTCGCGCGATCCCGAGACGGTGGCGCTGCTGTTCGACACGGTCCGCCGCCAGGTGAACCCCAGCCACGGGCTCGCCCGCCCCACAACCCTGCAGTGGGAGTTCACAGATCCCGACATCCCCACCTGGCACCTGACCGTGGAGAACGGTTCGAGTGTCGCCGAGCAGGGCGAGGCTCTGGGCCCCGAGGTGCGCCTGCGCGTCTCCTATCAGGACTGGGTGGACATCGTGGGCGAGCGCCTGGACCCACTCCGGGCGCTCGCCACCGGCAGGTTGCGCCCGCGCGGGAACCCGCTCGCGCTGGCGCGCATGAGCAAGATCTTCCCGCGCGGCTAGCAGCTAGCCGGGCGCAAACTCGCGTTCGGCAGCGGATGCTCCGCTCGCGCTGGAGCGTCCTTCAGAGCGCGTCGCCATGTGAGCGCCGGCTTCGGCGGAGGAGTGTCCTGCGAGCGCAGGCAACCCCGCGGTCGCGGATTCGATCCCTGAGTGCGCTTCTGAGCCCGAAGGATCCGATCGCGCGAACGTCGCCTTGCGAGCCGAGGAGGCCGTCGCGCGGGAAACGCCGCTCGCGGAGCCCGGCTGCTCGGGCCCGAACTCGCGCAGCGCCCTGGCGGCGGCGGTCAGGGTGAGGGGGGACCTCTGCGGGGCGCCGCTCGCGGCGCCGACGGATCTCACCGACTCCGCAGAACCGCCCGAGGACGCGAGTTGCCCGATCGGGACGCCGGCGGTGAGGCTCCTGCGCGCTGAGCGAACGGGCTCGTGCCGGCGGACGTGCTCGTGGGCGTTCTCAGGAGCAGCGGCGAGCTCGATGCAGCCTGCGCCGACGCCCAGCGCGAGCAGGCATCCGACGGCGAGCTTGGCGCCGAGCGGTCCCCCCGCCAGCAGCCAGCCACCTCCTGCCGCGCCACCTGCGCCCGCGGCCCCGGAGGCCGAGAGGGCGCCCGCGACACCCTGGCTGGTCCGCGCCGCGGCGCCGGCGGAGGTGTGGGCGCCCGCGCCGCCCATGCCGCTCGCCTGAGCGCCGTTGGCGCTCGGTGCCCCGCCGCCCGAGCCCGCGCGCGAGAGGCGACCCGCCCGCGCAAGCGCCGCCGCCCCAAGGCCCCAGGGCAGGAGCACAGGCGGCAGCGCGGCGGCGAGACCGCGAAGTGAGAGCACGTAGGCGCGACAGGCAGGGCACTGCTCACGGTGGCGCTGAGAGCGTCCGTACTGTCTTTAGTGCGTCGCTCAGGTTGGCTCAAGCGGCACACCAGCGCTATGGACGATGGCGTTAGCGAGCTGGTTGATACGAGCACCGAGTTCGCGCCGAACCACAGGGCCGAAGCCCCGAAACTTAGCGGCGATCTCAAGTCTGGTCCCGTCCCCGTCGCCGACCAGCGTGATTGTGATTCGAGTCGCCTTGAGCAACTGGCCGACGCGCCCTGCGACGTACAGTCGGATCATCTGCCAGTCGTCGCTCGCGACGCGCCAATCGTCGCTCTGCAGCAAGCCCTCATCGCTGTCGATCAACCAAGAGAGCTGGATCACGGCCTGTCGTAACGCTTGTCGCGTCTCGTCAAGCCCGAGCGCAATGCGATACCGCCGATCAATAGTCGCCATCGGGCCTCCTGACCCTAGGTACGGCTCGGCCTTGCCCGCTTCTTCTTCGGGGTCTTCTACATAGGGCACGCGGTAGGGCCCGGAGGGCCTGCTGCTGCTGTTCGGGGTTCATTCGCCGCATCTTGATGCCTTCATCGTTGTTGCTCGCCGCCGCAGGACGCAAGCTCTTCGACCTCAGAGGGAAGCAATTCGGATTCGGGTGGTAGCGGCTGTTCACAGCGGTACGAGAGCGGCGGTTTCGAACCTTCGACAGTTCGGCAGTGACCGGCTTCGCCCGTTTCGTTCAGGACAGCTTCAGCTTTTTCAGCCTCTTCATGGGACCTTTCGTCTTGCTTGAGCCATTTGGGAGACACGTGTGCTTCGACATACAACACTTCGCAGACACACGGGCCGAGCGTTTCTTCTTCGATGTTGGAAGTGTGAGCATGACGGAGATAACACAGTTTGACGTAACCCAGCCTCCACGACCGATCGGTTGCCCATTCACTTTGGTACGGTGACGCCGTGGTCGTGTGCGTCGGTGCCGTGGTCGTTTCTTGGCTTGCCTTCTTCGGCACGCACGTCCCATATTCCTTGGCGACGATACGAACTTCTTCTCCGGACGGACAGAGTTCCGACGCCTTCTTTTCGTGTGTGCCTCCGCATCCGGCCACGCCTCCGAGCAGGGCGAGCACCATCGCAACTGTCATAAGCCGCCTCATCCTTTCGTTATCGGCTGTGCCGGGGAAGGAGCTTTAGGGTCCGAGGGACGCGGCAGGCTTGCTGTCAGCCTTGGGGTGCCTTGGCACGGTCGTTGCGGTGGTTATCGTTTTCTCTTGACAAGACGTGGATCATGGCCAGCCGGTAGCGCTCGCCGTCAGGATCGAGGATGCCGTAGGCCAGGCCGCGCATCAGCGAGCCCTGCTCCTCGCACCAGGCCCCCTCGCGGATCGTCTCCACGAGCGCGCCCATCTTGCCCGCGACCCCCGGCCGCGCCGGGCCGTGCCCGTCCATCAGCTTGCGCATCCTGGCCTCGCTGATCCCCATGCGCGCCGCCGCCTCCGAGCGTGAGAGCCCCTGCAGGTAGCAGAGGGCCGCCGCCTCGCGCTCGCGCGGGCCTAGGCGGACGCGCAGCGCCTCAAACAAATGGCGCAGCCGCGTGCGATCGTCGAGGTCCACCGCGAGGTCGCGCTCCCCGTCACAGACTCGAGCATCGAGCACACGCACCTGCGGCGCGCCTGCTCCGTTCTTGCGCTGCCCGGAGTCCCGCAGGCGCCAGTCGCCATGGACACGCCCGCTGGCCCTGTGCTCCTCGATCGCGCGGCGGAACGTGACCACCACCAGCCAGCCGGCTGGGTTGACGATCTCCTCGCCGTCCAGCACGGCCGCGTAGAGCCCCTGCCACGCCTGGGCGTAGCAGGCGTCGAGATCGCCGGCGTCAAGGCTGACGCCACTCGCGCGCAGGCGCCCGCGCACTGTCGCGAGAACGCGGCCTCGGAGCCCCTGGAACTCCTGGCGCAGGAGACGCTCGGCACGGTAGCGACGCAGGCTCAGGGGGCTCACTGGGCGAGAGATTAGACCGCCTGGCGAGTTCGATGAACTCCTCGCGTCGGGCCGTGCCCGGGACAGGTATCTTCACGCGATCTCCACGCCTCCCTCCGTCACCGCCAGCGCCGGCGCCGCTCCGGCCCTGCCTCCCTGTGCCGAGGTCCTTGGCATTCCGCTGGCGGTATCCGATTACGAGCACGTGTTGGACTGGATGGACGCCATGATCGCCTCCGGCAGGCGTGGCTACATCACCGCGGCTGCCGTGAACCTCGTCATGGCCGCCCAGGAGGACCCCGAGGCGCGCGCGGCGGTGCTCGGCGCGACGCTGGCCGTACCCGACGGGCAGCCGCTCGTGTGGGCGCTCCGAGCGCTCGGGCACGCCGGTGCCACGCGCGTCTACGGCCCCGAGCTGATGGCTCGCTTCTGCGCTCGCGCCGCACGCGCGGGGACTCCGCTCTACCTCTACGGCGGCCGCTCGGCCGAGGCGCTTGCACTGCTCGAACGGCGCCTGCGCGAACGCTTCCCGGGCCTACAGATCGTAGGTGGCTGCTCGCCGCCGTTCCGACCCCTTACCGAGCAGGAGCGGCAGCGCACCGTCGCCGAGATCGACTCATCCGGCGCCGCGGTCGTGTGGGTGGGGACCGGACAGCCCAAGCAGGAGATGTGGATGCTCCAGATGCGCCCGCGCCTGGCAGCTCCGCTGCTCGTGGGCGTCGGGGCCGCGTTCGATTTCCACGCCGGCCTCGTCTCACAGGCGCCGGGATGGATGCAGCGCAGCGGGCTCGAGTGGACCTACAGGCTCTCGCGCGAGCCGCGGCGGCTGTGGCGGCGCTATGCCCGCTACAACCCCCTCTTCCTCGTGGGCTTCCTGCGCCAGTACCTGCGTCACCGCGCGGCCACTCGCGGCTGAGTTCAGAGCAACCTCTGGAGAATGCCGAACGCGGGCGAGCCCCGGCCGCCCGCCGCTAACCTCTTGGCTTCGATGAACGCCTCGCAGAGCACCGCGGAGGTATCGGTCGTCGGCCTCGGCCGTGTCGGACTACCGCTAGCCCTCTCATTCGCCGACCGTGGCCTGCGGGTGGTGGGAATCGACAACGACCCGATCCGCCTGAGTGCCGTTCGCGAAGGGAGGATGCCGTTCGCAGAGACCGGCGCCCAGGAGCTGCTCGAGCGAGTTCGCGACAGCGGCCGGCTGTCTCTCTCAGAGCGCGTCGTCGACGCCGCCCGCGCCCGCCAGATCGTGATCACGCTCGGTACCCCCTCCTTCTCGCACATTGAGATCGACATGCGTGACATACGCTCGGCGCTCGACGCCCTCCTCGGCGTGATCGCCCCGGGACACTCGGTGATCCTGCGCTCGACAGTGGCGCCCGGGACGACCGAATTCGTGGCGGGCTACCTCACCAAGCATCGCGGGTTCGAGATCGGCGAGGACGTGTTCGTCGCGCATGCGCCGGAGCGCATCGCTGCCGGGAGGTTCTTCGAGGAGATCGACACGCTTCCCTGCATCATCGGTGGCGTGGGCGCCCGCTCAGGCGCAGTCGTGGCCGAGCTGTTCTCGGCCTTCCGGGCGCCGATCGTGCAGACCACGCCCGTCCAGGCGGAGCTGGCGAAGATCTGGGCCAACATCCTGCGCTACACCAACTTCGCCCTGCCCAACCTTTTGATGATGGACTGCGAGCGCTTCTCGGCGAACGTCTTTGAGGTGATCGATCTGATCAACTGGGACTATCCCCGCGGCGGCATCGCCCAGCCAGGCCTGACGGCGGGGACGTGCCTGCGCAAGGACTTCGCCTTCTCCGAGGAGCGCTCCGCCGCACCGGGCATGCTGCTCGCCGTCTCACGCGTGAACGAGTCCGTGCCGCTATTCCTGCTCGAAGGCGTCAAGCGACGCCTGGGGGCGCTTACCAACCGCAAGGTCGCCGTGCTCGGCCTCGCCTTCAAGGCCGACACCGACGACGAGCGCGACTCGCTCGCGCACAAGCTGATCCGCATGCTCGAACGCGAGCTCGCTGATGTCGTCGTGCACGATCCCCACGTGCCCACGCCGACCGCCTCCTTCGAGCAGGCCGTCGAGGGCGCAGATGTCCTCATCATCGCCACCAACCACTCTGAGTTCCGCGATCCCCGAGTGCTCGCCGCTATCGCCGAGGGCGCAGGTCCAAACTGCCTGGTCGTCGACCCCTGGAACTGCTGGGGCGCCGCTCAGGTGTTCGCCTACGCCTCCGAGCTGGTCGCGCTCGGCACGGGCGTATGAGCAGGGTGCTCGTGACCGGCGGCGCCGGCACGATCGGCGCCGCGGTCGTCAAGCGGCTGCTCGCAGACCCGGCATATGAGGTGCGCGTCTCCGATCAGCGGCTCGCTCCGCAGTGGATCCGGGAGGGCTGCGAGGTGCATACCGGCGACCTGCGCGTGCCCGAGCAGGCGATCACGGCGACGAAGGGCTGCACCCATGTGATCCATCTCGCGGCGATCGTCGGGGGGATCGCCAACTTCCACCGTCTCCCCCACACTTTGACCGAAGTCAACAACGCGCTCTACAACGCCGTGATCCGGGCCGCGCTCGATCTCGGCGTCGAGCGCTTCGTGTACGTGTCCTCCTCGATGGTCTTCGAGCGAGCCGAGCTCTTCCCGACCCCCGAGGACTACCTGCCGCGCTGCCCGGTGCCGCTCTCGGCCTACGGGTTCTCGAAGCTCACGGGCGAGGTCTACTGCCGCGCGGCCCATGACGAGCACGGCTTCCCTTACACGATCTGCCGCCCGTTTAACGCCTACGGGCCGGGTGAGGTGCCCGACGCCGAGCCCGGCATCGCCCACGCCGTTCCCGACCTGATCAGCAAGGTGCTCTCTGGCCAGCGGCCGCTCGAGATCTTCGGCTCGGGCGAGCAGACCCGGACGCTCACCCACGTCGACGACATCGCCGAGGGCATCGTCACCGCGATGAGCTCGCCTGCCGGTTTGAACGAGGACTTCAACATCTCCGCCTCGCGGGAGCTGACCGTCGCCGAGATCGCACGCATCATCTGGGCGGCCTGCGGGGAGGATCCCGAGGCGCTGAGCTTCAAGCACCTGCCCACTTATCCCGTCGACGTCCCGCGCCGCTGGCCATCGGTCGAGAAGGCTCGCAAGCAGCTCGGCTGGCAGGCACGGATTGAGCTCGAGGATGGAATCGCCACGACCGTGCGGTGGCTGCGCGAGCGGGGCGCGTCCGGCGAACCGGCCGCGTCAGGCCCCGGCTAAGAGCGGCCGCCCGCCGGCCACCAGACCCATCGCCTGCGGCCTATAGGCTCCCGCTCAATGTCCGACCGCCGCTCAGCGCTCATCACCGGTGTGACCGGCCAGGACGGCTCCTACCTGGCCGAGCTTCTGCTCGAGAAGGGCTATGAGGTACACGGCATGGTGCGCCGCGCCTCGACCGAGAAGTTCGAGCGAATCGAGCACATCCGCGAGCGCATCACACTCCATCAGGGGGACCTGCTCGACCAGCGCTCGCTCGTCGACGCGCTGCGCGCCTCCCGGCCCGCGGAGATCTACAACCTCGCGGCGATGTCGTTCGTCGCGGTCTCCTGGATCCAGCCGACGCTCACGGCGGAGTTCACGGGCGTGGGCGTTACACGCATACTCGAGGCCATGCGCGAAGTTTGCCCCGAGGCACGCTTCTACCAGGCCTCCTCGAGCGAGATGTTCGGCAAGGTGCTGGAGGTTCCCCAGACCGAGAAGACTCCCTTCTACCCACGCTCACCCTACGGCGTCGCCAAGGCCTACGGGCACTTCATAACCGTCAACTACCGCGAGTCCTACGACCTTCATGCGACCTCGGGGATACTGTTCAACCACGAGTGCATCTCGGAGAACACCCCGCTGATGGTCAGACAGCTGGGGAACATCTCGATCAAGACACCAGCTGACCTGGTCCCGCTAAGGCGCAAGGGCCCAAGCGTGCAGAGCTTCGAACCTGGAGACGTGGTCGAGGTATGGGACGGTGAGCAGTGGACATACGTTCGCGCGATCACTGCGACACGTCGGCGGCGCACCGACCCGGACCACGAGCTGCTCAGTATCCAGGCCCGCGGCGGCGTCGTTGATGTGACCGCCCACCACGCGATGCTCGACGCCGGGCGAACGTCGATCAGCGCCAGGGACGTCCGAGAGGGCGACGAGCTAGCGATCGCGAACTGGATGCCCGAAGCGCCCGGCTGGGCGGCGATCACCGGAGAGATGGCCGAGCTGTTGGGCCTGCTCGCGGCTGATGGCCACGTCTCCCGCGAGGGGCATAGGGTGAGCTTCACGAACAACGACTTCCTCATTCGCTGCCGGGCCATGGAGTTGTGGTCACGCGTCTTTCTCGGGCTCTCTCGCGAGAAGACCGGCAGCTCGGGCTTCAACGCCGATGCATCCGTCGGCGCCGTGAGCTTCTCGGGCGCACACAGCATCGGGCCCTGGCTGCGTGATCAGCTGTACACGCCAACGGCCTTCAAGCAGGTCCCGCCGGTCGTGCTCAACGCCGACCGCGAGTTGCAAGGAGCTTTCCTCACCGGCTACTACGCGGGCGATGGCCTGAAGAAAGGAAACGAAGACTCGATCAAGACCAACAGCACAGTGCTCGCGCAAGGTCTGTGCCTTCTGTACTTCAACCAAGGGCAGCCTGCGTCCGTATATGTCGAGCAGCGGGCGGGACGCAGCTACTACCAGCTGAACCTCCGCTCGGCAGTGAGGGTGGGCGGCAAGGACGAACACCTCCTGCGCAGCCCGTCCGAAGTGCGCAGGGTTACGGCCGTCGCCGTACCCAGCGAGGAATGGGTGTTCGATCTGGAGACCGAGAGCGGGGTCCTCTGCGCCGGCGTTGGACGAGTGGTGTTACACAATTCCCCGCGCCGCGGCCTTGAGTTCGTCACGCGCAAGATCACCTGGCACGCAGCCGCGATCAAGCACGGGTTGGCCGACGAGCTGACGCTGGGCAATCTCGACGCCGAACGGGACTGGGGCTATGCCAAGGACTACGTCGAGGCCATGTGGCTGATGCTCCAGCGCGAGATCCCCGAGGACTACGTGATCGCCACCGGCGAGGCGCACTCCGTGCGCGAGTGCTGCGAGATCGCCTTCGAAGAGGCCGACCTCGGAGACTTCGAGCGTTACGTGAGAATCGATCCGGCATTCTTGCGACCCGCCGAGGTTGACCACCTGATCGGCGACCCGGCCAAGGCCGAGCGCGATCTCGGCTGGCGGCCCCGGACATCCTTCGAGGAGCTGATCCGTCTGATGACCCGTGCCGACCTCGAGCTGCTCGGGCGGCGCTGATCACGATGGCGGTGGCACTGTTCGACACCTCGACACCGCTCGCGCCGCTGCGCGGTGAGCTCAGAGCTGCGATCGATAGGGTGCTCGCGTCCGAGCGCTACATCCTGGGGCCCGAGGTCAGCGCGTTCGAGCAGGAGTTCGCCTCCTACTGCGGCGCCGCATACGGCGTGGGCGTGGCCAATGGCACCGACGCGATCACGATCGCGCTGCGCGCGATGGGCGTGGGACCAGGCGATGAGGTCGTCGTCCCCTCCTTCACCTTCTACGCCTCCGCAGAGGCGATCCCTGCGACCGGCGCCACGCCCGTCTTCTGCGATATCGACCCGGACACCTACTGCGTCACCGCCGAGACCGTGCGCGCGGCGCTCACCCCGCGCACGAAGGCCGTGATCGCGGTGCACCTGTTCGGCAATGTCGCGCCGATCGCCGCGATCGAGGCACTGGGTGTCCAGGTGCTGGAGGACGCGGCCCAGGCCGCCGGCTCGACCCAGGCCGGCGGGCGCCCGGGCGCGCTGGGAGCCGCGGCGACCTTCTCGTTCTTTCCTTCCAAGAACCTCGGTTGCTTCGGCGACGGCGGCATGATCCTGACATCGGATGAGAAGATCGCCGAGCAGGCGCGCATCCTGCGTTTCCACGGCTCCCGCGACAAGGTCGACTACGAGCAGGTCGGCTACAACTCGCGCCTGGACGAGCTTCAGGCGGCCATCCTGCGCGTGCAGCTACCCCACCTCGACGACTGGGCCGACGGGCGCAGGGCGGCAGGACATCATTATGAGCAGGCCGGGCTCGGGGAGCTGGCGGGCCTACCGCGCGCCGTAGAGGCGAGCTCCCCGGCTTGGCACCTCTACGTTGTGAGCCACCCACAGGTGGAGCGCCTGGAGAGCGCGCTGGCCGCCGCCGGGATCGGCTACAAGCCCTACTACCGCACTCCCGTCCATCGTCAGGCCCCGATGCTTCGCTACGCAGCGGGCATCGAGCTGCCCGCAAGCGAGCAGGCCGCGCGCACGCACTTGGCGGTGCCCATGAGCCCCGTGCTCACCCGCGAGCAGGCTGAGGAGGTAGTCGCGGCTGCCCGCGCGCTCTAGGCGACTACCGGGCGGCATCTTCGGCGGCTCGCCGCGTAACACCGCGTTGACATAACCTTTATCGCAGCAGCGTAGGTTCTGCAGGAAATCCAGCGAGATCGCGCGGGTTGCGAGGGAGTCGATTTCGAGTGATAGGGCTAAGGATGTGGCCGATACGCGTGAGGCTCAGCGCCGTCATGATCGTCGTGTTGCTCACGGCGACGCCCTGGGCACTCGGGCATCCGGCGCTGGCGGCAGCTGAAGTCGCAGCCAGCAGCGGACCCGAAGCGACCGGCGCGGGCGCGCATGCAGACGCCAACACCGAAGGGAGCGCATCCGCGCGAGCGACCACGAAGGCCGAAGGCCCCGCCGCGGAAGCAACCCTCGGCGGGGAAGCAACCTCCGGCGGGGAAGCAACCCTCGGCGCGGAAGCAACCCCCGGGGCGGAAGCAACCCCCGGCGCGGAAGCAACCCCCGGCGGGGAAGCAACCCCCGGCGCGGAAGCAACCCCCGGCGGGCAGGGAACGACCGATGCGGAAGGGGGCGCTCCGGGAGCGCTCACACAGCCGGTTCGCGATCAGACGCTGTCCGGCGGTTCGCAATTCGTCTTCACGCCGCGAGCCGGGGTCAGCGTCACGGCTGTCGAGTTCTTCGCCTCCGGCCCCTGCGCGAGCGGGCCCTTCTGCTCGATCCTTGTGGCCTCCGCGATCAGCCCCGGGCCCGACGGCGCATTCTGGGCATTGGGCGAAGCAGGTCAGCTGACGGCAGGTGCTTATGAGGTCTCCGCCTACGTGTCCTACACGGATACCTCGGGAGCAGAACGCACGTACACGACTGCCGCCGTCCCCGTGACGGTGGCCGCGCCGCAACAGACCTCACAGGCCGAAGCCCCGATCGTGCAACCGGGGTCCGCGGCGGCCGGCGCAGACGTCAGCGAAGCCGCCTACGCGCCCACGACCTACTACGTCTCACCCGGCGGCTCGGACTCCAAGACGGGCACGAGCCCGGCGGCCGCCTGGCGGACGGTGTCGCGCGTCAACAGCGCGAGTCTGCACCCCGGGGACGAGGTCCTCTTCCAGGGTGGAGCGACGTTCTCGGACGCCTACCTCGTTGCGAGCAAGAGCGGGGAAAGCCGCCGGCCGATCACCTATGGCTCATATGGGACCGGCCGGGCCGACCTGCCACAGGGGGTCTGGGTCGATCACCGCAACCACCTCGTCTTCAGCGACCTGATGATCCGCGGCTACGCTCTGACGAGCGGTGACGGCATCGGCGGCTACGGAAGCGACATCACGGTCGAAGACTCCTGGATCGGCAACATACTCGAGGGGATCGGGGTCGTCAGGGGAGACCGCTGGCGCATCGTCAACAACGTCATCGACGGGACGGGCGACTCCGGCATCCTGACCCAGACCGGCGACAACGGAAGGACGCCGGGCGATGCGTGGGTGATCGACGGCAACCTCATAACCGACACGGGCCTGGTCGATCTCGGCTACGGCGAGCACGGCATCTACCTGAAGTGCAGGAACTCGGAAATCGCGAACAACACGATCACGAAATTCTCAGCCGACGGCATCTCACAGCGCTACGGGAACGCCACCATCGTGAACAACAAGATCAGCGAAGGCGACATCGGCATAGCCTTCTTCCCCTACGACTGG
This sequence comes from Solirubrobacteraceae bacterium, assembly GCA_049512215.1. Taxonomy (GTDB): domain Bacteria; phylum Actinomycetota; class Thermoleophilia; order Solirubrobacterales; family Solirubrobacteraceae; genus Palsa-744. The sequence goes on from JBEKXJ010000012.1 coordinate 11,326, forward strand.
CAGCCGCACACGAGCCGCTGGATCGGCAACACGATCACCAAGACGGACGTCGGTATGTACATCCCGGAAACCGACCCCGGATCCCCGCCGCCCGGCGGAACGACAGTCGAGAGCTTCATCATCAAGTCCAACGTCATCGGCCCTTTGAATGGGGGCGGCAAAGAGTTCGCCAACGTGCACTCGGTTGGCAAGATCATCTGGGCCGAAAACACGCTGCTTTAGCCCCGGGGCACCCGCATGCGGGCCGGGCGAGCCATGTCAGCGCCAGTGCTCGAGCAGGTCCTCCTCGGGCACCTCTCGCAGGACGCGCGCCGGGACGCCGATCACAACCGCTCGAGCGGGGACGTCGCGCGTGACGAGCGCCCCGGCAGCCACGAATGCCTCCTCCCCGATCTCCACGCCGGGCGTCAGCACTGCGCCGCCCCCAACCCTGCAGGCGCGCCGCAGGGTCGCGCCGCGCAGCGGCCTCTCCGGTCCGTGGCGTCCCATCGTGTCGTCGTTGGTGGTGGTAGCGCCCGGGCCGATAAAGACGTCGTCCTCGACGAGCGTAAAGGCCGTCAGGTAGACCCCTGTCTGCACGCGGACGCGGGCCCCGACCTGAACGTCGTTGTCCACGACGCTGCCCCGCCCGATCACGGACCCCTCGCCGACGAAGGAGCGCTCGCGCACGAACGACTGGTCGCCGATGATCGCCTCGGCCTCGATTCTGGCTCCGGCGAGGACCACCGCTCCGGCGCAGATCGTGACCCGCGGGCCGAGCTCCAGCGGGGTCACCTCTCGCCGCGTCATCGAGCGGGCGGCCAGCCGCGGCCGCTTGCCCAACACGACTTGGTCCTCGATCACACATCCGGCTCCGATCATCGTGCCGGCATGCACCACTACGTTCGCGCCGAAGTGCACCCCTGCTCCGATACGGACGTCCTCGCCGAGCAGCAGCCCCGGGCCTCGCGGGTCGGCGCGCAGCGCGCCCGGTGCCGCCGGCGCTGGATCCGCTTCCGCGGGGATCACAGCCTGACGACGGTGGCGGAGTCGATGGAGCGCGTTACGCCGCGAAGGTCAACGAGCACGCGCGCCTGGCGGGCGACGAGCTCGTGGTCCACGCCCGGGTGGGCGGTGATGATCAGCGCCAGGTCCGCCCCCGCCAGGGCCTCTTTGAGCGGAACGCTGCGCAGGTCGAATTCCCCGAGGGCCGGCACGTGCGGGTCGTGGTAGCAGATGTCCGCGCCGAGAGCACGGAGCAGCGAGAGGATCTTCAGCGCGGGGGACTCGCGCATGTCGCCGACGCCGGGCTTGTAGCTGACACCGATCGCGGCGACGCGGGCGCCCTTGACCGGCAGCCCGGCATCGTTAAGAGCGCGCTCGACCTTGGCGACGCAGTGATAGGGCATCTGCTGATTGACCTTGCCCGCCAGCTCGATGAACTCGGTCGTCATGTCGAACTCCCGCGCCCGCCAGCTCAGGTAGAAGGGGTCCACAGGCAGGCAGTGCCCGCCCATCCCGGGACCCGGTTCGAAGCGCATGAAGCCATACGGCTTCGTCGCAGCCGCCTCGACGACCTCCCAGATGTCGATGCCCATGCGATCGGTGAGCATCGCCAGTTCGTTGACCAGGGCGATGTTGACCGAGCGGAAGATGTTCTCGAGCAGCTTGGTCAGCTCCGCCGCCTCGGGACTGGACACGCGCACCAACTGATCGCAGATCATCCCGTAGATCGCCTCGGCGCGATCGCCACAGGCCTCGGTCAGGCCGCCAAAGACCTTGGGTGTGTTGCGGAGCGTGAAGTCCGTGCGCCCGGGGTCGACCCGCTCGGGCGAGAACGCCAGATGGAAGTCCCTGCCCGCGGCGAGCCCCGACTCCTCGAGCAACGGCGCGACCCGCTCGCGCGTGGTGCCCGGATAGGTCGTGGACTCGAGCACGACCAGCTGCTCGGCCTGCAGGACCTCCGCGAGCGCGCGCGTCGAGTCGATCAAGGGGCCCAGGTCGGGCTCGCGGTTGCGAGTTAGCGGCGTCGGTACGCATATCAGGATCGCATCGGCCTTGGCCAGCCTGGCGTAGCGGGTGGTGGCGTGGATGCGTCCCCGGAGCGCCCGCAAGAGCTCCGAGGGGACGTCCTCGATGTAGGAGTCGCCTGCCTCGATCGCCTCGATCTTGCGCGAGTCGACATCGACTGCGATCACCTCGCAGCCCTCCTGCGCAAAGGCGACCGCGAGCGGCAAGCCGACATAGCCCAGCCCAATGACGCCGACGGTCCTCATCGGGCGAAGTCTATGAGGTGTCTGGGTCATGTAACTGCAGCGAGCGCAGATCCGCCTGCACCATGCGCTCGACGAGTTCCTGGAAGCCCACCCGCGGCTCCCAGCCGAGCCGGCTGCGAGCCTTGGCTGGATCGCCGACGCTCGGGGTGCTCTCGGTGGGACGCATCAGCGAGGGGTCCACGCGCAGGTAGTGATCGGCGTCGAGATCCACGCACGCAAACGCTGTCTGCGCCAGTTCAGCGACGGTGTGCGGCACGCCGCTGGCCAGGATGTAGTCATCGGGGCGCTCCTGCTGGAGCATCAGCCAAGCGGCTCGGACGATGTCTCCGGCGAACGACCAGTCGCGCACGGCGTCCACGTCGCCCAGCGTCAACTCGTCCTGCAGGCCGAGTGCGATCGCGGCCGCCGCGCGGGTGATCCTGCGCGTCACGAACCGCTCGGGCCTGCGCTCGGACTCGTGGTTGAAGGCGATGCCCGAGCTGAGATGCAGCGCGTCGTGGACGCGCAGGGCACCCACGAGCTCGTGCCCCGCGAGCTTGGCTATCGCGTAGGGCGTGGCCGGGCGGCACGGCGTATCCTCGCGCTGCGGGCTATCGGGCGCCTCTCCGAAGATCGCGCCGGAGGCCGAGTAGAACACACGTGTCTCGGGGTCGATCTCGCGCACGGCCTCGAGGATCGCAGCCGTGGAGCCCGCGATCGCCCGCATCGTCTCGCCGGGCCGTTCCCAGGACGCAGGCACGAAGGACGGCGCGGCGAGGTGGTAGATCTCCCGCGGGCGCACCTCCTCGATCGCCGCCCGCAGGCGCGCCGGCTCCAGAAGATCGCCTCGCACGAGCGCCACGCGCCCGCGCAGGTGCTCTGATGAGCCGAGCGACCGTCCGGGCGCGCCCCGCACCAAGCCGGTGACGCGGTAGCCCTTCTCCAGCAGAAGCTCCGCGAGGAACGAGCCGTCCTGACCGCTCAGACCCGTGATCAGTGCGCTGGGGGGCGGGGACACCGGCGGAGCTTATGTCCTCGGCGCGAGCACATCCGCCCCGTCGTAGAGCGCCGCGAGCTCTCGCGCGACGATCTCGGGAGCGCACCGAGCGCGCACTCGCTGAAGTCCTCGCGCGCCCGCGGCCCGGTCACCGGCCAGCCGGCCTATCGCTCCCGCGAGCGCCCCCGCGTCGCCGGGCGGCACGAGTCCCTCCAGAGCCACCAGCTCCGGTAGGGCTCCCACGCTGCTCGCCGCGACCGGCAGGCCCGCGGCCATCGCCTCGGCCGCCGCCAGTCCGAACGTCTCGGCCGAGCGGGACGGCGCCAGCGCGATCGCCGCGCCCATCCGCAGGCGGTCCAGCTGCGCGTCCTCGACCGGGCCGACGAAGCGCACGTCCTGCCCCGCGGCGCGCTCACGCAGCGCCCGGCGCTCGGGTCCTTCCCCGGCGACCACGAGCGGGATGCCCGCGATCCGGCAGGCGTCGATCGCGACGTCGATCCCCTTCTCGGGCGCCAGCCGCGACACGACGAGCGCGTAGGGGGCGCCCGCCGGCGGGCCGCCCTCAAGCCCCGGGGGGCCCGGGCGCCGCGTGGGCCCCGGGCGCGCAGGGGGCTCCGGGCGCGCAGGGGACTCCGGGGGCGCAGGGGGCTCCGGGCGCGGAGAACGCACGGGCGGGGCCAGCACGTGTACGCGCTCGGAGGGTAGGGACGCCCCGAGCTCACGCAGCCGTTCGCGTGCAAACGCGCTGGGCACGATCACCACGTCGGCCTGCCCTACCAGCCGGCGCTGCCAGAGCGCGAGCGACGCGCCGTAGGCGACCGCCTCGGGTAGGCTGCCACGGCAGTTCAATCGCACCCCGGGAAGCGTGTTGCGCCCATGGCAGCGCGTGCACTCCGCGCCGCGCGTGAAGCAGACCCCGATCGCACAGACGAGCCGGTACTGGTGCAGGTGAAGGACGACACGGGCCCCCGCGGATCGCGCGGCGGCCAGCGCTCTGAAACCAAGCGCCGGCTGGAGGTTGTGCGCGTGCACGACCCGCGCGCCGCTCTGACGCACCGCCCGAGCCACCTCCTCGGGCTCGAGGCCCCCGCGTAGCAACCCGATCGCGGCGCGTCCTCGCCCGAGCGCCTTCGAATCGCGTTCGAGCAGCTCGGCGGGCTCGCCCAGCTGTTCGCGCACGAGCCGGAGCAAGTCCTCCACGACCCGCTCCTCCCCGCCGGTCCTCCGATAGCGGTTATGCAGAAACAGGACCATTCTCCGGCGGGAGCCTATTGTGAGCCGGGCACGCAGACCGGCGGCGAAGCGGCGCAAACCTAGACTGTCGTCTCAGGATGACCCCTCCGGCGGCCTCGATCGTGATCCCCACCCGCTCGCGCCTGCCCTACCTGGAGGTGGCGCTCTCCTCTCTCGCCCCCCAGGCGGCGCGCGCCGGAGCAGAGGTCATCGTGGTCGACGACGCAGGGCCCTCAACGCAGGCGCGCGCGCTGGTCAGGCGCTTCGGAGCCCGCTATGAGCCCCACCCGGAGCCCCTGGGCCTGAACGTCGCCCGCAACACCGGCGTCGAGCGCTCGCACGGCGAGCTCGTCGTGTTCTTAGACGACGACGTCCGTGTCGCGCCGGAGTGGCTTCAGGCGATCATGGGCGCGGCGCGCGAGCGGCCCGACGTCGAGGTCTTCACGGGTCCCATCCGCGCTTGCCTGGAAGGCCACCGCCTGCGAACCTGCGGGCGCGAGGCGCCGCCGATCACGACACTCGATCTCGGCGAGAGCGACACCTACACTCGCTACGCCTGGGGCGCGAACATGGCCATCCGCCGCAGCGCGCTCGAACGGGTGGGGCCGTTCGACGTTTCGCTCGAGCACGGCGGCGATGAGCAGGAGTGGCAGGATCGCCTGGCCGAAGCCTCCAGCCCCGGCGCCGAGGGGCAGCCTCCCGGCTCGCCGGAGCGCGGCCGCGTTGACAGCGGCGCGCTCTACGTCGCCCGCGCCGCGGTCGAGCACCGCCGCGCGGGCGCCGATGCGCGTCTTGACAGGCTCGCGCGTACCGCCCATGTGCGCGGGCGCGCGAGCCGCCGCCTTGATGCCCGCCGGGGCGATGCGCCGTCGCTGGGGCGCGAGCTGCTCACGCTCGCCGGCTGCCTTGGCCACGTCCTCCGGAGACGCTGTCCGGCCGGGCTTACGATGGTCGCCCACAGTGCCGGTCGCCTGCGCGAGGGGATCAGAGAACGGCTGACGGCGCTCGCGGGTCGGGATGCTCGCGCGGCGAGCATCCCCGGGGCGGCACACCTCGGCACGCCGAGCGGGCACCCGCCGGAAAACGGCCGCGCGGGCCAGCCCTCGGACGTCGAGGACTTCCTCTCCGGCACGAGCGGAACTGTCGGCGGCCTCGACGCCCTGCTTCGAGGGGCCCGCGATGAGGCTGTGGACGCGTTCGAGCTCGCCAGTGGCCGGCGGTTGCGTCTGAAGCTCGCCGCACGCCGGGGAGCCGAGCGGCGTGTGCTCGTGATCGGGGTCGAGCGCCCGGAGCGGCGCATGCTGGCGCAACGGATGCGCCGGGAGCTCACGAGCTCCCGCCATCAGGTAGAGCTGCACACGTGTGCTCCGGAGGGGCGGGGGAAGTTCGAGAACCTCAACCGGCTGCTCGCCGCACATCCGGCCGAGGGTCACGACTGGCTGCTGACAGTCGACGACGACGTCGAGCTGCCCCGCGGCTTCCTCGACCGGTTCCTGTTCCTGTGCGAGCGCTTCTCGCTTGCACTCGCCCAGCCGGCCCACCGCCTCGACTCCCACGCGGCCTGGCCCGTGACCCGGCGCCGGGCGGGCAGCGTCGCCCGGGAGACATGCTTCGTCGAGATCGGCCCGCTCACCGCGTTCGCCGCCGTTACCTTCCCCACCCTGCTGCCGTTCCCGGAGCTGCGCATGGGCTGGGGCCTGGATGCGCACTGGGCGGCGCTCGCCCGTGAGCGGGGATGGCGCTGCGGCGTGATCGATGCCGTCGCGATCCGCCACCGGGCGGCTCCCGCGGCGGACGCCTACTCGCGCGCGGATGCGATCGCCGAGGCGCGCGCCTTCCTTGCCGGTCACCCCTACCTGAGCGCGAGCGAGGCCAAGCGCACCCTCACGACCCACTCTCGCTGGTGAAGGTCCTCGTCGTCGCCGAGTTCTACCCGAGCCGCGGCGACCCGGTGCTCGGGATCTGGGCTCATCGCCAGGCGCTGGCTGCGCGCGACGCCGGCGCGGAGATCCGCGTGCTCGTGCTGCACCGGCTGGTCCCGCCACGAGCCTCGCTCGTGCACGGACCGGCAAGCGCGGCGCTTGCTCTTGGAAGACTCATCCGCGAGCCCCGCAGACAGACGCGCGACGGGCTGCCTGTCAGCTACATGCCCTACGTCTCCCCTCCCCGCGAACGCTCCTATGCGTCCTGGGGAGCTTGGGCCGCGCCCGTGCTGCGAGGAACGTTGGGCCGACTGCGAGGGGTCTTCCCGTTCGAGCTCGTCCACGCTCACAATGCCGTTCCCGCCGGGGACGCGTTGCGCCGCGCACGCCTGAGCGAGCCGCTCGTCGTCTCGGTGCATGGCGGCGACTTGCTCTACACCGCTCGCCGTGACGAGGCCGGCGCCCGCGCGGTCGCCGGCGGCCTGGGCGCGGCGCGGCTGGTCCTCGCAAACAGCCTGGGCATCGCCGAGCTCGCCCGCGCCCACGGCGCCCGCGAGACGCGTGTGGTCCACCTAGGCGCCGAGCTCCCCGCCGCCGGCGCCCGCCCGCCGCGGGGGGACGGCCCGCCGACGCTGATCACCGTCGCCCATCTGGTTGGCCGCAAGCGCCACTCCGATGTGCTCCGGGCTCTGGCGGTGCTCGCGAGCCGGCATCCCGCGCTGCGTTATTCGATCGTCGGAGACGGACCCGAGCGCATCGCGCTGGAAGGCCTCGCGGCTCGTCTAGGGGTCGCCGAGAGGGTGGACTTCAAGGGGCAGCTGGCGCCGGCGCAGGCGATAGATGAGGCGCGGCGGGCCACGCTGTTCGTGATGCCCTCGACCGAGGAGGCTTTCGGTGTCGCCTACATCGAGGCGATGGCCGGCGGAGTTCCGGCGATCGGCTGCCGCGGCGAGCCGGGGCCGGAGGAGATCGCGGCCGCGGGGGACGGCCTGGTGCTTGTGCCGCCCGGGGACATCGAGCGGCTGAGTCAGCGCATCGACGAGCTTCTCTCCGACCCCCATCGGCTGCGCGAGGCCGGGCAGCGTGCGCGGGCTACTGTGGCCGCGCATTTCACATGGGAGCGCTGCGCCGCCGAGACGATCGCAGCCTACGAGCATGCCTTGCGATGAAGCCCGTCCTGTTCCTCACCGGACATGCCCCCGCCTATCGCGTCGGCGCCCTCGCGGCGCTACACGAGCGCGAGGGGATAGAGCTCGCGCTCTTCGGCGGCCCCTCGATGCACGGCGGCCCCGCCTTTGAAGGCCAGCTCCCGTTTCCGCATCGCCACGCGCGTCCGCGCGAACTCGCGGCGCTTGCTGCGAGCGGACGCTATCGCGCCGTCGTGCTCCCCACCGGCGGCCGCCTCGCGCCGCTTGCGGGCTGGATCGGCACACGCCGTGCTGGTGTGCCGCTGATCCTGTGGGCGTCGCTCTGGGCTCACCCGCGCAGTGGCGCTCACGCTCTCAGCTACCTGCCGTTGCGTCGCCTGTACCGATCGGCCGACGCCGTGGTCACCTACGGGCCCCACGTCAGCACCTACGTGAGGGCCCGGGGTGCGCACAACGTCCACATCGCCCCCCAGTCGGTCGACAACGCATTCTGGAGCGCAGCCGAGACGGCGCGACCGAGCGACCCCACATGGCCGCTGAGTGCGGCCATGAAGTTCCTGTTCGTCGGTCGCCCGGCGCCCGAGAAGGGCCTGGACGTCCTGATCGAGGCCTGGCAGAAGTCGGGCCTTTCGGCCGCCGCGGCAGCGCTCGTGCTGGTCGGCGTGGGATCCTCCTCGCCCGCCGGCGGCGGGCAGGATGGTGTAGTTCCGCTGAGCGCCGTCGCGCCGCGTGAGCTGCGCAAGATCTACGCCGGATCCGATGTGCTCGTGCTGCCATCGGTTGCAACCGCCACCTTTCGCGAGCCGTGGGGGCTCGTCGCGAACGAGGCGATGAACCAGGGGCTCGCGATCATCGCCAGCGACGCCGTCGGCGCGGCGGCCGGCGGCCTCATCCGGGATGGGCGCAACGGCCTCGTCGTCGGAGCCGGTGACAGCGTGGCGCTCGCGCAGGCCATCACACGGCTGGCCGGGGACCCCGATCTGCGCACGCGGCTGGGCTTGGCGGGTGCCGCGGACGTACGTGGCTTCAGCCACGACGCCTGGGCGGAGGGCTTCTCGCGAGCCCTCGCCACGGTGGGCGCCTCGCGAACCGCCTAGCGCTCGCTTCCGGCAGAGCGCTTGCTAGCTTTGAGGAGCTTGAAACGGGTCTCGTCCACTTCCGCACGCCTCCTGGGACTGTCGCTGCTGGCGCTGCTGGGGATCGTCTCGCCGGCCCGCGCCGACATCGGCGAAACGATCATCCTGAGGTGCACGCACGGGCAGTCCCTGAGCGGGTTCAGCCAGAGCGCCTACCGGCAGGCGCTGAAGGAGCTGAACGCCGATGCGGAAGAGTACACCGACTGTTCTTCGCTGATCCAGCAGGCACAGCTCGCGGCAGCCGGTGGGGGCGGCGGTGCGGGCGGCGGGCGCAGCGCCGTCGCGATTGCGCCGACGCCGTCCGAGCAGCGGGCGATCGCCGGTGCAAAGCGCGCGGGCGCGGCTCCCGAGCAGCTGGGCGGCCAGGTGATCCACCCGGGCGTCGTGCACGCCGATATCGCCTCCGTGTTCAGCTCGCTGCCCACCCCCCTACTCGCGACGCTCGCGTTCCTGCTCGCCTGCCTGTTGCTCCTGGCGGGTGGCCTGCTGCGAAGCCGTGTCCGCGCCCGCCGCCCCAACTGAGCCCGCGCCCGGCGCGGGCGTCACGCCGCCGCCCGCTCGCGCGCGTCGGCGGCTGGCCCATCGGCGCCCGATCCGCCCCGCGCGCGGGGCCCGGGAACTGTGGTGGCCGACCCTTCTCCTCGCCGGGATCGTCTGTTTCGTCACCTTCTACGCCAAGGGCGGCCTCAACCTCGAATCCCTGACCACGACCGAGGTGGCGCTCACGCTCGGCGCGGGCGCCGTGGTCGCGGCCGCGGTGATTCGCAGGCCGGCCGCCAAGCGCGTCTACGGAAGCTGGTCGGTCGGCCTGCTGCTCGCATTCAGCGCGCTGAGCGCGCTTTCGGTGGTGTGGTCGGTACAGCCCGATGACAGCTGGCACGACGCCGGGCGCCTGCTCGCCTACAGCGCCGTGTTCGCCGCGGCGGTCGCGCTCGTGCGGCTGAAGCCCGAGCGCTGGCCGGCGATTCTCGGCGGACTCGCGCTGGCGGCGGTCGTGGTGTGCGGATATGCGCTGCTGACGAAGGTCTTCCCGGGCAAGCTGGCGGCGGCGAACACCTACGCACGCCTGGAGGAACCCTTTGGCTACTGGAACGCGATCGGGCTGACCGCCGCGCTGGGTGCGATCTGCTGCATGTGGCTGGGCGCGCGCCGCGCCGGGCATGCGCTGCTGAGCGCGCTCGCCTACCCGGCGATGGGCCTCCTGCTGCTCACCTTGTTGCTCGCCTACTCCCGCGGCGCGCTCGCGGCGCTGGCGATCGGCCTCGTGCTGTGGTTCTGCATCGTCCCGCTACGCCTGCGCGGCGCAGCGGTGCTGATCCTCGGCGGCCTCGGCGCCGGCGCGGTGGCCGCATGGGACTTCTCCAGGCATGCGCTCAGCGCAGAAAACGTGGCCCTCGGCGAACGCGCGAGCGCCGGCCACGAGCTGGGAGCGCTGCTCCTCGCGATGATTCTGGCGCTCACGATCGCCGGGGTCGCGATCGGCTTCATCACGGCCCGGCGGGCGCCCTCGCTTGACACGCGTCGGCGGGCGGGCACGACCCTGCTGGTGCTGCTCGTCCTCGCCGTCGTGGGCTTCGCAGGTGCGCTCGCCCACAGTCATCGCGGCCTGAGCGGCAGCGTTTCGCATGCCGTGAACGCGCTCACGAATCCCAACGCGAAGCCCCCGCCGAACACGCCGGGCCGTCTGACGGCGGTCGCGAGCGTGCGCGCACGCTACTGGAAGGAGGGGCTTGAGATCTTCGACGCCCACCCTGTGCTCGGGGCGGGCGCGGAAGGCTATGGAACCGCCCGCCTTCGCTACCGTCACGAGACACTCGAAGTCAGGCATGCCCATGGCTTCGTGGTGCAGACGCTCGCCGACCTCGGACTCGTCGGGCTCGCCCTGGCGCTCGCGCTGCTTCTCACCTGGATGGCCGCCGCCGGACGCGCGACGCATCCCTTCAACCGGCGCTGGAGGAGCTGGAGCGCCCGGCGCGAAACACGCAGCCGAACCCAGCCCGGCCGGCGCCCTGAAGAGAACCGGCAGGCGGCTCGCGAGCCATATACGCCCGAGCGCATCGGCATGCTCAGCATGCTCTGCCTCGTGGTCGTATTCGGGGTCCACTCGCTCGTCGACTGGACCTGGTATGTGCCGGGTGACGCCTGCGTGGCGCTGCTATGCGCCGGCTGGCTGGCAGGCCGCGGGCCGCTCGGGGCCGCGAGCGGCGAGGGCCTCGCCTCGAGGGAGCCGGGCACGCCGGGCAGGCAGTCCGCGGGCTACGTGCGCGTGGCGCTCGCCGCCCTCGCGATTGTTGGCGCGCTGCTCGCCGTCTGGTCTGAGTCCCAGCCACAGCGCTCGGTCGACGCCTCCCAGCAGGCGCTGGCGCAGCTCGCCGGCGATCCCAAGGCCGCCCTCCCCGAAGCTCAGACGGGCGTCGCCCGAGACCCGCTGTCCGCGCAGGCGCTTTTCGTGCTCGCGACGGTGCAGCAGGCCAACGGCGAGAGCGCCGGTGCGCGTGCGACGTTGGTGCGGGCGGTCCGCCTGCAGCCCTCCAACCCCGAAACATGGCTGCGGCTCGGAAAATATGAGCTCGAGCGCGACCCTCGCGCGGCCCTGCGTGAGCTCGAAGCGGGGATCTACCTCGATCCGGAGTCGATCGCCCCCGAAGCGATCGCCGAAGGCCACAGCGAAGCGATCGAAATCCAGAACGACTACATCGAAGCCCTGCGCGCATCCGCCGCCGTGCCACGCCGCGCCGCTCCGCTCCGCTCAAAAGCGCGAGCGTAGGCCGCGGGCGAGCAGCAGCCGCCGCGCGCCGGGCAGGCCGCCGGCTGCGCGCACGTCGAGATCCTCAAAGCCGAAGTCCTCGAGCAGCCGCCCGAGCGCGCCGCGGGTGTAGAAGCGCAGGTGATCGCCGCGCGGGTCGAAGTGATCCTCGAAGGCGCGCGTCGAGAAGGCCAGCCGCAAGCGTGTGAGCCGCCCGTGGGCGGGCGTGCTCAGCAGCAGGCTCCCACCCGCCCGCAGCACCCGGCGAACCTCCGAGAGCCATGCGGAGGTGTCGGCCACGTGCTCGATCACCTCGCCCGCCCAGACGACGTCGAAGCTCGCTTCGGTAAACGGCAATGGACGTTCCCAGTCCACGAGGCGCAGATTGAGCTCGGGTCGGCGGACGCGCGCCCGGCGCAGCGGCTCCTCGGCGACGTCGACGCCGAGCACCAGCGCGCCTGCTCCGGCGAGCTCTGAGGCGAACCATCCCTCGCCGCAGCCCATGTCAAGCACACGCTCGCCCGCCCTCACGTGACCGAGCAGAAAACGGCTGCGCAGGTCGAAGTCCGTCGGCTCAAGACCCTCCGGCACGGCCCGCCAGAGCTCTTCGTAATAGGCGCGCGAGGGCATAGCGCAAGCCTAGAGCGGGTGGTGCAGCAAAGCTCTCATCTCTACACAAGGCTCGTCTAAGCGAATATGTTGGATATATGATGGGAAATCGGGGGGTGGGGTGATGGAGAGCATCGAGCGGTGAAGGTTGCCTTCGACAGCCGTCGCGTCAGCGATCCCCATGGCGTCGGACGCCACTCCCGCAGCCTGCTCGCAGCGCTGCGCGCTACGGCCGCGCCGGGCGAGGAGATCATCGAGACACACCGTCCCTCGGGGATCTCGCGCTCGCGGCAGACCGACGTCTTCCACACTCCCTGGCTCGAGGGCGCGATGCTGCACAGCCCCTGCCCGATGGTCGTCACGCTCCACGACCTCACCGCGCTCAAGCGCCGCAGCGAGCACCTGCGCACCGGCCTGCGCCTGCGCCTGCGCCAGCTGGCGGTACAGCGGGCGGTGCGCGTGATCGTACCCAGCGAAGCGCTCGCGCGCGACGCTGTCACCCACCTGCGGCTCGAGCCCGAGCGCGTGGTCGTGATCGCCGAGGCGCCCGACGCGGCCATGCACCCGCGCCCGCCGCGCGAGGTCGCCGCGGCCCGGGCGCGCTTCTCGCTCCCTGAGAACTACCTGGTGTGGGTCGGGACGCTGCAGCACCCCGACCCGAGCATGCACCTCGCAGAGCTCGCCGCGACGCCACGCGAGCTGCCGCTCGTGCTCGTCGGGCCCACGCGCCCCTGGGCACACGAGCTCCCGGACGTGACGCTCACCGGGGAGGTTTCCGACGAGCAGCTCGCCGCGATCTACAGCGGTGCCCACGCGCTCGTGCTGCCCTCCGAGAACAACGGCTTCGGGCTGCCGGCCCTAGAGGCCCTCGCCTGTGGCACGCCTGTCGTGGCCTGCGAGGTCCCGGCCCTGCGCGAGGTCCTCGACGAGCGCGCGACGTTCGTCGAGCCCGGCGACCTGAAGACGCTGATCCTCGCCGCCCAGTCGGCGCAGCGTCCCGCTCCGGCGCCACCCGCCTGGACGTGGGAGGACGCCGCGCGCGCCACCTGGCGCGTGTACAGAAGGGCGCGCGTGCGCCTCGAGGCGACGAGCGCAGGCACTCGCGCGATCCGGCGGGCCGGGCCAGGGATCGACGGCCTCGAGCCTCAGTAGGCGCCGCGGCGGGAGAACACGGCGGGGACCGTCTTCAGGAGGATCGTCAGATCGAGCGCGAGCGACCAGCGCTCGAGATAGATGAAGTCCAGATGCACGAGATCGTCGAAGTCCAGCTCCGAGCGCCCCGAGACCTGCCACAGCCCCGTGATTCCGGGCAGCACGAGATAGCGCTTGCGATGCCAGTCCTCGAGCATCTCGTAGTCACGCTCGGGCAGCGGGCGCGGGCCGACGAGCGACATCTCCCCGCGGAGCACGTTCACGAGCTGGGGCAGCTCGTCGAGCGAGAAGCGCCGCAGCACCCCACCGACTTTGGTCAGACGGGGGTCATCGCGGATCTTGAAGAGCGCCCCCGAGGCCTCGTTGAGCTCTTCGAGCTCCGCCTGATGCTCCTCGGCGTCGGTGTGCATCGTGCGGAACTTCAGGCAAGCGAAGGGTCTCTGGCCGATCCCGCGGCGTGTCGAGCGATACAGAACCGGGCCCCGCGAGGAGAGCCGCACCGCAAGCACGATCGCCAGCAGCAGCGGGCTGAGCACGAGCAGCAGCAGCGTCGCGCCGACGATGTCGAAGGCACGCTTCAGCGCGAAGTCGACCCCCTCGAAGACGGGCGGACCCAGCTCGAAGAGGGGCACCGACTGCCCCGGGATGAACTCCGCGCGATGGATCAGGATCTCCATCGTCGAGGGCGCGAGCCGCACGCGCACGCCGCGCTGATGGCACTGATCCACCAGCTCGACCGCGTCGACCTGCGGGAAGTCGGGATCGGCGATGATCACCTCGTCTATCCCGCCGAAGCCGAGCACGGTCTGCAGGTCATCCAGCGAGCCGAGGCACCGCAGGCCGTTGGGTGGCAGCGCGTTCGGTGAGAGGAACCCTACGACGTCAATGGGCGAGTGCGGCTGGTCGGCGAGCGCGTGGGCGACCTCGCCGATGTGCTTGCCCGTGCCCACGAGCACCGCGCGTCGCCGGTAGCCCGCGGCCTTCAGGATCCGCCCGGTCAGCCAGTCATAGCCCGCGCGCAGCGAGGAGATGTAGAAGATCGCGATCGCGAGGCCCCCGTAGAAGAGGTAGTAGCTCGAGAAGTGTTCGCCGTTGACCACGGCGAATATGAGCGCGACAAACGTCACCTGGAAGAGCGAGCCGACGATCCGCGGCAGACCCGGGCGCACCGCCCGCTCGGCATACAGGCCCGAGCGTGCGAAGAGCAGCGCCGTGAGCAGGTAGACGAAGGCGAGGATACGTTCGGTTTCGTGCAGCGCCGGGGTCACCTCGACGCTGCCGAGCACCGACGCCTTCAGGATCAGCGCCGTGAAGATCGCAAGAGCGACGCCCGCGAAGTCCAGGGCGAGCAGCGAGAGCACCCGTGCCAGGCGCCGGGCCGTGTCCGCGCGCAGCAGGAACGCCAGCGCGGGTGGGCGCTTGCGGCGCATGTCTCGGTCGGTGGGCTCAAGCCGCGCCGTCGTCGGGGAGAGTATCGGTGTCGCCTCGGCGGGCCAAGACGGCGAGGAGACTGTCGGCGAGGTGCGCACGCGACGGGCCGACCGAGCGGACGTTCCTGACGGACGTGGTCCCATCTCCCTGTTCACAACACCGGACACTTGCAGATGGAGCGGTTGCTCGGCCCTCAGCCAGGGCCGCCACGACCTCAGGTGAGCCTCAGCGGGAGCCTCCGCCGATTAGCAGCTCGACGCCGGACTGCTCGATCGTGCGCTCGAGCCCCTCGCGCAGCGACACCTCGGGGAACCAGCTGAGAAGCTCGCGCGCGAGCGAGATGTCGGGCTTTCGCTGCTTGGGGTCGTCGACGGGCAGCGCCTCATAGACGATCTCAGAGCTCGACCCGGTCACCGCCCTGACGGTTTCGGCGAGCTCGAGCAGCGTGAACTCATCAGGATTGCCGATGTTCACGGGCTCGTGGTAGCCGGACTCGGCCAGAGCGATGATCCCGCGGACCAGGTCGCTCACGTAGCAGAAGGAGCGTGTCTGGCTTCCGTCCCCGAACACGGTCAGGGGACGGCTCGCGAGCGCCTGGCGCAGGAACGTCGGGATCGCACGGCCGTCGTGCGGGCGCATGCGGCTTCCGTAGGTGTTGAAGATCCTCACGATCGCCGTGTCCACCCCCTGCTGGCGGTGATAGGCCATCGTCAGGGCCTCCGCGTAGCGCTTGGCCTCGTCGTAGACTCCGCGCGGCCCGATCGGGTTCACGTGCCCCCAGTAGCTCTCCGACTGGGGGTGCTCCTTGGGATCGCCGTAGACCTCGCTGGTCGAGGCGATCAGGAACCGCGCGCGCTTGGCCTTCGCGAGCCCGAGCGTGTGATGCGTGCCGTAAGAGCCGACCTTGAGCGTGTGCAGCGGCAGGCGCAGGTAGTCGATCGGCGAGGCCGGCGAAGCCAGGTGGTAGACGAAGTCCACGGGCTCCTCGATGAAGTACGGCTCGATGATGTCCACGCCGACGTGCGTGAACTGCACGGGATCGCGGATGTGCTCGATGTTCGCCAGCGAGCCCGTCTCGAAGTTGTCGGCGCAGATCACGCGGTTGCCTCGTGCGAGCAGCTCGTCGCACAGATGCGAACCCAAGAAGCCGGCGCCGCCGGTGACAAGACAGGTAGACATTGCGAAGTGAGGATACCTGCCTCCGGCGAGGTCGGGTGCTCCGGCTGGAGCACATCGGGCTCGTCCCGAGGTCCATATCATCCGGCCCATGGCGATCACCGACGCAGCAGAGGACGATGATGACGAGCTGACGGTCGCCCCGATCGTCGGGCCGGATGACCCGCGCCGCTTCACCGATTCGGGCATCGAGATCTCCGAGCTCTACACCGAGGCCGATCTGCCCGAGCAGCTCGATCTCGGCGAGCCCGGCGCCTTCCCCTACACGCGGGGGGTCCACCGCGAGATGTACCGCAAGCAGACATGGACGATGCGCCAGTACGCGGGCTACGCCTCGGCGAAGGAGTCAAACGAGCGCTATCGCTATCTGCTCTCGAAGGGCTCGACCGGCCTGTCGATGGCGTTCGACCTGCCAACCCAGCTGGGACTCGACTCGGACAATCCCCGCTGCCTCGGAGAGGTCGGGCGCACTGGGGTCGCGATCGACACGATCGACGACATGCGCACCGCCTTCGACGGGATCCCTCTGGACCAGGTCTCGACCTCGATGACTATCAACGCGCCGGCCGCCTGCCTGCTGCTGCTCTACGAGCTCGTCGGCGAGGAGCAGGGCGTCCCCTCGGAGAAGCTCCGCGGGACCACGCAGAACGATGTGCTCAAGGAGTACATCGCGCGCGGCAACTACATCTACCCGCCCGCACCCACGATGCGCCTGACGACCGACCTGTTCCGCTACTGCCACGAGCGGGTGCCGAAGTGGAACACGATCTCGATCTCCGGCTACCACTTTCGCGAGAAGGGCTGCTCGGCCGTGCAGGAGGTCGCCTTCACCCTCTCCTCGGGGATCGCCTACGTGCAGGCGGCGATCGACTCGGGTCTCGACGTCGACGACTTCGCTCCGCGGCTCGCCTTCTTCTTCAACGGCCACAACAACGTCTTTCAGGAGGTCGCCAAGTTCCGCGCGGCCAGGCGCATGTGGGCGCAGATCATGAGAGAGCGCTTCGGCGCCAGCGACCCGAAGGCGACGATGCTCCGCTTCCACACCCAGACGGGTGGCGTAACGCTGACCGCACAGCAGCCGGAGAACAACATCGTGCGGGTCGCTCTCCAGGGCTTCGCGGCCGTCTGCGGTGGAACCCAGTCGCTGCACACGAACGGCTTCGACGAGGCGCTGGCTCTGCCCAGCGAGCGCGCCGCGAAGATCGCGCTGCGCACCCAGCAGATCCTCGCGCACGAGTCCGGCGCCGCCGACACGGTCGACCCGTTCGCCGGCTCCTACTTCGTCGAGTCGCTCACCGACGAGATCGAAGAGCGTGCGAATAGGCTGATCGCGAAGGTCGACGCGCTCGGGGGCTCGGTCAACGCGATCGAGTTCATCACCGGCGAGATCGACGAGTCCGCCTGGGGCTACCAGGAGCGCTATCGCGTCCGCCAGGACATCGTCGTCGGCGTGAACGCCTATGAGGAGGACGAGATCGAGGTCCCCGACCTGTTGCGCGTCGACCCGGAGTCCGAGCGCCTGCAGCTGGAGCGCCTGCGCGTGTTCAAGGCCGACCGCGACCAGGACCTCGTGGCCCAGCGCCTTGATGAGCTGCGCGAGCTTGCGCGCGGCAGCGGAAACCTGCTGCCACCGATCCGCCAGGCGCTCAAGGACCGCTGCTCGCTCGGCGAGGTCTGCGCAGCTATGCAGGATGTCTTCGGGAAGTACGCGCCGACCTTCTAGGTCTAGGCGCCCGCGTGGCGTCCTTGAGTTCGACCAAAGAGCGCCACGACCGACTCGAGCCGCCGGGAAGCGGTTAGGCTGCAGGCGTGATCTGGATCCCGGCCGCGTCCCTGTATCAGATCGTCCTGGCCGTGCACATCATGGCCGTCGTCGTTGCTTTCGGCGTGACCTTCGCCTACCCGATCATGTTCGCTGTGGCAGGCCGGCGCGACCCCCGCAGCCTGCCGCTCCTTCACCGCATCGAGTACACGATCGAGCGGCTGCTCATCAACCCGGGCCTGCTCGTCGTGGTGGCCGCGGGGATCTACCTCGCCAGCGAAGGGCATCACTGGAGTGAGTTCTTCGTCCAGTGGGGGCTAGCGGCGGCAATCGTGATCGGGGGACTCATCGGTGCGGTCATGATCCCGACGTCCAAACGCGCCGAGCAGATCGCCGGGCGCGACCTCGCCGCGGCCGGGGAGGGGGATCTCGAGCTCAGCGGGGAGTACCGCGAGCTCGTTCGCCGCCTTGCGGCCGTCGGCTCCCTGCTCAGCCTGCTCGTGCTCGTCACGATCCTGTTCATGGTCATCCAGCCTTAGGGGCCCCGACCCTCCCGCGATACGCTGGCGGGGTGATCAGCGAGGGCTACCGAATCGCAGTCGTCGGCGCCACCGGTCAGGTGGGCACGCTGATGCTTCGCCTGCTTCGCGAGCGGGAGTTCCCGGCAGCGGAGATCGTCCCGTTCGCCTCCGAGCGCTCAGCCGGACGCGAGCTCGAGGGTGGCCTGATCGTGCGCGAGCTGAGCGAGGACGCGATCAGGGGCTTCGACCTCGCGCTCTTCTCCGCAGGCGGCTCGACCTCCGGCAAGTGGGCCCCGCGTTTCGCCGAGGCGGGGGCGATCGTGATCGACAACTCATCGCGCTGGCGCATGCAGCAGGACGTTCCGCTCGTGGTCGCCGAGGTCAACCCCGACGCGCTCTCCGGCCACCACGGGATCATCGCCAACCCGAACTGCTCGACGATGCAGATGGTCGTGGTGCTCAAGCCGCTACACGACGAGGCCGGGATCGAGCGGCTCGTGATCTCCACCTATCAGGCCGTCTCCGGCAGCGGCAGGCGCGCCGTCAAGGAGCTCCTCGACCAGTCGCATGCGCTGCTCCACGAGCGCGAGATCAAAGCCCCCGAGCAGTACGCACATCAGATCGCGTTCAACGCGCTCCCCCACGCCGGCAGCTTTGCTGCGGGCGAGGACCACACCGACGAGGAGCGCAAGCTCATGAACGAGACGCGCAAGATCCTCGGCGACCCATCGATCGCAATCAGCGCCACCTGCGTGCGCGTGCCGGTCCTCACGGGACATTCGGAGGCTGTGAACGTGCAGACGCGGGCTGTGCTCTCGCCCGAGCGGGCCCGCGAGCTGCTGGCGGCCGCCCCGGGGGTGAGAGTGCTCGACGATCCCGACGCCGCGCTCTACCCGCTCGCGATCGATGTCGCCGGCCAGGACGACGTGTTCGTCGGGCGCATCAGGCGCGATCCCGGCCACGAGCGCGCGCTCGATCTGTGGATCGTCGCGGACAACCTGCGCAAGGGCGCCGCCACCAACGCGGTGCAGATCGCTGAGCTGCTCGACGAGCGCAAGCTGATCGGGGCGCACACGCTGAGCAAGCGCTCGGAGCCCTCGACGGCGTAGGGGCTTCCGGGGGCGGCCGACCGCCGGCTTCGGCTGCGCCGGCGCGTGAGCGGAAGGACTAGGGCGAGAACGCTCGAAATGATGGAGCGATGATCTCTTCGGAGGTGCAGCGTACCCTGGTCAAGTCTCCGCCCGAGCTGTGGGCCGAGCTCAGCGACCCCGCCGCACTCACGCGCCATCTCGGCGAGCTGGGGGAGATCCGCATCACCCGCGTCGATCCCGAGCAGAAGGTCGAGTGGGAGGCCGAGCATGCCAGCGGGACCGTGCTCATCAAGCCCTCCGGATGGGGAACCAAGGTCACCCTGACCGTTTCCCGCGAGATCCCTGAGCCGCGGCTCACGGTCCCGCCCGAGTCCATGGCCGAGCCCGATGAGCAGGCCGATGGCGGGCGGGAGCCCGCGCCCGATCCCGACCTCGATCCAGGGGCCACGGCGGGTTCCGTGCAGCAGCCCGCTGCCGGTTACGCGGCAGAGCGCCGTCCCGCGCCCGATGCCGCGGGCGAGCTCGGAGCGGCTGGAGCATCCCCGCGGGAGCCTCTGACGGCCGCGCAGCCGGAGCCTCCCGCCCAAGCTCAGTCCGAGCCGGCGGACGAAGCTCGCGGTGAGCTCGGCGATGCGCACGGGCAGGCGGACGAGCCGGAGCTCGAACCTCGCCGCGGCTTCTTCAAGCGACTGCTCGGTCGCTTTCGCCGGCAGGAGGTCGCAGTGCAGGAACCACCTGAGGCCGTCACGAGCGCCGAGTCGAACTCGCCGCAGGGGTCGCTCATCGACGAGGAGCCGACACCCCAAGACTCCCAAGGCCTCCCCGGCGCCCGGCGGATCTTCGAAGCGCACGCGCCCCTCGCGAGCGAGGCAGAGCGCCAGCTTGAGGATGTGGAGCCCCTAGGCCAGGGGCCGCTCCAGGCCGCCGAGCTCGGCCGGCCGGCAGACGCCTCGCCTCAGCCGGCAGACCCCTCGCAAGAGGAGCCGCCTGAGCAGAGCACGGAAATCTCTGCCGGGCTGGCGGCGGCCGAGGAGATCGCGGGCGAGGAAGTGAAAGCGGTGCTCAACTCGATGCTCGATCGATTGGGCGCAGCGCACCACCGGCCGTTCTCGCGGCCCTAGGGAAGGCGTGCGGATAGGATCCGCGCGGATGACCGGCAGCTCCCATGATCGGCAGGCCGACGCGGCACTGCTCGCGGCTTCCCGGAGCGCTCACAGGCGACCGCCACGCCAGAAGGCTCCTGAGAGCTACGAGGAAAAGCTCGCTCAGCTGCATGAGCTGCGCGAAGCGGCCGTGCACTCCGCCCCGGAGGCGGAGGAGAAGCAGCATGGGCGGGGCAAGTACACCGCGCGGGAGCGGGTCGAGAAGCTGCTCGACCCGGGGTCCTTCCAGGAGCTCGACACGTTCGTGCGCCACCGGACCTACGACTTCGAGATGCAGAAGAACCGGCCTTGGGGCGATGCGGTGGTGACCGGCCACGGCACGATCGATGGGCGGAGGGTGTGCGTGTTCAGCCAGGACTTCACCCTGTTCGGCGGCTCGCTCGGTGAGGTGATGGGCGAGAAGATGTGCAAGATCATGGACCTGGCGGCCAAGATCGGCTGTCCGGTGATCGGGATCAACGACTCCGGCGGGGCCCGCATCCAGGAGGGGGTCGTCTCGCTCGGAGCCTACGGCGACGTGTTCGTGCGGAACGTCAAGTGCTCAGGCGTGATCCCCCAGATCAGCCTGATCATGGGGCCATGTGCGGGCGGCGCGGTGTACTCGCCGGCGATCACCGACTTCATCTTCATGGTCAAGGAGACCTCGCACATGTTCATCACGGGCCCTGACGTGATCAAGACCGTCACGGGCGAGGAGGTCGGCTTCGAGGAGCTCGGCGGGGCGATGTCTCACAACACCAAGTCCGGCGTCGCCCATTTCGCCTCCGAGGACGAGGACGCGTGCCTCGAGGACTGCCGCTACCTGATCGGGTTCCTGCCGCAGAACAACATGCAGACGGCGCCCCGGATGGAGCCCTCTGATGACCCCATGCGCATGGACCCCGAGCTCGACCATGTGGTCCCGGACAATCCGAACAAGCCTTATGACATGCGCAACGTCGTGAAGCTGATCGTCGACGACGGAGACTTCTTCGAGGTGCACGAGCACCACGCAAAGAACATCATCTGCGGCTTCGCGCGCCTGGACGGCTTCGCGGTCGGAATCGTCGGCAACCAGCCGGCCCAGCTCGCGGGGGTGCTCGACATCGACGCCTCGGCGAAGGCGGCACGCTTCGTGCGCACCTGCGACGCCTTCAACATCCCGCTGCTCACCTTCACCGACGTCCCGGGCTTCCTGCCGGGGACCGCGCAGGAGTGGGGCGGGATCATCCGCCACGGGGCCAAGCTGCTTTATGCCTTTACCGAGGCGACCGTGCCGAAGCTCACGGTGATCACGCGCAAGGCCTACGGCGGCGCCTACGACGTGATGGCCTCAAAGCACCTGCTCGCGGACTTCAACTTCGCGTGGCCGACCTCGGAGGTGGCGGTGATGGGGCCGGAGGGGGCCGTGAACATCATCTACCGGCGGGACATCGCCGGCAGCCCGACCCCCGAGGAGCGGCGCAAGAAGCTGATGGAGGACTACAAGGCGCGCTTCGCCAACCCGTACACGGCGGCCGAGCGGGGCTATATCGACGACGTCATCGTCCCCCACGAGACGCGGCCGAAGCTGATCGTCGCGCTGCACACGCTGCTGAGCAAGCGCGAACCGGGCCCGAAGCGCAAGCACGGCAACATCCCGCTCTAAGAGAGGATCCGGGAGCCGGTGCCCATGGTCAAACGCCCCCGGCACGAGCCCCCCCTGCCAGCGGCTACTGCCGAGGAGGCGGCCGCGATCGTCGCGGCGCTAGAGAGCTTCATGCGGGACACGACGCGCCCGTCCGGCAGGGCCGACGATGAGATCGACCCCTGGCGGCGTGCAGCTATGCTCGAAGGCGTCTCGCGCGCCGAAGACGCCGATGTCCGGGACCCCTGGATAAATACCTAAAAGCCGCTAGGCTTTAGCAATATTTCGTCGGCCGCCCGCGAAGTCGAATTCAGCCCGGGCTTTCAGCGCTCGGATCAGGAGGTTTCGCAGAATGGAGCCAGTTTCAATCCCCGCCCACCGCGGCACGCTCGAGGACCCGGAGGTCCTGCATAACGTGCCCGGTCACGTGATCCCGATCCTCGAGCGCGAGTACGACGACTTCAAGACGGAGGCCACGAAGTTCCTCAGCGGGGAGACGCCCGAAGACGAGTTCATCAAGTTCCGCCTGAAGCAGGGCGTCTACGGGCAGCGCCAGCCCGACGTGCAGATGATCCGCGTGAAGCTCCCCTTCGGTGGGATCACGCCTGCACAGATGGAGAAGTTCGCCGATGTCGTCGAGAAGTACGTGCCGCTGAACAAGGGCCATATCACGACGCGCCAGAACATCCAGATGCACCATATCCCGCTGCCCGAGGCCGAGAAGGCGATCCGCGAGCTCGGCGAGGCCGGCTTATCCAGCCGCGAGGGCTGTGGCAACACGGTCAGAAACGTTACGGGCGATCCCTGGGCGGGCGTGGCCAAGGATGAGCTCTTCGACCTGACCCCCTATGCGGGCGCCTATGTGCGCTACTTCGTGCGCCACCCCACCACCCAGGCGATGCCACGCAAGATCAAGACCGCCTTCGACGGGGGCCCGCGCGACCGAGCGATCAGCGGAATCCACGACATCGCCTTCCGCGCCCGTGTGCGCGAGAGCCAGGATCCCGCCCGGCCGGGCGAGGTGCGTGGGGTCGAGATGCTCGTCGGCGGCGGGACCTCGATCATGCCGCGGGTCGCGCCCGTGCTCTACGACTTCGTCGAGATCGACAACGGCGACTACCTGAAGATCTCCGAGGCGGTCTTCAGGATCTTCGACCGCCAGGAGTGGCTGCGGGTAAACCGCGCCCGTGCCCGCATCAAGGTGTTCGTCGACAAGTACGGGATCGCGGAGCTGCGCGACCAGGTCGAGCAGGAGCTGGAGGGCGACTGGGTAGGAGAACGCGACTTCTCGATCGAGAAGCGACTGTTCATCGACGACGAGCGTGAGTCCGCACCGGCCCCGCCGCAGAGCTATGGCAGCCCAAACGGCGAGGTCTCGGAGTTCGATCGCTTCCGGTCTGGAAACGTCGCCGAGCAGAAGCAGGAGGGGTTCGTGACGGTCGAGGTCAAGGTGACCCGTGGCGACCTCACGCCCGAGCAGTTCAGGGGCCTGGCCGGGATCATGCGCTCCTACGCGGGCGGCCACGCGCGCACGACGGTGCAGCAGAACTTCCTGCTCCGCTGGGTGCGCGAGGAGAGCGTCTACGACGTCTGGAGGGCCCTGTGCGAGCTGGGGCTCGGCGACGCGGGCTCGCGGGAGATCAGCGACGTCGTCTCCTGCCCGGGCACCGATTCGTGCAAGCTCGGGATCACGAGCTCGATGGGACTCAACCAGGCGGTGCAGGAGCGGATCGAGGCGATGGGCATAACCGATGAGCTGACCCGCCGGATCCACATCAAGATGAGCGGCTGCCCCAACGGCTGCGCTCAGCATCATGTCGCCGACATCGGCTTCTACGGCGCGTCGATCAAAGTCGGCGAGCATACGATCCCGGCTTACATCCCGCATGTGGGCGGCGTCTATGAAGGTGGGAGCGTCCAGTTCGGCCGGCGGCTGAAGCTGCGCCTTCCGGCCAAGCGGGTGCCCGAGGCGATCGAGCGCTGGATCCGCCACTACGAGTCAAAGCGCAACGAGGACGAGGGTTGGGGCGCGTTCACCGAGCGGGTCGGGACGAGCGAGCTCGAGGGCCTCGTGAAGGACCTGTCCATGCCCGTGGACTTCGGGCTTCAGACGATGAACGAGTTCATCGACTGGAACCGGAACGTTCCATTCCAGGTCATCCGCGGCGAGGGCGAGTGCGCGGTTTAGTTCAAGTCATGGAGACGAGGCGAGATCAGATGAACCAGCTGGAGAGCGAGATGGCCGAGGTGGGTGCGGGCCTTGACCCAGCGCTCGGCCTGAGCGAGACGATGCGCCAAGCGGCCGCGCACGGCGAGCGGTCGGTGCTGTTGTGCTCCTTCCAGAAGGAGGAGTCGGTGCTGATCG
Organism: Solirubrobacteraceae bacterium; assembly: GCA_049512215.1. GTDB lineage: Bacteria > Actinomycetota > Thermoleophilia > Solirubrobacterales > Solirubrobacteraceae > Palsa-744. The sequence goes on from JBEKXJ010000012.1 coordinate 35,618, forward strand.
ACGAGCTGCTACGGGTCAGCGACGGAAGGACGGACCTCGTAAGGATCGTGACGATCGACACGGGTGTGCTCTTCCCGGAGACGTTCGAGACCTGGCGTGAGTTCGAAGAGCGCTTCGGCGTCAAGATCAAGGTCGAGGACGCGAGCAGCCCGGGAGCGCCCTGGAGCGGCCCTGAGAACTGCTGCTCGGGCGCGAAGGTCGCGGCTCTCGAAAGCGCCCTCGCCGGAGCCGAGGGCTGGATCACCGGCATCCGCCGCGAGCAGGGCCCCACGCGGGCGGCCACCGAGCTCATCGAACGCGACGCTAGGCGGGGCCTTTGGAAGTACAACCCGCTGGCCCACTGGACCGACAGGGACCTCTGGCGGCGGATCCACGAGCGCGACCTCCCCTACCACCCGCTCCACGATCAGGGCTATGAGTCGATCGGCTGCGCGCCTTGCACCCAGCCGGGAAGCGGCCGCGAGGGACGCTGGGCGGGAACCGAGAAGACGGAGTGCGGCCTGCACGTCGAGACCGTCGGATGAGCGTCGCGGCCCGCCCCCAGCTGAGTCACCTGCGGGCGCTCGAGTCCGAGGCGATCCACGTGATGCGCGAGGTGGCGGCGGAATTCGAGAAGCCTGTGCTGCTGTTCAGCGGCGGGAAGGACTCGATCGTGCTGCTGAGGCTCGCCGAGAAGGCGTTTCGCCCGGCGCCGTTCCCGTTCCCGCTCATGCATGTGGACACCGGGCACAACTTTCCCGAGGTCATCGAGTTCCGCGACCGCCGCGTGGCAGAGCTTGGCGAGCGGCTGATCGTGGCGAGCGTGCAGGAGTCGATCGAGACGGGAAGGGCCGTCGAGGAGACCGGGCCACGGGCCTCGCGCAACCGCCTGCAGACGGTGACGCTGCTCGATGCGATCGCAAGGCACGGCTTCGACGCGGCCTTCGGAGGCGCTCGGCGCGACGAGGAGCGAGCGCGAGCCAAGGAGCGCGTGTTCTCCTTCCGCGACGACTTCGGCCAATGGGACCCCAAGAACCAGCGGCCCGAGCTCTGGAACCTCTACAACGGGCGGATCCGCAAGGGCGAGAACGTGAGGGTGTTCCCGCTCTCGAACTGGACGGAGCTCGACGTCTGGGAGTACGTCAACCAGGAGCAGCTCGAGATGCCCTCGATCTACTACGCCCACGAGCGCGAGGTCTTCAGTCGCGACGGCATGCTCTACGCATGGCGCGAGGGCGTCGAGCTGCTCGACGGCGAGGAGGTCTTCTCTGAGACGGTCCGCTATCGCACCGTGGGCGACATGAGCTGCACGGGCGGCGTTCGCTCGCGGGCGGCGACGCTGGAGGACGTGGTGATCGAGATCGCCGCCACGCGTCTGACCGAGCGGGGCGAGACGAGAGCGGACGACCGGGTCTCCGAGGCGTCGATGGAGGATCGCAAGAAGGCCGGCTACTTCTGATGAGCAGTGGCTGATGACGCTCGACCTGCTGCGCTTCACGACCGCGGGCTCGGTCGACGACGGCAAGAGCACGCTGATCGGAAGGCTCCTCTACGACAGCAAGCAGGTCTTCAAGGATCAGCTCGAACTCATCGCGCAGGCGAGCGAGCGGCGCGGCGGCGAGGGCGCGCTCGACCTGGCGCTGCTGACCGACGGTCTGAGGGCCGAGCGCGAGCAGGGAATCACGATCGACGTCGCCTACCGGTATTTCGCGACGGCGAGACGGCGGTTCATCATCGCCGACTGTCCCGGTCACCGCCAGTACACGCGCAACATGGTGACCGGCGCCTCCACGGCCGATCTCGCGGTGGTGCTGATCGACGCGCGGCGAGGGGTGCTCGAGCAGTCAAAGCGCCATGCCTTCCTGAGCGCGCTCCTGGGCATACCCCGGCTGGTCGTGGCGATCAACAAGATGGACCTCGTCGACTACTCACAGGAGCGCTTCGAGGAGCTCGTGGAGGAGTTCGAGGGCTTCGCGAGCAAGCTGAGCGCAGGCGCGCAGCCCGGCGGGCTCGGCAGGGAGATCTCCTACATGCCGATCTCGGCGCTCGAGGGGGACAACGTGGTCGAGCGCTCGCGGCGGATGCCGTGGTGGGATGGATCGACGCTGCTCGAGCTGCTCGAGCAGGTTGAGGTCGCCTACGACCACCCCTACGAGAAGCAGGCGCGCTTCCCGGTGCAGTGGGTGATCCGCCCCTCGAGCGTCCCCGGGGCGGACGACTACCGCGGCTACGCCGGGCAGCTCACAAGCGGGGCGCTGCGGCGGGGCGACGAGGTGGCGGTGCTTCCGGGCGGGGGCCAAACGCGGATCGCCGCGATCGAGACGTTCGATGGCGAGCTCGAGGAGGCGGTGGCGCCGATGTCGATGACGCTGCGCCTGGAAGACGAGCTCGATGTCTCGCGCGGGGAGTTGATCTGCCGCTCAGACGAGCCCCCGACGGTGGCGCGGGAGCTCGAGGCAGATGTCTGCTGGATGGCCGAGACGCCGCTGCGGGCGGGCGGTCGCTATGAGCTCAAGCACACCTCGCGTAGCGTGACGGCAATCGTCGATGAGATCGAGGACCTGGTCGACGTGCACACGCTCGTGCGCAGCAAGCCGCCGGGCGAGCTAGCGCTCAACGACATCGGCCGCGTGCGCCTGCGCACAAGCGGCCCGCTCGCGTTCGATCCCTACACGAGCAACCGCCGCACGGGCAGCTTCATCCTCATCGACGGATCGAGCAACGGGACGGTCGGTGCGGGGATGATCGCGCCCCTAGCCTGAGCGAGCGCGCCGGGGCCATTTCCAGGCGCCGGGGCGGGGCGGGCGGCGGGCCGGTCGGGCTCGGGGCCCGGACGTTAACTAAGCTACCGCCCCGATGTTCAAGAAGGTGCTCATCGCCAACCGAGGCGAGATCGCGGTCCGTGTCGTGCGCGCGCTCGATGAGCTCAGCGTGGCTAGCGTTGCCGTGTATTCCGAGCTCGACCGCGAAGCCCCCCACGTGGCGCGCGCGGGTGAGGCATATAACCTCGGGGAGGGGCCGGCGGGCGAGAACTACCTGCACATCGAGAAGATCCTCGACATCGCGCGCCGCTCGGGCGCCGAGGCGATTCACCCCGGCTACGGCTTTCTCGCCGAGAACGCGCCCTTCGCGAAGGCCTGCGAGGAAGCGGGCGTCGTGTTCATCGGCCCGCCCGCGAGCGCAATCGAGGCGATGGGATCGAAGACGCGGGCACGCGAGCTGATGAAGGCGGCAGGCGTGCCGATCGTACCGGGCACCACCGAGGCCGTCGGGACAGTGGCGGACGCCCTGAAGATCGCCAAGTACGAGATCGGCTTTCCCGTCGCGGTCAAGGCGGCGGGCGGCGGCGGCGGCAAGGGCTTCCGGGTGGCGCTCACCGAGGAGGAGCTCGAGGGGGCCTTCGAGGGGGCCAGCCGCGAGGGCGAGAAGTTCTTCTCCGACGCCACCGTCTACCTCGAGCGCTACCTGCACGACCCCCGCCACGTCGAGGTCCAGGTGCTGGCCGATCGGCACGGCAACGTGATCCACCTCGGCGAGCGCGACTGCTCGATCCAGCGCCGCCATCAGAAGCTGATCGAGGAGTCCCCGGCGCCCGAGTGGATTGTCGACCCGGCGATGCGTGAGCGCATCGGCCAGATCGGCGTGGAGGCGGCGGCAGCCGTGGACTACGTCGGAGCGGGAACGATCGAGGGCCTCTTCTCCGCCGAGCAGGGCGCCGAGCCTGAGTACTTCTTCCTTGAGATGAACACACGCGTGCAGGTCGAGCACTGCGTGAGCGAGATGACGACAGGAATAGACATCGTCAAGGAGAGCATCCGTGCGGCCGCGGGCGAGGAGCTCGCCTACAGCCAGGAGCAGGTCGTGCTGCGCGGGCATGCGATCGAGTGCCGGATCAACGCCGAGGATGCCTCGAAGAACTTCGCGCCGGCGCCCGGGAAGGTCGGCGCCTACCGGGAGCCAAGCGGCCCCGGCGTGCGCGTCGACTCGGGCGTGCAGGAGGGCGGGGAAGTCTCGCCGATGTATGACCCAATGGTGGCGAAGCTGATCGTGTGGGACGCCGATCGTGAGCAGGCCACGAAGCGGATGCTGCGGGCGCTCGGCGAATTCGAGATCGAGGGGCTGAAGACGCTGATCCCCTTCCACCGGGCCCTGCTCGCCAGCGAGCAGTGGTCGCGGGGCGAGACCTGCCGGGATCTGCTGGAGGACAAGAAGTGGCTGAAGGCCCTCGCGTTCCCCCCGCCGGAGGGCCCCGCCGCGCCGGCGCAGGAAGAGGAGGAGAAGGTCGAGCAGACCTACTCGGTTGAGGTTTCCGGCAAGCGCTTTGACGTGCGCGTGACGGGGCCGCCCTTCGCAGGAGGCGGCGGAACGGTCAACGGCGCCGCCGGGGCGGGAGCGGGAGCGGGGCGCGCTCGGAAACGCATCCAGCGCCAGGCATCGAGCGCCGGTGGTCCGGACATCCTGCCCTCGCCGCTGCAGGGGAACATGTGGAAGGTGCTCGTCAAGCAGGGTGACACCGTTGAGGAGGGCCAGCTGCTGTGCATCATCGAGGCGATGAAGATGGAGAATGAGATCACCGCCCACAAGTCGGGCACGATCATCGAGCTGCCGATCAGCGAGGGTGCGCCGATCCAGGCGGGAGCGCCGATCGCGACGATCAGGAGCGCGCCCGAGTGACCGTCGGGCGGCAGGCGCGGCGCAGCGATCTCCGCTAGGCGTGGCCTTGCCCGACTCACTGCAAGGCCGCGACGTTCTCGCCGTGCACTCGGCGCTGGGCGGCGCCGCGGCGGCTCGCCGGTAGCTCGGCCTCGATACCGCTCTGCCGAAGGGCCTGCAGGTAGGCGGCGTCCTCCTCGAGCAGACCGAGGGCACGGGCGCGGTTGAGGACCGGCCCGTGTCCAGGCACGACGTGCTCGGCCCGTGCCAGCAGCGGACGCAGGCGCGCCAGGGTCTCGAGGTAGGCCTCGGGGTCGCCCCCGTCGCTGAACGTGGGTAGCTCGAGCGCCGAGAGATAGTCGCCCACGACGAGGACTCGCGACCAGCCGATCAGGACGGCCATCCCGTCGGGGGTGTGTCCGTCGGCGGGATGCAGCTCGAGCACGCCTGAGCCGATGTCCAAGCGCCCGGGCACGGGCAGCCCCTGCAGCGATCCGAGCGCGAGCGGGCGGTCGCGCACGATCATGAGGCCTTCGTCGAAGGCGCGCAGATCGCGTTGGGCTTCGCCCGGAGACCCGTTCAGGCGCTCGGCCGTGCTCTGGGCACAGCCGAGGGCCAGCCCCGGGAAGGCGAACCGCCCGAGCAGGTGATCCCAATCGCCGTGAGTGGCCAGCAGCCCGCTCGGAGCCGGGAAGCGAGCCTGCTCGAGGAGCGAGGGAAGGGCGTCGAGCTCCTCGGGGAGCAGGGGCGAGTCGATCAGGAAGCTCTCGCCGCCCGCCTCGCCGCCCGCCTCGCCGGCCGGCTCCCCGGCGCTCTCGCCCGGCCCGGGGCTCTCCTGCTGTTCGCCGGCTGGGCCGCGGACGATCACGCAGTTGAGCTGCAGCAGGGCGCTCCTCGCCAAGAGCACGTCGCGGTGCAGGGCCACCGCCCGCATCGGCTCTAGGGGACGCCGAGAAGCTTGGCGGCGTCGCGGAGGGTGGTTCCTTCGGCCGTGGGCTTCTTCTGGGAGGCGTCGAGGGTCTCCTTGTTGCGGTTGACCCAGATCACGGGCACGCGCTGTTTGACGCAGGGAACGACGTCGTGATAGTGGCTGGAGGCGACGTGAACCCAGCCACGCTTGCCGCCCATGCGCCTCGCGCACTCGGTGAAGTGGGCCAGTTCGGGCTTGTATGAGCGGACCTGCTGGGCGGTCACGACTAGGTCGAAGTCGATATGGATGTGGCGACGGGTCTGCCCGAGCAGCTTGTCGTCGATGTTGGCGAGGAGGCCCAGTTTGTATTTCTTTGCGAGCTTCCCGAGCTGGACGCTCGTCTCCTTGAAGGGCTGCCAGCGCTGGACGGAGTCGGGCAGGAAACCCGAGCGGGAGGGCTCCAGAGGCCAGTCGATGCGTTTGGCGATCTCGATCGCGCTGCGACGGAGGACCTCGGCGTAGAGCTCATAAGAGCCGGCCTCGATCTCGCGGGAGATCTCGTGGAAGAGGGGGATGATGACGTTGCGCTCGATCTCGAAGCCATCGCGGGCTGCCTCCCTGGCGAAGGCCTCATAGATCCCGGTCTCCCAGTCGATCAGGGTTCCGTAGACATCGAATGTGACGAAGCTGACGTTCTTGGGGATGGGCATCGCGCGGCATTATGACCTGAGCGGGGCTCCTCCGCGCGCTGACCCGTCTTCCGTTAGAGTCCCGCGCCGCAAATGGACCTTCTGGAGTACCAAGGCAAGCAGCTGTTCGCCCGCCACGGACTGAGGGTGTCAGCGGGCAAGGCGGTCACGACGGTGGATGAAGCCGTGAGCGCGGCGAACGAGATCGGCTACCCGGTGGTGGTAAAGGCCCAGGTTCTGATCGGCGGGCGCGGCAAGGCCGGCGGCGTGAAGCTCGCCGCGGACGAGGAGCAGGCGCGAGAGCAGGCGCAGAAGATCCTGGGGATGGACATCCACGGGCACATCGTGCGGACGCTCTGGATCGAGCATGCCTCGGATATCGCGAGCGAGTACTACGCCTCGGTGCTGCTCGACCGCTCGGCGAAGCAGCCGCTGGTGATGTTCAGCGTCGAGGGGGGCGTCGACATCGAAGAGGTCGCCGAGAAAAGCCCGGAGAAGCTGGTCCGCCACCACGTCGACCCGCTCGAGGGCCTCTCGCGTGAGGAGGCGATGAAGATCGCGAGCGACGGGCAGGCGGATTCCGACGTGATCGATGGCGTGGCCGACGCGCTGCTCGCGTTGTATGAGGTGTGGCTCGAGGAGGATGCGACGCTGGCGGAGATCAACCCGCTGATCGTGACGCCCGAACGGGAGGTGAAGGCCCTAGACGCGAAGGTCTCGCTCGACGGCAACGCGCTCTACCGCCATCCCGAGAACCAGTCGCTCTCAGACAGCGAGAACGAAGACCCGATCGAGCGGCAGGCCAAGGAGGAGGGCGTCCAGTACGTCAAGCTCGACGGCGACATCGGCATCCTCGGAAACGGCGCGGGCCTCGTGATGTCGACGCTGGATGTCGTGGCCCAGGCGGGCGGCTCGCCGGCCAACTTCCTCGACGCGGGCGGCGGCTCGGACGCCGAGAAGATCAAGCAGGCCGTTAGCCTGATCCTCGCGAACAAGTCGGTCAAGGCGGTCCTGTTCAACATCTTCGGGGGAATCACTCGCTGCGATGAGGTCGCGCGGGGCTTGATCGACGCGTTTGCGGAGATCTCACCGTCGGTGCCGTTCGTCGTGCGACTGGACGGGACGAATGACGTCGAGGGGCGCAGGCTCTTAGAGCAGGCGGCGTTGCCCAACCTCCATGCCGCGCGGACGATGAACGAGGCGGCCGAGAAGGTCGTGGCGCTCGCCGCCGGACAGACCGCGGGAGCGGCGGCCTGATGGCGGTACTGGTCGACGAGCGAACGCGGCTGGCGGTGGCGGGGATCACCGGCCGGGAGGGCTCCTTCCATACGCTCAACAACCGCAGCTATGGGACCAACGTCGTGGGCGGGGTCACGCCGGGCAAGGGCGGGCAGGACGTCGAGGGGATCCCCGTCTTCGACAGCTGGGAGCAGGCCGTGGTGGAGGTCCAGCCGAACACGGCGATGATCTTCGTCCCGCCCCGGTTCGCGGCCGACTCGATCCTCGAGGCCGCCGCAGCCGGGATCGGGCTGGTGATCGCGATCACGGAGGGCATTCCGGCACATGACGAGCTGCGTGTGTACAACCTGCTCAAGCGCGACCATCCGGGAACTCGTCTGATCGGGCCCAATTGCCCGGGAATCCTCTCGCCGGGTAAGGCGAACGTGGGGATCATCCCGGCTTCCTTCTTCAAGCAGGGAAACGTCGGCGTGGTCTCGCGCTCGGGAACGCTCACCTACCAGATCGGCAACGAGATTGCCCAGGCCGGCTTCGGCTGCAGCACGATCGTAGGCATCGGCGGGGACCCGGTTCCCGGCTCATCCTTCGTGGACGTGCTCGAGCTCTTCCAGGCCGACGAGCAGACGGAGCTGGTCGTGCTCGCCGGCGAGATCGGCGGCTCGGCGGAGGAGGAGGCGGCCGAGTACATCGCCGAGCAGCTGAGCAAGCCAGTGGTCGCCTACATCGCCGGCTTCACCGCGCCGGCGGGCAAGCAGATGGGTCATGCTGGAGCGATCGTCTCGGGAACGGCCGGAACGGCGGCGGCGAAGGCGCAGGCGCTCGAAGGCAAGGGCGTACGCGTGGGACGGACACCCACCGAGGTCGCCGAGATCGCGGTCGAGGTTCTCGGCGGGGCGCCCGTCTCGACTGCCTGATCGCCCGTCGGCCGCGACCGCTACGCCGGGCTCCCATGGGCCGCGACCGCTACGCTAGGCCCCCATGGATGAGGATCTCGCGAGGACGCTGGCTGAGCTCGAGCGGAAGCTCTCCGAGCTCGAACGCACGCTGAGGACGATCGGCCGCGAGGGGGAGCCGGCAGACGAGAGCCCGGCGGCCGCGAACCCTCCTGCGAACCCTCCTGCGAGCCCTCGCGCGCCGCTCCCCTTGAGCCGGCTCGTGGACGAAGCGATCGAGAGCCCTCAGGTGGGGGGCCGGCACGGCCCGATGGGCGCGACCGTGACGGCCACGCCGGCAGGCCCGCCCGCCGGGAGCGGCCCCGCCCAAACGGCCCCGGCCGCGACCGCGACCGGCCCAGCTGGCAGCCCGGCCCAGGCGGGGACCGCAACGGGCGTCGAGATCGGTGGGCGGGGCCGCGGCGGCGCGCCCGGGGCCGCGCCTGGGGCCGATGAGCTGCTGCGCTTCCGCGAGCGGCTGGAGCGGACGGCGAGGGAGCTCACCCACGACTACGACGAGCTGCTCGGACGCCTAAGCTTCGCGGCCGTGTCCGCCCCCAGCGGCCCCACGATCTCCTTCGCACGAGGTGCGCCGTCGCTCGACATAATCGATGTCGAGGGGCTGCGGGACGCGGCGGTGCGGGCGTTTGAGAGCGACCCTGCGGGCGCGACCGCCTACGGTACCTCGGTCGGCTATCCGCGGTTGCGTGCCTGGATAGCCGACCGGCATGGGGTCGAGGTCGAGCGGGTGCTGGTCACCAACGGCTCGATGCAGGCCGACGCGTTCCTGTTCGAGCAGCTCGTGGGAGCGGGGGATGATGTGATCGTCGAGCGTCCGACCTATGACCGCACGCTCCTGTCGCTGCGTCAGCGGGGGGCGCGCTTGCACGCAATCGACCTCGAGCCCGACGGGATCGACACGGACGCGCTCGCGCACCTACTCGAAGGGAGGTTCGGCGTGCGGGCAAAGCTCGCCCATATCATCCCCAACTTCCAGAATCCGGCCGGCTACACGCTCTCGTTGGCCAAGCGCAGAGCGCTGCTCGGACTGGCGGCCGAGCACGGATTCGTCGTGTTCGAGGACGACCCCTATGTGGCGCTGAGATTCAGCGGCGAGGCCCAGCCGACGATGCTCTCGATGGATCAGGAGCGGGTCGTCTATGCCAGCTCCTTCTCAAAGACGGTCTGCCCCGGCGTCCGAGTCGGCTACCTGGTCGGGCCGCCCGATCTGATCGCGGGTGTGGGGAGGCTCGCGACGAACACCTACATCTCACCGAATATGGTCTCGCAGGCGATCGTCTACGAGTTCTGCGCCTCGGGCGCGATCGAGCGCTCGATCGCGAATGTCTCCTCGGCGCTGGCTGAGCGTGCTCAGACGCTGGCCGGCGCCCTGCGGCGCGAGCTGGCCGAGGCCGAGTTCGTCGATCCGGAGGGGGGCTACTTCATGTGGGTGACGCTGCCGCAGGGTACAGATGTGCAGGCGCTCCAGCAGGCGGCCGGCGAGCGTGGGGTGTCGTTCGTGAAGGGCACGGACTTCATGCTCGAGGGCGGGGAGAACGCGTTGAGGCTCGCCTACTCGGGAGTCACGCCCGATCAGATCAACGTCGGCGTGGCGCGGCTGGCCGAAGCGTTCCGCTCGCTCTAAGGCGAGAGGTTTCGGGAGACAATCACGCCCGCCGTCCGGAGTTCGGCTCCTGCGGCCGGTCTCATGGCGTTCCTGACGAGCCCGAGCTAGCGACCGTAGCGCTGACCGAGGACGAGCCGCTCGGGCAAAGCAGTGCGGGTAGGGGGCGAGGGATCGGCGCTCACCGAGACGGTCTCGGCGACGCTCGCGGTGACGGTGAGCCTGCGGCCGTCGGCCAACTCGAGGATCACGTGCTCGGGGTCGTGCTCGGCGAGGACACCCTCGAGACCTGGCTCGAGGCCTGCGGCCTTCAGGTAGTGCAGCAGCTCCTCGGCCTCGTTCTCGAAGCGCAGCACCCGCAGCGAAGCGCCCGGCTCCACGTCGGCTAGGGGCACTCCGGGCAGGCGGGCGCCGGCGACGATCGGGTGGCCGTGCGGGCATGTCTTGGCATCACCGATCGCCGCGCGCATGCGCTCCTCAAGGACAGGTGACATCGCGTGCTCGAGGCGCTCGGCCTCCTCGTGCACCTCGTCCCAGGGCACGTTGAGAACATCGGTGAGGAAGCGCTCGATCAGGCGGTGTCTGCGGACGATCCCCTCCGCGTGCTCGGCGCCGGTCGGGGTGAAGACGATCGTGCGGTCGCGCCCGCGGCTGATGTAGCCGTCGCCTTCGAGACGGCCGACCATCTCGTGGACAGTGGGCGCCGAGAGCTGCATCGCGCGGGCGAGGTTGGCAGCAGTCATCGGCAGGCCGGCCTCCTGGAGCCAGAAGAGGCTCTGCAGGTACTCCTCCTCGGCGACTGTCGCGGTCTGACCGGTCACGGGAATGATCCTAAAGGAGTTGCTCGCTGCGCTCTCAGCCCGGCTGGACCCTGAGGCGCCTGCCGCGAGCCCCGGCAAGGGACGGGGCGAGGCTCCCGGCAAGGGGCCGGGCGAGGCTCCCGGCAAGGGGCCGGGCAAGGTTCCCGGCAAGGGGCTGGGCAAGGTTCCCGGGAAAGAGCGCCGGCGGGATGGCCTTCCCATCAGGATGAGAGCTGGTCGAAGGTGCACTCGCGCGGGTCCTTCTCATCACGCCAGCGGCGCAGCTTCGCACCGTGACGGATGCGCCCGGCGGAGACGTGGTCGAAGTCGATCTCCACGACGAGCTGCGGGCGCAGGGCGATCCACTCGAGCTCCTTGCCCGAGCTCCAGCGGCTGGGATCTCCAGAGCCCCGCTCGCCGGACTCGAATGGAGCGAGGAAGCCGACGAGGCGGCGCTTCTCGACGGCGGTGAGACCGGAGCAGTGCCCGACGACACGGAGCTCGCTGCCCTCATACAGGCCGAGGATGAGCGCGCCGACGGTGTCGGGCTCCTTGCCGGGGCGCCAGCCGAGGAGGACCGCGTCGATCGTACGGACGCGCTTGACCTTCGCCATCCCCTTGCGCTCGCCGGGCCGGTAGGGAGCAGAGCGGTCCTTCGCGATCGCTCCCTCGGCCTCCATCAGCCAGCGGGCGGCGTGCTTGAGGGAGGGGGTCGCCTCGATCAGCTCGATGGGGGCATCGAGGAATGGGGCGAGCGAAAGCAGGCGCTCAAGCGCGGCGCGGCGCTCGCTGAAGGCGAGCTCGAGCAGCGACTGGTGGTCGAGGGCGAGCAGGTCGAAGGCCACATAGACGGCGGGTGTCTCCACGGCGAGGCGCTTGACGCGGGAGGCAGCCGGATGGACACGCTGGCCGAGCGCATCGAAGTCCTCGCGTCCGTCTGTCCCGCGGACCACGATCTCCCCGTCGAGCACGTAGTGGCCGGACGGAAATGAGAGCTCCGGGAAGTAGCGGCCGAGGGGCTTGCCGTTGCGCGATTGCAGGAACAGTTCCTCGCCGTCGACGAAGGCAAGGCAGCGAAAGCCATCGAGCTTGATCTCATACAGGTAGTCCTCCCCTTCGGGTAGAGCCGAGCGGGAGAGAGCGAGCTGTGGCTTGAGGGGGGGTGTGAGGGGAAGGCTCAAGTCTCATGCCCGTCGCCGGCGATGCGTGCCCGGCTCGGCTGCACGCGGGGCGGCTCGTTCTTCTGCTTGCGGAAGTGGGGTGGCCAGGGAGCGTCTCCTAGCCCTTCGCGCTCGTCGCGGGCGGCGAGCTCCAGCAGCGCCTCCAGGCGACCGGGCCACGCGTCGATGTCAGCCGACGGGTCGCCCCGCTCGCGCAGGCGCGCTGGGACCGTGTCCAGGCGCAGCTCACGCGGATCGACCTCGGCGACCTCCCGCCATTCCAGCGGACAGGAGACGCGCGCGTCGGGGACGGCACGGACCGAGTAGGCGGAGGCGACGGTGCGGTCGCGGGCGTTCTGGTTGTAGTCGATGAAGACGCCCTCGCGCTCCTCCTTCCACCAGCGGCTGGTGGCCTTGGCCGGCATCCGCCGCTCGACCTCGCGGGCGAGGGCGAGGGCCGCCCTGCGGACTTCTTCAAAACTCTGCTCGGGCTCGATGCGGACATAGACATGCATGCCCCGCGAGCCCGAGGTCTTGGGAAAGCCGCGCAGGCCATGCTCCTCGAGGACCTCGCGCACACCCAGGGTCACCTCGCGCACGTCCTCGAACGACACCCCCGGCCCCGGGTCGAGGTCCACGCGCAGCTCATCCGGATGGTCGAGATCAGGGCGGCGGACCGGCCAGGGGTTCCAGTCGATGACGCCCAGGTTCACCGCCCAGACGAGATGGGCGGCATCGTTTGGAACGAGCTCACGCGCGTGGCGCCCGCTGGGAAAGGTGACAGTAGCCGTCTGAAGCCAGCCCGGAGCGTTCTCGGGGACGCGCTTCTGAAAGAAGGGCTTGCCCTGGATGCCATCCACCCAGCGCTTCATGACCGTCGGACGCTCGCGCAGGTGGCGCAGCAGCGCCTCGTGGACCTCGAGGTAGTAGTTGACGAGCTCGATCTTGCTCACGCCGGAGACGAGCGGTCCGGAGCGGCCTGCCCCATGTATATCCTCCTGCCTAGGGAAGAACAACTTCCCGGGGTTGCTCACACGCAGCTCGTGTCCGCAAACCTCGACCATGACGTGATCCCCCTTGAGCGCGGGCATTGTTGGAAGGATGCCCGATCGTGATCTCTCACACGATGCTCGTGGCGACCTGCGCGTTCGATGGCAGGTTGAGCGCTCGGAGGGTGGCCTCGGCGATCGCTCGCGGCCTCACTGAAGGAGGCCTGCCGGAGCCTGACCAGTGTCCGCTCGAGCTCGCCGGCGAGGTGCCGGCGGATGTGCGGGCGCTGCTCGACCGCCTGGACTTCGATCGGCGGATGCGCCGGGCGCGGGCGGTGCTTGTGGGGGTCATGCTCCTCGAGGAGCGGACGCTGGCTGGAAGTGTCACGTTCGAGATCGCCACGCGAGCCCGCCAGGCCGGGGTCCCGACCTATGCAATTGCGGCGAGGAACGAGCTGAGCCCATTCGACGCGCGCATCCTTGACCTGCAGCTCATCCTCGAGGCCGCTGGCCCAAAGGCGCTTGTAGCGGCCGCCAGGGAGCTCGCGGGCTTGGTGTGAGGGCCCGAGCAAGGCAGGCCAGCCAGACCCGACCGGGGAGCCCGCCCGACTGCGCCCGCCCGACTGCGCCTGCCCGACTGCGCCTGCCCGACTGCGCCTGCCCGACTGCGCCGGCGCATAGCGATCGCGGTCGACCATCAGTGCTGACAGCCGGGGCACCAGAAGGTCAGGCGGTTGTTCTCACCCTCGCTCCGCTGGCGTATGAGCGATCCGCAGCGCGGGCAGGGGAGGCCCGCCCGGTTGTGGACCGCGCGGGGGCGCGAGCTGAAACCGTCGCCTTCGGCTGACTGGCGCATGCGCTCTCGTGCAAAGCTCACGAGCGCCAGGGCCTCCTCGTCGCGAAGCTCGGCGAGCGGGCGCCAGGGGTCGACGGCTGCGGCGAAGCACGACTCGCACTTCCACAGGTTGCCGATGCCGGCGAGTAGACGCTGGTCGAGTAGCGCGTCTGCGACCGGGCGCCTGGGATCCTCGGCGCGCAGGCGGCGGAGGAAGCTCTCGACATCGAAGCGCACGCCGATCACGTCCTGTCCGAGGGCCGCGAGGCGGCGATCGAAGCGGGTGCGCGACTCTGTCATGAGCTCGAGCACGGGACCGTCGAACTCGACGACACTCCAGCCACCGGATCGCAGCACGAGCCACGCCCGGCGAGCGGCCCGCTTCCAGCGCGACCCCTCGCGATGGATGCCCCAAGCACCGGTCATGCGCAGGTGCGAGTGAAGCGTCAGGTCTCCCTCAAAGCGCAGGAACAGGTGCTTGCCGTGGGCGTCGACCGAGCGCACCGCCCGGCCGGCCAGCCGCTCCGGCCAGCGGTCGGCCTGATGGCGGGGATGGGGGGTGAGGATCTCCTCGGGCACACGTGTCACGAGGACCGAGCGGATGCGAGTCGCAGCATGACGGATCGTGTCGCCCTCGGGCATCACACCACGATGGCAGAGCCCGAGTCGCCTATCCGTCGGTAGGCTCGGCCGGCGTATGGCAAGCGAGCACCAGCCCAATCCGGCAGCCGAGACGGTTCCGTCCCCCGCGCTCCTGGCGCCCGTTTCCCCCGAGGCACCTGCCCCTCCAGCGACGCCCGTCCCTCCCGTGGTGCCCGTCCCCGGCGTGGTGCCCGTCCCCGGCGCGGTGCCCGTCACACCCACAGCGCCCATGCCCCCCGCCGCGCCCGTCTCCCCCGCCGCGCCCGTCTCCCCCGCGGCGTCCGTGTCCCCCGAGGCGTCCGTCTCCCCCGCGGCGTCCGTCTCCCCCGAGGCGCCCGCTTCCGGCACGGTCTCTCCGGGCCCGACCGGTCGGGCATCCCGCAGCCGGTCCCTGCATGGCCCTGGAGCCAGGCGCGCCACCGTGATCGGAGCGGGCTCTTTCGGGACCGCGCTTGCGGTCCTGCTCACCCGGGGCGGCCTGCGCACGACGTTGCAGACGCGTACCGTCGAGCAGGCGGCGCGGATCGAGGAGGACCGCGAGAACCGCGTCTACCTGCCGGGCGTGAAGCTGCCGGGCCAGCTCCGTATCGAGCCGGTCACCGCCGGGGTGGCGCGCGCCGACTACGTCTTCCTCGCCGTGCCCTCGCGCGCGCTTGGGGAGGTGATCGCGGCGCTCGACGCCACCGGCCTCGGCAGGCGCACGGCTGTCGTGTGCGTGGCCAAGGGACTCGTCCCCCCGCAGGGCCTCGCGCCGACGATCGTGCTCAGCGCGAGCTTCGGCGCCGAGCGGGTCGCGTGCATCGGCGGGCCGGCGCACGCGCAGGAGATGGTGCACGCAGGCGCCGCGCTGGTGGCAGCGTCAAGCGATGAGGAGCTGACACGGTCGCTGGCCCAGGTGTTCACCAGAGCAGGGGTCGTGTGCGAGCAGTCGAATGACCCGGTCGGCGTCGAGCTCGCGGGCGCGGCCAAGAATGCGGCGGCGCTAGCGGCGGGGGCTACCGAGGCGCAGGGGCTGAATGCGGCAGGGGCCGCCGCGGGGCACATCTTTGCCGAGGTCTGGCGCTTCGCGGAGGGGCTCGGCGCACGGCCTGAGTCGATGATCGGCCTGGCGGGCGCGGGCGACCTGGTCGCCACGGCTCTCGCGCGCGAGAGCCGCAACCGTCAAGCTGGGGAACTACTGGCCGCCGGGGTTCTGGCCGGCGAGATCCCCGGCCGCATCGGCCAAGCCGTCGAGGCGCTGGACTCGGTTCCGTTGCTGGCCAGCGCGCTCGAGGCCGCGGGCGTCGGCGCTCCCGTCACGGGTGCCCTCGGCCGGCTGATCTCCGGCGAGCTGCCGCTGGACGACTGGGTCGCTCTGGTTCGCGCCACCGTGCCTCCCCCGGCCCGCTGGCGGGGCCGTCCCCAGCCGGGGGTCTGGAGACGCCTCTGGCGCCGGAGGCGTCCCCAGCCGGGGATCTGGAGACGCCTCTGGCGCCGGCTCTTCGGAGGCTCGGCTGGCCGGTAGTGCAATAGCGCACACCCGCTCCAAAACGCGACCTATCACCCCGCCGGAGGATGCACGCGGATCTTTCCTCCCCGGGCGCGCCGGTATTGCAATAGCGCACACCCACTCCAAGACGCGACCCACCACCCAGCCGGAGGACGCGCGCGGATGGTTCCTCCCCGCGCGCGCCGGTACTGCAGTAGCGCACACCCACTCCAAACGCGAGCCATAACTCAGCCCGAGGATGCCACGCGCAGACGCTGTCCTCTCGTATACCAATGGTATTTTCCGCCTGCGCAATCTCATCACAGCACAGTGCAAGGGAACGGAGACTGCATGCCACCTCCCGACGAAGTCGACCCCGTCAGGGGCCTGTCGATGGACCCCGACGTCTTCCTTGAGCAACAGACCCGGAGGGAGAAGATCCTTCGGATGCAGGACGCAGTGCGGCCGGGACGCACAACGCCGGTCGCGATCCGTTTTGACCAGTTCACGCTCAAGCGCCTGAGAGCGCTCGCTGCCATGCGGAACACCGGCTACCAGACGCTCCTCAAGGAGTTCGTCATCGAGCGCCTCTATGAGGAGGAGAAGCGCACCGGCATCATCTGAGCGGCGGCCGCCGTTCGGGCCGGGACCGCGTCGGAGCTCCTCTTGCGAGGCTCACTGCGCCCTGCGCATGAGCGTGCTCAGCACCGCCTCGTAGACGCCCGCACCGTTGGAGGCCTCCGCGAGGCGCACGTTCTCATAGGCCGCCATCGCCTCGCGCATCGAGGGATCGCGCTCGACGGCATTGGCGACCAGCCAGAAGACACCCACCTGCGGGGCGCACGCCAGATCCTCACGAGAGTCACCGACCGCGAAGGTCTGCTCCCGAGAGTAGCCGCGCGCCTGGCGGTGAAAGGCGACCGCACCGGCCTTCGAGGCTCCTGCGGGCACGAGATGGTAGCCCCGGACCTGTGGCAGATCGGCGAGCGCCTCGGAGCGGCGGTTGACCACGCCGTTGTCCACCAGCCGCAGGCCCCCGTGACCGTGCTCGGCGAGCAGCCGGTCGACCTCGAAGGCGTCCACGAGCCCCCGGAACAGGTGTGAGACCTCCCGCTCCACATGCCAGGGCTCGTGGTACTCCAGACGGGCCGCGTACCGTTCGAGCAGCAGTGCCGGCGCGCCCGAGAGCTCGATCTGCTCGGCGATCGTCAGCTCGCCCGGGAGTAGATCGCCCGTCAGCCAGTGCTCCTCACCCTCTAGCACCACGCACGCGCCGGCCTCGAAGATGTAGGAGCTCTGACCGAGCAGACGTGCGTCCTCGAACAACTGTGCCCGCCGCCGGCCGGACATCAACACGACCTCAACGTCCGCGCGCAGGCATGCCTGAACGGCCCGCACCCCCTCGATCGACACCCCTCCCTCACCGTCATGCAGAAGCGAGGCACCACGACCGAGCAGCGTGCCGTCGAGGTCCAAGTACAGGCAGCGCGGTCCTCCGGGCCCGTTCACCGTCCGGCCCCGCTCACCACTCGTCCCCGCGCACCTCCCGGCCCCGCTCACCTCCCGGCCCCGCTCACCACTCGTCCCCGCTCACCTTCCGGCCCCGCTGACCGTCCGGCCCGCTGACCGTCCGGCGCCCTGATAGGGGCCCCACCGAATGACGCTCGTTGCTGGGAGCCTCTCGGGGGCCTGGGGGGAGAGGCGGGGCATCGCCTCTACTATCGCAACCCATGGCCCAAGACCGCCGAACCGAACCATGGAGCGCGCTGCTAGACGCGGGACTCGAGGACGGCCGCCTCGTGCGCGAGGCGCGCGAAGGTCCCGGCCGGGCAAAGCTCGTCGAGCTCCCGCCGGAGCTCCACCCCGACGTGCTGGCCGCCCTCGCGGGGCTCGGGATCGAGCACCTCTACTCCCACCAGGCGCAGGCCGTCCACTCCGCCTGGGAGGGCCCCACGATCATCACGACCGGGACGGCCTCCGGAAAGTCGATGTGCTTCAACCTGCCCACGCTCGACGTTCTCTGCCGCGACGCGCGCGCCAGGGCTCTCTACCTCTACCCGACCAAGGCCCTCGCCCAGGACCAGGCGCGCGCGCTGGCCGGCTTCGGGCTGAGCAAGCGCGTGCGTCCCGCGATCTACGACGGCGACACTCCCCGCGAGGCCCGCGCTCAGATCCGCCGGAGCGCCAATATCGTGCTCACCAACCCCGACATGCTCCATGTCGGCATCCTTCCCAATCACCCCGCCTGGGCCGACCTCTTCGCCAATCTGGCGATCGTCGTGATCGACGAGGCGCACGTCTACCGCGGCGTGTTTGGCTCACATGTTGCCAACGTGCTGCGCCGCCTGCGCCGGATCGCAGCCGCCTACGGCACCGAGCCGCGCTTCCTCTTGACCTCAGCCACGATCGCCAACCCCGTCGAGCTGGCCGAGCGCCTGACCGGCCTCGAGCGGGTGGGCCTGATTGACGAGGATGGCTCGCCGGCGCCCGGGCGGCGGATCGCCGTCTGGAACCCCCCCCTGACCGACGAGGCGCTGGGCACCCGCCGCTCGGCGCTCGGCGAGGCGGCGGAGCTGCTCGCGCGGCTCGTCCGCGACGGGGCCCGCACGATCTGCTTCATGAAGTCCCGCAAGGGGGTCGAGCTGCTCAGCCGGCTCGTGAAGGAGGATCTGCAGGCCACCGACCCCGAGCTTGCCGAGCTGATCGCCCCCTACCGTGCCGGCTACACCCCCCAGCAGCGGCGCGAGCTCGAGGGTCGGCTCACGCGCGGTGAGCTCAGGGCCGTGATCACGACCGACGCGCTGGAGCTCGGTATCGACATCGGGGAGCTCGACGCGGCCGTCGTCGTGACCTTCCCCGGCACCGTCGCCTCGCTGCGCCAGATGTGGGGCCGCGCCGGACGCTCTCAGATCGGGCACAGCGGCCGCGGCCTTGCCCTCTACGTAGCGGGCGAGGATGCCCTCGACCAGTTCTTCGCCCGTCACCCCGAAGACTTCCTCGACCGGCCCATCGAGGCGGCGATCATCGACCACGAGAGCCCCCTTATCTACAGCGGGCATTTGCTCTGCGCGGCCCATGAGGGGCCGCTCTCCCGAGACGACGCCGACTTCCTCGGTCCTCGCTGGGAGGCCCACGCCGAGCTCCTCCTCAGCTCCGGGGAGCTACGCAGGAGACCCCACGAGCACAGCCGGCGCGGCGGGGAGGGGAATAAAAAGAAAGCAGCCCCCGAGGGGCCCGAAGGGGGGACCTATGTCCCGCGCCGTGCCGGCGGATATCCCGCGGGAGAGGTCTCCCTGCGCTCGGCCTCCCCCGAGAGCTTCGCGATCGTCGACGTCTCCTCGGGCGAGCTGCTCGGCTCCACCGAGGCGGCCCGCGCCCACTCGACCGTCCACGAGGGCGCGATCTACCTGCATCTCGGGCTCTCCTACGAGGTGCGTGAACTCGACCTCGAACGCAGGCGCGCGCTCGTCTCGCCATTCGCAGGCGATTGGTACACCCAGCCAAAGCGCGCGACCGAGACCGAAATCGTGCGGCTGCTCGACCGCCGCGACACGCTCGGCCTGACGCTCTCCTTCGGCGAGGTGAGCGTGACCGACACCGTCCTCGCCTACCAGCGCAGGCGCGTTTCAGACCACGCGCAGATCGACCTCCTCGCGCTCGAGCTGCCACCGGTCAGCTTTCCCACACAGGCCCTCTGGTTCGAGCTCGACGCGGGCGAGCTGGAGCAGACGATCCCGCTGGAGGTCCTTCTCGGCGCCCTCCACGCCACCGAGCACTCCCAGATCGCGGTGCTGCCGCTGATCGCTATGTGCGACCGCTGGGACATCGGCGGCCTGTCGACGAACTTCCATCCCCAGACGGGGGTCCCCACGATCTTCATCTACGACGGCCACCCCGGCGGGATCGGCATCGCGCGCACAGCCTTCGCCCGCTTCGAGGAGCTCTGCGGAGATGCGCTGCGCCTGATCTGCGAGTGTCCATGCTCGAGCGGCTGTCCCTCCTGCGTGCAGTCACCGAAGTGCGGCAACCTCAACGAGCCCCTCTCGAAGGCCGGCGCCC
Source organism: Solirubrobacteraceae bacterium (assembly GCA_049512215.1). GTDB lineage: Bacteria > Actinomycetota > Thermoleophilia > Solirubrobacterales > Solirubrobacteraceae > Palsa-744. The sequence goes on from JBEKXJ010000012.1 coordinate 55,597, forward strand.
GCCTGCTGCTCGAGCGGATGCTCACCGCTGCGCCCGAGCCGGCAATCGCGGCGGCGCTCTGAACCTAGCCCGTAGCTGTTGAAGGCCTTACCACCATCGTGCTCAGACTGAACTCCCACAAGAAGACGGCCCTCGCCCTCGTGGCGGGCGGGCTGGCGCTCATCGCGGCCTCCGCCGCGGGCGAATCGTCGCCGAGCGTCACCCCGATCGCCGAAGGCCCCTCGCAGCGGACGGCGCTCACCCGCTGGACGCGCGCCCTGGACCCGGCCGACCGCGGCCTCGCCCGCGGCTGGCAGCGGGGTGGGTTCGGCGGGGCCGTCGTGACAGTGCCGAACGTAGTCGATCCGACCCAGTTCAAAGGCGCGGCGGGCACCCGCAACTTTGAAGGCTCGCTCGCCTGGTATCGCACCACCTTCAAGGCCCCCAGCGCCGGCACCTACGCCGTGAGCTTCACCTCCGCGAATTTCGAGGCGAGCGTCTGGCTCGACGGCCGTGAGCTCGGCTCGCACAGGGGCTCCTACCTGCCGTTCGAACTGCGCGCCAGGCTCACCGCGGGCACCCATACCCTCGTCGTGCGCATCGACTGGCGAGACCCGAGCGCCCAGAGCCGCGAAGGCTTTCATCGCACTTGGTTCAACTGGGGCGGCCTCGACGGGCAGGTCGACGTGCAGCCGATCGGCGCAAGCGAGCTGACAGAACCCACCCTCCAGACGACACTTGCACCCGACTCGCCGAGCGCCGGGACGGCCACCGTGCGCGTCAGCGTCCGGGTCCGAAACGACGGTCCCTCGCGCACGATCACACCCGAAGGAACCCTCACAGGCGGCTCGCAGAGTATCCCTCTCAGCTTCCCCGGCGAGACGATCGCCCACGGCCAGACGGTCAGCATGAGCACGAGCGTGAGAGTCGCGGGACCGGCGCTCTGGTCACCGGGCAGCCCGAACGTCTACACGCTCACGCTCGCCATCGGCCGGGAGAGCAGGTTCTCCGCGCGTGTGGGACTGCGCGAGCTGACCTGGCACGGGGGACATGTCTACCTCAACGGCACGCGCCTGGAGCTGCACGGCGCCTCGATCCAAGAGGACGCGCTCGGCCACGGCGATGCGCTCACCCCCGCCGACGAGGACAACTACATCGCCGAGCTCAGGGCGATCGGGGCGAACGCGGTCCGCTCCCAGCACCCGCTCGACCCGGGCCTGCTCGAAAGGCTCGACGCGGCCGGGATCCTCGTGTGGCAGGGCATCGGGCCCGTGGAAGGGGCGGGCAACTGGTATTCGGAGACCCCCGCTCTTCTCAGCCGGGCCGAGCAGCAGGCGCGCACCGCCGTGCTCGCCGCCGAGCTTCACCCGTCGATCATCGCCTGGAACCTCGTCGACGAGGTCGCGGGCAATGGGCACTCCTCCGCGGAGGTCAGCTACGTGCAGGCGCTCACCAGCTGGCTCCACGCTCACGACCCGACCCGCATGGTCGCGGTCGACGTCTGGGGCGACCATCCCCCGAGCAGAGCCGGCGCCCTCTACCGCGCTGTCGACGCGATCGCCGAGACCGACTACACCGGCTGGTATGACTTCCCGCAAGCAATCCCCGCCCAGCAGACAGCGATGATGCGCGCACGCCTGCAGGCGATGCACAGGACCTTCCCCGGCAAGGTGCTCGTGATCAGCGAGTTCGGCGCGGAATCCAACAACCTCAACCCCCCCGGCCAGCCCGGCAGCTACGCCTTCCAGTCGAGCCTCCTCGCCCGCCACATCGCCGTCTATGCCGCCGATCCCGAGCTCAGCGGCATGCTCATCTGGGACCTCCGCGACTACCCCCTCACGCCGACCTTCGAGGGCGGCTCGATCCACTCCAAGCTCCCCGGCCTGCGCCTGATCGAAGGCCTCAACCAGAAGGGCCTCTTCACCTACGCCGGCGCCCCCAAGCCCGCGGTCGCGGCGGTCGCGCGCCTGTTCAAAGCGATGCCGGAGCTCTAAGCAAAGCGATGCCGGAGCTCTAAGCGCGGGTCATCGCGGCGATCGCCGCCTGCCCGAAGGAGATCGCGCCGTCGTTGGGCGGTAGCCGCTCGGGTGTGAGAACGCGCAGCCCGGCCTGCTCAACGCCCGCGGCCACCCCCTCGAGCAGGAGCCGGTTCTGAAAGACGCCGCCCGCGAGCACCACGAGTGAGAGCCCGGCCCTCCCCGCGAGCTCCAGGCAGGAGCTTACGGTCGCGGCGGCCAGCCCATTGTGAAACCGCGCCGAGACCATCGCCGGGGAGGCGCCCGCGGCGAGATCTGCGATCACCGCGAGGATCGCCGGACGCGGATCGAGCTGTCCATCGGCAAAGGGGAGCTCATACGCCCCTCGCTCCTCGCGGTCGGCGATGGCCTCCAGCTCGATCGCCGCCTGCCCCTCGTAGTTCACCTGAATGCGCAGGCCGCAGAGCGCCGCGACCGCGTCGCACAGCCGTCCCGCACTAGTGGTGATCGGGGCCGCGACCCCCTCCCGGGCGATTCTCGCCACCGCCGCCCAACGCTCGGGGTCGATGCGCCCGTCGAGGGCCGGCGCGAGGGCCGGTAGCGGATCCCCGGTCGCCTCCGCAAGCCACGCGCAGGCCATCCGCCAGGGCTCGCGCACCGCCCTCTCACCGCCGGGCAGGCGCACCGGACGCAGATGGCCCGCACGCTCGAAGCCCTCCAGGCCGCCGAGCAGAAGCTCCCCGCCCCACACCGTCCCGTCGCTCCCGTAGCCGGTGCCGTCATAGATCGCACCGACGGCTGGGCCCGTCTCGCCGTGCTCGGCGAGCACCGCGGCGAGGTGCGCGTGGTGGTGCTGCACGCCGAGCAGCTCCACCTGCGCCCGCTCGACCGCGTAAGCACTCGAGAGGTAGTCGGGGTGCAGGTCGTGTGCGACGAGCTCGGGGGCGACGGCGAAGAGCTCCTCGAAGTGCGCGATCCCCTCGCGGAAGGAGCGAAGCGTCTCCCAGTTGCCGAGGTCGCCGATGTGATGGCCGACCCAGGCCCGTCCGCCGCGAGCGAGGCAGAACGTGCTCTTGAGCTCCGCCCCGCAAGCCAGCAGCGGGCGGTGGGCCGGGAGTGGCAGGCGCAGGCTCGTTGGCACGTAGCCGCGTGAGCGCCGCAGGGTCAACGTCCGCCGGCGCGTGCCCACCCGCACGACCCGGACCACCGAATCGTCGGTCCGCATGTGGATCGGCCGGTCATGCAACAGGAAGGCCTCAGCGATCGGAGCGAGCCGCGCGAGGGCATCCTCGTCCTCGTAGACGATCGGCTCCTCGGAGAGGTTGCCACTGGTCATCACCAAAGCCCCACCTCCGAGCTCGGCCAGGTCTGCCAGCAGCAGGTGATGCAGCGGCGTGTACGGGAGCATCAGGCCGAGCTCGACCGCGCCGGGGGCGACTCCCGGCGCAGCCGGCGCCTCGGGCAGCCGGCGCGCGAGCACGATCGGCCGCGCCGGGCTCTCGAGCAGCGACGCCTCCTCGTCCTCGAGCGCCACGAGCAGCCGCGCCGCGGCGAGGTCCGCCACCATCAGCGCGAATGGCCGGTCCTCACGATGCTTGCGCGCGCGCAGCCGATCGACCGCCTCCTGCGCCTCGGCGCGGCAAGCCAGGTGATAGCCGCCGAGCCCCTTGACGGCAAGGATCGCGCCTTCAGCGAGCAGGCGTGCGCCGGCCGCGAGAGCATCGAGGGCCTCCGTCTGGTCGGGGGCCTCCGATGCGGCCCCCACCAGGCGCGCCCGCGGCCCGCACCGGGGGCACGCGTTGGGCTGGGCGTGGAAGCGCCGGTCGCCAGGATCCTCATACTCCGCACGGCAGGCCTCGCACATCGCAAAGCCGGCCATCGTCGTGAGCGGCCTGTCATAGGGCACGCCGCGCACGATCGTAAAGCGCGGCCCGCAGTTCGTGCAGTTGACGAACGGATAGCGGTAGCGGCGGTCCCCAGGGTCAAAAAGCTCGGCCAGACAGTCGCGGCAACTCGCCGCGTCGGGGGCGATCAGCGCGTCGGCCTCACCCCCCCGGGCGCTCGCCGCGATCAGGAAGCTCCGCTCCCCACGTAGCGGCCGAGGCTCGGCCCGGACACGCTCGACGCGGGCCAGCGGCGGCGCGTCGGCCCAGAGGCGAGCGAGGAAGGCCTCGACCGCCTGCTGCTCCCCCTCGACCTCGAGCTCGACGCCGCGCTCGTCGTTGCGCACCCACCCGCCGAGTGCGAGCTCGCCGGCGAGACGGTAGACGAAGGGTCGAAAGCCGACCCCCTGCACCGTCCCCTCGACCCGCGCCCGCACGCGCGCGCGAGGACCGGCCGCAGACACCCCGCTGCCCCCGGGGCCGGCGGGACAGTCTGTGAACACAGACGCCCGCCCGCCGCTCACGTCTCGCTCTCCACGAGCTCGCGCAGCACGTGCCAGGCGCTCGCCTGCGCCTCCTGGATCCGCGGTATGTGCTCCGAGCGGGTGATGATCACGTGGTCGGCCAGCCCCTCGCCGGCGATCCGCCCGCCGTCGTAGCCGACGAGCGCGATCGTGAGCATCCCAAGCCGCCGCGCCTGATCGAGGGCCGCGAGCACGTTGCACGAGCCGCCGCTCGTCGAGAATGCGAGCAGCGCGTCCTCCCCGCGCCCGTGGGCGATGACCTGGCGCGAGAAGATCGCCTCCACACCAACGTCGTTGGCGATCGCAGTGAGGATGCCGGGGTCCTCGGTGAGATCGATCGCCGCCCGCACCGGCCAGCCGGCGGGCGGGGCTCGCAGGTCGCCGACAGCGTCCATCGCGTCGGTGGCCGACCCCCCGTTGCCCAGCGCGAGGACCCGCCCCCCTGCGTCGAGGCGCGCGCGCAGCGCGCAGGCGGCCCGACGCAGCTCGTGCTCCCCGTCGGCGAGCGTCTGCGCGCGCAGCTCTGCAACCTCCGCGGCCTTGGCGAGCACCGAGGCGCGCACGTCGGCGACCACGGACTCCAGGTCGTCCTCTTGCTGGCCGAGGAACGGATACAGGAAGCTCGAGGCGCCGCTGTCGTGGACCGTCCGCTCGCTGCGCCCCTCGAGCAGCCCCCGGTGCTCGAAGAAGACGTGCACGAGCTCCCACAGCACGTGGTAGAGCGTCTCGACGAGCTCCTGGCAGATGAAGGGATCCTCCTCGGAAGGCACGAGCTCCCACTCTGCGCCCACGCGCGAGGTGGCCAGCGTCAGGCAGCCGCGCTCGCGCGCCACAGCGAGCGCCGCCACCGTGTCGCGATGCTCACCGAAGGCCAGCGCGATGTCCTGCGGCTCGCTGAGCAACTCGACCTGCCCTCGGACCGGCCCTCCCTCGGCGGTTAGCGCGAGCGCGGGCAGCGCGCGCTTACCGACGATCACCGGGTGCACGAACTCCACCGCCACGTGCCGGGCGTCCGAGCGCGCGAGCGCACCCTCGCCGAACGCCAACAGCCGCCCCCCGCGCGCGAAGCGCTCGGCCATGTGATGGCAAAGCCGCGCGATCCGCTCGGCCTCGCTCCCGAAGAAGGCCTCGCCGGCGATCCGGCGACGCTCCGCGGCGGTGAGCGTGGCCGTGGGCATCAAGCCGGCGCGGGCGTCCGCACGGGTGGCGGCGCGGGCGGCGGCACGGGTGCCGGCGAGCCGGGACGGCCGGGCCGGACCTTGTTCAGGAGCCAGTCGCGAAACGCAGCCACTCCCTCCCCCGTACGGGCGCTCGTGAGCAGGTGATCCATCCCTGGGTGCACTGCCTGGAGGTTCCCGAGCAGCACGTCGAGCTCGACGTCGACGTGCTCGAGCAGGTCGATCTTGTTGACCACGGCGAGCTCGCAGGCGCGGAACATGAGCGGGTACTTCAGCGGCTTGTCCTCGCCCTCGGTGACTGAGCAGACCATCGCCCGCGCGTCCTCCCCGACCCGGAACTCTGCCGGACAGACGAGGTTGCCGACGTTCTCGATGACCAACAGGTCGATGTCCTCGAGCGGCAGCGAGCCCAGCGAGGAGCGGACCATGTTCGCGTCGAGGTGACACTCGCCGCCGAAGCCGCCGGCCGTGTTCAGCTGGACGACGGGGATGTGCAGTGAGGCCAGCCGCTGGGCGTCCAGCGAGCCCTCGACATCGCCCTCGAGCACCCCGACGCGCACGTCGCCCGTGTCGGCGAGAGCGTGCTCGAGCAGCGCGGTCTTGCCCGCGCCGGGGGCGCTCATGAGGTTGACGACCGTCACGCCCGCACGGTCGAAGTCCTCACGGTTGGCCCGCGCGATCGTGTTGTTAGCGTCGAGCGCGTCCTCGACGACCCTGACTTTGACCCTGTGCATCCCTAGATAGACCGGACTCTCAAGACGGTGATCGGTTCCTCTCCTCACTTCTTATCAGGCCGTGCGAGATCCCTCCGTTCCTCACCGGTTCTTCCTCGAGCTCGAGCGCGTCGATCAGCAGCTCCTCGCCCGCGAACAACTCAACGTCCAGGCCGCCGCACCGATCGCAGCACAGCGGGAAGCCGTCCATCACGCTCTCCGCGCCACACTCGCGGCAGCGCCCGGCCACGGGGACCTGCGTAATCTGAAGCTCAGCCCCATCGAGCGTCGTGCCCCGCGTGATCAGCTCGAAGGCGAACTGCAATGAGTCCGGGACCACCTGGCGCAGGTGCCCGACCCTCAGCTCGACCTTGATCACCCTGCGCCCGCGCGCGTGGCGCTCGGCGACCTCGGCAATGGACTGGGCGATGGAGAGCTCGTGCATCAGCAGATCCTCGGCAGGGGGTCTCCGACGAGCTGGTCCATCACACGTCGGCCGCCGAAGGCGGTCTCGACGAGCACCATGCCCGGCGGCTCGCTCTTGACCTCACCGATCTCCGCGGCCTCGCGGGAGCCGGGAAGATCCCGCAGCGCGGCGAGCGCGCCATCGGCGTGCTCGGGCGAGACGAAGGCGACGAGCTTGCCCTCGTTGGCCACGTGCATCGGGTCGATCCCGAGGATCTCGGCCGCGCCTGCGACCGCGGGCTGGACGGGCACCGCCGCCTCGCGGACGACCATCGCCACGCCGGAGGCGCGCGCGAGCTCGTTGAGCACCGAGGCCACACCGCCACGGGTCGCGTCGCGCAAGCAGCGCAGCCCGGGGCCGGCAGCCTCGAGCAGGCCGTCGACGGCAGGCCACAGCGAGCGGGTGTCCGATTCGATGTCGGCCTCGAGCCCGAGCTCGCCGCGGGCTAGCATGATCGCAGTCCCGTGCTCGCCGATGGTGCCCGAGAGCAGGATCCGGTCCCCCGGCTGCAGGAGATCAGGGGCCAGGCGAGCGCGCGGATCGCGCCGGCCGAGGCCCGTCGTGCAGACGTACATCCCGTCTGCGTGGCCGCGTTCGACGACCTTGGTGTCGCCCGCCACGACCTGCACCTCGGCCTCGCGCGCGGCACGGGCGATCGCCTCGACCTCGCGGCGGAGCGTCTCGGCGGGCAGGCCCTCCTCGAGCACGAGCGAGAGCGTCAGCGCGAGCGGCCGGGCGCCGGCCATCGCGAGGTCGTTGACCGTCCCGTTGACCGCCAGCTCGCCGATCGAGCCGCCCGGGAAGCTCAGCGGCTTCACCACGAAGGAGTCGGTGGTGAGGGCGAGCTCGAGCCCGTCGACGCTGAGCGCGCCGGCGTCCGCGAGCGCGTCGAGGGCGGGTGAGGCCAGCACCGGAAGGAAGAGCCCCTCGATCAGCGAGCTCGTCGCCTTGCCCCCGGCCCCGTGGGACATCGTGATCTGCGAATCACGGAACTTCGCGCGCTTGGCCCGCGCGGTCTCGATGATCCCGAGGATCCGCGACTCGCGGTCTGAGAGCGCCTCGGCCATTAGGCGATCTCGCGCTCGCGGGCGAAGCGCCCGTAGTTGTAGTAGGCCGCGCAGGCCCCCTCGGGCGAGACCATGCAGGTACCGATCGGTCGCTCGGGCGTGCAGGCGGTGCCGAACACCTTGCACTCCCAGGGCTTGATGACACCCTTCAGGACCTCCCCGCACTGGCACGCCTTGGGATCGGCGACGCGGATGCCGGGCACCGAGAAGCGCTCCTCGGCGTCCCACTCGGCGTAGGCCTCGGAGAGCTTCAGCGCGCTCTGGGAGATGAACCCGAGGCCGCGCCACTCAAAGTGGGGGCGCAGCGCGAAGACCTCGCCCATGATCTCGAGCGCGCGCAGGTTGCCCTCCCAGGGAACCACGCGCGCATACTGGTTCTCGACCTCGCGCCGGCCCTCGGCGAGCTGGCGCAGGATCATTAGCACGGACTGCAGGAGGTCGAGCGGCTCGAAGCCGGATATCACCATCGGCTTGCCGTACTGATCCGCCAAGAACTGGAATGGCCGCGCGCCGACAACGGTGGCTACGTGGCCCGGGCCGATGAAGCCGTCCAGCCGCAGGTCCGGCGACTCGAGCAGGGCGCGAAGAGGCGGGACGATGGTCACGTGCGAGCAGATGACCGAGAAGTTCGGAACGCTCTCCGCCTTGGCGCGGCGCAGGGTCAGCGCCGTAGAGGGCGCCGTGGTCTCGAAGCCGATGGCAAAGAAGACGACCTCGCGGTCGGGGTTCTGCTTTGCGATGCGCAGGGCATCGAGCGGCGAGTAGACGATCCGCACATCGGCGCCCTCGGCCTTCGCGTCGAGCAGCGTCTGGCTGGAGCCGGGAACCCGCAGCATGTCCCCGAAGCAGGTGAAGATGACGCCTGGCTCGTGCGCGAGCGAGATGCCGTCATCGACGCGACCCATAGGAATCACGCAGACGGGGCAGCCAGGGCCGTGGACGAGCTCGACGTTGGAGGGCAGCAGATCATCGACGCCGTACTTGTAGATCGAGTGCGTGTGCCCGCCGCAGACCTCCATGATCTTGTAATGGCGGTCGGGCTCGACCGCGGCGAGGATCTCGCCGGCAACCGCACGGCCGAGCTCGGCGTTACGGAACTCCTCGACGAACCTCACGCCCCTGCCTCCTGCGCGGCGGCGCGCGCGAGCGCGGTGCCAGCGTGGACCAGCAGGACCTCGCCCGGCGCGACGGGTTCGACGAGAGCGATCTCGACGCTCGAGCACTCGCCCTGCGGATCGGAGCAGAGCGCCAGCGCGCGCCCCGCCTCGAGGTTCAGAACCCGCATGGGCACCGCCTGGTCGCCGCAGGTGATGCACCCATGAGCGGTGAGGAAATCGCTCATCGCAGGTTCCCGGTCACTCGATCACGCTGGCCTTCAGCTCCTCGAGCTCCTGCTCGTACTCGGCCCCCATCTCTTCGAGCAGGCTCAGCGTCGCCTGCGCCTCCTGCTCATCGATCTTCGAGAGCGCGAAGCCCACGTGGATGAGCACCCAGTCGCCCGGGAGGGCACCGGTCCCGTCCCCGTCGAGGAGACCGATGTTGACCGTCCGTCGCACGCCCGCGACCTCGACGGTGGCGAGCCGGTTCTCCTCATCCACCACCTCGACCACTTCCCCTGGAATTGCTAGGCACATCTCGCGGGCCCTCTCCATCTTCGGGGACGAAAACTGCTCCATCCGGAGCCTATACCCAACCCGCGCCTGCTTCTGAGAGCAAGAGATTCAGGCGGGCGCCCGCAGAGCCCGGGCCCGCGCGCCACGCTACTCACCGAGCCCCCTGTTCCAGCGCTGCTCGATCCGCCCCAGGCGCCAGACGCCCAGCGCGATCGCCCAGGTGATGATGAACATCCCCACGATCAGAAAGCCCACGGCGTTGATATCGAGCTGCTCGAAAGCCGTCCAGAACGAGCCTGAGAGGCTGAGCCGTTCGGCGAGCAGTCCGCCGAGCTCGATCGTGCCGATCACGAGCGCCACCGCGACCGACAGGCCGGTGATCGTGATGTTGTAGTAGACCTTGCGCACCGGCTCGGAAAAGGCCCAGCCGTAGGCGAAGCTCATGAACGACCCGTCGATCGAGTCCATCAGGCTCATGCCGGCGGCGAACAGGATCGGCAGACACAGGATCGCATACCACGGCGGCCCCGCCCCGGCGGCGCCGCCGGCGAGCACCAGTAGCGCGACCTCCGTCGCCGTGTCGAAGCCCAGGCCGAAGAGCAGCCCGATCGGATACATCTGGTGGGGTCTTCTGATCGCCCTCATCATCCCGCCGAAGAAGCGGTTCATGAGCCCGCGGCTCGCCAGCTGCTCCTCGAGCTCGCGCTCGTCGTAGGCGCCGCGACGCATCTGCAGGAACACCCTGATGATGCCCACGAGGATCACCACGTTGAGCGTTGCAATCAGGTAGAGGAAGCCGCCGGAGATGAGCGTGCCGACCAGACCCGTCACCCGATGCAGGCCGGAGCCGCGGTCCCCGACGGGACCCGCGAGCGCCCTCACCCCAAACGCGAGCAGAAACGCGAGCACGAAGACGACCGTCGAGTGCCCGAGCGAGAACCAGAAGCCCACGCTCAGCGGGCGCTTGCCTTCGGACATCAGCCTGCGCGTGGTGTTGTCGATCGCGGCGATGTGATCGGCATCGAAGGCGTGTCGCAGGCCGAGCGTGTAGGCGGTCACGCCGATCCCGATCGTGAAGGCACCCGCGCTGCCTAGGCGGTGGTGCTTCGGCGCGACCAGCGCGATCAGCATGAGGAAGCCCAGAGCGTGCAGTGCGAGCACTACCAGCGCCATCATCGCCAAGGTTCGCCGTTGGCGCGTCTGCAGCGAGCCGAGGATCACTCGCAGGCTCGCCCTCTCGGCAGCCCCGCCAGTCGAAGCTCTGCTTACCCTCATCCCCCGTCCTCGCCGTGACACGCATCGTGAAGGTACACCAGTCTTCGCGCGCTGTGCCGCGCGTGGCACCGGTTAGCCGCGATTACCCCGTGCGATGCGCCGCAGATCGATCGTCTCGTCATAGAGCTTGGCATCGACCCCCTCCTCGAGGGCCACCTCGCGCAGCGGCCTGCCGGAGGAGGTCGCTTTCTTGACGATGACCGTCGCCTTGTCGTAGCCGATCGCGCTGTTCAGTGCCGTGGCGACGGCAAGGGTGGCGCCCGCGGAGGCGTCGGTCCCGGCCTTGTTGACCTGAATGCCGTCGACGCACTTCTCGGCGAGCACGCGGGCCGCGGCCGAGAGCAGCGTCAGCGACTGGAGCAGGTTGCGGGCGATCAGGGGGATGCGCACGTTCAGCTCGAACTGCCCCTGCAGCCCTCCGACTGTGATCGCGGTGTCGTTGCCAATCACCTGCGCGGAGACCTGCAGGACGACCTCCGGGATCACCGGGTTGACCTTGCCGGGCATGATCGAGGAGCCCTTCTGGAGCTCGGGCAGGAAGATCTCGCCGATTCCCCCGCGCGGTCCCGAGCCCATCAGCGCTAGGTCGCCGGCGATCTTCGTGAGCGACACGGCGATTACCTTCAGGGCGCCGGAGAGCTCGACGAGGGCGTCGCGGTTCGCCTGCGCCTCGAACGGATCGAGCGGCGCGGCGATCTGCTTGAGGCCCGACTCCCGCTTCAGGCGCGCTCGCACCTTCTCGGCGAAGCGCGGATGCGTGTTCAGCCCCGTGCCGGTCGCGGTGCCCCCGAGCGGGATCTGCCCGACATGCAAGAGGGCGGACTGGACCCGCTCCTGCCCGAGGGCTATCTGCGCGGCGTAGCCCGAGAACTCCTGCCCGAGGGTGACCGGCACGGCGTCCATCAGGTGGGTGCGTCCCGCCTTCACGACGTTCTGGAAGCTCCTGGCCTTGCGGGCGAACGAGCGCTCGAGCATTTTCAGCGCGGGCAGGAGCTCGTTCTGAGCCACGTCGAGCGCGGCGAGGTGGACGGCCGTGGGAAACACGTCGTTTGAAGACTGGCCCATGTTGACGTCATCGTTGGCATGCACCCCCTCGCCGGCAAGCCGTGCGATGACCTCGTTGGCGTTCATGTTCGTCGAGGTGCCCGAGCCCGTCTGAAAGACGTCGACCGGGAACTGCTCGTCGTGCCCGCCCGCCGCGATCTCACCGGCCGCCCTCTCGATGCGAGAGGCGCTGCGCTTGGAGAGCAGGCCGAGTTCGCCGTTCACGGCGGCGGCGGCGCCCTTCACGCGCGCGAGCCAGCGCACGACCGACACCGGCACGGTCTCGCCCGAGATCGGGAAGTTCTCGACGGCCTTGGCGGTCTCCCCGCCCCACAGCTGCTGGTTGCTCGGCATCTGATCTCCTTGGTCGGTTCGGGCGAGCAGGGACCCTATCCGCAGAACGCCGACAGCTCCCGCGCGAGCCCGACGGGGTCATCGTAGGCCATCAGGAATCCCGTGCTCTGAAGCACGCGCAGCTGGGCGTCGGGGATCACCTGGAGCGCCTCTTCGGCGGGGGCGAGCGGGTAGAAGGGGTCGCGGTCGGCCCAGAGCAGCAGCACCGGCATGTCCAGACGCGGGTAGAGCTCGAGCAGGTACGTCTGAGCGCCGCGCGGCCATGCCCGCGCGCACTTGGCCCAGGAGCGGGCGAGGCTCGAGTTCCCGGGGACGTCCGCGAAGGCGTGACGCATGAGGTCGGCCGCGGCGGGGTTCCGGCGGGCGGACAGACCGAGGGCGCGCTCGGGCGTGAACACGGCGCGGGTGGCGCTCGAGAGGAGCCGGTCCATCCCGGGCACGGCTGCGGCGCAGGCGGCCATCCGCCAGGCCTCGCGCAGGAGCCGGCGCTGCGGGGGGGCGTGCAGGCGATTGGGCATGAGCACGAGCCTGCGAGGCCGCACGCGATCGGTCAGGACGGCGCGCAGGAGGATCTCGGCGCCGGCGTCGTGCCCGGCGAGGCATGGCCTCGGCCCGAGCACCTCGGCGGCGAAGCCCGCGAACACCTCGGCGAACCAGTCGAGCGTATAGGGGTGCCGGGGCCGGCTCTCGGAGTCGCCGTGCAGCGGGAGGTCGGGGAGCACGACGCGGAAGCGATCCGACAGCTGCTCGACGGCGGGCTCCCACTCCTTGTGGGAGAGCAGCGCGGAATGGAGCAGCGCGAGCGGAGGCCCGGCTCCGAGCTGGCGGTAGGCCACGCGCGCGCCGTCGGGATGGTGGTAGAGGCGAAGCCTCATGGCCTCATCGTATGGACCGGCTCCGGGCCGCACCTACAATGGGCCGCCCCGTGACGGCTCTGCCTCGAAATCCGCTGATCCCCAGACGCGAGGTCGATCCAAGCCAGGACCTGCCGGCGCTCGAGCTCGAGGTGCTGGAGCGCTGGCGCAAGCGCGATGTGTTCGGCGAGTCGCTGCGAGCCCGCGAGGGAGCCAGGCAATGGATCTTCTACGAGGGACCGCCGACGGCCAACGGGCCGCCGGGCACCCACCACGTGCTCTCGCGCGTGTTCAAGGACATCTACCCGCGCTTTCAGACGATGCGCGGTTATCGCGTCGAGCGCAAGGGCGGCTGGGACTGTCACGGCCTGCCGGTCGAGATCGCGGTCGAACAGGAGCTCGGTATCCGCTCGAAGGCCGAGATCGAGAAGTTCGGCATCGGGAAGTTCAACGAGCGCTGCCGTACTTCCGTGTTCAGCTACCTCGAGGAGTGGAACCGGCTGACCGAGCGGATCGGCTTCTGGCTCGACCTCGACCATGCCTACCGGACGCTTGATGAGAGCTACATCGAGTCGGTCTGGTGGGCGCTCGCGCAGATCCACGGTCGCGGTCTTCTCTACGAGGGGCGCAAGGTCGTGCCCTACTGCCCGCGCTGTGAGACGACGCTCTCCTCCCACGAGGTAGCGCTCGGCTACCGCGACGTCGTCGACAGGAGCGTCTTCGTCAAGCTGGGGGTGCCCGGTGGCGAAGAGAAGCTGCTCGTGTGGACGACCACGCCGTGGACACTGCCAGGCAACGTTGCGGTGGCGGTCGCGCCCGAGGCCGGCTACGCGAGCGTGCGCGTCGGCGATGAGATGTTCGTGCTCGCCGAGGCCCGCGTAGAGCCGGTGCTCGGGGACGCCGCAGAGATCCTCGAGCGCTTCTCGGGCGTGGAGCTAGTCGAGCGCTACCCGGCCTACGCGGGACCGATCTTCAGGCTCAGAGACCGCGAGCCCGGAGGCTTTCCGGTGCTCGCCGATGCGTTCGTCACGACGGAGGACGGCACGGGCATCGTGCACCTCGCTCCGGCGTTCGGCGAGGACGACTACCGCGTGGCGGGCGCCGCTGCGCAGGTACCCTTCGACCCGACCAAGCCGGAGACGCTCTATAACCCGGTGCGGCCCGACGGCACCTACGACGCCAGCGTGCAGAGCGTTGACGGGCACAGCTATGAGGGCCGCTTCGTCAAGGACCCTGCGCTGACCGAGGATCTCCTCGCGGACCTCGAGCAGCGCGGCCTGTTGCTGCGCGAGCAGGCCTACGAGCACTCCTATCCCCACTGCTGGCGCTGCGGTACGCCGCTGCTCTACTACGCCAAATCCTCCTGGTACATCGCGACCTCGAAGCTCCGTGGCGAGCTTATGGCGGCGAACGAGACCGTCGCGTGGCATCCGGGGCATGTCAAGCACGGGCGCTTCGGCGACTGGCTTGAGAACAACGTCGACTGGGCGCTCTCGCGTGAGCGCTACTGGGGCACCCCGTTGCCGGTGTGGCGCTGCCGGGCGGGCCACGCGCATGTGGTGGGCTCCTTCGGCGATCTCGCCGAGCGCGCGGGACGGGGGCTCTCAGATCACCATCGCCCCTATGTGGACGAGCTCGAGTTCCCCTGCCCGGAATGCGAGCGGCCGATGAAGCGGGTCCCCGAGGTGATCGACGTGTGGTTCGACTCCGGCGCGATGCCCTTCGCCCAGCATCACTTTCCCTTCGAGCACGAGGACATCTTCGAGCAGAGCTTTCCGGCGGACTTCATCTGCGAGGCCCAGGATCAGACGCGCGGGTGGTTCTACTCACTGCTGGCGGTGGCCACGATGCTCTCCGAGCCGGCCCCCTACCGCAACGTCGTCTGCCTCGGGCTGATCCTCGACGAGGAGGGCCAGAAGATGTCCAAGTCGAAAGGCAACACCGTCGAGCCCTGGCAGGTGCTCGACAGCTATGGGGCCGACGCCCTGCGCTGGTACTTCTTCACCTCAAAGCAGCCCTGGGACGGCTACCGCTTCTCGACGGCGGCGATCGGCGAGGGTGTGCGGCTGTTTCTGAAGCAGCTGTGGAGCACCTACTTCTTCTACGTCCTTTACGCAAACGCCTCGGCGAGTGAGCTCGCCGAGGCGGCAGCCGACACGGCGGGCGACGACACGGCGGGCGACGGGGCGGGGCGATCGGCGCCCGTCGCGGGCGCCGACCCCGGCGAGGAGCTCGACCGCTGGGCGCTCTCGCGGACGGCGGGCACGGCCGCGCTCGTCGCCGAGCGGCTCGATGCCTACGACGCGACCTCCGCCGGGCGAGCGATAGCGGGATTGGTCGACGAGCTCTCGAACTGGTACGTGCGCCGCTCGCGCCGGCGCTTTTGGGACGGGGATCCGCTCGCGTTTCAGACGCTGCGCTCGTGCCTGCTGACGGTGGCGAAGATGCTGGCCCCCTTCTGCCCGTTCATGGCCGATGAGATCTATGAGAACCTCGACGGCTCGCTCGCGAGCGTGCACCTGTGCGATTTCCCCTCCGGCGAAGCCCTTCCCGAGCGCGACGAGGAGCTGGAGCAGGCGATGGCGCTCGCGCGCGAGACGGTGCGCCTCGGGCTGGGGGCCAGGGGCAAGGCAAAGATCAAGGTGCGCCAGCCGCTGGGCGAGGCGGTCATCGTCGCGGAGGGACGCGAGCGGGAGGCGATCGAAAGGCTCGCGGACATAGTGCGTGAGGAGCTGAACGTCAGGCGTGTGCGTTTCGTGGCGGCCGCCGATGAGCTCGGCAGCTATGAGCTGAAGGCCAACTACCGCAGGCTCGGTCCGCTCTTCGGCAAGGACATGCCCCTGGTCGCCGAGGCGATCGCCGCGCTCGACCCCGCGCGGGTGGTCGCGGCGGCGCGGGGCGCGGGTGCCGAGCGCGGCGGCGAGATCGGGATAACGGTCGCCGGGCGCGAGCACAGCCTCTCGGCCGAGGACGTGATCGTCACGATGCGGGCCCCCGAAGGCTACGGCGTCGAGCGGGAGGGCTCGCACGCGGTCGCGCTCGATCTGGCGATCGACGGGGACCTTCGCCGCGAGGGGCGCGCGCGCGAGATCGTGCATGCGGTCCAGAACGCGCGCAAGACGGCCGGCCTTCAGGTCGAGGACCGGATCGCGCTGAGGCTCGGCGGAGACCCGGCCCTGATGGAGGCCGCGGAGACCCACCGCGAGCATCTCGCCAGCGAGACGCTCGCGCTCGAGCTCGGCCTGAGCGGGGACGCCGCGGGGAGGGCCACGATGAGCGACTACTCAGAGGAAACCGAGATCGAAGGCCTCACGTTGAGGATCGCCCTGCGCCGGACGCATCCGGGCGCCCCCTAGCGATCGGGGTTTCAAGCGGAGGCGATGATCACCTCCTTTAGCGGAGGCGATCGGCTCCTTTAGGCCGCGCTGAGAGCCGGCTCGAGCTCCTGCTCGAGCTTCTTCTTTGGGTAGGCGCCGACCACGGTCTTGACCGGTTGACCGCCCTTGAAGAGGATCATCGTCGGGATCGAGAGCACCTGGAAACGGGCCGCCGTCTGCGGGTTCTCGTCGATGTCGAGCTTGACGATCGTGAGG